>JALVVX010000051.1 GCA_027038555.1 Nautiliaceae bacterium | reverse complement strand
GAGAATGGAGAATGGAGAATGGAGAATGGAGAATGGAGAATCCATTAAAAGATAAATCTTTTGAATTTTCTTTAAAAATTATAAAAATTTATAAATATTTGATTAAAAAGAACGAATTTGTATTATCAAAGCAAATTTTAAGAAGTGGAACTTCTATTGGAGCAAATGTTGTAGAAGCAAATGATGCAATCAGTAAAAAAGAATTCAGAGCAAAAATGTCTATTGCTCTAAAAGAGGCAAGAGAAACTAAATATTGGCTGGATTTGTTAGTAGCAAGTGAATTTTTATCTAAAATTCAAGTGGAACATGTAGAAAATTTATTGAATGAACTTATAAGTATGCTTGTAAAAGTAGTAAAAAATGCAAAATAAATTCTCCATTCTCCATTTTACATTCTCAATTTTATTAGTTATAGTCGGTGCTTTTATGGCTGTTCTTGATACGACGGTTGTAGATATTATAGTCCCGAAACTAAAAGGTCCTTTATCGACAGATATGTATGGAGTGCAATGGGTAATAACCGCTTATATGCTCTCAGCCGCAGTGGCGCTTTTGGTTGTTGAGTGGGTATTAAAACATTACGGATACAAGTGGGTTTATATAATTGCCGTGGCGGTCTTTACCATAGCGTCTTTTATGTGCGGTATATCCAATACACTCGGGTTTATTATATTTTCAAGGACAATTCAGGGATTTGCAGAAGCGTTTATAATGGTTACATCCCAGGCGATTTTGTTTTCTTTGTTTCCCCCTTCAAAAAAAGGTATTGCAATGGGAATATTTGCTCTTGGAGTTGCTTTTGCCCCGGCAATCGGCCCAACGCTTGGGGGATATTTGACTGAATATTTCGGATGGAGGAGTGTGTTTTTTGTAAATGTGCCAATCGGAATAGTGTTGGTAATTTTTTCTGTCTTTATTCTGCCAGAAACTGCCAAAAAAGAAAAATATCCGCTTAATTTCGTATCGGTTGTATTTTTAAGTATTTTTACTCTGGCTCTTTTGATAATTCTTTCCAAAGGACAGCAGTACGGATGGTTTGAAAGTGAAAAAATAATTTATTTAAGCTTTTTGGCATGGTTTGGGCTTTTGGCTTTTATTATAAGCGAATATTACAGCAAAATAAAGCTTTTTAGTTATTCACTTTTTAAAAATCCTTATTATACTCTTGGGATTTTGGTTTATTTTATCCTGCTTGGATTTTCTATGTATCAGTATTTTTATCTTGTGCCGATATATTACGAACAAATTAAGGGATTAAGTTCTATTCAGACAGGGCTTGGAGTGCTTGGATTTGGTATATGGATAGGTATTGTCAGTCTTATAGCCGGATTTTTGAGTGATAAATATTCACCAATCCCCGTGCTTTTTGCAGGCGCTTTGATTTATCTTTTAAGCTCATATCTTTTTACTACATTAAATTATTACACGCCTTTTATGGAAGCAGTATTTAAAACAATGCCTTTTGGTATAGCAATGGGACTCTTTTTTGCCCCTATTACCACACTTGTTATGCAAAATGCGGGTAGTAAAATAGAACAAGCCATTACCACAATGGATTATGTAAGATTTATCGGAGGGAGTTTTGGTACCGCACTTGCTACGAATAATCTTGTTTTTTATAAAAATAAAGAATTTGACGGTATGGTTATATTGCAAAACAGAGACTTGGTGGAGGAGCTGATTCATAAACTTTCATTTATGATAGGAGAGAAGGCAAAAGCTCTTTTTATGCATATTGAAGAGTTTTTCAGTTTCAATTACGGATTTAAATATGTCTGGATGGATGCCGGATTTTGGGGAGTTGTGGGAGCTTTATTTGTTTTTATGCTGGTAATTATAAAACTTATAAAATTAAGGATAAGTTATGGCGAAAATAGTAAATAAAGAAGAAAAAAGAAAAGAAATAGCTATAAAATGCAAAGACCTTCTTCTTGAAAAAGGGATGAAAGTAACTATTTCGGAGCTTGCAAAAACGGCAGGGATAGGAAAGGGCACTGTTTATGAATATTTCAAAAACAAAGAAGATATGGTTTTTGAAATACTAAATATTTTAAAAGAAGAATTCAACGCAGAGCTTTTTACAGGACTTGATAATGCAAAAAACAGTTTCGAAAAACTTTTAATATTTTTTGAATTTTTTTATAAAGACCATTACGAGCTTCAAAAAATTTATAAAGAATTTTTAGCAATTGCTCTTACCTCCTCAAATGAGGAGATGAAAAATTACGCCACAAAAAGCAAATCGTTTTATTACAATATATTAGAGGATATACTAAAAGAAGGAATTAAGAGAAAAGAGCTCAAAAAAAAGGCATTAAAGTATAAAAACATAATCTACAATATGTGTGAAGGGCTTTTTTTGGAAAGTGAAGTTACATTTTTAATAAAAGACAAACAAGAAGTTTTTAAAAAAGAAATAGGGCTTGTTTATAAACTTTTAAAAAAGGATAAAAAATGAAATGGAAAATTATTTTATTATTGCCGATTTTTTTAAATGCTGAAACTTTTAATGATTTAATTAAGTATATAAATAAATCAAATATTGTAAAAATTTATCAAAAAAACATTGAAATTCAAAAAGAGAAATTAAAACAGGCAAAAGCCAAAAATTACGGGAAGCTTGATTTGGAATATGACTATATGTATCTTTTAGATAGACCCGTTATGAAAATGAATTCTCCTCAGCCGATAGCCGCACAAAATGCGGGAAGCGCACCTCTTTATCCGCTTGTTTATAAAGATATACACTCAAAACTTACAGTTGGGAAAAAGAGTAATTTTGTAGGAATGTTGACATATTCGTATCCAGTATTTACAGGTTATGCGATAAGTTCATTTATTGATATAGAAAAATTAAATGTTATTAAATCAAAATTAAAATTAGACAATTTAAAAAGAAACCTTAAACTTCAAACGGCACGGATTTATGCAGGTATATATGCCTTAAAACAGAAAATTTACGCCCTTAAAGAAGCGCAAAACGCTCTTTTATCGGCCAAGGAAAAAGCCAATGCTCTTTATAAAGAAGGACTGATAAATAAATCAACACTTGATGAAATTGATGCAAAATATTATGAAATACAGGCTCAAAAAGATGAGGTTAAAGCACAGAAAAAATCTCTTTTAAATACGTTAAGCTATATTTTAAATAAAAAAATAGAATCTGTATCGGATATACCGCAAATAAGTCTTAAAAAATCACGTTTTTTGCAAAGGCCTGATGTTAAAGAAATAAAAAACACACTCAAAATTACTATGAAGAACATTGATTTGCAAAAATCAAATTTTTATCCGAAAGTTTATTTTCAAGCAGGTCTTAAAAAAGAAGCCACAGATGCCACTTTAAATAACAATGATTACAGAAATATTGACAGTTCATATATGGCACTTTCATTTAAGTATAATATATTCAATGGAGGAGCTGACAAATCAAAACTTCAAACGGCAAAACTTACAAAAATGAAAACATATATTTTTTTGAGAGATTATTTAAATAAAGTTAAAACGGAATATCGAAACGATATTTTAACTTTAAAAGCCTATGAAAAAAGGCTTGTTTCAGCAAATAAAGAAATAAAGGCAAGAAGAAGTTACTATGAATATATAAAAGCGAAATTTGATGAAGGTTTGGCGGATGTGACGGATTTAAATTCGGCAATTGCCAAACTTGCCGAAGCAAAAGCCAAAAGAGAGTATATTAAATCTCAAATTTTCTTTTATAGGTTAAAAGCGAATATTGACGGAGGAAATCAAAATTGAATGGAGTATGGAAAATGGAGAATGGAAAATTAAAAAGAAATGTATTAATTGTTTTAATTTTGGGATTATTAATTATAAGTGTTGTATTAATTTATAACAAGTTAAATGCAAAAAAACTGCCTTCTTATCTTGTGGAAGCTGTCGGGGTGGTTGACGGTGATTTGATAAATATTAATACAAAATATCCGGGGAGAATTTCTTTATTGAAAGTTGATACCGGGGATATCGTAAAAAAAGGCGAAATAATTGCAAAAATTTCAGACGAAGAATACATTAAAAAGCTAAATGCCATTAATTTTGAAATAAAAGCCAAAGAAAATGAGCTTAATTTCACAAAAGCCAAAATTTTAAACGGTATTGAAATAGCAAAAAACGCCTATGAGGCAAAAGAAAAAGAATTAAAAGCATTAGATGCGGATATAAATGCGTTAAAAGAAGTGATAAAACAGGATAAAAAAGATGAAAAAAGAATTGCTTCACTTGTAAAAAGAAATATGGAAAAACACCATAAACTCGAACTTGCAAGACTTAAAACAAAAACAGATATTGATAAATTAAATAGCTTAATTGCAAAAAAAGACGCTTTAAATAAAGAAATTGAAATTTTTAAGAAAAAATACGAAGTTGCACTTGCAGCAAAAGAAAATTTAAAAGCTCTTCAAAACGCAATTAATGCCTTAAAACAAAAAAGAGACGTAATTAAAGTGATTTTAAGTGAGCTTAATATAAAGTCTCCGATTAACGGATATGTTGATACAAAAATTGCAAACATCGGAGAAGTTCTTGGCGCTGGAATGCCTGTTGCAACACTTATAAATCCTAAGAGTCTGTATCTCAAAATTTATGTAAATACAATTTATACCGGGAAAATAAAACTTGGAGACAAAGCCGAAATTTTTCTTGATGCATATCCGAATAAACCGATAGAGGCGGTAGTAAGTAAAATAGCCAAAAAAGCGGAGTTTACACCAAAAGAAGTGGCGGTAAGGGCTGAGAGGATTACAAGAGTTTATGAGGTAAGACTTAAACCGATAAGTCCAAATCCGTTGCTTAAACTTGGACTTCCGGCAACAGGGGTTATTTTGATTGGAAAAGGGAGTCTGCCGAAAAGTTTGGATGAATTACCGGAGCTGTAAATGAGTTCCAAGTTCCAAGTTCCAAGAATATTTTATTAGAAGTTAAAAATATAAGTGTGAATTATGGCAAAAAAACAGCCATTAAAAATGTAAATTTTACTTTAAAAGAAAAAGAGATTTTAGGTTTTATCGGGGCTGACGGAGCCGGGAAAAGTTCAACTCTCCATGCCATCGCAGGAGTAGTGAGTTTTGAAGGAGAGATAGTTTATAAAAATTATGCTTACCACTCCCCAAAAGAAGCGGAAAAAATAAAAAATGAAATTTCTCTTATGCCACAGGGACTTGGGCTTGTTTTGTATGATTTTTTAAGCGTAAAAGAGCATTTCGATTTTTTCAGGGACCTAAGAGGACTTAAAAAAGACGAAGAATATGAAAAAAGACTTCTTAAAATGGCCGGGCTTTATGAATTTCAAGACAGACTCGCCGGAAATTTAAGCGGCGGTATGAGACAAAAACTTTCTTTAATTTTGGCACTTCTTCCAAGGCCTAAACTTTTGATTTTAGACGAACCGACAACCGGGGTTGACCCTATAAGTCGGGCGGAGCTTTGGGAAATTGTCGATGAAATGAGAAAAGAGGGAATGAGTGCCCTTATCTCAACGGCATATATGAGCGAAGCGAGTAAAATGGATAGAATTCTGCTTTTTGATGAAGGGGAAATTATTGCAA
>JALVVX010000050.1:14065-22849 GCA_027038555.1 Nautiliaceae bacterium | reverse complement strand
AAAACTACGCTTAAAGGCAGATATCCTCCCGTAAGTCCTTTACTAAGGAGCATAAAATCAGGCTTGATTCCGGCCTGTTCGCAGGCAAAAAGAGTGCCCGTGCGGCCAAATCCAACGGCAATTTCGTCCGCTATAAGGTGAATATTAAATTCATCGCATAATTTTCTTAATCCTTTTATAAACTCAGGTGAATGCATTTTCATATAACCGGCGCACTGAACCAAAGGCTCTATTATAAGTGCGCTGACATCTTTATGGTGTTTTTCAAAAACCTCTCTTGCTTTTTTTAGGGCTTTTTGTGTCTCTTCTTCGCTTTTGTCTTTTGGAATGGGAATTGTAATATTTTTAATAAGTATCTCTTTATATGTGTCTTTATAAAGACCCACATCCCCTACGCTTAAAGCACCGATTGTTTCGCCGTGATAAGAATTTTCAAGGCTCATAAAAAGTGGCCTTATTTTACCTTTGTTTTTCCAGTAATGAAAACTCATTTTTATTGCAATCTCAACGGCACTGCTACCGTTGTCAGCATAGAAAACTTTGTCAAATCCTGTAAACTCACAAAGTCTTTGACTTAGTTTTACCGCACCTTCATGTGTAAATCCCGCAAAAATAACATGCTCTAATGTTTCAAGCTGTGATTTGATTTTTGAATTTATATATTCGTTTGAATGTCCGAACAGATTTACCCACCAGCTGCTTATTGCGTCTATATATCTATTTTTTTCAAAATCTTCAAGATAAACGCCTTTTGCTTTTTTAATTGGTATTATCGGTAAAAATTCGTGATCTTTCATCTGCGTGCACGGATGCCAGTTATATTTTAGGTCAATTTGCATAATTTCAGCATTTTTCATTGAAAATCCCTTTAATAGCGATAATTTTTTTATTATAATATCAAAAGAATTCCGAAAATTAGGGAAAAATGACACAAAAATGACAAAAGAGGTTTTAAATGATTGAATGGATGCAAACACACAGAAAATGGCTTGTAATAACTATTTGGATAGCAACAATCGCTTTTATCGGTGCAGGATTTGTCGGATGGGGTCAGTTTCAGCTCTCACATAAAGAAGGAACCGTTGCAGAAGTAAAAGACACTCCTGTAAGTGTTAAAGACTGGCAGGATGCATATTCTCGTATTTTTGATATTTACAATAAGCAATTCGGTGGCAATTTAGACGAAGCTACGGCTGAAAAATTAGGTCTTAAAAAAATAGCACTCCAACAGGCAATACAAGATGCTATATTAAGACAGTATGCAAAAGACTTGGGGCTTTACGTGACAGATAAAGAAGTGGCGGATAAAATTTTGGAAGTATTTAAAGACACTAAAACTTATAAACAGTATTTGAGAAATGCGGGAATGAAACCCGCTGAATTTGAAAAAAGTTTAAGAAAAAAAATATTGATTGAAAAACTTCTTGCTTTTTTACATTTAAAACCTACAAATACAGAAATTGTAAGTGTTGGTTCAGCACTTTACAATGCAGACAATATTGATATAAAAGTTTTAAAAAAATCCGATATTTCAGTTGATTTGAAAGAGAGTGACATTAAAAACTATTGGGAAAAACATAAAAACGAGTTTTTAAGCAATGAAAAATACAAAATTGCACTTGTAAAAATTCCTCTTGATATTAATGCAACAGATGAAGAACTTAAAAATTTTTATCAAAAAAATAGACAGAATTATAAAAATGCAAGTGGAATTATATTATCTTTTGATAAGGTGAAAGATAAAGTTAAAATCGATTATGCAAAAGAAAAAATGTTTAAAAAAGCAATACTTGCATATAAAAAGTTAAAAGCAAATAAAACAAATTATGAAATTGTTACAATAAATAATGCAAACGACATAATTCCCGCAGAAAAAATGCAAATTTTGAAAAAAGAAGGTATTGTAAAACCTTTTGTTTATAATAACAGTTTTATTACCGCAAAACTTCTTGAAGAAATCAAACCAAAACCTTTAAATTATGAAACGGCAAAACCTTTTGTTATTGAAAAACTTCTTGTATTAAAATCAAAACAAAAGCTTATTGAACTTTCAAAAGAAGAATATAAAACATTTAAGGGTGAAAACATAGGTTTTGTAACAAAATATGACGCTTTAAAAATAAAAGATTTAAAACCTGCACAAGCGGTTGAGTTTTTACAAAAAGTTTTTATTTCTCAAAAACCAAATTATTTTGTTTTAATCCCCGAATCAAATCCTGATGTTTCGATTCTTTACAGAATTAAGGAACAAAAGTTGCTCTATAAAAAAGAATTTGAGCAAAACAGAGAAAATGTAGTAAAATTAACGGAAGGAATGATTAATATGGAATTACTAAATGATTTATTAAATACTCTTTCTCAAACATACAAAATAAAAGTATATGTAAAATAAAGGGTAAAAATTGAAAAATATTTTGGCAATTGACATAGGCAGTTTTAAAACGGCGGCAGTTATAGCAAATTATGACGAAATAACTTCCGAATTATCCATTAGCGGTGTAGGTATTGCAACTTCAAAAGGAATTAAAAGAGGGAGCATAGTAAATATTGATAATGCCGCAAAATCGATCAAAAAAGCATATCTTGATGCTAAAAGAGTGGCAGGAGTCGAGATAAATAAAGCTGTAATTAATGTTTCAACTTCTTACACTAAAAGTATAATAAGTTTTGGAATTGTAAATATACCGGGCAATGAAATCAAAATAAAAGAAATCAATAGAGCCATTCAAATGGCTCTTCATAATGCAAACATCCCAAAAGATTATCAAATTCTTCAAGCAATTCCGGTCAGTTTCAAAGTAGATGAAATGAGCGATATTGAAGACCCCCTTGGTATGAGCGGAAGCAGACTTGAAGTGAGTGTGCATATTATAGCAATACAAAAAAGCGGTCTTGATAATATCAAAAAAACAGTAAGACAAGCAGGACTGGAAATAGAAAACCTTGTATCATCCGTATATGCAAGTGGACTTTCAGTTCTTAAAGAAGATGAAAAGGAGCTTGGAGTTGCTGTTATAGATATCGGTGCAACAACATCCGACCTTGGAATTTTCATAAATAAAGCTCTTAGATATACCGATACACTCGGTGTAGGAAGCCATCATATAACAAATGACCTCTCAATTGCGCTTCATACTCCTCTTGCGGATGCCGAGTATATAAAATTAAACTTTGAACAAATTATAAAAAATGGAGAAGATTTAATTGAAATTTCAGTTATCGGAAATGAAAATGAAAAACAAAAAGCATCAATTGAAGCTATAACACAAATAATATCAGCAAGAATTGAAGAGACTTTTTTACTTCTTAAAAAAGAAATTGAAGAATCAGGACTTAAAAGCAAAATAGGAGCGGGAATCGTTCTTACCGGCGGGTTTACAAACTTTTATAATGCAAAAGAAATAGCAAGTGAATTTTTTGAAGGTATGCCTGTACGTATAGGATATCCAAAAGAGATAAACGGTCTTTTTGAAAATCTTAGAAAACCCGAGTTTTCGTCTGTTTTAGGGCTTATATTATATGGAATTAGAGAAGGTATAAACTATGAAATAGATTCAAATAACAGATTCATAACAAAAATAATATCAAACGATACGGAAGAACCTGAAATAAAACCGACTTTTGAAGCTATTGAAGAAACAAATAATAACTTAAAAAACGCAGAAAAAGAAGAATTGACTTCAATAATATCAAACCAAAAAAAAGAAGCTGGTTTTATTCAAAAAATTAAAACTTGGCTTGGTAACTTATTCTAAAAAAGGGAGGAAAAATGGAAGAGCTATATATGGTAAACGAAACAATGGACGGACCTAAAATCAAAGTAATAGGTGTAGGCGGCGGAGGAAACAATATGATAAATTATATGGCCGCAAAAGGTGTAAAAGATGTTGAACTTTTGGCTGCAAACACTGATACACAGGCACTCAAAACAAGTAAGGCACATAAAAAAATACAACTTGGTAAAACTCTTACAAAAGGTTTGGGTGCCGGTATGAGACCAGAAGTTGGTGCAAAAGCTGCTGAGGAGAGTTTTGAAGAAGTAAAAGAAGCTTTAAAAGGTGCAGATTTAGTATTTATTTCTGCCGGAATGGGAGGCGGAACAGGAACAGGGGCTGCTCCTATTATTGCAAAAGCGGCAAAAGAAGTGGGAGCTTTAACAATCGGTGTTGTAACAAAACCTTTTATGTTTGAAGGACCAAAAAGAAGAAAACTTGCAGAAGCCGGAACAAACGAACTTAAAAAAGAAGCCAATTCAATTGTGGTTATTCCTAATGATAAAATTTTAACTATTATTGATAGAAAAGTGGGTAGAAAAGAAGCATTTTCACTGGTTGATGATGTTTTGTTTAAAGCGGTAACAGGTATTTCCAATATGGTTGTAAGTTACGGTGAAAACGATATCAATGTTGACTTTAACGACCTTAAAACCGTTATGTCTCATCAAGGACTTGCACTTATGGGTGTTGGTGAAATCAAAAGTGAAAATGCGGCGTTTGAAGCAATTAAAATGGCAATTGAATCACCATTACTTGATAATATTTCTATCGACGGTGCAATGGGAGTTCTTGTACATTATACTATGCATGAAGATTATCCTCTTGTGGAAATCCAAGAAAGTATGGCTGTCGTAGAAGAAAAAGCCGATGAGGATGCTGATATTATTTTCGGTACTACAACTGATAATTCACTCGCTCCTGATGAAATCAAAGTTACAATAGTGGCAACCGGTTTTGAAAAAGAAAAAGCGGTCAATAAAACTGAAAACAAAGAAGTTAAATTAAATCAAATCAATGAAATGTTAAAACAAAAAAAAGTTGTAGGCGGAGAAGTTGAACTTGATGCCGATCTTCTTGATATCCCTACTTGGCTAAGAAAAGCAAAAGATTGATTTTCTTAGCTCTTTTACCAATTTAAAATTAAAAAGATAGTAGAAAGTATATAATCAGCCATAAAAACAGCTATTGAAGATATTACAACAGCTCTTGTGGTACTTATACCTACTCCTTTTGCTCCTCCCTTTGTATAATATCCTATATATGTACCAATTGCGCTTATAATATATCCGAAAACAAGTCCTTTAACAATACTTTGATTTATATCTTTAAATTCTGCGTATTGTCTTATTGTATCCAGATATTTATATTCATTTACTCCAAGTGATGAAGTTGAAATTAAATAGGCGCTGAAATTTGCAACTGCATCAAAAAATAATATCAAAAGAGGCATTGAAATGATTGTAGCTAAGATTCTTGGAACAATAAGGTAATGTTTAGAATCAACCGCCATAACTTCAAGAGCGTCAATTTGTTCGGTTACCCTCATGCTTCCAAGCTCTGCCGCATATGCACTTATTCCCCTACTTACAACCATTAGTGCTGCAAAAACCGGACCTAATTCTTTTATGATAGATAAAAATATGGTATAACCCATAAAATCTTCAACTCCGAATTTGTGAAATCCTTGATATAGCTGTACGGCTTCTACAAGTCCGGTAAAGAAGGATGTAAGAAAAATTACGCCTATACTACCATATCCCATAAATTTAATTTGTTCCAATAAATTGGAAACTCTAAAAGGAGGTTTAAACATTAAAAGTAATACTTTTATTTGAAATATTGTAAAATCTCCTAAGGAATAAATAAAATCAATTGTTTTTTTACCGATTATATATAAAATGTTTTGAAGCAATTCAAACCTTTTTTGATAAAATTATATCAAACGTATAAAGGAAAAATATGGCGGAAGAAAAAGAAAATCAAGAAGTTGAACAAGAGCCGAAAAAAGAAGGTGGAAATAAACTCCTTTTAATTGTTATTATTGTATTGCTTTTATTGCTTTTGGTTATAGGTGGATTAGTCGCTTATTTTTTATTAAGTGGTAACGATGATACGCAACAGCCGCCACAACAACAGCAAAAAATTGAAAAAAAACATAAAGTTGATTCAATGACAGAAATAGGGCCGATTTATCCATTGGACCCGTTTGTTGTAAATTTAGTAAGTCCAAATGCAGATAGATATCTTAAATGCAAAATTGATCTTGAACTTGATTCTCCGGATTTACAAAAAGAGATAGATAAAAAATTACCGGCAATCAGAGATTTGATTATTCAGATACTTTCTTCAAAGTCTGTTGAAGAAATTCAAACCGCAAAAGGAAAACAGAAATTAAAAGAAGAAATTAAAAGAAAAATTAATGAAATATTAACAACCGGAGAAATTAAAAATGTTTATTTTACGGAATTTGTAGTACAATGATAAAAATCGGTGTTGACATTATTGTTATTAAGAGAATTGAAAGATTAATTAATAAACACGGAATAGAAAAATTAAAATTTTTAAATGAGGATGAAAAATATTCCCAAAAACCTGAAACAATTGCAGGAATTTACGCATCAAAAGAAGCATTTTCAAAAGCTCTTGGAACAGGAGTAGGAAAAGATTTTTCTTTTTCAGATATATCTGTCATAAAGAACAATAAAAACAAACCCATTATAAAATTAAACTCCCCTTCTCTTTTAAAAACTGTTGAAGAATGCGATGTAAGTATTACGCATGACGGCGGTTTTGCAATAGCCGCTGTCATTTTAAAACTTAAATAATTTTGATATAATTTCATTCCACGACCCCGTAGCTCAGCTGGATAGAGCGTCACCCTGCGGAGGTGAAGGCCGCGCGTTCGAATCGCGCCGGGGTCGCCATTAAATTTCTATAAATTACCCTTGATTTTGGAAATTTCAAAGTGTTTTTAAAATTTTGTCTAATTTTCTTTGTAATTTATAAATCTTAAAGTTTATTTTTGAATAAACAACATTCCAATTCCCATCAACACAAACACTGCTCCTGACATTTTATAAAACCATTCCAAACTTTTATCATTAAAAAACCAAGCTTTTGCTTGTTTGGAAATAAGCCCGTAAGTCATAAGAGAAATAAATGAAATAGTCATAAAAGTAAATGTCATTATAAAAAACTGCAAAACAACCGGATGGTTTGGTGATAAAAATAATGGAAAAATTGCCGTAAAAAACAGTATGGGTTTTGGATTTGTAGCGGCCACAAGAAACCCTTTACTAAAAACTTTTTTTGGACTATAATTTCTTATATGTTTATTGCTTTGGCTCAGATGAAATTCTGTATGCCCGCTTATCATATGTTTTACTCCGAGATAAATAAGATAAATGGCTCCGATAATTTTAAGAATCCAAAAAAACTTATCTGATGTTTTAATTAATACTCCAACCCCAAATATTGCAACTAACGATAATAAAAACAGCCCTAAAATATTTCCAAGACTTGAAAAGACAACGGCTTTTAAATCATACTTCATTGAATTATTAATGGCGAGTAAAATCGCAGCTCCCGGACTTGTAATGGTTAAAACAGAAACGATTAAATATCCCAAATAATTATGTAAATCCATTTTTCATCCTTTAAAATGATAAGAGTTATAAATTGTAGCAGAAATACATATTTGTTGTTTTGATTGATTAAAAGTTATTATAAATTTTAGTTGATATGTGAAAATGAGTAACATTATAAAATAGTTTATAACTATTTTTGTTACATTAAGTAACTTGTTATATTAATTAAATTAAAAATTATTTTTAGTTCTGCTTATAGAATATATTATCATTTTTCTAATGACCTAATTATTTTACATTAAGTGTCAGTCACCAAATAAGAGAAACAATAATCTTAATTCTGGAAATAATTTTTATTTTAATTCTAATTGATTAAGACCCGGGAGGGCGTTCACGCAGTGACTTTGGGCTCCGCCAAGTCACAAAGCGGGGATAGGAGGGCCGGTTTAGGGGCGAATTAACGCCGCACACCCCGACCGCTACCGTCTCCCCAATAAAATTGGTTGTAGGGCCCCAAAATGTGCGGGTAGCGCACCTCCCAGGTTATTTATAATTATACTTAAACTTTGAGCGTTTGTCAATCAACTTTTTTTATGAAGTTAACTAAAATGTAGACTTCATAAGAAATTCTTATTACAAAATTTTACTATAATTTGACAAAATTAACAAGATAAAATTTTCTGGTTTTTTATTGATTTTTTTTGTAAAGTTGAAGCAAGTTTAATGCACTCATTAATTGAAGGTTTGTTTGGCATAAAAATATTTTGTATATATTTGCTTAATTTGTTTTTTGTTTTTTTTCCGATTGCAATAGCTGTTATATTTTCAAAACTATTGATTTTACTGAAACATTCAACGGTAGAAGGTGATGAAAAAATTATTATTGAAGGTTTGATTAGTTTTTCATTGGGTTTATTGCAAATTGTTTCATAAATGACTATTTCTTTCAAAATATTTGAAGAATTCTTAAAAATCTCATTAATCGGAGAGATTATTTTTTTTGCTCTTAAAAAAAGAAATGTTTTATTTTTATATTTTTGAGTTATTTCTTTTGCAAATTCATCACCGTATGCTGATTTAGCGATATATTCAAGTGTTCCGCCAAATTTTTCAATCTCTTTCGCAGTTGCTTTCCCTATTGCAAGAGAGGGTATTTTTATCCATTTATCAGTTAATCTATTAACCGCCCTAACCCCGTTTTTAGAAGTAAAAATCAAATAATCTATACCGTTGAAAGATAAAGAGGGTGAGAGAAAGTTGATTTTAATTACAGGATAATTTAAGACTCCTTCATACTTTTCATCAGTTAAAATATAAATTAATTTTTCACTCTTCACTTTTAATTTTTCACTTAATTTTTATTCCCATTCAATAGTTGCTGGCGGTTTGCTTGAAATATCATAAACCACTCTATTTATACC
>JALVVX010000050.1:0-13965 GCA_027038555.1 Nautiliaceae bacterium | reverse complement strand
ACTTTTCATCAGTTAAAATATAAATTAATTTTTCACTCTTCACTTTTAATTTTTCACTTAATTTTTATTCCCATTCAATAGTTGCTGGCGGTTTGCTTGAAATATCATAAACCACTCTATTTATACCGTCTACTTCATTTATAATTCTTGTACTTACCCTTTCAAGGAATTCATGCGGAAGATGAGAAAAAGTTGCAGTCATCCCATCAGTTGAGCTTACACATCTTACGGCTACTGTGTTATCATATGTTCTGTTATCACCCATAACCCCTACACTTCTTACATTTAAAAGCACGGCAAATGCCTGCCATACTTCATCATATAGTCCCCAGGCTTTAAGTTCTTGAATTAATATAGCGTCAGCTTCTCTTAAAATTTTCAAATCTTTTTCGTTTACTTCTCCCATAATCCTAATAGCAAGTCCAGGTCCCGGGAACGGATGTCTGTACACTAAGTCTTTTGGAAGTCCGAGTTCAAGACCTAATTTTCTTACTTCATCTTTAAAAAGCTCTCTAAGCGGCTCAATTAATTCAAATTTCATCCAATCAGGAAGTCCGCCGACATTGTGATGAGATTTAATAGTTTTGCTTGGACCTTTAACTGAAACAGATTCGATAACATCAGGATAAAGAGTCCCCTGTGCTAAAAATTTAGCGTCTTTGTGTTTTTTGGCTTCTTCATCAAAAACTTCTATAAACGTATGACCTATTATTTTTCTTTTTTCCTCAGGGTCTGTTATACCTTTTAGTCTGCTTAAAAATTTCTCTCTTGCATCCACTGTAATTAACGGTACATGAAGAACATTTTTAAATGCGTGTTCGACTTCTTTTCTTTCATTTTTTCTTAGAAGTCCCGTGTCTACAAAAATAGGAATAAGTTTGTCACTTATCGCTTCATGAAGCAACGCAGCTGTTACAGAGCTGTCAACTCCTCCGCTAAGCGCACATATTACTTTATTGTCCCCTACCTGTTCTTTTATTTTTTTGATTTGTTCTTTTGCAAAATGTGCCATATCCCATTTGCTTGTAACACCGCAAACTTCTCTTGCGAAGTTTCTTAAAATTTTAGAGCCTTCCACGCTGTGTGTAACTTCTGGGTGAAACTGAATTGCATAAATTTCTCTTTCTTCATTTACGATAGCCGCGTAAGGCGCGTTTTGAGTGTGTGCAATTCTTTTAAATCCATTAGGGAGTTTTTCAACTCTGTCCGAGTGGCTCATCCAAACAATTGTAGGATTGCTTACATCTTTAAAAAGTTTGTGAGGATCGTCTATAAAAAGTTCCGCTTTTCCGTATTCATGATGGTCAGCTCTTACAACTTCTCCTCCGAAATCCACAGTTATTAATTGCATCCCGTAACATATTCCAAGTATAGGAAGACCAAGGTTATATATTTCTTTATCTACCCTGTATGCGTCTTTGTCATAAACACTGGCAGGCCCGCCGCTGAAAATTATACCTTTTGGTTTTTTTTCTTTTGCGATTTTGAGTCCGTCAAAATAAGGGACTATTTCACTATATACGCCCTCTTCTCTAAGTCTTCTGGCTATGAGCTGAGTGTATTGACTCCCAAAATCAAGTATTAAAATTTCTACCTGCATTATTTTCCTTTTTTATTGTGCTTTTTTGTTGAAATTGTAACAAATTAATAAATTTTTAGCATTTCAAATTGAATATACCAGATTACAACACTTAAAATATATCCGGCTAAAATGGCCCATGCGTATTTCATATGCGAATTAAACGTATAAATTCCCCTCATTCTACCCATTACACCGACACCTGCGGCACTTCCAAAACTAATGAGACTTCCGCCTATACCAGCTGTAAGTGTAACAAGCATCCACTGTGCATCATCCATAGGAGGATTTGCTTTTAAGATAGCAGCCATTACAGGTACATTGTCTATTATCGCACTTATAAACCCTACACCGGTGTTTGACCATGTTGGACCAACAATTTCATATAGTTTAGTAACATATACAAGCCATCCGATAAATGAAAGTGCTCCTACTGCTGATAGGATACCGAAAAAGAAAAGTAATGTATCGTTTTCAACTTTTGCCATATTCACAAAAACATTTAAATGTTCTTTATGTCTTTTTTTGTGATAATAAGCATAAAGTTGAAGAAGTGATAAACCAAACATCATTCCCCACATCGCAGGATAATGCATTACGATATGTCCCATTACTGCAATTGCAATAGTTAAAAAGCCTAAGAAGATTACAACTTTACCGCCTTTTTTAATTTCTCCTTTTGGAGTTGTAAGAACATCGAAATGAGGCTCTCCTTTTGGCACGAAAAGACTCAAAAGCCACGCTGTTAAAAGCCAGCCAAAAAATGCTGCTGGAAAAAGTGCAAGAAAATCAATAAAATCGCCTTTACCAGCAGTCCAAGCCATAAGTGTTGTAATATCACCAAATGGGGACCATGCACCCCCTGCATTTGCTGCTACAACAATATTTATGGCGCCCGGAACCAAGAAACTGAAATTTTTTTTATCAATAGTAAAAAGAACCGTTGATAAAATTAGTGCCGTAGTAAGATTATCGGCCACAGGACTTATCCAAAATGCAAGAGTTCCAGTAATCCAATACAATTTTTTATAACTGTATCCTCTGGAAATAAGTCTGTAACGAAGAGCATCAAAAACACCTCTTTCAATCAAACTTTCTATATATGTCATTGCTACAAATAAAAAGAAGAAAATTTCTGCAATTTCTTCTATTAGTTCTTTTAGCTGATGATGAAGAGGTGTAATGTCAAGGTTGTTAACATAATAATAAATTCCTATAAGCATAAAAGAAAAAGTACCGATAAATAAAGCAGGCTTGGCTTTATTCATCTCCCATTTCTCTTCCGTTGCAATCAGAATATATCCAATTACAAAAATAATTAAAACACCCCAGCCTACCCACGTGTGTGTAAAATTCAATACGTGTTCCATATCCGTCCTTTCAGTTTATTCTGTAATGTGCACCAAGAGATTCTTTTCTTTCAAGAGCGCTTTTAACTATCTCTTTTGCAGTTAAAAATCTGAGCTTTGCCATTCTGCCGACTTTATCCATTGAATTTTCTATAAATTCAATTGCTTCGTTTAATCCTTCTTTTGTTCTTATGATTCCGACGTTTTTCCACATCTGTTCTCTTAAAAGGTTCTTATATTTTTTATCGTCATTTTTAAAAAGTTCTTCACTGTTTATTTCAAATTTTTTATTTTCTGTTTTAAAATTTTGTTTTATAATTTCTTTTGCGGCTCTTTTACCGAAAATAAAACATTCAAGCAAAGAATTGCTTGCAAGTCTATTTGCACCGTGAACTCCCGTATTTGAAACTTCTCCTACGGCATAAAGATTTTTGAAACCTGTTACTTTTGAGTTTAAATCGACTTCAATCCCACCCATAATATAATGAAATGCCGGTGAAATCGGAATAAGTTCATATGGAACATTAATGTCGTAATCTTTTAATTTGTAATATATTGTAGGAAACCGTTTTTGAAAAAATTCCTCATCAAACATACTTACATCAAGATATACTTTATGCCCTTCTTGCTGATGCAAAAAAATTGCACGGCTTACAATATCGCGACTTGCAAGCTCGCCTCTTTTGTCATAGTTGAATAAAAATCTTTTTCCGTTTTCATCTACTACATATGCGCCCTCGCCTCTTAAAGCCTCAGTTAAAAGAAGTTTTTGGGAAAATTTCATCTCTATAAATACGGTTGGATGAAACTGTGTCATTTCCATATCTTTAAGTTTTATACCTTTTTCAATTGCAAGTCCTTGCATTTCTCCTGCGATAGTTCTTGCGTTGGTATCATATTTATAAAGAGCTCCTATACCGCCACTTGCTATTAATACATTATTGGCATAAATATTATATTTTTTATTTTTATGTAATACCGAAATGCCATAAGCTACATCATTATCAACTAAAATATCAAATACCAAAGCTTCGTCTAAAAAGAAACTTTTGTCTTTGTTAAATAAGAATTTATGTATTTCTCTTCCTGTGGCATCCCCACCTTTGTGATATACGCGCGCAACGCTGTGAGCCCCTTCTTTTGTTACATTCGGTTCAAACCGAAAACCATATTTTGCAAGCTCGTCTCTTAATTTAAGTGATGATTTGCTAAGAATTTCAACAGCTTCTTTTTTATTGTAAAAACTTCCGGCTTTAAGGGTGTCTTCTATGTGTAAAGGCATATCTTTTTCATCATTTGCAATTGTAACTCCCCCTTGTGCATAAAACGAATTACAATCCCATACCTGATTTTTAGTAACCATCAAAGTAGAAAAACCGGCTTCATTTAAAAATTTTGCGCTCCATATTGCTGCAAGTCCGCTTCCAATAATAATACAATCGAATTTCATTTCACTCCTATCTTTACTTTTAAAGTAGAATTTAGATCAATTATTTGCAAATCACTTGCATTTATTTCTTGTGATTGATTTACTTCCCATACCGGTGGTGCTTTATATCCACAACCCGAAAATATAAAAAAAATTGATATAATTGCGGCATGAAAAAAGCCGACGAAATAATATCTCATATATTAAAACCTTTTGATGAAAAAATAGCTAAACACCGTTGTTTGAAAAAAATTATATCATTAATGCCGCCAAAATACAAAAAGTTTATACTCTCAATAAATCACAAAGGCGAAGTTTTATATATAAGAGTGTCACATCCTGCAATCAGACAGGAGCTTTTTTATAAAAGAAATGAAATTTTTTCAATTATTAAGACCATGCATAATCACGGAATATGCAATGAAATAAAGGTTTCGAAAATCATTACGGATTATAAATATTGCCCTCCTCCAAAACCTCCAAAAGAGATTAAATTTTATTTAAAAGAAGCAAAAAATTTTGAAAACAAAGCCAAAACGCCGGAAATTAAAAAAATCTTTGAAGAAATAAAAAAGGTTTTAAATGATAGACACAATTAGGTCTCTTCCTGATAAACCGGGAGTTTATCAGTATTTTGATGAAAACGGAAAACTTTTATATGTCGGAAAAGCAAAATCGCTTAAAAAAAGGGTAAAAAGCTATTTCAGATTCAATCCTTTCAGACCTGCCGATAATCTCTCTCCTCGTATTTATAAAATGATAAGTGAGGCAAAAAGACTTGAATATATAGTTGTTGAAAATGAAAACGACGCTTTAATCCTTGAAAATTCTTTAATTAAACAATTAAAACCCAAATATAACATTTTGCTAAGAGATGATAAAACTTATCCCTATATTTATGTTAATACGGATGAAGATTTTCCAAGGCTTGAAATTACAAGAAAAGTTGTAAAAGGTAAAAATATTAAATATTTCGGACCTTTCAGTTCCGGAGCTTCGGCAATACTTAAAACTATATACGAAGAGATACCGCTTGTGCAATCCAAAAGCTGTATCAAAGGCAAAAAAGCGTGTCTTTATCATCAAATAGGTAAATGTTTGGCACCTTGTGAAGGTAAAATAACAAAAGAAGAATATAAGAAATTGATACAAAAAGCCATAAAACTTATACACAATAAAGATAAACTTCTTGAAATTCTGAATAAAAAAATGATGAAATTTGCCGAAAACCTGCAATTTGAAGAAGCGGCTGAGATAAGGGACAGGATAAACGCAATTCAAGATGCTGAAATTTTTTCGAATGTTGATATGGTAAAACTCAAAGACATAGATGTTTTTGTGGTGGAAATATTTAAAAACAAGGCTGTTGTAATAAAAATATTTGTAAGAGAAGGTAAAGTCGTAGCAAGTTCGCACAATATCATAAATTCTCAGGTAACCCCCGAAAAAAGCGAAATATACACAAGAGCAATACTTGAATTTTATTCAACCGAAACTCCTTTTACATCAAATGAAATTCTTGTAGGTGATGATTTTGAAGAAAGAGAATGGCTTGAAGAGGTTTTGAGCAGTAAATTTAATAAAAAAATCAAAATTAACCTTCCTAATAAAAACAATAAAAATTTAATAGACCTTGCGAAAATAAACGCGCTTGAAATAATCAAAAATCAAAAAGAAGATACGCTTTTAGATGAGATAAAAATACTTTTCAATCTTCAAAACATTCCTTATAAAATTGAGGTTTTCGATACTTCCCATATGCAAGGTGTGGCAACCGTCGGAAGTATGGTCGTATGGGAAAACGGCAAATTCAAAAAAGAGGATTACAGACACTATCATCTTGAAGGAAAAGACGAATATTCTCAAATGAATGAGCTTCTGACAAGACGGGCAAAAAGTTTTGATAAAAAATCGCCTCCGGATTTATGGCTTATTGACGGGGGAAGAGCACAATTAAATCTTGCAAAAGAGATTATTGATTCAAGTGGTGCAAATGTAGATGTTTTGGCTATAAGCAAAGAAAAAATCGACGCAAAAGCTCATCGTGCCAAAGGCAAAGCAAAAGACAAGGTCTATTTTTTAAGCGGTAACGGGATTGAAAAAATTGAACTGAGTGAAAATGACAAAAGACTTCAATTTTTGCAAAGACTCAGAGACGAAGCTCACAGATTCGCAATAGAATTTCACAGAAAAACCAAAAGAAAAAAAGATATGCAAATAGAGCTTTTGAAAGTAAAAGGCATAGGAAAAGCGAAAATGACGAAACTTTTGAATTATTTCGGAAGTTTTGAAAATATAAAAAAAGCAAGGTTTGAGGAACTTAAAAACCTGCTGAATGAAAAAGATGCAAAAAATATTATTGATTTTTTTAAAAAAGGCTGATATGAAAATAACAATAGGCGGATTTGACGGAATGCATTTAGCTCACACAGAACTTATTAAAAGAAGCGATGCATATCTTGTTATTGAAAAAAACTCTTCCCTTACACCTTTTTTTGACAGAATCGAATATGATTCAAGAATGCTTGATTTGATGATTCTTGAAAATATAAAACATTTAAGCAAAGACGAATTTATCGATATTTTAAAAAATTATAAAATTAAAGAAATTATTGTAGGTTTTGATTTTAAATTCGGTAAAAACAGAAGCGGAGGAATTGATGATTTAAAAAAACATTTTAAAGTTGAGGTAATAAAAGAAATCTATTTTAAAAACATTCCTATTCATTCAAATATAATAAGAAATCTTTTAAAAAATAATGATATAAAAAAAGCAAATCTGCTTTTAGGACATAACTACAAAATAAAAGGTGTTCAAATTAAAGGTCAGGGGCTTGGAAGCGAAAAATTTCTGCCGACAATAAATCTTGAATTGATTCATAACTATACCCTGCCCCAAGGTGTTTTTCTTACAAAAACAAACGGATTTGATTCTATAACTTTTATAGGCAAACGCTCAACCGATGAAAATTTTGCTATTGAGACACACATATTAAGTTCCGAGTTTCGAGTTCCAAGTTTGAAGTTAATAAATATAGAGTTTTTAGAGTTTATAAGAAACAACAAAAAATTTGACAATTTAAAAGAACTTAAAAAGCAGATTTTAAAAGACAAGCAAAAGGCATTAAAGATATTGGAAGAATGCAACACCTAAAATAACACTGCCTATTGCGATAATATTCATTATATCTTTTTTTGTTTTCATTTTGGTCCTTTCAAGTTTTTTGCAACGAAAGTGTAAATAATAAAAATTACATTTCGATGACATTTTGTAAATTGAATGTTATTAAACTGTTATAATTTCAATAAAAAAGGTATTTAATGGCGTTAATTGACCTGCTTGACGTATCAAAGAAATTTGAAGCGCAAAAAATTTTATGCAATATTGAATTTCATCTTGACGAAGGCGAAAGAGTAGCACTTATCGGTAAAAACGGAAGCGGAAAATCCACTCTTATGAAAATAATAGACGGAACAATTGAGCCGGATAGTGGAGAGATAATTACCAAAAACGGAATTAAAATCAAAAGACTTCTTCAACAGCCAAAATTCAAACCAGGAATGAGTGTAAGAGAAGCAATAGAAAACGAACTTACGGAATTTAAAGAAGCATATAATAAATACCTAAAACTTACAGAGCAGTTTGCAAACGACCCTGAAAACAGACAGATTCAAAACGAGCTTGATAAAATCTCCAAATTTTTGGATTATCATAACGCATGGAATCTTGATGACAGGATTGAGAGGATTTTGCAGGAATTTGATTTAAAAAGATATGAAAACAAAGATATTGATTTATTAAGCGGTGGAGAACAAAGAAGAGTCGCTCTTGCATCACTTCTTCTTCAAAAGCCGGATGTCCTGCTTTTAGATGAGCCTACAAACCATCTTGATGTTTATATGACTGAGTTTTTGGAAGAAATATTGCTAAAAGATAAATATACTTTTATTGTAGTAAGCCACGACAGATATTTTATAGACAGAATCGCAACGCGAGTAATTGAGCTTGAAAACTGTAAGCTAAGAAGTTTCAAAGGTGGATATGCGGATTATATAAGACAGAAAGAAGAGCTTTTAAGAATAAAAGAAAAAGAGTTTGAAAATGAGCTAAGACTTCTAAAAAGAGAAGAAGAGTGGCTTAGCCGTGGCGTAAAAGCAAGGCTTAAAAGAAATGAGGGAAGAAAAGAGAGGGTTTTGAAACTTCGTGAAAAAGTCAAACAGGACAAAAGTGAAATCAGACAGATTGAAATGCAGCTTAAAAGAGAACTTATAAAAAAAGAAGAAGACAAAATCAACAGAAAAAAAGTGATGTTTGAGATTGAAAACCTTTCAAAATCCCTTGGAAATAAAAAACTTATAGATAATTTCACAACAAGAATTTTGCAAAAAGACAAAATTGCAATAGTAGGCAAAAACGGAAGCGGAAAATCCACTCTTCTTAAACTTTTAATAGGAGAAGAAAAGCCTGATAGCGGGATTATAAAAGTTGGGGAAAACATAAAAATAGGATATCTTGACCAGAGAAAATCGATGCTTGATGATAATAAAGATTTGATAGAGACATTCTGCCCACAAGGCGGGGACCATGTAAATGTAAAGGGAAGAAACATACATGTTTACGGATATTTACGGGAATTTCTGTTTCCTCCTGAATATTTGACTAAAAAAATAGGAGTTTTAAGCGGAGGCGAGAAAACAAGGGTTGCCCTGGCTTTACTTTTTACCAAAAATTTTGACGTTTTGATTTTAGACGAGCCTACAAACGACCTTGATATTCCTACTATTAATATTTTAGAGCAGTATCTGATAGATTTTGAAGGAAGTGTGGTTTTTGTAAGCCACGACAGATATTTTGTAGATAAAATTGCTCAAAAAATGTTTATTTTTAAAGGAAACGGAATTATAGAAGAGAGCTATATTCCTTATACAGAATATTTAGAAATAGAAAAAGAGCTTAAACTCCTTCAAGAAGTTAGTGAAAAATGTAAAATTAAAAGTGAAAAACAAAAACCTAAAAAAAAGACAAAATTATCTTATAAAGAGCAAAGAGAACTTGAAGAACTTCCAAAACTTATAGATGAACTTGAAATTACAATAGCTGAGATTGAAGAGTGTCTTGCAAATCCGGAGTGTTATCAGCAAAGAGGTCTTATGGAACTTTCAAAAGAGCTTGAAGAAGTTAAAAAACTTTATGAACAAAAAGTTGAGAGATATCTTGAACTTGAAGAGCTAAAAGAAGAACTTGAAAATGCGTAAAATAATTCTTATTTTTCTTTTTACTTTTGCATTTGCACTAAATCATTTGGCAAATTCAAACAGCGAATATCTGCTTGAACACGCATCTAATCCGGTTGAGTGGTATCCGTGGAATAAGGAGGCGTTTGAAAAAGCCAAAAAAGAAAACAGGCTTATATTTGTTTCAATCGGATATTCTACATGCCACTGGTGTCATGTAATGCTGAAAGAATCGTTTACCGATAAAAAAGTAGCGAAAATTTTAAATAAATATTATGTTTCTATCAAAGTTGACAAAGAACAAAACCCGGGAATTGACAGATATTATCAGGAAATGGCAAAAAAACTGTATGGTCATTATATCGGATGGCCTCTTAATATTATAATGACACCTGAAAAACAGGTAATTTATATAACAGGATATATCCCTAAAAACGATATTTTTTCAAAAAAAGGACTTTTAACACTTCTGCCCTATTTTGCAAAAGAGTGGCAAAAAAATCCTAAAAAAGTTATAGAACTTAATCTTAAATTACAGCAAAAGCAAAAAAAACTTAAAAACACTTCAAATCTGCTTGAATATACACAAAAAGAACTTATAAAAAATTTCGATTTTACATACGGAGGATTTAAAGGACTCCACAAATTTCCTGAATACAATAAATTTAAACTTCTGCTTGATATATATCTGCTTAAAAAAAATAAAAAATTTCTAAAAATGCTTGATTTAACGCTTTCAAACATTGCACGAAGCGGTATGATAGACCAAATTGAGGGTGGATTTTTCAGATACACGGTGTATGATGATTTTTCTATTCCTCATTTTGAAAAAATGCTCTATTCAAACGCTTTGATGATAAATATTTATTCTCAAACTTATAAATATTTCCAAAATCCTCTTTATAAAACAACTGTTTTAAATGCTATAAACTGGTTTGAGAAATATTTTAAAAGCAAAGACGGACTTTTTTATGCTGCAAGCAGTGCCGATTCTCCAAATGAAGGGGATTATTTTGTATTCAGCAAAGAAGAAATTTTTAAAGCTTTAAAAAACATACCAAATAAAAAAGAGATTTTAGATTATATAAATTTTGATGAAGACGGAAATTTTGAAGAAAATAAAAATCATATTTATTTTAAATTTACAAAAGCGCCAAAAAATCTTGATAAATTTTTAAAAAATTTAAAAAAAATAAGAAAAAACCATAAATTTCCCTTTATTGATAAAAAAGAGATACTTTCATGGAATACAATGATGGCAAGTGCATATTTCAGGGCATCAGTGTTTGATAAAAGATATATTTTAAAAGGGGAAAAATTAATTGAATCAATTTATAAAAATTTATATAAAAACGGTAATTTTTACCATTATAAAATTAAAAACATTCTGTCTCAACAAGCAAACCTTGAAGATTATGCTTATCTTTTAAGAGCATTGATTGATGCGTATGAATATACTTTTAATAAAAAGTATCTTAAAAAAGCCGACTTAATTGCTAAATATATATGGAAATTTTATAAAAACGGAAAATTTTATTTTGATGAATTTCCGGCAACCCTTAATGAAAAAAGCTATCCAAGCGCTGTAAGTATTGCCATTGCTTCTCTTTTAGATTTATATTCGTTAAATAATGATTTTTCCAATTATGAAAAAACAAAAAGTATTTTAGAAAAAATGCCTGCTGATTTTGAATATGCAATGCTTTTGGATGATAAGTTGAAAATTAAATATAATACTTTTATAATAAAAAATAAAAATCCGAATATTAATTTGATAATTTATTACCCGTTTTATCTTTTTAAAAAAACAAATTCAAAAAATTATCAGATATGTACGATTTATTCGTGTTTAAAAACATTAAAGGAAAAAGAAGTTGAAAAATTTTTTAAAACACTTAAATATTAAAAAATTAAAAAATACAGTCGATGAAATAACTGTTTACAGCTCTGCGATGAGTTTTTATACAATTTTTTCTTTAATACCGATAATTTTGCTTGTTTTATCCATATTTTCATCAACTCCTTTTTTTAATTCTTTTTATGAAAAACTTCAAAATTTTTTAATTGCAAATATACTTCCTTCAAATCAAGAACAGATAAAAACATACTTAAACGCATTTATGACAAATTCATCTAAAATGGGATTAATTGGAGGAGTCTATATAATCATTACTTCAATTTTATTTTTTGACAACTACGAAACGATTATTTCAAAAATTTTCAGACAGGATAAAAGAAATATGTGGGAAAAACTCAAACTTTACTGGACTATGCTAACACTTTTTCCGGTTTTATTTTCTATTGCAATATATTTATCTATAAAACTTGAATTTTTTCTTCATGTATCGTTTGGTTTTTTGGTGCCTTTTGGCATTATATGGCTTACTTTTTTCTTGGCTTATGTGCTTACACTTAGTATCAAAAGTATAAAAATTACGCTCAAAATCTCTTTTATAGTTACGGGTTTGTTTTTTATAGCCAAAAATATATTTTTGTATTATGTGATATTCAATAAAACCTATACTACTATCTACGGCTCATTATCCATACTTCTTTTTTTATTTTTATGGATTTATATCAACTGGATTATTTATATAAGCGGGATTTATGTCATTAAGTTTTTAGAAGATAAAATGTTACAAAACTTCACAAAGAAAGATGAATAAGCTCTTTTTTCTCATATTTTAATTGATTTTGTTTTATTATGAAAATAAAAAGGAGTTTTTAATGCATAACGAAGTATATTATCCACACAAGGAAATGTTTGAAAATCCCGCATTTAAAAATATGTGCGAATATGAAGATATGGTAAAAGAATTTGAAAAAGATTATGAAGGTACGTGGGCAAAACTTGCAAATGAAAAAATTTCATGGTTTGCACCGTATGAAAAAGTGCTTGATGAAAGCAACACTCCTTTTTACAAATGGTTTACAGAAGGTAAATTAAATGTGTCTTATCAATGTATAGACAGACATCTTAAAGATAAAAAAAACAAAGCAGCAATTATTTGGGAAGGTGACAACGGAGAAAAAAGAATTATTACATATCTTGAACTATACAGGGAAGTAAACAGATTTGCGAATCTTTTAAAATCTCTTGGTGTTAAAAAGGGCGAGAGGGTTGTTATTTATATGCCGATGATTCCAGAAGCGGCTTTTGCAATGCTTGCATGTGCCAGAATCGGTGCAATTCATAGCGTAGTTTTTGGAGGATTCAGCGCAGAAGCGCTTAAAGACAGAATTCTTGATGCCGAGGCAAAAGTAGTAATTACGGCTGACGGTGCATTTAGAAAAGGCAAACCATATATGCTAAAACCTGTTGTTGATAAAGCCCTTGAAGGTGTTGAATGTGTAGAGAAAGTGGTGGTGGTTGAGAGAAATAAAGAAGAGATTGACTGGGTAGAAGGTAGAGATGTAAGCTACAACGATTTGATTGTAAATCAGGACGATGAATGTGCATTTGAAATTATGGACAGTGAAGAGCCGCTCTTTTTGCTTTATACATCAGGAAGCACAGGAAAACCAAAAGGAGTTGAGCATCATCAGGCAGGTTATATCCTCTGGGCTCAGCTTACAATGGAGTGGGTTTTTGATATAAAAGACAACGACACATTCTGGTGTACGGCTGATATCGGATGGATTACAGGACATACATATATTGTATACGGACCTCTTGCTGCGGGTGCTACTACACTTATGTTTGAGGGAGTTTTAACATATCCTGATAGCGGAAGAGCTTGGAGAATGATAGAAGAATATAAAATAAATCAATTCTATACAGCTCCTACGGCTATCAGACTTCTTCATAAAATCGGGGCTGATGAGCCTAAAAAATATGATTTAAGCTCCCTTAGAATCCTTGGAACTGTCGGAGAGCCGATAGACCCTGCGGCATGGAAATGGTATTATGATGTTGTAGGCGGCGGAAGATGTTCGATTGTGGATACATGGTGGCAGACAGAAACGGGAGGACATATGATATCCCCTCTTCCGGCGGCCACTCCTATAAAACCTGGAAGTGCGACTTTCCCGCTTCCTGGTATTTTTGCCGAAATTATAGATGAAAACGGGAATAAAATGGCTCCTGATGAAAAGGGTCTTTTATGTATTACAAAACCATGGCCTAGTATGATAAGAACAATTTGGGGAGACCCTGATAGATTCGTAAAAAGCTACTTCTCAACCGCTAAAAAGAACTCAAAACCGGTATATTTCTCAGGTGATGGGGCAATATATGATGAAGACGGATATATTTGGATTACAGGTAGGGTTGATGATGTTATAAATGTAAGCGGTCACAGACTTGGAACTGCTGAAATTGAAGCGGCTATTCAAAAACATCCGTATGTTGCGGAAGTTGCGGTTGTTGGAAA
>JALVVX010000049.1 GCA_027038555.1 Nautiliaceae bacterium | reverse complement strand
ACTATTAAAACTTCACCTTCGAGTATTGAAACACCTTGAATCATATTAAGCGGAATTATTTCGAATTTTTCAAAAAACAGTTGAGACTTAATGGAATCGTAATTTTGTCCTTTTATACCTCTGTAAAGAAAATTTAAAGCACTTAAAAAGCCTCCCGCCCATTCAAGCATTTTTTCATCTTTGCTTCCCGGTAAAAATCCTATGTCATAATCACTGCTGATACCAATAGGAGGTCTTGTAATAAAGATTTTTTTATTTGTAAGGCTTAGGGCCGTAGCTGTTGCAAGAAGAGTTTTTCCGCTTCCAAACCGTCCTGTAAGAAGTGTGGCAGGGGCCTGCGTCATTGCATATACGGCGCATTTTTGATAAATATCAAGAGGTGTGAATATCTGTGCGTTTTTTATTCTCAGTTTGGATGTTTCTGGGATGTTGTCAATTCTTTCAATTCCTTTTTCAGGATTGTAGCAGTATGCTAAATCTCTCATTTCATCATGTGTTATTACAAAATCCCACGCTTTCAGATCGTAATTGAATTTTTCTTTTATATATTTTTTAAAATCTTCCGGTTCTTTTACTCCTAAAAAATGACCGAACTCAAAATTTTTATCTTCTATTAAAATCTTTACTCCTTTACATTATTTTCATAGAAAAATCTTTAAATGTCGCCTGATGTATTATAGCCCCGCTGCTTATTGCGTCGATTCCCAAATTTTCGTATTCTTTCAGGTTTTCAAGTGTAATATTACCGCTGGCTTCAAGTAAAATGTTTTTATGGTTTTCATTTCTGTATTTTACCACCTCTTTTATTGTTTCAAAATCCATATTGTCACACATTACTATATCCGCACCCGCGTCCATGGCCTCTTTTGCCTGATCTAAATTCTCACATTCAACTTCTATTTTGGTGGTAAAAGGGATTGATTCCCTTGCTTTTTCAATTGCTTCTTTTATTGATTTGAAAGTTGCAAGATGCGTATCTTTTAGCATAAGACAATCATCAAGTCCAAGTCTGTGGTTTGTGACACCACCGCATCTGCTTGCGTATTTTTCAAATGTTCTTAAAAGTGGTCTTGTTTTTCTTGTATCAAGAATTTTAAGGTTTTTTACTTCTTTAACAAACTCATAAGCATTGCTGGCGATACCGCTTGCGTGTTGAAGAATATTTAATACACTTCTTTCGATGCTTAAAATATCTTTTGCGCTTCCGCTTATTATAAATATTACATCGCCTTTTTTGTAAAAATCTCCGTCTTCAAAATTGAAATCAAATTTCACATCAGCTAAATTTGTGAAATTTTTGATGTATTCAATCCCTGCGATTACACCTTCGCTTTTGGCTATGACTTTGGCATTGATAATTTTATTAGGAATTAAATCCCTTGCCAAATCCCCTCTGCCAATATCTTCTTTTAAAACTTCTTTTAAAAAATCCGTTATTTGAAATTTCATAAGATTCATTTTACAATCTCCAACATTGTATTAAGCGCTTTTAGAGCGTTTTTTGCAATTTTTTCTTCAACTTCTATTTCATTGTAAGGTCTTCCTTTATCTATTGCTTTTAATAAATCATAAAGTTCTTTTAAAGTGGTTTCATTCATTGAAGGACATTCCGGTTTTGTTGATGAGAGGATATAAATATTTGGGTTTATATCCCTTTTCATTCTGTGTGCGAAATTGTATTCCGTGCCTATTGCCATAGGTTTATTCGGGTTTTGTTTTACATAATTTAAAATCTGAGAAGTAGAGCCTACAAAATCAGCCATTTCACAAACTTCCGGGGAGCACTCCGGATGTACAACTATTTCAATTCCCGGATATTTTTCTTTGAAGAATTCGACGTGTTCAGGCATAAAAAGCTGATGTACCGAACAGTGCCCATCAAAACAGATTATATCGGCTTCCTGCCAGTTGTTTTCTCCGATAATTTTTGAATTTAGCCCTAATTTTTTAGCCATATTGGTTCCCAAGTTTTTATCGGGTAAAAAATAAATTTTTTTATTTTTATTCAAAGCCCATTTTATTATTTTATCGGCGCTTGAACTGGTACAAATACTTCCTCCAAGTTCTCCTACTATCGCTTTTACATCGGCTGATGAGTTTACGTAACATACAGGAATAAAGTCGATATTTTCTTTTTGTAATTTTTCAATATCCTGTTTTACTTTTTGAACTTCCGCCATTCTTGCCATCGAACAGCTCGCAAGACGCGGCATATAAACAGGAATATCCGGATTTAGTATTTTTGCGCTCTCTCCCATAAAACTTACGCCGCAAAAAATTAACGGATTATCAATATCTGCCGTTTTTTTGGCAAGTTCCAAACTGTCTCCCGTGATATCTGCAATATCAAATATTTCGTCTTTTTGGTAATAATGCGCTGCAAGAGTTATATTGTGTTTTTTTAGTAAATTTTTCACTTCGTTTACCATATACAGCCTTTTTTCTAAATTATATTATAATTTCACAAAAAAGGAAATTGATGAGTAATCTTTTGTGGTATCTGTTTGCTTATTTAATCGGAGGCATTCCTTTTGGATATCTTATTGCCAAATATTTTGCCGGAATTAATATTAAAGAGCATGGAAGCGGAAATATAGGGGCTACTAATGTTTTAAGAGTTCTAAAAGAAATAGACCCCAAAAAAGCCAAAAAACTTGCCGCATTAACGTTATTTTTAGATGCTTTTAAGGGTGCATTTGTAATACTTGCGGCTAAATTGGCAGGTGTCTGTGATGCCACTCAGTGGACACTGGCCGTGCTTGTGGTAATGGGACACTGCTTTTCTCCGTTTTTGAAATTTCAGGGAGGAAAAGGCGTTGCTACAACTGCCGGGGCGCTTATAGTTTTGATTCCAAAAGCTGTGCTTGTGGGGCTTATTGTCTGGTTTATAATGGCAAAAACCGTTAAAATTTCATCTTTAAGTTCACTTACAGGGATTTTGGTGGGGATTTTCAGTGCTTATATCCTTTATCCGGATATGTCAATTAAGTCTTATGCTCCTTTGTGGATTATAGCTTTTATAATTGTTTATAAACACAAAGATAATATTTACAGACTCATAACAGGTCAGGAAAAAAGGGTGGTTTAAAAAAGGGAAGTAGGAAGTAGGAAAGAGGAAAAATGGATAAAAAATATACTATTGTAATAGAAGATTTGACTTTTAAAGCGATTTTGGGACTTTTGGAAAAAGAGAGAAATGAAGAGCAGATTGTTGTTGTGAATATGAAAATAGATTATGAAAACAAAAGCGAATATATTGATTATGCAAAAGTATGTGAAATGGTTCAAAGTAAAATAATGAAAAATAAATATATACTAATAGAAGATGCAATCGATGATATTGAGGAGATGTTAAAAAAAGAATTTCCACAAATGAAAAAACTCCATCTTTCTATCAAAAAGCCTGAAATATTAAAAAACGCTTTGGTTGGAGTAGAAATTTTAAGAAATTATTAAATTTTGATATAATTTGCCAAAGCAGTAAAGGAGTTATTGTGCGTCTTTTAATTGTAGAAAGAGATGAAACATTAAATGAACTTATTAAAAGGTCTTTAAACGATGCAGGATATAAAACGGATGAAGCCTATACCATTAAAGACGCTAAATATTTTTTGGATATAAGGCATTATAATCTTGTTTTGATTGATTTGACTTTTGGGATGAGTGAAGTTTTTAAATTTATAGATTATGCAAAAAATCTTTTTCCGTTAATTAAAATAATAGTTTTATCTGATGATATGTCGGTGGAAACAGAGATTAAGACATTAAAGATGGGAGCGGATGATTATATTAAAAAGCCGCTTAATTTTGATCTTCTTATTACTCGTGTTAATGTAGCGCTAAGAAGCGGGAAAGAATCACAAATTAAAATAAAAGATTTAATAATTGTAAAAGATGAAGAAAAAATAATTTATCAGGGAAAAGAATCGTATCTTAAAGGTAAGGCATTTGAAGTTTTTATGCATTTAGCGAGATATCCTAATCAGGTTATTTCAAAAGAACAGCTTCTTGATGCTATATGGGAAGAACCTGAAATGGTAACTCCAAATGTTATTGAAGTTGCTGTAAATCAGATACGTCAAAAGGTTGACAAAGTTTTTAAAATTGATACAATAAAGACCATTCGCCGCAGAGGCTATAAATTTTGTTATCCAAAGGAGTAGTATGTCACTAAAAATTACAGAAGAATGTATTGCATGCGATGCTTGTGTGGATGAATGTCCAAACGGAGCAATTGAGCCGGGAGACCCTATTTATGAAATAGACCCCGATTTATGTACAGAATGCATAGAATACGGCGGAGAGCCTCAATGTGTGCCTGTATGTCCCGTTGATGCTATTGTTCCGGATCCTGATAATGTAGAAAATGCAAAAGAATTAAAACTAAAAGCGGAACTTATCCATAAAGAAGAAGAGTAATGGCAAAAGTAACCGCCGTTATTGATATCGGTTCAAACTCAGCCAGAATGGCTGTGTTTAAAAAGACGAGCCGTTTTGGCTTTTATCTTTTGAGAGAAGAAAAGAGCAAAGTTAGAATCAGCGAAGGCGCATATGAACATAACGGAGAACTTCAAGATTTTGCTATTAAAAGAGCTTTAAATGCTTTGAGGGAATTTCTTTTAATAGCAAAGTCTTTAAAAACACGTAAAATTTTGTGTGTTGCAACATCTGCTGTCAGAGATGCTCCAAATAAAGCGGAATTTATAAATCTTGTAAAAAAAGAACTCGGTATTAATATAAAAGTAATAGACGGTGACAAAGAAGCGTTTTTCGGAGGGGTTGCCGCTGCAAATCTTTTGTATGAAAAAAACGGCGTTACCATCGATATAGGCGGCGGTTCTACTGAGTTTGCCCTGATATCCAACAAAAGAATAGAACACACCATATCTCTGAAACTTGGAACCGTAAGACTTAAAGAACTTTTTTTTGATAAAGGCGATATTGAAGGAGCAAGAAAATATATTAAAAAAGAGTTTAAAAAATTAGGTGATGTCTTTTCTCACAAAAATATTTTTGGAATAGGCGGGAGTATAAGGGCATTATCAAAAGTTATAATGCAAAAAATAGAATATCCGCTTGATATTTTACACGGATTTACATATGAATTTGCGGACCATAAGGATTTTTTGGAAAAAATTTTAAAAATGAGTGATGAAGAGCTCCTTAAAATAGGGGTAAAACCAGAAAGACTTGATGTTATAAGACCCGGGACTTTGATATTTATTGAAGCTATTAAGTATTTAAAAGGCAAAAAGATAATAACAAGCGGTGTGGGTGTTAGAGAAGGGGTGTTTTTGAGCGACCTTTTAAGAAATCACAACCATCGTTTTCCTGAAAATTTTAATCCTTCGGTTAGAACAATTATGGATGTTTATCAGATTGATAGAAAAATCGCTTCATATGAAACAAAAATAGCTCTTGAAGTGTTTGATTTATTAAAAGAAGATTTCAAACTTGAAGATAAATATAAAATGCACTTAACTTATGCGATTAAACTTTCCCGCGCAGGGGAACTTGTGGATTTTTATGAAGCACACAAACATACCGATTATATATTGCTTAATTCACTTCATTACGGATTTAGACATTGTGACAGGCTTTTGATTTCTAAAATCATAAGATTTCATAAAAGAAAGAAAATAAAGAAAAAAGAGATTGAAAAATTCAAATGTCTTCTTCCTAAAAAGGATATAGTTGAAAAATTATGTAATATTTTCTGGGTTGCAAAACTTGTGAATTTAAATCTTTCAATGCCTGATGTAAACATTCGATATGAAAATAAAAAAATAACAATAGAAGGTAAAAATCTTTATCTTGCAAAAGAAAGAGCAAAAACAAAAGAGTTGTTTTTCGATTTGGAAATTATTGCCACTTAATTTCTATTTTTAAAACACTTCCTAATATACTTCCAATGATATCCGCTTGCAAATCTTTATGATCAAAGCGGTTGTCTTTTTGGCTTTTATCATACATCTCTTTTAAAAAACCTGCAATTATACCGCTTGAAACTGAAACTAAGTATCTTTTTGTTTTAGACGGGGCTAAATTATATTTACTTCGATAATAATGACAATATATCTCATCGCTTAGTGCAGAAATTACAGCCGTTGCAACAATATGTTTTTGTTTGTCATTTTGTGTTAAATCAAGAGCGAAAATATAAGAGCAAAAAAGAAGAATTAAGAAAAATTTTTTTATCAAAATGATGTTCCGAGGCTGAATTCAAATTTTTGTAAGTCGTCTGTTTTTTCGCTTTTAATAGGCCATGCCCATATAAAGCTTAAAGGTCCCATAGGTGTGACCCAGTCAAGTTCCACTCCGTATGAACTTCTTGTTATATTGAGGCTGTTTTCACCTACTGCTCCGTAATCTATAAAAGCGCTTAGCCATAATTTGCTTTTTAAGCTAAGAGGTGTGGAAATTTCAGGACCTGCTATAAATTCTCTTTTACCACCTATTTTATTGCCGTTTGCATCCACAGGAGATATACTGTACCAGTTGAATCCTCTTACGGTTCTCGGACCGCCTAAATAAAATTTGTCACTTATTGGCAGATATCCTATTTTTTTGATATATCCGGCTTTTGTTCTGAATTTTAAAACCGCTACCGTTTTGTATGTTTTGTCTGTAACAGGATAAAAATATTTGAAACTTCCAAGTGTTTTCATATATCTCTGGTCTCCGCCAATTCCTGCGTATTCTATTGATAAAGAGGCTTTTTTCCCAAGAGTCGGGAAGAAGTAGTTGTCAGTATCGTCATAATTAAGCGAAGATATGACATAACTTTTTATACTGTTTGGTTTTATGTCTTGAAGAGTCGTGTCGTAATTGGAAAGTGTTTCTTTTATATAACCGTATGTAATGTTTGCAGATAAGTTTCTTGTAAGTTTTTTACCTATTCCTAAGCTAAATCCTTTTTGTTTGGAATCATATGAGATTCCTTCAAAAGAATTATTAAAAATTGAAGCGTTAAATGAATAGAGTGTATCAAATATTCTCGGATTGAAAAGGGAAAGAGAATAATTTCTGCTTTTTGAATTTATATCTGTATTTATTGAAATTGTTTGACCGCTTCCAAATACGTTTTTTTCGCTAAGGGCTAAGTTAAATCCAAGTTTTGTATAGCTTCCATAACTAATACCGGCTCTAAGCGATCCACTTAGACCTTCTTTTACTTTAACCAAAATATCCATTTTATTGTTTGAAATTCTTTTTTGTTCTATTTTTACATTTTCCAGATACCCGGTACGTTGAAGTGCGTATTTTGAATCGATATAATCTTTATAGGAATATTTGTTACCGGGTGTTAAATAAACGTTTCTTCTAATAACTCTATCAAGTGTTTTATTGTTTCCTGAAATTATTACGTTATTGATATAAACGATTTCTCCGGGATAAATTGTATATTTGATGAAAACTTCGTTTTTTTCTTTTTTTATCTGAGGATAAACTTTTGCATATGCATAACCGAGATTTTGAAATGCGTGTTTAATCTCTTCCAAATCTTTTCTAAGAGCTGAAATGTTAAAATATTTATCTGTTTTAAGTTGTAGTTTTGGAAGTTTTATTTTGATGTTATCAGGGTAATTAAATGAGATTTTTTTAACAATATATCTTGGACCTTCATAAATTTTATAATCAATATCCGCAAAATATGAATCAAGATTAGGTTTGGCAAGAGGAAGTGAAACTTTTGCATCAAGATAACCGAGATTCATATAATAATCTTGAAGAGCGTTTTTATCTTCTATAAGTTTAAATACTTTTAATTTACCGCTGTTAAAAAATGGAAGAAAGCTTGACCATCTTCTTTCTCTATTTTCAATTTCGTCTTCAAGATCGCTTTTTGGCAAAGTGGCTCCGAAGAAATTTACATGTCTTATGATTACTTCTTTGCCTTTTTTGATAATAATATTTAATATTACTTTTGTGTTGGTAATCGGAATGCTTTTGGTTGTGACAACAGTGTTAAAATATCCTTTTGCAAGATAATAATTTTCAATAAACGCTTTTAATTTTTTTAATTTGTCGTTATTTAAAAGTTCCCCTTTTTTAGGGAGAAGGTTTTGTTGTTTTAATATTTTTTTAAGCTCTTCCGAAAGATTTTCAGTTTTTATTTTTGTAATAGTGGGCTTTTCAAGACATATAAAAGTAAGCGTATTATCGGCAAAATCCGCTTTGATTGTTTTAAAATATCCGGTTTTATATAAAGCTTTTATGCTCTCATCTATTTTTTTTAAGTCGTATTCACTCTGAGGAGTGATTTTTATGAGTGCATTTGCGGTTTGAGCAGAGAGATGTATCAATCCCTTGTATTCTATTTTATCAATATTCTGAGCTAATATTAAAGCCGGTAAAAACCATATAATTTTTTTCATAATTCCCCTTAGCTTTGTTTGGATAAAATTATATCGTAATTGTGTTATAATTTTTAAAAAAAGAGGTTAAATGGTTTGTTCTATTGTTGGACTCGGGCTTATGGGCGGCAGTTTTGGACTTGCTATGAGAGATTACTTTGATAAGATTATCGGAATAGACCATAATGTAAAACATTGCGAAGATGCTTTAAAACTCGGTCTTGTTGATGAAATTGATGATTTTAAAGCAATCGAAAAAAGCGATGTCGTTATTTTGGCAATTCCTATAAAAGGCATTATAAAAGCGCTTAATGAAATATCAAAATTGAACATAAAAAAAGATTTGGCTGTTATTGATTTTGGTTCTACAAAAGAGAGCATAATAAACTCATGCCCCCAAAATATCAGAAAAAACCTTGTAGCAGCACACCCTATGGCAGGAACAGAATATTCCGGTCCTCAGGCTGCTATTGCAGATTTGTATAAAAATAAGGTAATGGTCTTATGCAATATTGAAGACAGCGGTGAAATCCAGAGAAAAAAAGCTATTGATATTTGTAATAGATTGCAAATGCACATAAAATATATGGATGCAAAAGAGCACGACAGACACGCCGCATTTATATCTCATATGCCTCATATTGTCTCTTTTTCCATAGCTAATGCCGTACTAAAACAAGAAGACAAAGAACATATCGTAGCTCTTGCCGCAGGAGGATTTAGGGATATGAGCAGACTTGCAAAAAGCAATCCTCATATGTGGAGAGATATATTCAGTGAAAACAAACAAAATCTTTTAGATTCGATTGAAGCTTTTAAAAGTGAGCTTAAAAAAGCAAAAGATATGATTGAAAATGAAAAATGGGACGAGCTTGAAGAATGGATGAAAACCGGGAATAATTTACATAAGATAATGTAGATGAGTTGATGGGTGAATGAGTGAATGGGAATAAGAGAGAAGAGAGAATGGGTGAAAGAGAAAATGGGTGGATGAGAGGATGTGTTTATGAGGGAAAAGGAAGCAAAGAAGAAAGTAGGGGGAAGTTTTGAGTGTTAAGTTTTGAGTTGGAAAAGTGAATGGATATATGAGTGAATGAGTTTTGGTTATTTATAAAAATATCTAATAGATGCAAATCCCACTGCTTTTGAATTTTTGATTTTTTCAATTTCTTTATCGCTTACAATTCCTCCAAGGGCTATAACATCAGGATGCAATTCACAAGCTTTATTTAATGTATTTATTCCAAGACCTTTTCTGCCTTTTGAATCAAATATAGGTGAAAATGTAACAAAATCTGAAATTTTAGCTTTTTTTATTTCATCGAATGAGTGCGTTGAGGTAATTAAAATATGATTTGGGAATTTTTTTTTGAATTTTGGAAGTATGTTTATATGTCTTGTAGGAAAATGAATACCGTCAAAATAATTCAGCAGTTTTTCATCAATTAAAGAATCGAAATTGATGAATACTTTTGAATATTGTTTAGCAAAATCTGCAAATTCAATAATTTCTTTTTCGTTTGGGCTTGTTTTGTTTCTGTAACATACAAAATCAGTTTTTTTTTCTTTTATTGATTTAAAAGTTTCTTGAAGTGAGTATGAAGGGTCTGTAATAAAGTAGGAAAGAAAGCTTATAGTGCTTCCTCCTGACCTGTAACAGCTCCGTAAAGATATACATAAGTAAGTACCATAAATACAAACGCCTGTAAGAATGCTGAAAATGTTAACAATGCAAATCCTGCAAGAGGGAACACCCAAGGAGCAAGCATTAAAAGAACCGCTAAGAATAAGTCGTCCCCTTTGATGTTACCGAATAACCTGAATGCAAGTGAAATAATTCTTGAAAAATGTGAAAGAATTTCAACAGGGAACATTAAAGGCGCAAGCCATTTAACAGGTCCTGCAAAGTGTGCGATATAATGTCCTAAACCTTGCGCTCTTATACCTTCAAAGTGATAATAGATAAATACGATTAATGCAAGTGTAAGAGTAAAGTTTACATTTCCGCTTGGAGCTTCAAATCCAGGAATTATCCCGATAAAGTTTGCCATAAAAATAAAAATTGCAAGGCTTCCGGCAAGTACAAGGTATTTTCTTGCAATTTCTTCATTTGCGACATCTTTACCTATATATAAAATACCTGAAACGGTTGCTTCCATTACATTTTGACATCCGCTTGGGACTATTTGAAGTTTTCTTGTAGCCATTTTAGCCACCAATACCGAAAGAAATGCAGCTATAATTGTGTGAACGATAAGCTGTACATACGGATTATGACCTAAAAACCCCGTAAAGAGCCATAAATTCTCCATGTAAATCCTTTTTTATGAAATTTTACCATAATAATTAAAAATATATTAATGTGAATTGTGAAAAAAATAAAAATTTGTAAAATTTACACATGGATGGGGAGAAGGAAGAAGAGTGGATGGGCAGATGAGTGAATGGGTGGATGGGTGGATGGGTGAATGGGTAGGAGGGAGAAGGAAAGAGGAAGAAGAGAGAAAGGGTGGATGGGTTTATGAGGAAATAGTAAAAAGTGTTGGATTATATTTTTATATTAAACTGTCCGATACGGTAAAGTGCAAAATCATATTTTAAAGGGTCTTTGGGGTCAAATTCTTTTAATTTTTGTGTGAGTTCAATTGCGGATTGCAAATCATAGCTTTTTCTTTTTAAAAGACCGAGGTTTAACGATACTTTGTGTGTATGGGTATCAAGTGGAATTATTAAATCGCTTTTGTCAACACCTTCCCAAAGTCCTAAATCAGGTGCTTTGTTTCTTACCATCCATCTTAAAAACATATTCCATCTTTTATAAGGACTTACTCCTTTTGTTTTATTCGGCGGAATTTTTCCTATTAAAAATTCATATCCTCTTGAATTGTAAGTATTTATTTCGTATATTGTTTTTATTATTGCTCTAAGGCCGTCTATTACATTTTTATTTTTTTCATAACCTTGTAAAAAAAGTTCATTGAGTGAATATTTTTCTTTCATTAATTTTATTGTTTTTAAGAACTCTTCTACGTCTTTTTTGGTTTGAAAACGGTAATAAGCCTTATTTGATTCTAAATTTCCCAAATCAATTGAATTTAAAAATTTTATAATTGCTTTTACGTTTCCGTAAGCAAACAGTGCCGCAATTAATGCAATGTATTCATCGTTATGTTTTTTTGCAATTATTATGGGGTCAAGCTTTTCTTCATTTATTTCGTAAATATTGTTTTTGATAAGTTCATCGAGCTTCACTTTTATATGCATTTAGCCTGCCTTTATAAGGATTTGTGATATAATTATAATAAAAAAGGGGAAATAATGGTTATCAGAGGCGAAACTAACATTATAAAAGTTTATGATTTAACTCCGTTAATAAGTTCAGAAGAATATGATCTTGATAATTTAAAAGAAATAGAAAAATTTCAAGATACCGTAGCAAGTTATATTGATAGCGGTGAAGCGGAAGCGTTAAGTTTTGAAACGGAACTTATAGGAACCGTGCCTGAAAACACAGAAATTGAAATAGGTGAGGATACATATTTTTTTGAAGATGTGGAGTATATCAACAGAACTGTGGATGATTTAATAAGCGAAAATTTAAATGAAGGCGATGTTATATGTTTGCTTCAAGCAAGCGGAGACGGATATTTTGAGTATGAACAAAATCCTGATATCAATGAGTTAAGAATAGGATATACCGCTTGTGATATAGATACTCCAGAAGAACCAGTTTATGATTTTTTCTGTGATTTGCTTTTGCCTGATTTAGTGGAAGCCAAAGGTGAAAAACTGGAAATAACAGCTAAAAATTTTTATCCTAAAGATACAATGATAGCGGAAGTTTATATTGTAAAAAGTAAAGAAGGAAGCAAATATCTTGAAAGAGTATGTGAAATAGACATGTTGCATTTCGGCTGGGATTTATTTGAAGATATTATTCAGGTGGATTACGACGAGCCTATTGCTTGATGCCAAAAAGGGCATCAAGCATATTGTTTATGGTTGTTATTACCCTTGCATTTGCCTGATATCCTCTTTGGTATTTTTCTAAATTTATGAGTTCTTCGTCTATATTTACACCTGTTAGTGAATAATATTCGTTTGAAATACTTTTAAAAAGAGTTTGAGTAGATTCTTTTTTGTTAGATGTATCATTTATTTTATTTGCCAAATTGGTTGTTGTCTGTCTGTAATATTCAAAAATTGTAGCATTAGACCCGTCGTTGAAATTGATTTTTTCAAATTGCAGTTGAAGAATTTCATTGGCGACTTCATTATTTCCTTCGTTTGGTGCTTTATAAGCTCTTATTAGGCTTGGGTTTTCTTTAAGTTTATATGCAAGAGAAATATTTGCTGCATTGTTTCCTTCAAAAAACTGATTTATACCAAAAACCCCTCCGAAATTTGAAATGTCATTATCAAGTCCGATATATGTATTTTGGTCTGTTTTTTTACTGAAAATAACTTTCCCGTTAAGTATAAAAGCATGGTAAAAGTCATCAACGTCATTATTGGGGTTATTATCATTATTGTCATCCATTTCTCTTGTATTTATCTGATTAATGATTCCCTGAATTGTGTTGTATCTTGGGTCTGTTGAATTTAAGTCCACCGTTATGTGTCTTTTGGCTTTAACATTTCCGTTTTCATCATATACGTTTATATCAAATCCCCCGTTTTGCAGTTGAAGAGGCAATTTGTTATTTACGACATCCAAAGGCAGATATTCATACTCTTTTAAAGCGCTGAACATAAGACTTCCGTCATCTTTTACCAAAAGACTTCCTTTTGGTTTTACTTCACCATCTCCGTTTGTGTCATACGGTACAAATTTAATTTCACCGTTTTGAATAACGGCTTTAATATCAAAATCACTCTCATAAGAATTTATTTTGTCATTTATCTTATCAAGTACTTTTTTTATGGAGTCGCTTTTTTTTATGCTTACCTGTAATGTTGTTAGTCTCTCACCCGAATTATTTAAAACATCAAGTTTTAATATGCCGTTTTTTACGTCATGAGACAATACTCCTTGTTTATACAAAAGCGTTAAAGGTATATTCTCAATATCTTCGGAAATAGGGATTGTTTTAAATGTTTGAATTCCTTGTACTTCTTCTTGGGCAGAATATGAATAAACCGAATTTATATTTCTTATAAGTGTGGCGGCTAAGGTATCAAGTGAATTATTAAGTTGACCGATTGTCCCGTTGATAGGCGAACCGTCAGAATTAAAATCCGTTCCCCTCACTTTTAAAAGCGCCCCTATTTCAGATTTTTTTATACTTGATGTCACGTTAGCTACGGAATAATCATCTTTAAATATCCCTATATTTACATTTCCTTTGTTGTCTATTTTTGTAATTTCGTGTGTAGAAGTGCCGTCTACAACCGGATAACCCCCGAGTGTTATTTGATAATTTTTAGAATAATCGACACTTACTTCACCTTGACTCTCTTGTGAAGTAATGCCGCTTTTATAAATTTTTACATCTATAATTTCCCTTAGTCTTTTTTCAAGAGCGTCTCTTTTATCTCTAAGTTCGTTTGCATGTGATTTGCCGTTTGCTTCATGAGTGGTGATTTCTTTATTTAACCTTGCTATATTCTTGATAATGGTATTGGCTTCTTTTATTCTTGTATCGATTTCTTCGTTAATACTTTTTCTGATATCTTTAAGTTTGTCTTTTAAAGCGTGAAATGTATCGGTTAATTTTTCCGTTTTATTTGCGAGGTTGACTTTTACGCTTCCGTCATTCGGATTGCTTGCAAAATCCTGCCACGCATTAAAAAAATCTTTTAAATCTTTATAAAGCCCTTGGTCGTTTACATCAGGAAAATATGTACCGATTTCTTGAAGATACTCTTCTTGCGTTTTAAGCGAATTTAAAGCCGCAGACGTATTGGCAAATCTGTTGAAAAGAAAAGTATCAGTAATTCTATTTATAGAGCTTATCTGGACACCTATACCTATATCTCCTGGTATCTCATTTACCGGTTTAAGGGTTGAAAATACAACTCTTTCTCTTACATAATCGGGATTTGAAGCGTTTGATATGTTGTTTGAAGTTACATCAATTGCCTGTTGATGTGCCCTAAGGCCTGTTAATGCCGTGTTTAAACCTGTTGATATTGCCATTTTAAGCCTTTATTTTTATAAAAGGATTTTGAATGTCGTCTTTGTCATATGTAAGTTTTTTTTTGTTGTTTATTTTTTCAAGAAGTGTGTTATAAAAATTTGTTACACTGAATGAAAGTTTTGAAAAAAGCTTATGCTTTTCATAAAATTCATTTAAATTTTCTTTAAATTTTTCAAACTCTTTTTCTTCTTCATTTGTAAAAATTTCTTCTACGGGCTTGTTTCTTGAAACTAAGACAGAGTCAATTTCATTTTTTAATTTTTGAAATTCTTGGGCATATTTTTCTTTTATAGGAATATTTTTGAAAACTTCATTATGATTTGCTTCTTTTATATTATATATGTCTTCATCAGTGATTTTGATGAGCCTATTTAATATATCATTTATTTGTGTAAGTTTTTTTATAAGCATAATCCACCTTTAAACAGGTGGAAGAGAGGATTATTTTAGCAGATATTTTGTCATTGCTTCGGCGGTTTTGTCTATATCAACTTTATATGTGCCGTTTTTTATCTGTTGTTTTATCTCTTCCACCCTTGATAATTTTTTATTCGGTTGAGTTTTTTTAGTCTGTTGGGTAGAGAGGTTTTTTATGTTTAAATTGTTATAATTGTTTATTTTCATTAAAACCCTTTAAAGTTTTTTATAATTTTACCCAACAATATCGGCATTTGTGTAAAAAACTAAACCCGATTTTTCAAAAAATTATATAAAAGCTCCGAATATCCGAAATTTCCACTTAAATTTTTTGATAAAGTTTCTTCATACATGGATTTATATATCTCTTCTCCCGGACTTTTAGGAAAAAGCGTGTTTTTTGAATCAAGAGCTTCTTTTAGATAAAAATTTAAAATTTCACTCTCAAATTCATCACAAACTTTTTTAAGTTTTTCAAGTTTGGGAGATATCGTTGCGTTTGTATACATTGGTGCTGTTTTCATTTTTGCTCCTTAATTTATTATTACTTTTGCGTTTATACTTCCAGCTTTTCTTAAATTTTCAATAATTGCGATAATATCCTGTGGTGTTGCGTTTGATTTTTTAAGATCCTGTGTAAGTTCAAGTATTGATGTCGGTTTTTTTATTTTGATTGTAAAATCACTGTATACTATTACTCCCGGATTTACCATTATTTTCCCACCTGCTACAACAGTTCCGGTTCTTTCGTCAATAACAACTATATTTTCATGAGGTAAATTAACATCAAGATTTTGAACTTTTGCAAGAAATTCGGGCATTGTCATATTTTTCGGTTTTTTTAATATCACGGTTCTTGGGTCTGTTGCTATTGCAACCTGATTTTTGAAATATCCATTTACTGTGTCTTGAACGTTTATAGCAGTGTTAAAATCACTTGTTTTAAGCGATAAAGTCGCAATTTTTTGATGATAAATATCCCATACAACTGCTCTTTCGACAGTAGCACCGTTTATTACTTTTACGGTGGTGGTGAAATGTTTTTGTTTTTTACCGCCTCTTAAATTAAACCCTCCCATTGTAATAGGACCCTGTGCCAAAGCGTAAATTTTACCGTTTACGCCTTTTAGGGGAGTTATAAGTAAAACTCCGCCTTGTAAAGATTTTGCATCTCCAATGGATGATACGGTGACGTCTATTTTATCACCTTCTCTTGCAAAAGGAGGAAGCGTAGCTGTTACCATTACAGCCGCCACGTTTTTTGATTTGATGTCTTTTGGGTCAAGTTTTACGTTTACGTTTTTAAGCAGGTTTGAAAGTGTCTGGTTTGTAAACTTTGAGGAAGAATCCCCGCTTCCGTCAAGCCCCACAACAAGGCCGTATCCTATTAGCTGGTTGCTTCTGACGCCTACAACGTTTGAAATGTCTTTTATCTTTTCGGCAAAAAGATTTGAGGATATAAAAACATATAAAATACTGAAAAAAAGTATTGTTAAAATTCTTTCGAATTTATCCAAAAACGGATTCATTAAATTCCTTTTTTAATTACCGGTAGCAATAACTGTTCCGAAAGTGGTGGATGAGTGGATGGGTGAATTGGTGAATGGGTGGATGAGTGGATGGGTGGATGGGTGGATGGGTGGATGGGTGGATGGGTGGATGGGTGGATGGGTATATGGGTGAATGAGTAGATGGGTGAATGGGTGGATGAGGGAGGAGAGAGAAGGGAATAGGAAAGAGAAATGAAAATTGAGGAATTGAAAGTTCCTAGTTCTAAGTGTTTAATAGGAAGTTTTAAGTTTCAGGTTGCAAAAGTAAAAGCGAGTTTTGATTATGAATATTGATTTTAGTATTGGGAAATTTATAAAAAGGGGAGAAAAAGAAGGCTATTTTATATATCTTACTATTAAAACACCGTCTTTTTCGTAAAAGTCATAAACGTTTTTTCCGGTTTTAAGTTCTTCAATAAAATCTTTGTCGAACTTATCATATTCAACCACTTTGAATTTTTTAATCTCTTTCATTTTAAAAAGTGCCACAAGCCAGATTACTCCCATAACGATTGCCAAAATCAAAAATTTATTTAGCATTCCTTTATTGAGAAAATACCCTGCAACAGCACCTCCTAAGAATATTCCGAGATATTGGATTGTGTTTGATGTTGAAAGGGCGGTTGCTTTTTGGTGTGCGTATGCCACTTTGCTTACAAAACTTTGAAGTACCGGTTCAAGCAGGTTAAATCCGAAGAAAAAGATAATTACGGCACTAAATATTGTAGCTTTTGTACCTATTAGAAATAAAACAAGTGATAATGTAATTGCAAGTGCGCTTAAAATAAATACAAGTTTTCCTTTTCCTTTTTTTTCAGCCAATATTGCGCCAAGCGGGAGTGCAAAAAATCCCACTATTAGTGCCGGGATGTAAACTTTCCAAAGTTCCGTTTTATCCCATCCGAGTTTTGTAGTAAAGATGATAGGCACAAGCAGAAAAAATACCGTCATTAAACCTTTTTGCATAAATCCGGAATAAAAAAGTTTTAAAAGTTCTTTATGTAAAAGTATATCTTTTAAAGATGTTTTGTTTTGCATATGATGAACGATTTTCGGAGCTGGCGGGATTTTTTTGATAACAAGCCAGATTGAAACAACAGCAAGAAGTGCAGTTAATAAAAAGAGTTTGTCAACTCCCCATGTTGTACCGATTGTCGGTCCTAAAATCATAGAAAGCGCAAATGCAAGAGCAATAAACTGACCCATTCTCGCAAATATTTTGGCTCTGTTGTTCTCATCACTAAGCTCTGCCATATAAGCCATAATTACACCGCCTACGGCACCGGCTCCTTGTAAAAGTCTTCCAAAAATCAATGTGTAAATACTGTCTGAAAAAGCACAGACCAGACTTCCAAGTGCCAAAAGTGAAAGTCCTATGATTAAAATTATTTTTTTGTCATATTTGTCAGCAAGTTTTCCAAACGGAATTTGTAAAAATATCTGTGAAAGAGCGTAAGCACCAAGTGCAATACCGACACTGAATTCATCAGCACCCTTTAAATGCATAGCATAAAGGGCAAGTACCGGCATTACGATAAAAAGTCCTAAAAAGCGTATTGCCATTAGAAGTGAAAGATAAATCATCTACATCCTTTTTTGTGCGAATTATATCTTAATTTTATGTTTTTCTCTGTTTTTAAAATAAACGGCTTCATTAAGTCCCATATTTTTGAGTTTTTCAATTGTCTCTTTTAATTTATATCCTACCTGCTCAGGTGAATGTGCATCGCTTGAAAATGTAATGTCAATTCCTTCGTTTAAAATCATTTCAAGCAATTCGTTTGAGGGATAAAGCTCTTTTACCGGTTTTCTAAGTCCCGCTGTGTTTATTTCAATCGCCATTCCCGATTTTTTAATTGCTTTTAGCGCATCTTTTGCCAAATCTTTAATATCTGTTTTCGGTTTATGCCCGAATACTTTTACCAAATCGATATGTCCTACAATATCAAAAAGTTTTGAACTTGCCATCTTTTCAATTTTGCTGAAATACTCCCTGTATACATCATCTACATCGCGCTTATCCCATTCTTTTATAAATTCCGGATTATCAAACCCCCAGTTATCGAGAAAATGAACGCTTCCGATTAAATAATCAACATTTCTCTCAAGCACTCTTTTATCAACTACGGGTGTAAAATCGACTTCGTATCCAAGAAGAATTTCAATTTTGCCTTTATATTTTTCTTTTAATTTTTTTATCTCTTCTTCATATCTGTCCATATCTTCAAAGCCCATTCTGTATTCATAATCAAACTCCATAGGAGCATGGTCTGCAAAACCGTAAATTTTAATACTTTTTTCAATCGCTTTTTTTATAAATTCATCAGGAGTGCCATCAGCATGGTTGCAAAGAGGTGTGTGATTGTGCAAATCTATCATCTTTTGCCTTTTTAGTTGAAATTATATATAATTAATCAAAAAAAGAGGTGGCCTATGAATCAAGAAGAATTAGATGCATTGGTAGGCGAGGATTTTGAGGAATTTGACGAAAGTGATATTGAGGGCAAAAGTGAAGAAATTGATGAAGATATCGTAGATGAATTTGAAGATGATGAGATTATAGATGATACGGATGAAATCATAGATGAAACGGATGATATTGTTGATGAAGCGGATGATGTTGCAGATGATGGAGATGAGCTGATAGATGATATGGAAGGATTTGATGATGTATTGGGTGATGACGAATCTCAAAAGGAAGATAACGATGAAATAACCCCTCCACCGGCCGATAATAAAAACAAAGTCGTAGCCCAGCTTGACGAAGTTACAAAAGAGAGTGAAGAAAAGGCTACTCAAATACTTGATATTATGGATGAGGTTTCAGCCAATATGGAGAAAAACCTCGAATCTTTAAAAGAAGTTTCGGATTTTTTAAACAGGCATAAAGCGCTTTGTCAAAAACTTCACGAAAAGTTTCCTCATATTAAAACTTTTGAAAAAGAACTCGTTGAAATTGATGAAATAATTGACAAAATTCAAAAAGCAATTAAAACAAACGAAGCCACCTCTGATAAAATTTTTACGGCAATGGATATTATGCAGTATCAGGATATCCACCGCCAGAAAATTGAAAGGGTTATCAATATTATGAGAGCCTTGATTAAGTATATGAATAAATTATTTGAAGGAAGTGTTGAAGATGAAAAAAGAGTTCAAAGCGCAAGACACATACACGGTGATAAAACGGGAGATGTTCTAAGCGATGAAGACATCGAAGCACTTCTTGACCAGTTTGGAGTGTAAATGAAAAAGCCTGAATTATTGGCCCCGGCAGGGGATTTTGAAAAATTAAAAATAGCGATAGCTTACGGTGCTGATGCGGTATATGCGGGAGTTAGTCATTTCTCTCTTAGATGTCACAGCGGTAAAGAGTTTGATTACGAAACATTTAAAAAAGCTGTTGATTATGCCCATGAAAGAGGCGTAAAAGTATATGCGACGGTAAATTCCTTTCCTTTTGAATCTCAGCTTGATTTGGTTGAGAATCATATTAAGAAATTAAAAGAAATAGGTGTTGATGCAATGATTATCTCAACACTCGGCGTTATATCAAAAGCAAGAGAAATCGCCCCAGAGATTGACATACATCTCTCAACTCAGGCAAATGCCCTTAATTCATGGGATTACAAGGCATACAGGGATGTTGGGGTAAAAAGAATAATCGCCGCGCGTGAGACGTCTCTTAAAGATTTGATAAAAATTAAAGAAAAAGTACCTGATGTTGAAATAGAAATATTCGTTCACGGTGCCATGTGCTTTGCATACAGCGGAAGATGCCTTTTAAGTGCCGTTCAGTTTGGAAGAAACCCAAACAAAGGAAGCTGTGCAAATGATTGCAGGTATCCTTATACCCTTTATGCTGAAAATCCGGAAACGGGGACAATGTTTAAACTTGAAGAATATGAAGACGGCACATATATAATGAATGCAAAAGATTTGTGTCTTATAAATCACATACCTGAAATTTTAAAAGCAGGGGTGGTGGACAGTCTTAAAATAGAAGGCAGAACAAAAGCCCCTTATTATGCCGGGGTTGTAACAAAGGCATACAGGGATGCGATAGATGAATGGTTTGAAAAGGCTGAATGTGATTGTGAGAAATATTATAAAGAAATACTCACAACCAAAAACAGAGGCTTAACGGATGCATATCTTGTAAAAAGACCTTATGAAAGATATGATACGCAAAATTTACAAACTTCTTTAACTTACGGTGAATGGCAGGTTGCAGGGATTGTCAATGAAGATGAAAACACATTTATGTGCAAATATAAAATTTTCCCGGGAGATATTTTGGAAATTCTTGCACCAACCAATGAAATCAGAGAATGTGAAAATGAAATCGGTAAAATTTATAAACAAAATGGCAAATGGTATTTAAGACTTGATAAAATTATGACTATGAGCGGTAAAGAGTTGCAATCCGTTCACAGCGGGAATCAAAATCCGATTAAACTTCCTTGTAAGTTGCCGTATTTGACATTTTTAAGAAAAAAAGTGAAATTTTCCCCAAACGGGATTTAAGGAGTAAAAATGAGATTTGTAAGTATTTTAATGGGAAGTAAAAGTGATTATGAAATAATGGTTGAAGCCGTAAAGGTTCTTGAAAAGTTTCAAATTCCTTATGAGCTTATTATTACATCGGCTCACAGGACACCGGATAGAACGCACTCTTATGTAAAAGAAGCAGAAGAGAGGGGTGCAAAAGTATTTATATGCGGTGCGGGTATGGCGGCTCATCTTGCAGGAGTCGTTGCAAGTCTTACAACAAGACCTGTTGTGGGGGTTCCTATGCCAAGCGGTATGATGGACGGACTTGATGCTTTGCTTAGTACTGTTCAGATGCCTGGGGGTATGCCTGTTGCGACTTTGGCTGTGGGCAAAGCGGGTGCAAAAAATGCTGCTTATCTGGCACTTCAAATTTTGGCAAACAGTGATGATGAACTTAAAGCCAAACTTGAAGAAGACAGAATCGCTCAGGCTAAAAAAGTTGAAATGGATTCAAAAGAAGTTGAGGTAAGACTTGATTGATGCAAACTTGGCTTAGTATAGAAGAGTTTTCAAAACTTACCGGTAAAAATAAAAATGAGATAATTAAACTTTGTAAAGAAAAAAAACTTAAATGCAAAAAAAACAATGAGGGCATTTTTATAGAAGTGGAATCCATAGCAAAATCGCTTGTTCCGCTTCAAGAACTTCAAATAATAGAAAAAGAAAATTCTATTGCCGAGCGGGCAATCGGTATGCTTTTAGCATTGCATGAAAAAGTCTTAATGAGTAAAGATGAGACAATTGAAGCACTAAAAGAAGAAAACAGGTTTTTAAAAGAATCGATTTATTCGATTCAGGAAGTTTATGACGAATCGAAAAAAACTATTCAAAGGCTTCAAAAACAGCTTGAAATATGCCAGGAAGAGCTTGAATTTTGCAGAAAAAAATATAAACTTATGTGGGGCAGGGTGCTTAAAAAAGAAAATAAAGAAGATTAGTGGATGAGTGGATGAGTGTATGGGTTGATGAGAGATGAGGAAGTAGGGAAAAGAGTAGATGGGTATATACTCATAAACTAATTAAAAAGGAGGAGATATGGCACAAAAAAGAGTGGTTTTATTTACGGCTCCAGGATGTGTATGGTGCACAAGGGCAGAGCAGTTTTTCAGAAAAAACAAAATAAGATTCAATAAAATAGATATAAGCAAAGATTCAAAAGCGGCAAAAGACTGCGAAAGACACGGATGCAGAGGTGTGCCTGTAATACTAATAGGCAGTAAATGGATTTGCGGGTTTAATGAGCCTGTTATTAAAAAGGAGCTCGGACTTAAATGAAAATAAGCAAAGAGTGTTATTTATGTATATATAATCAGGTTTTCAATATCACTGAAAGATTAAATCTTGATGAAGATACTTCTTCTTTGGTTTTAAGAGAAGGAGCAAGAAAACTTGCCTTATACGACCTCTCTTTTGAACCCCCGATAATTGCAAGCGATATATATGAAATCATATCTGAAATAGTAAAAAAAAGGGATTTGTTTGAAAAAGAGAAAAAAGAAGCTATAAAAGAAGCGTTAAAACTTAAACCTCTTTTAAAAAAAAGACTTTCTAAATCAAAAGACAAACTTTACGATGCTTGCAGAGTTGCAGTGGCCGGGAATGTGATTGACCTTGGTGTTAATCAGGAATATGACCTTCAAAAAGAGATTAAAAGAATTTTTGAGATGCATTTTTACAAAAACGATTATCCAATGCTAAAAGATAAAATATTAAATGCAAAAAAGATTACTTATTTAGCTGATAATGCCGGAGAAAATGTATTTGATGAAATTTTGATTGAGGCGATTAAAGAATTTAATCCTGATGTGAAAATATATTATGTAGTTAGGGGCAAACCTATTATAAACGATGTGACTGTTGATGATTTAAAAGGACTTGAAATTTTTAAACTTGCTGAAATTATTGACAGCGGTGTAGATACCCCGGGATTTTGTTTAAGCAAAGCTAATGAAAAAAGCAAAAATATATTTTATAATTCCGATTTGGTGATAAGTAAAGGTATGGGGAATTTTGAGTGTCTTTTTAATGAATGTAACAGGGAAGTTTTTTATCTTTTTAAAGTAAAATGCGATGTGGTTGCAAGAGCATGCGGGGCTGTGAAAAATGAATATATG
>JALVVX010000048.1:3945-23147 GCA_027038555.1 Nautiliaceae bacterium | reverse complement strand
TCCTTACAGGCTCATCTGCTAAGATGTTATCTAAAGAAATAGCCTCTTCTCTTAGAGGTAGGAGCATTACTTATGAGATTTTTCCTTTAAGTTTTAAAGAATATTTAGATTTTAAAGAAATTGAAATGAATTTATATTCTTCAAAAAGCCTTTCCTTTATTAAAAATTATTTTGAAAAGTATTTAAAAGAAGGCGGTTTTCCTGAGATTGTATTTGAAGAGAATGAAGATATAAAAGCAAAGATATTAAGAGATTATGTAGATTTAATTGTGTATAGAGATATAATCGAAAGATATAACATAAAAAACCTTTCACTTTTAAAATTTATAATTAAATATGCTTTTTCCAATCCTGCTACACTTTTAAGTTTTAACAAACTTTATAATGAATTAAAAACTCTTGGGTATAAACTTTCAAAAGACACACTTTTTGATTATTTTGAATATTTAAATGATGCTTATACTCTGTTTTTAACACCTATTTTTAGAAGTTCTGTAAAAGAAGAAAACAGAAATCCAAAAAAACTTTTTATTGTTGATAACGGCTTTAACTATATTTTTAACACTTCTTTTTCACCGGATTATTCAAAACTTTATGAAAACTTGGTTTTTTTACATTTAAGAAGAAAATATCAGGAAATTTATTATTTCAAAGAAAAACAAGAAGTGGATTTTTTTGTCCCTCAGGATAAACTGCTTATAAATGTAAGCTATAAAATAGATAATGAAAAAACTTTAAACAGGGAAATTAATGCATTAAAAGAAGCCATGGAGAAATTAAAAATTCAACAAAGTTTTTTAGTAACAAATGAAACTCAAAAAGAAATTGAGGATATTAAAATTATTCCACTTTGGAAGTTTTTGCTAAATAAAATTTAAAAGGAAAAGTATGAACCTTAAAATCTTCACAACTTCGCGTCAGATAAGAAAATGGCTTGAAGATAAAGACAATCAGTTTCTTGATAAATACACTACATTAGGGGATTTTTTAGGAAAAATTATAGTGGTTGACGGGAAAAAGTTTATTGATAATGATTTAAGAAAAAAGTATCTTTTTGAAGCGATTAAAAATGTGGATGTTGAAAAACTTGGTATTAGCAGGGAGTTTATAAACTTTTTTGAAGACAGTGATTTTATTTTTTCGTTTTTTAATGAGCTTTTTTTGGAAAGAGTGGATATTGATAAGGTTTTAATCAGTGATGTTTATCTTGATTATGAAGAGCATCTTTTGATTTTAAAAGAGATATTAAAAAACTATAAAGCTTTGCTTGAAAAAGATGGGTATGTTGATAAGTTTTTGATAGAGGATTACAGGATTAACGAAGGGCTTCTTGAAGGAATTGAAAAGATTGAAATGAGGCTTGATGGGTATTTGACGAAGTTTGACGTTGAGGTTTTAAGAAAAATTCCAAGAAAAATTGAAATTGATTTTGAGGTTGATGGGTTTAATAAAAGCCTGATTGAAAAATCCCTTGGTGTTAGTGTGAAAGAGGGTAAAAAATATATATATGATTTTGAAAATTTAAAAGAGATTGATTTGCCAAAAAATACTCCAGATATAAAGGTGGAGCATTTCAGTGAGAGAATAAATCAGGTGTCTTTTGTGTTTGCAAAAATAAAAGAGTTTGTCAAAAGCGGGATTGAGCCTGAGAATATTGCCGTTGTTTTGCCTGATGAATCTTTTAGTGAATTTTTAGAGCTTTTTGATGAAATGGAAAATCTTAATTTTGCAATGGGTGAGAGTTTTACAAAAAGTAATATTTACATAAAACTAAAAGCGATTTATGAATATTTAAGCGGAGATACGGAGGCAATTAGAAAATGCGAAGATGTGATTGATGAATATCATGAGCTTGATTTGATTGAGTTTATCAGAAAAAATGTAAACAATAAAGAGCTTAAAGTTATTGATGAAGAGCTTTTTAAATTAAATGCTTTTAAAGATATGTTTAAGGATAAAAAAGAGTTTTTGTATTTTGTGCTTGAGAGATTAAAAGATAAAAAATTTGATGATGTTTACAGCGGCAAGATAACCTGTATGGGAGTTTTAGAGAGCAGGGGTATGAAGTTTGAGGGGGTGATTTTGGTTGATTTTAATGACGAAGTGGTGCCAAATGTAGGTGAGAGTGATATGTTTTTGAATACTTTTATTAGAAAACAATCAAACCTTCCTACAAGATTTGATAAAGAAAACCTTCAAAAGCACTATTATTTTCAATTAATAAACAATGCAAAAAAAGTGGCAATAAGCTATGTCAAAAACGAAGAAAACGCACCGAGCAAATTTTTGTATGAATTAAATCTTAATTTAGGCGAAAATGCGGATGAAAAGTATCAATTTTTTAAAGATTCAAAAGAAAAAGAAATTACGAAATATAACGAAAAATTAAATGTCAAATTTCCGCTTTTTCCTACAACTCTAAAAATTTTAATGGAATGTCCTAAAAGATATTATTTTGAAAAAATATTAGAAATTACAAATCCCGAGACGCAAGAAGAGTTTTTCGGGAATATTTTTCACGAGTCTATGAGTGCGGTTGTCAATAAAAAATTTAACAGTGCGGATGAATATTATAATGCGTTAATCAGTGAGATAACTTCAAGGATAAGTGATAAAAAACTTCTTTTTGAAGTGCTTGTAAAATGGGATGATAAACTGAAAGAATTTTGTAAAAAAGATTTTGAGTTAAGAGCGGGTAAAAAGTCATCTCCTGAAAAACTTATAAAATTTATCTATAATGGCTTCGAACTTGCCGCAAGGGTTGACAGGATAGATGAAAATGAAAATGAAGTTATTTTGATTGATTATAAAACGTCAAAAAACGCTGAGAAAAATGAAAATTATATTTATGATTTGCAGACAACTTTTTATTATTTATGGGCTAAGCAAAATTATCAAAAAGAGATAAAGACTTATATCTGGGATATTGAAAATTCTAAATTAATTGATGGTGTTATAAAAACGGAAGTCTTAGATGAAATACTTAAAAATCTTCCAAAAGAAATAAAAGAAGCCGAAGATATTTTTATAGAAAATGAAGATAAACCGATAAAAAAAGAGAGTGATATTTGCAGATACTGCCCTTATATTGTGGCGTGTGGAAAGGATGAGCTATGAAAAGACTTTTAGCCGTTAGTGCAAGTGCCGGAAGCGGTAAGACATTCAGGCTTGTAAACAGATATATTTCGCTTTTAAATACCGATACGCCTACAAATATTGTTGCCATTACTTTTACAAACAAAGCCGCAAATGAAATGAAAGAGAGAATCATAAAAGAGCTGAATAACCTTGGGGAAGATGAAAACATAATAAAAATGGTTTGTGATGAAATAGGTATAAGTGAAGATGAACTTTTAAAAAGAAGGGATAATTTAATTAAAAAGTTTTTAAGTTCGGATGTAAATATCCAGACAATTGATTCTTTTATCAATAAAATATTAAGAAAATTCAGCTTCTTTGCAGGGGTTAGGAGCAGTTTTGACATAGGCGGGGATAACAGTGATATTATTTTTAGAAATTTCTTGTATTCATTAGATGATAATGAAATGCAAAAACTAATAGAAATTGCAAAAAAAGAAGAGAAGTTTTTTAATTCACTAATTGATTTGTTTGAAGATTTGTATGAAAGGGATAAAGAATTTAAAGAATTGAGAATTGAGAATGGAGAGTGGAGAATTGATGAAATTTTGAAAGAGATAGAAAAAATTAAAAATAACTTTATTTTAGCTACAAATGAATGTAAGCAAATAAATAATTTTTTTAGAAAAAATATTTATGATATGTTAAAAGTTAAAACAATTCCAAATTTTTTAAATGAAGGAACTTTAAGTAAAGTTAGAGGATTTAAAAAGTGTTTACAAGAGTGGATGGATGGGGAGTTTGAAAGATTAATCGAATTAATAAAAGAATATATAAGAGTAGTTGAGAAAAATTTTTTTGCTAATCTTTTTTATTTTTATGAAAAATATAAACTTGAAAAATGGAAATTTAAAAAAGAAGAAAATATTCTTGATTTTAAAGATATCGAGCATTTGGTGTATGAGCTTTTAAGGGGCAAAATAAACAGCGACTTTTTATATTTCAGGCTTGATAGCAAAATAAATCATATTTTAATTGATGAATTTCAGGATACTTCCATAACCCAGTGGGAGATTTTTGAGCCGATAGTCAGTGAAATTGCAAGCGGGATTGGAAGAAGGGATTTTAGGAGTTTTTTTTACGTAGGGGATGTAAAGCAGTCTATTTACAGATTTAGAGGCGGAAAAAAAGAGCTTTTTGATGAGGTTGCTAAAAAATATAAGCCGTTCGGGCTTGAAATGGAAAAATTAAAAGTAAATTTTAGAAGTGCTAAAAATATAGTCGAATTTGTAAATGAAAAGTTTAATTTGGATGAAATTCCAAATAGAGAAGAAAAAGGTTATGTTGAGGTTGACGAAATTACAAAAGATGAGGCTTTTGAGAAAATTTATGAAAAGATTGAATTTTTAAATAAAAACGGTGTAGCGGATAATGATATTGCTATTTTGGTTTATAAAAATGATGATATTTTAAATATAGGCGAATTTCTTGAAAGTAAAGGCAAAAAAGTAATAACTGCCAAAAAAGCTCAGGTTTTATCTCAAAAAAGCGCAAAAGCAATAGTCAGTTTAATGAAATATCTTGAAAATAACGAAAATCAGATTGAATTATTAAATTTCTTTTCACTCATTGGCAAAAAATGGGGGGAAAAGGTTGATATTAAAATCGATAGACCCGTTAAAATGATAAAAGAGATTATGGATAAATATGATTTGAGTGATGAAGCAAGCCTTAAACTTTTATATCATTCAAGCAAATATGATACTCTTTTTGATTTTGTAAGGGATATTGATAATTACACAGAAGAGCTTCCTTTAAAAGAGTTTGAGGGAATTACCGTTATGACTATACACAAAAGCAAAGGGCTTGAATTTAAAAACGTTATTGTGGTTGACAGACTCTCAAAAGAAAATCCGGACAGAAGCAATATTCTTTTTGATTATGAAGGTGTGAAATTAAAAAGTCTGAAATATAAAATTCCAAACAGGGAAGTTGTAGATGAAGAGTATAAAGCGGTAAAACAAAAAGAAGAGATTTTAAAATATGAAGACAAAAAAAATGTAGAATATGTCGCATTTACAAGGGCTGAGAATTCTTTGATTATATTAAAACGGACAGAAACCACAAAAGAAGGCAAGCCGTATTCGGCATTTGTGAGTGATTTGCAAAAAATAAGTATCGGTAAAATCATTCCAAGCAAAAAAGATAATGATATTAAAGAAATTAAAAAGCAAAAAGTTACACTTAAAAACTATGGCAAACAGGAACTTAATGTAAAAGAAGAAGAGTATAAGCCAAACGATTATAAAGCGATATATTATGGGGATGCTTTGCATTATGCATTTGAGTGTGAAGATATCGAGGCTGTAAGAAATCAATATGGGGATTTTTGCGATATTGAGGAAGTTAAGGTAAAATATGAAAAAGCCAAAGAATATCTCCCAAAAGGTAAAAAAGAAGTTCCTTTTATTTATGGAAGGAAAGTAGGAAGAATCGACCTTCTGGCAGGAGAAATTATAATTGATTATAAATCGGCTAAACCGCATGATGAGAGCGGATATATTAAACAGGTGCAGGGGTATATAAAAGCATTGGAAGATATTACATGCAAAAAATACAAAGGCAAACTATTTTATGTAGATTTAATGGAATTTAAGGAAGTGGAATGAAAAAAATTATTGTTTTAATTTTTGCTGTTTTTCTTTTTGCCCAAAATTTTGAAAGTATAGGCAAATCAAAAAAGTTTCAAAATTATATAGACAGGAATGTGGAAAAAGCAAAATCAGAGTTTATTAAAAGAAAATTAGACCTTGTTTTAAAACAGCAGGAACTCACCGATAAACTGATAAAAAATATGGATAAATTAAGCGATGAGGAACTTGCCGAAAATTTTGCAAAAATAAATTCAATTCTTACAAAAATATGGCTTGATAAAATGATATATGCAAATGCAGTCTATAAAGAAGGCAAAAATATAGTGTTTGAATTTTTGGTAAAAGATGATGAAAAGATGAGGAAAAAATTTGAAGATAAAAAATATAAAAAAGAGTTTTATAATGTTATGCAGTATACTCAAAACAGAAGGCTTTGTCATCATGACAGAATAATGGAGAGGCTTTTAGAGCACGGTTATTCTCTTGTTTACAGATATAAATTTTATAGTAATAAGAAGAAAATTTTTGATGTTTTTATTAACAAAAAAACCTGTAAGGATTTTTAATGTGTATGCAGACCAAATTCGGATGTAAAATAGTTGACGGTAAAATAGAAGATAAAAAGAAAACAAAAAAAGTTGTAAAAAGAGAGAATAAAAAAATAATACACCAATCAAAAGTGGAATTTGAATGAAACTTTTAGTCTCTGCTATTGAACCTAGTGCGAACCTTCATTTAAGATATATCTTAAATGAATTGAGAATGGAGAGTGGAGAATGGAGAATAGAGGGGATTTTTGATAAAAATTTAGGGGAGCCGGTAATTGACAGCAATGAATTTAATGTAATGGGGTTTTTTGATGTACTGCCAAAAATAAAGTTAGCTAAAAAGACAATAGAAAAACTGACAGTTTTAAGTGAAGATGCAGATAAAATACTTTTAATTGATGCTCCTTCTTTTAATCTTCGCTTGGCAAAAGCAATAAAAGAAAAGTATCCAGATAAAGAGATAATTTATTATATTTTGCCAAAAGTGTGGGCTTGGAAAAAGGGAAGAATAAAGACTGTAAATAGATATATCGACAAAAAAGCTTATATTTTCCCTTTTGAAAAAGAGATTTGGAAAGACGGAATTTATGTCGGAAATCCTCTTTTAGATGAGATAAAAGAATTCAGAGATGAAAAAATTTATGGAAATGTAGCTTTTTTGCCTGGAAGCAGAAGAAGCGAAATTAAATCATTAATGCCTGTTTTTAAAGAATTAGCAAAAAACATTAAAGAAAACAAAATTCTTGTGGTGCCTGAAATTTATAAAGAAAAAATAAATGAAATATACGGAGATGTCAAAGAATTTGATATAATTTTCAACACTCATGAGGCTTTGTTAAAAAGCGATTTTGCATATATCTGCTCCGGGACCGCCACGCTTGAAGCGGCAATAATCGGAACGCCTTTTGTTTTAATGTATAAGGCAAGGGAAATTGAATATTTAATTGCGAAAATGTTGGTAAAACTAAATTTCGTGGGACTTGCGAATATTATTTTTGAAAAAGAAGGTCTTGGAGAATTTCACAAGGAATATCTGCAAAAATTTGATATTAACGAGCTTTTAAGCGATTTTCAAAATTCGGATATAAAAAGTTTTCAGAAAAAATCTGAGAAATTAAGAGAAATTTTAAAACACGGAAGTGCCAAAGAAGTAGTAAAAATAATAAAAGGAGAATTATGAAAGAACCTATGACAAAGCACGGTTATGAAAAACTCAGTAAAGAGCTTGAATATCTTAAAACCGTAGCAAGACCGGAAGTTGCAAAAGAAATCGATGCGGCAAGAGAGCTTGGAGATTTGAAAGAAAACGCGGAATATCATGCCGCAAAAGAAAAACAAGCACATATCGAAAGAAGAATTGCAGAACTAAGCGATATTTTAAGTAGAGCTGTGGTGGTAGACCCGTTACAGCATGCGCATAATAGAGTTGCATTTGGAAGTACCGTATATCTTGTCGACCTTGACAGTGATGAAAAAGTAAAATATACAATCGTAGGTGCACCGGAAGCTGAACCGAGCAAAGGGCTTATTTCATACCATTCTCCTCTTGCAAAGGCACTTATTGGAAAAGAAGTGGGAGATGAGATTGAAGTAAATCTTCCAGGAGGTGAAAAAGCATATGAGATTGAAAAAATATGTTACGAAAATATCTGTTTTAGTTAAGGTGTGCAGATGAAACTTAAAATTAAAAAATTAACACAAGAAGCTGTAATTCCTGCGTATCAAACCGAGCTTGCCGCCGGATTTGATTTGCATTCTATTGAAGATTATGTGCTAAAAAGAGGTGAGAGAAAACTTATAAAAACGGGACTTGCTTTTGAGATAGAACCGGGCTATGAAGTACAAATTAGACCAAGAAGCGGGCTTGCATTTAAACACGGTATAACTGTTTTAAACACTCCCGGGACTATTGATGCCGATTACAGAGGCGAAATAATGGTGCTTTTGATAAATCTTGGAGAAGAGGATTTTGAGATTAAAAAAGGCGAAAGAATCGCACAGGCTGTAATAGTGCCTGTTATTCAGGCTGAATTTGTGGAAGTTGAGGAACTAAGTGAGACAAAAAGAGGAAAAGGCGGATTTGGAAGCACTGGAAAATAAATGTAAAATTAAAAATGGAAAATTGAGAATGGAGAGTGGAGAATGAAAAAAAAAGTAGCGATTGTAGGGGCTAGCGGATATACGGGTGTTGAGCTTATAAAGATTTTAATAAATCATCCCTATTTTGAGATAAACGAGCTTTATTCCACAGAAGGCGGGGGAGATATAAGTGATGTATATCCTTCATTAAAGAATGTTTTTGAAAAAGAGATAAAAAAGGCTGAAATTGAAGAGATAGCAAAAAACGACCTTGTTTTTCTTGCAGTGCCTCACAAAGCCGCAATGAGTTATGTAAGTAAACTTATGAAATACAAATGTAAAATAGTTGATTTTTCAGCTGATTATAGACTTAATCAAAAAAACTACGAAGATTATTACTGCCCTCATACAGACCCTGCTAATCTTGAAAATTCGGCATACGGACTTCCTGAAATTTTCAGAGACTACATAAAAAATAAAAAACTCATTGCAAACCCCGGATGCTATCCGACAGCCACGATTTTAGCTCTTTTCCCATTTTTGGAATATATCGAGAGTGATGTATTTGTAGATGCAAAAAGCGGAGTTAGCGGAGCTGGGAAAAAACTTAGTGAAACTACGCATTTTGTAACGGATAATGAAAACTTTTTTGCCTATAATCCTATAAAACACCGTCATTCAATTGAAATAGCAGAAAAAACAGGGCTTAATGTAACTTTTGTGCCACAACTTTTGCCAATAACCAGAGGTATGCAGATAAGTATTTATGCAAAACTAAAAAAAGATATAGACCCTCTTGAAGTTTTGAGTGAAACATATAAAAACGAAGAGTTTATAAGAATCAAAAACTCACCTGTGAAAATCAAAGATGTAGCCGGAACTCATTTTTGTGATATTTTTGCCATGAAAAACGGCAATATGCTTTTTATAAACAGTGTTATTGATAATCTCCTTAGAGGTGCATCCAGCCAAGCCGTTGCTAATGCAAATCTTTTATTTGACCTGCCGGAAGGTTTGGCACTGCCTAAAATTGCTTATGTGCCTTGATGGGTGAATGGGTAGATGGGTAGATGGGTAGATGGGTAGATGAGTGAATGGGTGGATGAGGAAGAAGGGTTGTTAGTTTTGAGTGTTGAGTTTTAAGTTTTGTGTTGAAAATTTTAAAAATAATTAATAATATCTAAAGAGGTAAATATTGAAAATTGAAAAAATTGATTTAAAAAACGGGGCGGTTGTAGTCGCCGATGTGCATTACAAAAAAGGCGATAACGATTTTTTGAATTTTTTAAGATACCTTGATAAAAATCCTCCATCTCAGCTTTTTTTACTCGGTGATATTTTTCATCTTCTACTGCCTTTTGAATATCTCAAAGAATATAACAAAGATGCAATCGGGCTTATAAATTCAATTGCTAAAAAAACGGAAGTTTATTATGCCATTGGTAACCATGATTTTTGGCTTGATAATATATTTGAAGATGTAATTATTTCAGAAGCATTTGCAGATGATAAAAAATCGATATTTTTAACGCACGGAGATTTGAGTGAAAAAGATTTTTTTTACAAGATTTATTTGCACATAATCAGAAATAAAACTTTTATAAAACTGCTTAATATTCTCTCTTTCAACTTTGTAAACAATTGGCTTTTTAAAAAAATTTTGCAAAAAAAAGTAAAATGTTTCAAAATTTCCGAATTTAAAACGAAAATATTTCAAAAAACTGCCGATATAAAATATAAGATGATAATTGAGGGTCATTATCATCAAAATGTTTTATATGATTTAGAAAATAAAATTTATATAAATTTAGGCGCATTTAAGTGTGATAAAAGTTATTTTGTTTTCAGAGATAATCTTTTAAAGGAAAAGAAATATGAATGACAAAACCTTAAAAGTCGGCTCAAACGAATTGGAGCTTGTAGATTTTAGATTATTTAATAAAGAGTCGGATGGGACGATTTATGAGGGAATTTACGGAATAAATGTTGCAAAAGTCAGAGAAATTATAAAAATGCCTAAACTCACAGAACTTCCGGGAAGTGAAGATTATATTGAAGGAATATTTGATTTGAGGGGTGTTGTCGTACCTGTTATTGATTTGGCAAAATGGATGGGTATTAATGTTCCTAGTGAAAGTGAGGCACCTATAAAAAAAAGAGTGATTATTACTGAATTTAACAATATTTTAATAGGTTTTATAGTTCACGACGCCAAAAGAATTAGAAGAATTTCGTGGGCGGATATTGAACCAGCGTCTTTTAACTCATCGCAAGGAAGGCTTGATAAAAGCAAAATAACTGGTATTACCAGAATTGAAGATGGTGAGATACTGCTTATTTTGGATTTGGAAAGTATAGTTGAAGAGATGGGATTTTTTGAATCCAATCTTGAAGTAAACGAAGATGAGGTTGAAAAATTCAGTGGAATTGTGTTGCTTGTCGATGACTCTCCTACTGCCAGAAGAATAGAAAAAGAAGCTCTTGAAAAAATGGGATTTGAAGTAATTGAAGCAAAAAACGGAGAAGAAGGACTTCAAAAACTAAACGAACTTTATGCGGTTTACGGAGATAAAATAAAAGAGAAATTAAAACTTATATTAAGTGATATAGAAATGCCTAAAATGGACGGATATCATATGGCGGCAAAAATACATGAAGATAAAAGATTTAATGGTATTCCTTTAATATTCAGCTCTTCAATTTCCGATGCATTTAGTGATGTAAGAGGAAAAGAAGTAGGAGCAGAGGGATATCTTGTAAAATTTGATACAAATAGATTTTATACCAAAATTTCGGAAGTTGTTAAAGCTCACGATAAAGGAATGATAGATGGATGATTTGAGAGAATTATTGGAAGATTTTTTAATTGAAGCATTTGAAATGATTGAAGAGATGGACCAGGATTTGGTCGAGCTTGAAAACAATCCGGACGATTTGGAATTATTAAATAAAATATTCAGGGTTGCACATACTATAAAAGGAAGCGGGAGTTTTTTGAATTTTGATAAACTCACCCACTTAACACATCATATGGAAGCCGTACTTGATAAAGCGAGAAAAGGTGAGCTCAAAATAACGCCTGAAATAATGGATGTTATCCTTGAATCAGTTGATGCTATGAAAGCAATACTTGAATATATAAGAGATAATGGTGATGACAGCTCTCCTGATGTTGAAATTGACTCTATTGTTAAAAAACTCGATGCAATAGTAAACGGAAACGTTTCAAATTCATCATCCGAAAAGGAGAATGAAGAAGAATCCAAAACCGTTGGAGGAATGAGTTTAGAAGATATAAATCCTGATAATCTTGATGAGCTTGATTTAAGTTCTCTTTCACCTGAGGAATTGGACCAGGTGCTAGATAAACTGGTAGAAGATATGAATACTTCTCCCGAAGAAGAGGGAATCGAAGAAGTAAATGAAATCAGTGAAGAGAATGAAGAAGTGCAAAAAGAAGAAACTTTATCTGAGCCTAAAAAAGAAGAGAATAATGTTCCTGCTAAAAAAGAGACTTCAACTCAAATGACAAAAGAAAATCAAAAAAAAGAATTACAGAAAAAAATCGTTTCCACAAAAGAACAGACCATAAGAGTTGATGTAAAAAGGCTTGACCAGCTAATGAACCTAATAGGTGAGCTTGTTCTTGCTAAAAACAGGCTTATTAAAATATATAACGATGTTGAAGAGAGATATGAGGGTGAGAAGTTTTTAGAAGAGCTTAATCAGGTGGTATCGAGTATTTCTATTGTGACGACTGATTTGCAAATTGCCGTAATGAAAACAAGAATGCTTCCTATTGGAAAAGTGTTTAACAAATTCCCGAGACTTGTAAGGGATTTGGCAAGAGAGCTTGGGAAAAAAGTAAGACTTATTATTGAAGGTGAAGATACCGAGCTTGATAAATCTATTATTGAAGAGATAGGCGATCCTTTGGTTCATATGATTAGAAATGCAATAGACCACGGAATCGAGCCTCCGGAAGATAGGATTAAAGCCGGTAAACCGGAAGAAGGAACAATTTGGCTTAAAGCATATAATGAAGGAAATATGATTGTCATAGAAATTAAAGACGACGGTCGCGGGATGGACCCTGAAATACTTAAACAAAAAGCAATAGAAAAAGGAATAATCACTCCGCAAGAAGCTGAAAATATGAGTGATAAAGAGGCATTTATGCTGATTTTCAAACCTGGATTTTCCACTGCGGCAAAAATTACAAACGTTTCAGGACGCGGTGTCGGAATGGATGTCGTTAAAACTAATATTGAAAAACTTAACGGTATTATTGAAGTTGATTCAATACCTGGCAAAGGAAGTACATTTAAACTCAAAATTCCTCTAACACTTGCTATTATTCAAGCACTTCTTGTAGCAAGTCAAGAAGATTTGTTTGCAGTTCCTCTTTCAAATGTTATTGAAACGGTCAGAATTGTAGAAGAGGATATTTATACGATTGAGGGAAGAAGCGTACTTAAACTCAGAGATGAGGTGTTGCCTCTTGTAAATATGGCAGATATTTTCAACATCGAAAAAATTCTTATGCCTGAGAAATACCTATATGTTGTTATCTTGGGACTTGGAGCTACAAAAATAGGACTTATTGTTGATAGGTTTATAGGTCAAGAAGAGATAGTTATCAAATCTCTTGGTGAATTTCTAAAAGGACTTCCGGGAATTGCCGGAGCTACGATTAGAGGTGATGGTAGGGTTACACTTATTGTGGATGTTGCAAGTTTGATGAATCTTGCAAAAGAGACTCACAATAAAAAACTTGTCACAGATTCAATAAATGAAGCTAAAAAGAAAAAAGAAAAACCAAGCGATTATAATGTATTAATTGTCGATGATTCGGCAATGGATAGAAAGATTATGCATCAGGCATTGGATGAACTTGGGGTGAATGTGATTGAAGCAAAAGACGGAATGGAAGCGCTTAATTTGCTTAAACAAAATGATATAGATGCAATGCTTATAGATATAGAAATGCCAAGAATGGATGGGTATACATTGGCTCAGGAGATTAGAAAATACAACAAATACAGAAAACTTCCGTTAATTGCTGTAACTTCACGTGCTACGAAAGCAGACAGAGTAAGAGGTGTGGAAGTAGGAATGGATGAATATATTACCAAACCGTATACAAAAGAATATCTTCAAAATGTTATAAGAAGAAATTTAAAATTATAAAGGTTTTAAAATGGCAGGACTAAACGATATTATAAAAAAACAGCAAGAAGCTCTTCACCAGCCAGAAGATGAAAAAGTTGAAGAAGTAGAGCAGTTAGTGGGCTTTATTGTGGGTGAAGAAGAGTTTGCCGTACCGATTCTTGCTATTCAGGAAATTATAAAGCCAATTGAGTGGACAAGAGTTCCTTTTGTGCCTGATTATGTTTTGGGAGTGTTTAATTTAAGGGGTAATGTGCTTCCTTTGATTGACCTTAGAAAAAAATTTGGTGCTCCATCAGCCGAAATAGATGAAAATACAAGATTTATAGTTATGAAAATAAAAGGTGAAGATGTCGCATTTGTGATAGACAGATTAACATCAGCCATTAGAATTCCTAAAAAAAGCATACTTCCTCCACCTGAAACATATACAAATGAAGATGATATAATCGAAGGTGTGGGAAGACTTGATGACGGGAGGATTATTACCATTCTTAAAGTCGATAACCTGATAAGAAGAGAAGAGATAGTACCGGATAAAGATTAATCGTTTTTTAAATAAACCATATCGTTAAGAAGCAAAAAAAGTTCTCCTAAAATCTCTTTTTTGTTCTCTTCATCAATAATTGTATTTTCAATTTTGTTTTTAAGTTCTCTTTCTATTTCATCCATGTCATAGTCTAAATCAATTAAAATTTCCCTTATTTTCTGGGTCGGTTCGATAAATTCTATTTCATAGTTTCCTTCGCTGTCAAAATTTACAATCGCTTCATTTGTGAAACTGAAAAGATTATGTTTCATACCGAGAATCTCCTGATATGCGCCTACTAAGAAAAATCCGAGATAATAATCTTCTTTGTTTAAATCCACATCGTGCAGATATAGAGGATACTCTTTGCTAAAAGGTATTTCCCCATCACTATCGCATGTGATATCCCATATAGTCGCACTTCTGTTTGGGGTTTTGTTTAGTTTTGTAAGAGGCATAACTGGAAATCTCTGTCCAAGTCCCCAAAAATCGGGAAGACTTTGAAAAATAGAAAAGTTTGCAAGATATTTTTCCTGAAATTTTTCGTTGATTGATTTTAAATCTTTGTTTTTAAATCCCCTTAAAGTTGCATAAGTTATGGCTTTTTTGATGATAAGATGAACAAGAATTTCACTGTTACTTCTGTCAATGAGGTCTATAAATCCCAAATCAAACAAAGTCAAAAGTGATTCGAAATGATCAAGCGCATCATGGAAATATTCAATATAATTGTTCTCGTTTATTGTTTTATACAAATCATAAAGCTCTTCTACCAAATCTGGGTTTTTGTCTTTAAGTTTGAGTGATTTTTCCGTATATTCCTGAGAAAAAAGCTCAATTACCGGTGCGACGAGAACAGTCGAAGGAGATGCAATAAATCTTCCGCTTTCGGTAAAAATATCAGGCATCGGGACATTTTTTTTGCCGGATATTTCTTTTAAAAGATATACGACGTCATTGCTGAATTCGTCAATTGAATAGTTTTTATCTCTTTTATCCTCCCACTGTGAATATTCTATCGCAAGGCCACCTCCTATATTAATGGCACTTAAATTTTTAGCCCCCATTTTTCTTAGGTCCGCGTATATATTTCCGGCTTCTCTAATTGCTTTTTTCAAAGGCGAAATATCATTTATCTGGCTTCCGATATGAAAGTGAATCATTTTAAGTTTATTTAAAACGTTTTCTTTTTTCATAATTTCAACCGCTTCAATAATTTCAGTAGAACTAAGCCCGAATTTAGACTCAATCCCTCCGCTTTTTGCCCATATCCCCACACCGCTTGTATGAAGTCTGATACGAATACCGATATTTACGGGCATTGAGTGATATTCACTGCTGACTTCTATAATTGATTTAAGTTCATTTAGCCCTTCAATGGTAATCGTAACGTCGTATCCCATAAATCCGGCGATAAACGCCATTCTTATCATATCTTTGTCTTTAAAACCGTTAATAGTAATAGGTGCTTTTAAATCATTGTAAGTCATTGCTAAGATAAGCTCGGCCTTGCTTCCGGCTTCTAAGCCGTAGTTGTATTTTTTGGCTATTTTAATTAGAGGTTTTACGAATGTTGGAAACTGATTTACTTTAAGAGGAAATACGGCTTTAAACTCTCCTTTATATTCAAAGGTTTTCATAGCTTTTTTGAATGAATTATAAAGAGAATTTATCTGTTTTCTTATAAGATGGGGAAAGCGTAAAAGGATAGGCCCCTGAAAGCCTTTTTCTTCTATATCTTTTATTATATCAATAAGTGCAGGCTGGTTGCCGTAGTTTATTTTAAGCAAACCGTTTTCTATGAAAAAATTGTTTGCGCCCCAGATATCGATTCCGTAGTTCATTTTATGTCCTTAAAGTTCTTTTATGAAAAAATCGCCTTTTTTAAGTTCATCTTCACCTGCAATAAGCACTGTTTTATAATTGCCCTTATCAGCGGCTTTAAGGTGGGCTTTTAGTGATTTTACATTTGGTTCAACGAATACTTTTTGCTCTTTTCTTACACCCCTTGCGTGTTTTTGGATATAAGGTATCGCTTCTTCAATCAAAGCCCCCATGTAAATACCGCTTCTTTTAGTATCTGTTTCCACTAAATCCATAATCCTCTCAATACCTATCGCAAATCCGACTCCGGGAGTCGGTTTGCCGCCTAAAAACTCCACAAGCCTGTCATACCTTCCGCCTCCTGCTATTGCGCTTTGTGCTCCTATTTTGTTTGAGACGAATTCAAATGTCGTTTTGGTATAATAATCAAGCCCTCTTACTAAATTTTTATCTATTTCATATTTGATACCTAAATTATCAAGCCCTTTTTTGAGCGTTTCAAAATCACTCTCACAGCTATCACACAGATTATCGGTGATTTTCGGTGCGTCTTTTAGTATAGCCTGACAGTTTTCGTTTTTGCAATCAAGTGTTCTTATTGGATTTTGGGTGATTCTTCTTTGGCAGTCTTCACATAAATTTTCTTTGTGCTGATTTAGAAATTCAACAAGTTTGTCTTTGTATTTAGGCATACATTCCGGGCATCCGAGGGAATTTATTTTAAGGGTATATTCAATTCCGAGTCTTTCAAAAATATCTGCCGCCATTGATATTATGTTTATATCTTCGTAAATGCTTTTTGTCCCGAAACTTTCAACTCCAAACTGGTGAAATTCCCTGAATCTTCCTTTTTGGGGCCTTTCGTATCTAAACATCGGACCGAAATACCAAAATCTTTTAGGAGTACCAGCTCTATCGAATTTATGCTCAATAAAACTTCTAACCACTCCTGCGGTGCCTTCCGGTCTTAGGCATACATCATTTCCGCCTTTGTCTATAAACTGATACATCTCTTTATTTACAATATCGCTTGATTCGCCGACACTTCTTTTAAAAAGCGAAGTTTCTTCAAGTACAGGCGTTTCTATGTAGTCATATCCGTAATTTTGTGCCACATCTCTTGCGGTATCGAAAATTTTTAAAAATTTAGGGTCGAGTATGTCTTTCATACCTCTTAGCGCTTTTATCATACACAGCCTTTTTTATGAAATTTTATCTAAAATCTGACATTAAATGAGACACTCAAAAAAGGTTTTATTCTGTATTGCCAATCTTTTGAAGATTGAAGATATGGAGTTATGTCTATAAAAGCGAATTTATTGTTAAATATCAGGTGTCTGTATGTTGTAAAAATTTTATAAGAATAGATAAAAGGAAGTTTTTTTCTCTCACCGCTTGTTTCAAATCCGTAAGTGGTTATATATTTTTTTTGCCTGGTGTAAAAATAGAGTCCGAAAAGATAAAAAAGATTGCTTTTTTGAGTGGAATAATATGTTTTAGAGAGTTTTAGCATTAAATTATTCATAGTAAGAAATTTTTTAAAAGAAAGTGATGTTATTTCTTTATATTCGTTAAAAATAAAATAATAATAAAGAGTTTCATTAAAAATCATCTCTTTTATTAAAAAATCGTTTTTAAATGTAAAAGAATTTTTTAAAATAGGGGTGATTCTTCTTTTATACATTCTTATAATAGGAGTGATTTTAAGATTATATGACCTTGTTGTCCCGGTATTTAACTTTACCTTTGTTGCGGATTTTTCGTATGAAGGTAGTATCAGCCTGGCATTGAGTGACGATGTTATTTTATCTGTCTGGGTATCGTATCCGATTTTAAATTTTATCAAAGAATCTCTTGGTGAAACGTTCAAAAAATCCGGTGTTATTTCATTTATGTTTTTTATCAGCCAGTTTTTAAAAATTTTGGCTTCTTCTTGTATAATTGTGTTATTGTTTTCTTTGATTTTTTTTTCGAGTGTGATATCTTGGGCACTTAACAACGAAAATAAAAAAATTAATGCAAAAAATTTTTTCATTCCAAAATTATATCAAAGGATTTTTATGAACATACTTTTTATAGGTGATATAGTCGGTAAACCCGGCAGAAAACTTGTAAAGAAATGGCTTCCTGAATTTAGAGTGAAATTTAATATAGACTATGTAATAGCCAATTATGAAAATTTGGCGCATGGGTTTGGGATAACACCAAAAGTTTATAACGAAATAAAAAATGCGGGAGTTGATATCTTTACAGGTGGAAATCATACTTTTGATAAGAAAAAAGAGGCAATTCAGCTTCTTGAAGAAGGTAAAATTTTAAGACCGCTTAATTATTTCGAAGCACCGGGAAATTGGTACTATGAAGATGAAAATATTATTGTTATAAGCGCTATGGGAATATACGGAATGCCATATGGTAAAAACCCGTTTATTGAACTTAATAATTTCAAAGAAAGCGAAAAGTTTGTTTTTATAGATTTTCACGCGGAGGCTACGGCTGAGAAAAGAGCTCTTTTTCATATGCTAAAAGGAAGGGTTTCGGCAATTGTCGGCACTCATACGCACATAGGCACTGATGATTTAGAAATTGAAAACAATACCGTATATCTGACTGATATAGGAATTACTGGATGCCGCGATAATGTAATAGGAATGAAAAGCGATGCACCTATTTTTCATATGCTTACAGGTCTTAAAAAACATTTTGATGTGCCCGATAAATGTAAAAGTATAATGCAGTGTTTAGTTATTGAAAGTGAGGGTAAAGTTCCTAAAAGGGCTTTTAAAATTAAAGCGGATGAGAATGGGTATGAGGTGGTGCAAAGAGTGAATGAGTGAATAGGGATGAGGGAAGAGGAAGTTTCAAGTTCCCAGTTCCAAGTTTTGAGTTTCAAATTTTACGAATATACAAATAACCAATACACCAAAGGAAATAGATGGAATTTAGCAATTCTTATGAGCTTTTAGTAGAACTTAGAAAAAAAAATCTTTTAAAAAATTCTCCAAAATATTGGTGGCCGAATTTCGGGACATTTGAAGTGGTGGTAGGTGCTGTTCTTACTCAAAATACAAAATGGGAAAATGTCGAAAAAACGCTTGATAAATGGAAAGCGGAAAATGGAGAATGGAGGGTTGAGGATGTGGCGAGTCTTGACCCGATATATTTAGCGGATATTATAAAACCTGTCGGGTTTTACAATCAAAAAGCAAAAAGACTTATAGCATTAAGCCGCAATATTTTAAGGGATTTTGGTAATTTTGAAACTTTCAAAGAAGAAGTTAGCCGTGAGTGGCTTTTGGGACAAAAGGGAGTAGGATTTGA
>JALVVX010000048.1:0-3845 GCA_027038555.1 Nautiliaceae bacterium | reverse complement strand
TGAAATTTATAATCTGCTGATAATCGTTTTAGGGGTTTTGGCAATCGGACTTTTGGTATTGCTTTTTATGTTTCGCTCAAAACACAAAAAAGAACTTGAAGAGCTTAAATCGAAACTTCAATATCAAATTTCCCAAAACCTTGTTTTTCAAGAGAAGATAAAAAACTTTAACGAATACAAAAACGAATGTGAAAAATACAAAAATGAAAATATAAATTTAAAAATGGAAAATGAAAGACTTAGAACATTTATAGAAGAAAACAAAAAATCATATGAAGAAAAGATAAAATTTTTGCAAAATTCCGAAGAAAATCTTAAAGAGTCTTTTGAAAACCTTGCAAATATAATACTTGAAAAAACGGCTGAAAAATTCAATAAAAATTCTGAAATTTCAATTTCACAACTAATAAGCCCGGTTGAGAAGGAGATAAAAGAGTTTAAAGAAAAAATTGAGAATCTGACACTTGATGAAGCAAGAAAACTTTCTGCTCTTGAAAACGAACTTAAACATCTAAAAGAGCTTAATTTAAAATTATCCACAGAAGCCGAAAGCCTTGCAAAAGCCCTAAAAGGAGACAAAAAACTCCAAGGCAGCTGGGGTGAGATGATACTTGAAAGGGTGCTTGAACTTAGCGGACTTGAAAAAGGCAGGGAATATGAAAGGGAAGTTGTTTTAAAAGATGCAAACGGCAAAATTTTCAGACCAGATGTAATAGTAAAACTTCCAGGTAACAGAGATATTATAATTGATTCGAAAGTCTCTCTTAACGCATATACAGAATATATAAAAACAGGAGATGAAAGATATCTTAAAGAGCATATAAACAACCTGAAAAAACATATCGATTCATTGGCTGAGAAAAATTATGAAAACCTAAACGGTGTTAATACGCTTGATTTTATTTTTATGTTTGTGCCGGTGGAAAATGCATTAAATGTCGCACTTCAAAAAAGCGACCTGTTTGAGTATGCATTTAAAAAACGTGTTGTTTTAACTTCTCCGTCCACACTTTTAGTAAGCCTCAGAGCCATAGAGGTTACCTGGAGGTATGAAAAACAGTCCCAGAATATAAAAGAAGTGGCAATGATTGCCGAGAGTCTTTATACGAAACTCGGGGGATTTTTGGATGATTTTGAAAAAATAGGAGACGGGATAGATAAAACAAAAGAGACTTATATAAAAGCTAAAAACAAACTTTTTGATGGCAGGGGAAATGTGATAAAACAGATAAACAGTTTAAAAGAAAAAGCCGGGATTAAACCTAAAAAAGAGATAGAGGAGAGAGGATGATAAATTACAGTGTTATTGATGTAAAAAGCCAATTTGTTATGCCTTATGAATTTATAGGCTCGACTGTAAGAGGGGCTCTTGGAGTTGCTTTAAAAAAGGTTGTGTGTATTAATCCGTCATTTGAGTGTACAGGATGTTTTGCGAAGGAAAATTGCACTTTTTATGATTTTTATGAAAGCGATTTTGCAAAATTCAGACTTAAAATTTCACTTAGTCCAAAACTTGATTTTAAAATCATACTTTTTGAAGAAAAAATAAAAGAAGCCCCCTTTATCATAAGCGCCGTTTATAAAGCCTTGAAGGAAACGGGAATTACCAAAAACAGGATTAAAATAGATAATTTCGTAATTCTTTATAACAATCAGCTTGTATATGACGGGGAGTTTAAAAAGTTTGACAATAAACCTTTTGAATTTGAAGTTAATGATTATAAAAAAGATTTTACGCTTAAAATAAATACTCCTATAAGAATCAAACAAAACGGTCGGTTTGTAAAGAATGATTTGTCGCTTGAAACACTGCTTCGCTCGATAAACCACAGGTTTTTGAAACTTACAAACAGGGAAATCCAAAAACTTCCGTTTACTCCAAAATACGAAGAAGTTTATAAAAATTTATATTTCAAAGAACTTACCCGCTTTTCAAACAGACAGAAGACCAAAATGAATTTAGGCGGTGTTATGGGAGAAATCATTTATAAAAATGTTGATGAAAATAGCTATAAAATGCTTAGACTTGGAGAAATAATAGGAGTTGGTAAACAGGTGACATTCGGGCTTGGAGATATAAAGGTAGAGTAAAAGGGGGATGAGATGTTTTTGATTGGATATGATGTAATTGATAATAAAAGAAGAAGAAAAATTAAAGAAATAGCATATTCATATGCTTTTGGCGGGCAAAAAAGCGCAGTAGAAGCAATTTTGAATAAAAAAGAGGTGTTTGAGCTTGCAAGAAAACTTAGTGCAAAAATGGATTTGAGTGAAGATAGGGTGCATATAGTAAAAGTTAAAAAATTTTTGTATTTAGGAAAAGCAAAAGAGATAACTTTCAAAAATGGAGATATCATAATATGAATAGGATAATAATAGATAAAGAAGGAAAAATTGAAGTTAAAAACTCTCAGCTTATATTTGAGGATAAAAAATATCCGCTTAGAAAAATCGATTTTATGATTTTAGCAGGAAATATAAATCTTGATACCAAAACTATTACAAAACTTACAAAAGAAGATATTTCAATTTTGATATTTAATAAAGGTTTTAGCTTTATCCATCCAATATCTTCCAAAAATGCCGAGCTTAAAAAAAAGCAGTTTTTTGCACTTAATAAAAGAATTGAAATAGCCAAATGGATAATAAGTGAGAAAATAAAAAGAAATTTTTTAGGGATTGAATTTGATTTGAGTGTGCTTGAAAATGTAAAAGAGATTGATGAAATATTAGGAATTGAAGGAAGTTTTGCACGGATTTATTTCAAAAAGTATTTTTCACTTTTTGATAAAAGATTAGTTAAAGGCTATAGAAGCAAACGTCCCCCGGAAGATGTGGTAAATGCTATGATGAGTTTTTTATATACCATTGTTTATTATGAAATAACAAATGTGATAATTAAAAACGGACTTGATGCTCAAATAGGATATCTTCACGAGCCTTTTAGAAGTCATAATGCTTTGAGTAGCGATATTTTAGAGCTTTTTAGAAGCGATATAGATAAATTTGTTTATAAGCTTTTTAAAGAAAAGATTTTAAGCAAAAAAGATTTTGATACATCTTTTAGATTAAGAAACGAATCAAGGAAGAGAATATGGAAAAGCATAAAAGAATTTTTAGAAACACTCCAAATCCAAAAAGAGATTTCAAACCTCAAAGGATTATTGTAAAAAACAAGTTTGCAAAAATTTATCCAAAAAGAGATTATTTAATAATTGTTGATGACAGTGAATTAATTATCGGTTATAGATATATTTCAGAGATTTATATTACCATTCACAATAGTGTGCCGCTTAGATATCTTTATAAATTAGCTCAAAAGAAAAAAGTGTTTTTAATTGATGAAAACGGATATATCGTAGGGGAGGTTAAAGTTGGAATTTCTAATAGCTTATGATATAGCAGATACTAAAAGAGTAGCAAAACTTGGAAGGTTTTTATCAAAAATAGGAGTTAGGATTGAATATTCTATCTTTTATGTCAAAGCAAGCAAAGAAGAGATGATTGAAATGGCTATGAAAATCAATGATATAATAGATACAGAAGCTGACGATGTTAGGATTTATGAAATAGAAGATTATGGAATTGCATTAGGCACAGCCGATTTGCTTGACGAAATATTTATAATTAAGTAAAATTTTAAAGATGTTTGAAAATTTTTTGTTTAAGTTTTCTCTAAGTTTTTCTCAAAAATTAAAACCCCGGAATTTAGGGCTTTTTGGATTTGAGAAGATGCGAAAATTAGCGTTTAAGCAAACTTTAAGAAATTTAATGTTTCCAAAACTACCGAAATTTCGATAAAGTTTGCCGTTACAAACATATTGACCCGCTAAGGGGATTGAGAC
>JALVVX010000047.1 GCA_027038555.1 Nautiliaceae bacterium | reverse complement strand
GAGATATTCAAAACGCCGAATTTGTAGTGGCAAAGGATTTGGCAAGTGTTGGTAAATATTTTATGGCTTTTGAAGGAGATGCCAAGGCACTTGCAAGTATTGAAAAGCCTTTTGTAAAACTTAAAACTAATATCGAATTTAAAAAAACATATAATTCTTCACTTCCTACTTTTTATGTAAAACTTCCGGATTGTATGGTAACAGAGCTTTTATTTGAAGTGAGTAATATTGAACTTCTTGGATTTAAAAAGACAGATAATCCAAAAGATTTAAGTTTTGACGTTAAACTTGAAAAACCGCTTTTTGCAGTTGTTACGGATTCAAAGCACAAAGATATACTTATTGAAAAAGGAGACAGGGGGATTGTCCCTAAATTTGAAAAAGATATAAAAGCTGAGGGGAAATATAAAGAACACGGATATAAAAACGGTGTAATTGACAGGCTTGAAAATTTAGGAGAAATAAACTCAAAAGAGACAAAACCTTCTTTTGCAGGATTTTATGGGGTAATTGAGCAGTGGGAACTTAAAGATAAAAACATTATGGGTTTTTGTTTTTATGAAAATGAAAATAAAATCCTAATAAATTCCCCAAAATTCGGACTTATCGAATATATTGACTTTAAATTTGAATTTGAAAATTTTGAAGATATTTTTTCCCAGATTGCCGTTATGAATGAAACGGGAGCTAAACTTATTAAAAATTTTAAGGAAAAAAGACCGGATCTTTTCGAAAACGCTTTAAATTCGGATATAAAAAGTGAAAAAAAAGGAATATATTACCTTTGGGGACTTATAGGAACAGTCCTTGGAATGGCTGATAATATCGATGAAGGATTTGAAGAAATTTTGAAACATTCAAATGAGGCAATGACTAAAAAAGGACCGAGGATTGATTATAAAATGGATAAAAACAATTTAAATCCTCTTTGGGCTATAAGAACCGCTATGAGTTTTAATCTTGCAGGAGTTGATAATTATCTTTTAAGTTACGGGGTAGTTGAGAGTTTTGCCGAATTTCTTTCAAATCAATACGATGCATTTCATAAAGACAACGATTTAGACGGAGCAGTGATTGTGGGTGATCTTTTTAGGGGTGAATTTTTAAATAAAATTTACAGCTATATTGATAAAAACTATAAAGTTTATACCCCAAAAGCACTTCAAATAAGTGGGGGAGTTGAAGCATTTGGAAATGCTGTGATTAATAAAGAAGCCAAAAATTAAATTTTTTTAGCTATTATCATTGAAGCAGGGGAGAGTTTAAAACTTTTGGCTTCTTTTACTTCAAATTTTTTATTTAGTTTTTTGCAAAGTTCATTTAATGTATAGAAATTTTGAATGGAATAAGGAAGATATTCATATGCTTCTTTGTTACCGCTGATTATTCCACCTATTTTCGGAAGAATTTTGGTTGAATAAAAATCAATACAGTTTCTAATAAGAGATTTTTTATCAGGTTTTGTAAATTCAAGTATAAGCAATACTCCGTCTTTTTTTAAAACGCTTGCAAATTCATCGATTGCTTTTTGAATTTCCACTACATTTCTTATACCAAATGAAATGCTTATCACATCAAAAGTACTCTCTTCAAAAGGCAGGTTTTGTGCAAATCCCTGATAAAATTGTACATCCGGAAATCTTTTTTTTGCAATTTCAAGCATTTTTTTACTTGGGTCAAGTCCGGTAACATCATCGGTGTATTTTCTCCATACTTCTATCATATCGCCGCTTCCGCAGGCTACATCTAAAACTCTTGGATTGTTTTTTGTAAAATTTAACGCTTTTTTAATTGCTTTTTCTCTCCACAGTTTATCGCTTCCAAAACTTACGATTCTGTTTACCACATCATAACTCTCAGCTATTTCATCAAACATTTTTACTATTTTTTCCTGCATCAGCATATCCTTGGCAGTAATTCGCCTTTTGGCAAATCTATATATCTTTTGCTACCGTAAGATGTTTTTAATATAACTTTTTTACCTTCAATCGCTTCTCCTATTATTGAGGCATTGTTATTAAACTTTTTTAAAATTTCTTCGGCTTTTTTGGCACCTTTATTTTCAACTGCAAGAATAAATGTTCCTTCATTTGCCAAATCCATAGGTTCAAATCCGAAAATTTCACAAAGTCCTTTTACCTCATCGCTTATTGGAATTTTTTCTTCTTCAATTTCTATTGCCACATTACTTGCCTCAGCCCATTCGTTTAAAACAGCGCTAAGTCCGCCTCTTGTGGCATCACGCATAGCTTTTATATCAATCCCTGCCTCTATTAATGCATTTACCTCTTCACATAAAACTTTACAGTCGCTCTCAATGTCTGTATCTACTCCAAATCTTTTAGCAAGTACCACACTTCCGTGTCTTCCTATATCCCTGCTTACAATTATTTTATCGCCCGGTTTTATATTATGTGCGCTTATGTTTTCTTTTTTGATACTGCCGACACCGCTTGTGTTTATAAAAATTTTATCAACACTTCCCGCAGGAACGACTTTTGTATCTCCGCATACAATTCTTGCATCTGCTTTTTTAAGCTCTTTACTGATTGATTTTACGATTTTTTCCAAATCTTCAAAATCAAGTCCTTCTTCTATCATAAAAGAAATACTCAAATATTCAGGTTTTGCACCCATCATTGCAAGGTCATTGCATGTCCCGGCAATACTCAGTTTTCCGATATCCCCGCCGTTAAAAAATATCGGGTCTATTGTGAACGAATCCGTAGTAAATGCCGTTTTGCCGTTTAGGTTTATAACAGCCGCATCTTCTGCTTTAATTAAAATATCGTTTTTGAAATTTTCATAAAAAAGCTCTTTTATCAGTTTATTTGTCTCTTCTCCTCCTCCACCGTATGCAAGGGTTATCTTTTTATTCTCCATTTTCCATTCTCCATTCTCAATTTATCTGCTGTATCTGTAATACGCATTACAAGCACCTTCATCGCTTACCATACAGCTTCCAAGAGGATTTGAAGGAGTACATGCACTCCCGAAAACCTTACAGTCGTTTGGTTTTGCAAGTCCTTTTAAAATCTCCCCGCAGATACATAATTTATGGTCATCAATTGGTTCATTTGGCAGTATATCAGCCCACACTTTTTCAGCATCAAATTCTAAGAATTTATCTTTTAATTTTAAAGCTGATTTAGGTATATCTCCAAGACCTCTCCATCTGAAAGTGTCTCTGACTTCCATAAATTCTTCAATTAATTTTTGAGCCACTACATTACCTTCATATGTTGTAGCTCTTTTGTATTGAATTTCCACTTTACACCTGTTTTGATTTTTTTGTTTTAAAAGCATTAAAATACTTTCCATCACATCAACAGGCTCAAATCCGGCAACCACCACAGGAGTATTGTAATCTTTTACTAAAAATTCATATGCTTTTGCACCGATTATTACACTCACATGGCTTGGACCTATAAATGCGTTGATTTTGGCTTCCCCTCCGTCCATTATCGCCCTCATTGGAGGCGGGACTAAGACATGATTTATATGATAATAAATATTTTTAACTCCTTCATTAAAAGCTCTTTTCATTAAAGCAGCTGTCATTGGAGTGGTGGTTTCAAATCCTATTGCAAAAAAAACAACTTTTTTATCGGGATTTTCTTTTGCAATTTTTAAAACATCAAGAGTCGAATGAAGAGGAACTACATTTGCCTCTTCGGCTCTTGCTTTTGCAAGAGATGATTTGCTACCGGGGACTCTTATCATATCTCCAAGAGTTGCAAGTATTACATCAGGCTGTTTTGCCAGGATTATTGCATGGTCAATTCTCTCTTTTGGCATTACACATACAGGACAGCCAGGACCATGGATAAATTCTATATTATCAGGCAAAATTTGATTAATGCCGTATTTCATAATTGTATGCGTATGACCCCCGCATATCTCCATTACCTTCATAGGTTCTTTTAATTTAAGAGCTTCTTTTTCAATCTCTTTTGTGAGGGCTTTTATCGTTTCAGGGTCCCTGAATTTCGAATATAAGTCCTTTAAAGTTAACTCTCCATTCTCCATTCTCACTTCTCCGTTTCGTCTTTTGGCGGTTTGTATAAAAGAGGACCGTCTTCGTTTACAAGTTGTTCGGGTGGTATTTCATCTTCTTCCTCCATTGCTGCTTCGGCTAATTTCTTATAAACTTCAATGCTTTCAAGCGCCTCTTTTTCATCAATTTTTCCCATTGCATAACCTACGTGAATCAGGACATAATCTCCCTCTTTAACGGGTTCTGGCATCAAATCAAGGCTGACAGTTCTCTTTACTCCAAGAGTATCGACTTCCGCCATATTATTTTCGTCTATTTTTATAACTCTGCTTGGTATCGCTAAGCACATAATTTCTCCTTATATAAGTTATAATGAATTTTTCATTCTCCATTCTCCATTCTCCATTCTCAATTTCTCTAAGTGTTCTTTTCTTTTTTCACCAATCCAGCTAATTATCTCTTCAAGTCCTTCTCCTGTTTTATTATTCAGTAATACTACCGGAGCTTTCGGATTTAATTTATAAGCCGCTTCTTTTGCTCTTTTTACATCAAAATCAAAAAATTCAAGCATATCGGCTTTTGTGATTATGACAATATCCGCTTTTCTAAACATAACAGGATATTTTTCTATTTTATCATCACCCTCAGGCACGCTTACAAACACCATATTGTAATGCGCTCCCACATCATAGCTTGCTGGACATACTAAATTTCCTACATTTTCAATAAAAGCTATTTCAACATCTTCAAACGGAAAATGAGGAATTGCATGTTTTACCATTCCAGCATCTAAATGACACGCTCTTCCCGTTTGAAGCTGAAATGACCATATCCCTTTGTTTCTGATTCTATCGGCATCTCTGCTGGTTTCAAGATCTCCTTCTATAACTGCGAATTTGAAAGGAAGTTTATCCGCAAGATTTTCAAGTGTCGTAGTTTTTCCGCTTCCAGGGCTGCTCATCATATTAAAGCATGTGATTTTGTGTTTATCAAACTCAGCTCTTATTTCATCCGCCATTTTGTTGTTTTTGCTTAAAATTTTTTCAATTACAGTTACTTTATGAGATAACTGAGGATTGTTTTTGATATCTTCATTTACAGTTTCATGAGTGTGATTATGCTCATGGTTTTTTTCATGGTTATGTTTATGTCCTGTACCGCATCCGCAATCTACGCACATATTTTACTCCTTTTATGAATGATTATTTATTATATCAAAATGTGTGTGATAATGTGAGTGAATAAAGCGTTTATGCTTATGTTTGTGTTTATGTATTAAGTTTGCTTTTATTAAAATGTCTAAATTTTGCATCAGCTCTTCCATATTTCCATCATAAATAATTTTATGATTTTCATCTAAAACTACAGCTCTTTCGCATGTTTCATAAGCAACTGCCAAATCATGTGTGGCAAGTATTACTGTTTTATTTAAATCAATCAAAAAATCTATAAACCAGCCTGTGGTTCTCGGGTCCATAGCAGTAGTAGGTTCGTCTAAAAGAAGGACTTTTGGATTGTATACCAAGATAGAAGCAAGTATTACTTTTTGTTTTTCCCCTCCGCTTAGATTAAGAGGAGATTTTTTTAGAAGATGTGTGATGTTAAACTCTTTTGCAATCACTTCAACCTTTTTTTCAATATCATTAAATCCGAATTCTTTAAGTGAAAAAGCAATTTCATCATAAACGCTCGGGTTAAAAATCATCGAATCAGGATTTTGAAAAAGAATTCCAAGTTTTGCCCTTAGATTTTTGGCGGTTTTTTTAGTAATTTTCATATTTTCAAAAAAATATTCGCCATTACCGAAATAAAGTCCTGCAATGATTCTAAGAAGTGTGGATTTTCCGCTTCCGTTACTTCCAAGAAGAGCTACTTTTTCGTTTTCCTTTATCTCTAAATTAATATTTTTAAGTGCAAAATCATCTTCATATTTATAATTGATTTTATTTAGAGTAATTAAATTTTCCATTCTCACTTCTCCATTTTTCATTCTCACTTCTCCCTCAATTCTCAAAAAATCCCCTTGCTTTCATTGCAAGTGTTCTTTCCTTTGAATCTTTAATAGCTTTTTCAAGAAAAAATTCAAATGTTCTTGTTATAAATTTAGGACTTTTATCCGTTAGTTTGTAAACCCTTGCCCTAAATGCGCTTTTGAAATCTTCATAAGTTTTTTTGTAAGAAAAAATTTGAGAGAGGGTAATTGTACCAAGATATGATAAGTCTTTTGAGAATGATAAAAATTCGATAAACGATATTTTTGAAAAAAACCAAAAAACAAAAT
>JALVVX010000046.1 GCA_027038555.1 Nautiliaceae bacterium | reverse complement strand
ACAGTCAGACACACTCCATTAACTGCAATAGAATCCCCGATTTCAGGTTTTAGTTTTGAAATTATTTTAAGCTTATTGTTTGAAAAGCTTTTTATTTTTCCTATTTCTCTAATTAGTCCGTTAAACATTTTGTATTTCTATTCCTATCATTGGATAGCATTTTTTTATTAATTCTTGAATTTGTTTTTTTTTCTCTTTATTGTTGAGTTTTGAATTTGTTATCTCTTTTAATTTTTCCAAAAATTCAATAAAACAACACATTAAAGTTATTGGATTTTCATTCCATGGATTTAATGGAGATTTGTTTTTTATTAATTTTTTACATCTTTGTAAAGCTTTGTTTTTTTCATCTTCATCTAATATTTTAAACCAGTCTATATTTTTAATTCTAGCATCTTCTAAGTTTTTTATTTCATCTTTTGTTAGAACATTTTTTTTCTTTTCTAAAAGTTCTTTTATAAGAATTTTGAAAATATTTTCTCTTTTTATATAAGCAGTTTGATTTTTAAAATGAAGTAAAAACCAAAGTTCTAAACATTCATTAGAAACGATTATACAAATATTATTGTTTTTTGCTTTTTGGATACCTGTATTTACATTTTGTTTGTTAGCAGGAGATTTTAATTTATCGTCTACATCTACAAAAACAATCTTTATGTCTTTACTATTATTTACTGTTTCAACTAAATTTTTTAAATCTGTAATGTTCTTTTTTTCATAACAACTATCATTAGGATAAAATCCGTATTCTCTTATTAAATTTTTAATGTAGTTTAATCCCCCTTTACTATCTTCACAAGCAATAAATATATTTAAATTTTGTTTTGTTTCTCTATTTTTTTTACTTCTTTTTGCCATTTAATTTCCTAAATTATCTATTATAGGAATAGCACCAAATTCACCTTTTAAAAGACCTTTTAAAATATTTTTGTCTTTTCTTACATTGAATTCAATTAATGAATAAAGTTCACTGTATTCATATTTTGGATTTTTATTTACAAACCAAATTTCATCTCTTCTTAAAACTTCTGGTTTATCCAAAATATTTAAATCATGAGTTGTAAAAATAAATTGAGCTTTTTTTGAATTATTTGTAAACCATTCAATTAAATTTTTAATAAGCAATGTATGTAAACTGTTGTCAAGTTCGTCTATAATTAATACATTTTCTTTATTAATTGTATTAATAATCAAAGGTAAGATGTTAATTAATTTTTTAGTGCCTTCCGATTCTTCAAAAAAATCAAAATCAATAAATCCTTTGATATTTTCTTTTTCAAATAAGTAATGTTTGGTTTTAATTGTTTCAATTCCATTTGTAAGCAGATCTTTTTTTATTTCTTCTGGCAGATTTGTATCATTTTTAATTTTTTCTGAAATAAAAGTAGGAATTTCTTCTTTTTTAATTTCAATATCTTTAATGGAAAAATCAAGTTTTTTTAAAATTTTTAATGTTTGTGTTTTAATTGTCTCTTTTTTTAATAATTCTTTACTTATTAATGCCATTTTATCATCACAATCCAAATCATCTATAATTACGATTTTTTGAGTAATATATTCATATACTATTTTTGAAATTTCTCCATTAAATTGATTTACAACTGATAAAAATAGAGCATTTTCCCTTGTTTTATCAATTAGACCTTTTGCTTCTTTGAAAGAACGACTATTATATTTTATTCCTTTTTTATCTCTTTTAAAGAGATATTTTTTATTTTTATTTTGTTCTTTTTGATAGAGTTCTTCTTTTAGGATATTCCCAGTTTTGTCTATTTCAAACAAATATTCAAAAAAAGAGTCATTTTCAAAGAAATGTATTCGAAAGAATGTAGGGGCGTTTTGTGCATTTATATCTAATTTAAAAGGCTCATGAGGATAGTTTTTTTGTTTTTCAGGGTTAATAGAATTTCTTATTATTGAAGTGAATTTAATAAATGCTTTGATAAAATTACTTTTTCCACTTGCATTTGCTCCTAAAATGGCCGATACTTTTAAATAATTATTTTTAATTAAATGTTTTTTTAAATCATCGATATTTGCATTTTCCATGGAAAATAAAGTTCTGTTTTTAAATGATCTATAATTTTCAAATTCAAATTCAATTAGCATTTTTTCTCACTTTTTGTGATTTTTTCACATTAAATCAAAAAAAATATTGTTTGTCAAATTAATTTTGTAAAAAATTTTCTATTCTTTCTTTTAATTCATTAAATTGATAATTTTCTTTATTTAAATTTATAATTATATTTACTAATTTATTTTTTATTTCATATTCATTGTTGAAGCTATTTTTAGAAAGTTCTTTTACAAAATTGTTAAAAATTATTTTCTTATCATTTTGAAAATTTAATCGGTCCTTAATATCAAAAAATGTGGAATTTTTTATTATTGAATGTATTTTTTCTATAAATTGAAAATTTTCTTCTTTTATTAGATTTATAATATATTCTTCTATATTCAAAATTGGTAAAAATGCAGTATTTATTCCTTTTATAATATATTCTTCTTTTATATTTTCAAAAGTTTCTAGAGCTTTATTTTTTTTATCTTTTTCTGTAATTGATTTTATTTCTTTTTCTATTTCTTTTATAGTATTTTGAATAATATCGATTTCTAATTTTTCTTTTAAATTTCTTTTAATTTTATCTATTAATTCTCTTTCAACATCTCCGTCATATATTATCATTATATTATTAGCAAATAATGACAAAATTTGTTCTTCTTTAAAATGTTTACTTATTTGATCTTTTCCTCCATAAGGAAAAATTATAAATAAGTATTGCGAACTTATATCTTCAATTAAATTTTCAATGAAAATTTTTGCTAAAATATCTTCAACTATAATCATTTTGTCGTATACTGTTTTATTTTCTCCTAAATATGTTTTAATTATTTTTCCTTTGAAATTATTAAAAATTTTCACTTTTCCATTTATATTTCTCATCAATGAGACTTTATTTACATTGTCGATAAAAGAAATGGATTGTGTTGCAATTAAAAATGTCGTATTATGTTGTTTGCAATACTCTTCTTTTAAAAATTTTAAAAATTTAATTTGTAATTTAGGATTTAAAGCTAATTCAATTTCATCTAATATAACAAGAGAAGGAGATGAAGTGTTTATTTTTTTTATTAATTGGTGTAATATTTGTAATATAAAATATTCTCCTGTACTTAGAGTAAATTCAGGTAAATATTTATTTTCAATCTCATATATTATAACATCTTTATTTACTGATTTTGATTTATAAATAAAAAATTTGTAATTTTTGCCAGTTATTTTTTTGAAATAACTAGTTAATTTTTCTTCTTTGATTATTAAATCATTTAATTTTTCTACTTCTTCTAAAATTTTTTGTCTTTGTTCTTTAGTAAATTTATTTAATCTTTCACCTTCTATTCCACTTTCTATGAAACCATTTAATTTTTCAAGATTTATTTCTTCTTCATTTTCGGAATATGCTTGCCAGCGTTTTGTCTGAGTTGATTTTTTAAATTTTTTATAAAAGAAAGTAACACTATTATTATCATCTGTTAAATTGTAATGAATAATTGAATCATCGAACATATTACCTTGAAATTCTTGTGATAAAGAATTTTTGTTTACTAGTTGACCTAGTGCAGCTAGTAATGTAGATTTTCCAATTCCATTGTTACCTGTAAGAACATAAATATCATTATTTAAATTTATTTCGAAATTTTGTAAATTTTTTATATTTTTAAGATTTTTAATATTTATATTAATCTTTTTTGTGTTTTTTAGTTCGACAGTGTTAGTTTGATTAGTTTGTTTTTCAAATTTTTCATTGAATTTTAATAAATGGGGAAAATTTGTTTGTATATTCATTTTGTTCTTAGCTTTTTGTAATTTTTCTAAGTTTTCTCTACTATTAAAAACGGAATAAAATTCTTGTTGCTCTATTTTATTTTTAAACTTTTCAGGATTTTCTAATAACAATTGTATATCACTTATTATTTTATTAAGTTTAGACTCATTTAAATTTTTATAATTTTTTGTTTTTTTTATATTATTTTTGAAAAATTCAATAACTTTATTTGGTTCTGCTTTAAAATTTATATTGTGTAAGTTTATAAATATATTTATGAAATCTTTGGTTTCTTTAATTTCAGCGCCATATGTGGGATTTTTTTTAATTTTAATTTCAAGTTTATTTATAAGAGCATTTAATTCTTTTAAATCAATATTTAATTCATTAGCTAAATCTTTTATTAATACTCCCATTTTATTCCTTTTTTAAAAATACTCCTCAATCAAATTTCTTACAACCTCAGGATTTGTCTCTTCATTTATTTTGCTTCTAAATTCACTGGCTTTTGGGATGCCTTTTGAGTATTGATGTAAATGTTTTCTAAAAAGAATTACACCGTATTCCCCATACCATTTTATCATTTGGTCAAAATGTTCTAGTAAAACTTCTTTTTTCTGCTCAGGAGTTATTTCACCGTTTTGTTTCATTTCAAGAAAAATCCAAGGATGTCCGATAGCGCCTCTTCCTATTGCCACGCCTTTTGCATTTGTATATTCAAGCACCTGTTTTGCTTTTTCGTAATTTGTTATGTCCCCGTTTGCTATTACTGGGATATTAACGGCTTCAACTAATTTTTTTATCTCTTCGTAATTTGCCTGACCTTTATACATCTGTTTTACAGTTCTTCCATGGATGGTTATAAATTTAATACCTAAATCTTCAAGCATTTTTGCCCTCTCAACCGCCACTATCTCATCAAATCCAAGTCTTATTTTGGCACTTACCGGTTTTTTTGAAGTTTTTACAATTGCTGTAATTATTTCTTTTAATAATTCTTTGTTTTCTTCTTTTAAAAGCACACCGCCATAACCGCTTCTTCTTGCTTTATTAACAGGACAACCTAAATTAATGTCAATTCCCTCAATTTCATCATTTTCATTAATAATTTCAACTGCTTTGATGGCATTTTCTATATTATTTGCTGCAATTTGAATAAAATAGGGTTCTTCTATTGGAGATTTTATCATCATTTTTTTTGTTTTTTCATTATTATAAGCAATTGCGTTTACATTAATCATCTCTGAAAATGTCATATCACACCCGAATTTCTTGACAACGCTTCTAAAAGGCAAATCGGTATATCCGGCAAGCGGGGCTAAGAAAAAAAGAGGCTCAGAAGATTTTAGCAGATTCGATATACTCATCAATATCTTCTTTTTTACCTGCTACTTTTAATTCTAAGAAATATTTAAAAAATTGTAAATTATTTGCTTCAATAAGTTCTTTTGCAAGTTCAAGATGTTCATATTTTAATGCAAGATAAGCTTCTGCCCATTTTAGAGGTTTCAACACTTCAAGCTCTTCATCGGGAGATTTTTTACCGTAAAGTTCTTTTGCAATTTCAATTTCTTCATTTGGAGTTAATTTTGCTCTTTCAAGCAGTAGTTTAATATCACTGTCGTTGATATGTGATTTTACAATATCAAAATTAATCTCATACTCATATTTGATTATTTCTCTAATAGGAGCGGATTTTGCCCAAATATAAAATGCTTCTTTTTTAAGTTCTTCGTTTTTGAATTTTTTAAGTACCTCTTTTGCATAATCGGGATTTTTTTTGAGTCTGTTTTTTATATTCATAATAAACCATGGATTGTCCGTATTTAATTTGTATTTTCCTATTTCAACGGTTTCACCTGCAAGTAGTTTTTTTATGTCTTCTAAAAATTCAAATTTTTCGAGAGGTTCGGGTTTAATATTTAAACCTTCAATGTTTTTGGTGAAGTTGTTTATATCGGTTAAAATTTTAGTAGGAATATTTGATTTTTTATGAAGAATTCGGTTTTTAATATTTAAAATAATGTTTGAAATATCTTTTTTAATATTTTTTTGATAAGTATAATTTTTAAAATTGATAAAAAAGAAAAAAATTAACGAAAATATAAAAAATATCGATAAAAACAATGCAGTCCATACGGCATTTGGCAGGGAAATATTAATCCCCGCAAATCCTAATGTGGTAAAAGAGTTATTTTCCATATAAATGAATAAGGTTATAACCGCGATTAAAATTAGACTGAATATGATATATTTTTTCATTTAGATCTTTTTCCTTCTTTTTCAATGTATTCTCTACATATTATACAATATTTTGCGTAAGGTTTGATTTTTAATCTCTCTTCTTGGATAGGTTCGTCGCACATTTCGCATATGCCGTATGTGCCTTCTTCTATTTTTTTAAGTGCTTGATTTATTTCTTCAAGTTCTTTTTTTTGATTTAAGAAAATTTGATAATCCCTTCCGCTGTCCATACTTGCAGCGGCAAAATCTCCTTCGTCTTTTATTTCGCATCTGTTTATATCCGAAATTTCACTGCTTAGATTAAACAGTATTTTTTCGAGTTCTGCCTTTCTCATTAAAAGTATTTCCTTGTAATGATTTACATTTATACTCATTATTTCTCCTTTTTTATTTATGATACGGATGGTTGTGTTTTATACTCAAACCTCTGAAAATTTGTTCAAAAAGTACAAGTTTTGCAATTTTATGACTCATTGTAAGAGGTGATAATGAAATTAGTTTCCCTTTTTTCTTAAATTCTTCATCAAATCCGTATGCACCTCCTATGAAAAAGTTAATATTTGAATATTCAAAAAATTTTGAAAATTCCAAACTGTCTATAAGTTTCCCATCAGGAGAGAGGATTATATTAAATCCGTCATTTATATATTTTTCAAAAATTTTTGAATACTCTTTTTGTCTGTTTTGTGATTTAGCAAGATTTTTTGAATAAAGTGTGATGTTTTTTATATTTGCAAAAGGTTTTGACTTTTTTATGAATTCGTTTATTTCTTTTTGAAAATCCTCTTTTTTCTCAATTGAGTAGACGTTAATCTGCATATATCGCTTCCCACCACTTTAAATTTTGATGGAATTTTATCATAAATTTTAACGCCTCCTATAACAGCTACCGGATGATAAGAATATTTTATAAGGTTTATAATTTTATCGCCTAAAATATTGGAAGTATCTTTTGTAGAAGTTGGACGGTAGGCTCCAAGTCCTATATAGCTTAAAGGCAGTCTGTTTGCTTTTAATATCTCTTCTTTGTTATGGGTGGAAAGACCGATTATGAATTGAGAATTGAGAATTGAAAATTGAGAATTAATAAATTTAAATTTTCCATTCTCCACTCTCCATTCTCCATTTTTTATTTTTTTAATAATTTCAAATTCATTTAAACCAAATTTTTTGCATAAATCTTTTAAGTCTTCCTGACCTATATGTATTCCATCTACATATTCTAAAAGTTCGATATTATCATTTATTATAAGAGGTTTGTGCCAGTGTTTTTTGATTTTAGATATTCTTTTTTTCTTTTCTTCAAGTGAAGAGTTTTTGTCTCTATATTGAAGTATTTTTGCTTTTAAGCCTTTTGCGGTTTTACAAAAATCTTCTATTGAAATATTATATTTTTGTAAAGTATCAAAATCCAAAAGAGCATAAAGAGCCATTAAGAGGCGCTCTTTAAAGTATATTTTAATAAATCACCAATTGTTTGTTTAAGTTCGTCTCTTTTTACAACCATATCTATAAGACCGTGTTCGAGTAAGAATTCGGCTCTTTGAAAACCTTGGGGCAAATCTTCACCGATTGTTTGTTTTATAACTCTTGGTCCTGCAAAACCTATCATAGCTCCCGGCTCCGCAATAATAAAATCACCTAAAAATGCAAAACTTGCACTTACTCCCCCGAATGTCGGGTCTGTAAGTATGGAAATATAAGGCAGGTGATGCTCTGCCAAACTTGCAAGGGCTGCACTTGTTTTTGCCATTTGCATAAGTGAGAAAGTGCTCTCTTGCATTCTTGCCCCTCCGCTTGTAGATACGATAACGACTCCTGTGGCTGTTTTGATAGCTCTTTGAACGGCTCTTGCAATTTTTTCACCTTCTACACTGCCAAGACTTCCTCCCATAAATGCAAAATCAAAAACGATAAGCTGTGTAGGAACTCCGTTTATTTTACATTCACCTGAAATTACAGATGATTTTCTACCTGTTTTTTTGTAGTTTTCTTCAATTCTTTTTTTATAGCTTTTTTTGTCTACAAAATGAAGCGGGTCGTTTGGCTCTAAGTTTTTATCATGCTCAACAAATGTGCCTTCATCCGCTAAAAGTTTTATTCTCTCATCAGCGCTCATCCTGAAATGGTATCCGCACTTAGGGCAGGTGTTGTGCTGTCTTTGAATTTCTTTATAAAAGCTGATTGCACCACACGCAGGACATTTAATCCAAGTGGTCGGTTTTTCATCTTTATTTGGCTGTTGTTTTTTAAATTTTTTTAAAAAATTGCTAAAACCCATTTTTATTCCTTTATTATTGAAAGTATTTCTTCCAAATCCTCAAATTTCGGGCTCATTACAATAAGATCGTCTTCAAAATGCCAAAAACAATCACTGTTATAAAATTTAGCTGCTGCTATGTCAAATTCTCTTATTTCACCCTTATAAATTACCGCTTTACCAGCTTCGCCATAGCATAAAGATAAACTTAATGCGCCAGGTGCTCTGAATTTAAGTCCACGATTATGAAGTTTTTCTACAATATCAGGGTTTTGGTATGCTTTTTCAAATAATATTACATCATGTCTGAATGACGCGTTAAACGGTTTTCTGAAAAGATTATCAAATTTTTTACCGTTTTCATCTCTTACGAAATAATCACCGTTGCTAAGATTTACGACCACTGATGCAGTATCTTCGAAATAAATACTTGTTCCGAAATACGGAATTGAATTTGAGACGTTATAACTTCCATCAATTGGGTCTATTATGATTTTTTTATCTTTACCGTTATCAATAAATCCGGCTTCTTCGGAATAGATATTTCCAAATTCGCTAAGTTTTTTTATTAAGATTTTTTCAGCGATAAGGTCAATGTTTAAACTCCTATCTCCACCATATCCTATACCTTTTTCTTCGAAAAGGTTAAGCTCTTCGTGAAGAGCTCTTATTATTTTTAAGGAACAGCATAAAGAAGCATCTATAAAATCACTTGAAAGACTCATTTTTTCTCTCCTAAACTCGGCCAAGGTATCGGACTGAAATTATTGTCATATACACTTGGAGTTCCCTCTGCTCCAAGTTCCAATGCCGCTTTTTTTGAATTTTTAAGTTCTTCGTTGAATTTTTTAATTTGCTCTTTTGTAGGATGAAAATTTTTCCATTCATTACCGCCTTCAAGCACTTCTTTCATTCTTTTTGCTCTTTCTTGGTCGGTTTTCCCCGCCAAAACATAATAACTCATAGCTTTTGCGTTTTTATGAAACGGAAGAGGCATTAAAATTACGTGAACTTTGTAATTTTTATTAAGAATATCTCTTTTTTGTTTTTCCATCATTCTGCAAAATGGACATTCTGGGTCGGTTACCAAATATATCTCTTTTTTGCCGTGACCGAATGTAAACATTACACCATTTTTAATAATTTCACTGTTTTTTGGAAAATTAGGTATTAAAACTTTCCCGTTTTTATCGATTACTTTGCCAAGTATTGTATATTTTTTGTCGGCTGTTACGTATAAGAGCGCTTTACCTCTTGGCGCATCCACAACTATAATATAAAAACCGTCTTTTTTTACCGCTTTATATTTAGCATTTTTAATTGATTTTAACTGATTGTAAAGAGGTGTTGATTTTAATACTTCAATTGTCTCTTTTTGAGGAAGTGTTTTGTCAAATCCGAATAGTGAAAGAACTAATACAGAACTTAATAAAATTTTTTTCATTTAATCTCCTTGAATATTTTTTTTATGATTTCTTTTGGTTTTTCAGCTTTATATACAGGTCTTCCTACAACTATGAAATCGACTGCGTTTTTTTTGGCTTCATTTAAATTAGCCACTCTTTTTTGGTCTCCTGCACTTTCTCCAAACGGTCTTATACCGGGTGTGAGGGTTAAAAAATCATTTGAAGTGTATTCTTTTATTTTAAGACTCTCCCACACACTGCAAACAACCCCGTCAAGTCCTGCTTCATATGCGTCTTTTGCAAATTCGACTGCTTTTTTGTCTATATCTTCACCGTATATTTTTTTAAATTCTTCGTTTGTAAAACTTGTAAGGGCTGTCACAGCCAAAACAAGCGGTCTTTTTTTAAACTTGGAAAGTCTTTGCATAACTTCTTTCATTGCTCTTTTGCTCGCACTTGCGTGGACATTAAACATATCAATATCCATTTTGGCAATCTCTTCGGCGGCATCCGCCATTGTATTTGGGATATCATAAAGTTTTAAATCCAAAAATATATTATACCCCATATTTTTTAATTCATCTATAAATTCTCTCCCATCTCTTATAAAACTTCTAAATCCGACTTTAAGCCATATATCTTTTGAAAATTCTTTTATTTCATTTGCCAATTTCAGATTTTCTTCCCGGCTTGGATTATCAAGCGCTATACAAAGTTTCATTTATCCACCTTTGGAAGCGTAATACCCTGCTGTCCGTGATATTTCCCTTGTTTATCGGCATAACTTGTTTCGCATATTGAATCATCGGCGCTTAAAAATATAAGCTGCGCTATTCCTTCATTGGCGTATATTTTTGCAGGAAGAGGAGTTGTGTTGCTGATTTCAATTGTAATATGACCTTCCCATTCGGGTTCTATTGGTGTTACGTTTACAATAATCCCGCATCTTGCGTAAGTGCTTTTTCCAACACAAATAGCCAAAACATCCCTTGGCATTTTGAAATATTCCACACTTCTGCAAAGAGCAAACGAGTTTGGAGGAATAATACAATCACCCTTTATTTTAACAACATTTCTTTCATCGAAATTTTTAGGGTCTACAACGGTTGAATTTATATTTGTAAATACCATAAATTCGTCACTTACTCTTATATCGTATCCGTATGAACTTACCCCGTAACTTATAATTCCTTTTCTAACCTGTTTTTCTTCAAAAGGGGTAATCATACCGAACTCTTTTGCCATTGTGCGTATCCACTTATCCGATTTTACACCCATTCACTTCCTTTTTTATGTAAAGAAAAGAATACAAACGGCTTGAAAAAATTAATTTACCGTTATTTGGCTTATTCTTTCCTTTTTTTAAAATTGTATCAAAATATGTTATTATTTTAAAAAAGGTGTAATATGAAGAAGTTATTACTCTTGGGAATTGTTGCCGTGGGACTTTTTGCGGCAAGATATCCTATTATAATGGAGTATTATTATATGAGCTCGTGTGTTAATGCGGGGAAAAATCAAAATAAAGATAAAATGACGGCTTATTGTGCCTGTACGTTAAATGAAATCGAAAAAAATTACACTTTAAATAAATTTATAAGCAATATGCAACAAAACAAAAATGAGTTTTTAAAAGAGGTTATGAAAAAAGCTATTCCTAATTGTATAGATAAATTAAAGAAATAAGGAGAAAGTATGGATTACAGAGAACTTAAAAAAATTCTTGACGCATTTGATAAATCAAAGACAAATATACTCGAACTTGAAACGGAAGAATTTAGAATATATCTTGACAAAAGTGCATCCGCACCGGCAAGTGTCAGCGCGCCTGCTCAGCAAGTTTCGGCTCCTCAAATACAAGAACCGATAGTTCAACAAGTAGAAGCAAAGCCAGAATGTGAAGTTGAAGGTGATTTGATTACATCGCCGATGGTAGGTACATTTTATCAAGCACCGAGTCCTGATTCGCCTCCATATGTAAAAGTAGGGGATAAAGTAAAAAAAGGACAGACTTTATGTATAATCGAAGCTATGAAAATAATGAATGAACTTGAAGCCGATTTTGATTGTGAAATTCTTGAAATTTTAGTAGAAGACGGTCAGCCTGTTGAGTTTGATACTCCTCTTTTTAGAGTTAAAAAGCTCAGTTAAAGGCGTCATATGAAAAAAATAAACAGAATTCTTATTGCAAATAGAGGAGAAATAGCTCTTAGGGCTATAAGAGCGATACATAAACTTGAAAAAGAAGCGGTATGTGTATATTCAAAAGCCGATAAAGATGCTATTTACCTGAAATTTGCAGACGGAGCGGTGTGTATTGGACCTGCTCCTTCAAATCAAAGTTATCTTAATATCCCGTCAATTATCACAGCCGCTGAAATGACAGAGTGTGATGCGATTTTCCCGGGATACGGATTTTTGAGTGAAAATCAAACATTTGTGGAAATATGTAAAGAACACGACATTGCATTTATAGGCCCGAGCCTTGAAGTTATGGAGCTTATGGCTGATAAGTCTAAGGCAAAAGAAGTTATGAAAAAAGCGGGAGTTCCTGTAATTCCTGGAAGCGAAGGTGCGATAAGTTCTGTTGAAGAAGCTAAAAAAGTGGCAAAAGAGATAGGATATCCGGTAATTCTTAAAGCCGCAAGCGGAGGCGGTGGAAGAGGTATGAGGGTAGTTGAGGATGAAAGCTATCTTGAAAATGCGTTTTTAGCAGCAAGCAGTGAGGCTGAAAGTGCATTTGGAGACCCAACCATTTATATGGAAAAATATATCGAAAAACCAAGACACGTTGAGGTTCAAATACTTGGTGATAAACACGGAAATGTTATACACCTTGGTGAGAGGGACTGTTCACTTCAAAGAAGACACCAAAAACTTATAGAAGAATCTCCTGCTACTATTCTTGATGAAGAAACAAGAAAAAAACTTCACGAAACGGCAGTAAAAGCGGCAAAGGCAATAGGATATTATTCTGCCGGAACGATAGAGTTTTTAGTGGATAAAAATCTCAATTTCTATTTTATGGAGATGAATACAAGACTTCAAGTCGAACATCCGGTAAGTGAAATGGTAACGGGGCTTGATTTGGTTGAATGGATGATAAAAGTGGAAGAAGGTGAAAAAATACCATCACAAGATGAAGTTCAGGTAAAAGGTCATGCGATTGAGTGTAGAATCTTGGCAGAAGACCCTGAAAAATTTATTCCAAGTCCTGGTAAAATTCAAAAACTTTATATTCCGGGCGGAAAAGACGTAAGGGTTGATACGCATGTATATGCCGGATATATAGTGCCTCAATATTATGACAGTTTAATTGCAAAAGTAATTACTTGGGGCAAAAACAGGGAAGAAGCTATAAAAGTTATGAAAGAAGCCTTAAAAGAATTTGTTGTGACAGGAATTAAAACATCGATTCCTTTTCATCTTAAAATGCTTGAAAACGAAGATTTTCTTACAAATAATTACGATACGAAATATTTGGAAACTAAGGGACTTGTTTAAAATAAACAAGTTTTCCTTTTAAATCCCCTATTTTTAATACGTTTTTAATCATTCCTTTGAGAGTTACCCAGTTTGATGTGTTTATATCAAGATATAATACTCCCTTGTCTCCTGCGAAAATTTTATTGTAAAGATTTGCTTTTATTTTTGTAATTTTTCCTTTTTGAAGGATATCTACATCTATTCTTCCGGTGTGTTTTTCTCCTCCTATTGCTTTGAATGTCTGATGGTTGCTTTTCATAATAAGAGGAAGGTTGAAATACAGACTCAGTATGTCATTATCGGCGAAATAATCAAGTACTTTTTTATAAACAAACTTTCTGTTTTTATATTTTGTCTTGTATATTTTTTTGTGAAGATAATCAAAATTATACGTAATAATATATTTGTCATTTCCTCTTATGATTATGTTTTGATAAGTAAGAGGCACTAAAATACCGTTTATTATTCTTCCTTTTGATATGTGATAATTTTGAAAATTTATAAATTTGGTCGTTTTGGAATACGTTTTTATAAAATAGTCGGTTTCATTTTTTTCAAAATATCCTGTTGCCTTGGCAATTGTCCCGAACCATCCGTATTTTGCTACATATTCGGCCTGCATTGAAAATGAATAGCTTAAAACTGCTATAATTAAAATTATGAATTTTTTCATATTAAGCCTTTTTTATAAATTATAACCAAAAAGGAGAATTAATGAAAATAGTTTTTTTAGACGCATTAACACTTGGTGATGTAGATTTTGAGAGATTCAAAAATTTAGGTGAAGTTCAAATTTATCAGACCACTTCAAAAGAAAAGACGCTTGAAAGGGTAAAAGATGCTGATATTGTGGTGACAAACAAGGTTGTTATTGATAAAGAAATAATGGATAAAAGCAATATAAAATTTATCCAGATTGCGGCAACGGGGATGAATAATGTAGACTTGGAATATGCAAAGAAAAAGGGAATAATCGTCAAAAACGTAGCCGGATATTCTACAAACGCCGTTATTCAGCATACTTTTGCACTTGTTTTGTCCTTGCTTAACAGAATCTGTTATTTTGATAAATTTGTTCGGGAAAAATATCCTGAATCAAAAATTTTTACACACATACAAAACTGGTTTGAAATAGAAGGCAAAAGATGGGGGATTATAGGACTTGGAGAGATTGGAAGAGGGGTTGCGAGACTTGCAAGAAGTTTTGGAGCTGAGGTTGTATATTATTCCACAAGCGGTAAAAACAACAATGATGAATATAAAAAAGTTGATTTAGATGAACTCTTGAAAACAAGTGATATCATTACGATTCATGCACCTTTAAATGAAAATACGAAAAACCTTTTAAATAAAGATAATATGAAATTTATTAAAAACGGTGCGGTTTTGGTAAATGTCGGAAGAGGTGGAATAATAAACGAAAAAGATTTGGCGGAGATTTTAGAGCAAAAAGATATATTCGTGGGGCTTGATGTGTTCGAAAAAGAACCAACTACAAAAGACAATCCTCTTTTAAAATTTAAAGATAAAACTTTGCTGACACCTCATGTGGCCTGGACAAGTGTTGAGGCCAGAAAAAAACTGATGGACGGGATTTATGGGAATATAAAGGAATGGGTAATGGGGAGATGAGTGGTGGTTGGGTAGATGGGAAAATGAGTAGATGGGTTGATGAGTGGATGAGGAAATGGGAGAAGGGTGATGAGTGGATGGGTGGATTTGGAGGAGGAAATAGGAGTTTTGAGTTATAAATAAAATAAACAAAAAAATGAAGAGTTGCAAATATAGTGGATAAAAAGCGGTAAATAATTTGCACTTCTTGCGGAGTGAATTTTATTATTTATATATGGGAGATGAGTTTTGAGTGTTGGGTTTTGTAAAGAGTGTAAAAAAGCGGAGATTAAGCCGCTTTTTGGTCTACGTGAACATCCATTTGAGGATAAGGGATGTTGATGCCTTTTTCATCAAAAGTCAGTTTTATTTTTTCAAGTAAAGCGCTTCTTACCGCCCAGTAATTTTCGCTTTTTACCCATGGTCTTACATTAAAGTTTACACTGCTGTCCGCAAGTTCACCAAGTGCTACGGCAGGTGCCGGGTCTTTTAGAATTCTTTCATCTGAATTTAAGATATCTTCAAGTGTTTCTTTTACAAGTTTCAAATCATCTTCATAACCTACACCGATTACCAAATCAATTCTTCTTAAAGGTTCTCTTGAATAATTTACTATATTACTTCCTACAATGTTTGAATTTGGAACAATAACGATTTTGTTATCACCTGTTTTAAAAATTGTGTTAAAAATACCGATTGTTTCTACAACTCCGCTTGCTCCGCCCGCTTCAACAAAATCACCTACTTTAAAAGGTCTTAAAAACAATATAATTACACCTGCACCGAAATTTGAGAAATTTTGTTGAAGTGCAAGACCTACTGCCAAACCTGCTGCTGCTATGATTGCCGCAAATGATGTTGTGTCCACTCCGAGTGTTCCAAGAGCTGCAATAATTACAAGTACCAAAAGACCGAAATATGCCAAATCTCCTAAAAATTTAACAAGAGTTACATCCGTATTTGATTTTTCCAGACCTTTTCTTAAAAGATTGGTTAAAAATCTCGCTATCCATTTACCAATGATAAAAATTGCAATAGCGCCGACGATTTTAACTCCCCAAGCGATTGCCAAATCAACATATTGTTGATAGTTATTCATCTTTTCTCCTTTTTTATATAATTTTATTAATTGAAAATGACTTGTAAATGACTAATTATCATATTGCAGCCATTTGTTGAGTTTAATCATATTTTGAAGTCTTTTTACATATTCGTCTTTAAGTTGAGAATAATTTTTTAAAGTTGCAGCGGCATCCGCTCCGGTGAATTTTTTATGTAATTTGCGGTAAATGTTTCTTCTTTTTCTGAATTCTATATAAGCCGGATTTCTATTGAGATTTAACATATAAGCTCTGATTGAGTCTTCAAGCGAATTGAATTTTTTTAGCGAATAGTTTATTTTTATATGCGAGTATGTGCTTTTTGGTTTTATACCTCTATTTGAATATTCCCAATGACCGTAAATATTGTTTGCGGCTTTTACAAAACGACTTTTCCCCCAGCCGCTTTCGATTGCAGCTTGTGCAAGTGCCAGTGAAGGTGGAATTTTGTCTATTTTTATGAGAAATGTTTTTTTGTCGTTTATGTTTTTTATTTTGTATTTTTTTGCAAGTTGTGTTAAATAGGCTATTTTTTCAGGATTTAAAAGGTAAAAAGGGTCGTTAAATATTTCAATGACTTTTTGTCTTGTTTTTAAAATATTTTCGTTTTCTTTTTGTATGAGAGGTAGAAGAATGTTTACAAATGCTTTTTTTTGCTGTTTTATATCTTTTATCTGATAATAATAATCGGGAAACGCCGCATATAGTTTAAAAGCCAAAAGCAAATGCAAAAGTTTTTTCATATTAATCCTTCAAAAAGAGAAGGGGTTGAGGGTTTTAGTTTGTAGCTTTTGCGGTGTATTTTGCAAAGACCGTATTTTTCTATCAGTTTTTTATGTTCTTTTGTGATATAGCCTTTATGTTTGTCAAATTTATATTCGGGGTATTTTTTTGAGATATCAATCATAAACCTATCACGACTTACTTTTGCCAAAATACTTGCGGCGCTAATTTCTTTGATTTTTTCATCTCCTTTTATTATTGTCTCAATTCCTTCAATCCCGAAACTCGAATTTCCGTCAAACAGATATTTATCGGCTTTAAGTGTCTTTTTTATTTCAATCAGAGATTCTTTTATGCATTTAGAGAGCCCTTTTTCATCAATTTCATCATTTGATTTGAAAACAATATGATAAATGGAGTTTTCTTTTATTATTTCAAAAAGCTCTTCTCTTTTTTTTGGTGTCAGTTTTTTTGAATCTGTTAAATCTTTAAACCAAGTTTCTTGGAACTTGGAACTTGAAACTTGGAACTTAAAAATAACACCTGCAAATACCATAGGCCCTGCAATAGGACCTCTTCCTGCTTCGTCTATTCCGCAAATCGCCATCGCCAAAACGGTATTACCTCCACTTCAAATTTTTTATTTTCAATTTCAAATTCATTAGATATCGTAATTATTTCCACTTTTTTTACATCAGAGACTTTTTTTAGTTTTTCTTCGACTACTTCTTCATTCGCAAAAGGTAAAACAAGTATACCAAGCTCTTTTTCGGGAATATAAAAACTTAACGTATCTTTATAATAAACCTCTTTTTCATTGAGTTCCAAAAATATAATGTTTTCAAATGTATGAAGTATGTTTTTTTTGTTTGTCATAATATTTTTAAAAGCAAAATTATACGCAAAAAATTTTTTGGGTGATTTAGGTGAATCGAATTTATTTACTTCATAAATTATTCTGTTTTCCAAAAGGTCGTTTGTGATTTTATAAAAACTGTCCTTGCTTAATTTATTATGTTTTTTTAAAATTTGATATATCTGATAAAGTGTGAATTTTTCTCCGATATGTGTAAAGAAAAATGAAAGAATTTCTTTGTTATAAGGCAGAAGTTCAAATGTTTCCCTTAAATATTCGTCTCTGAAATATTCTTCTTGAAAAATTCTTGGGAAATTTCCGAGTCTTAAAAATTTATCGAAACAGTGGTTTATGTTTGTGGTGTGTTCAAATGCAAAAAACTCTTCAAAATCAAGCCCTTTAAGCTCAATTTTTTTGAAATCTTCAATTTCTATATTTTTATCGCTTATTACAAAAGTAGTGATTGGAGGGATAGGCTGTGAGAAATCATAATTATCATAAATTACCAAATCGGCATCTGAAAAATCAAAATCTTTTTCCCGAAAATCGCTAAAATCAATATATTTGTATTTGCCTTTAAATGTTTTTAAAAAATCAAACACCAAAAACGTTTTACCTACTCTTTTTGGTCCGGTTATAAGTGTGTTTTCATATTTCAGTGCTGTTTTTCTCTGATATATCTTTTTTGGTAACAATAACACCCCTTAAATAAACTTGCTTTAATTATAACATAATCAAAAATCCAAGCAGTGCGATAAGAGATTCATACAAAAACAGATTTTCACCGTATAAAAATCCGGAGATTATACTTCCTAAAAACGCCGCAAGTCCGTAGCCGATTCCTGCGTAAAACTGCTGGGCTAATGTTTTGTTTTGGTATTTTTTGCTGATATATAAAAGTGCCGATGTATGAAAAATTGCAAATGAAAAGGCGTGTATTAATTGAGAAGCTGAAATTAAAAGAAGCGAATTTGCAAACAAATAGAGCATAAGCCATCTTATTGAAGTTAAAAGTATGGAAATTTTCATCCATTTAAGGGGTTTTAGTCTGTGTAAAAACCTGTGACCTATCAAAAATACGATTATCTCAGCCATAACACCTATCCCCCACAGCCAGCCTACATACTTTTTGTCAATTCCGTTATTTATAAGATAAATGGTAAAAAAATTATAAAATCCTCCGAAACTTATCTGCAAAAATATAACACCGAGCCAGAATTTATAATCCTTTAAAAATTTTATTTTACCTGATGTGCTTTTTTTGATTGTTTTATCTTCTTTGAAATATATTGCGCTAAGTGCCGTTAAAAGCATTAAGACAATAAAACTGATAAGATGATTTATTTTGATATATGAAAATACGATACCGTATAACATAAAGCCGATAGAGCCCATAACTCTGGCTTTTCCGTATTTTGTGGAGAGTTTTTCAATGGCAATGGCTTCGATATAGGGAAAAAGCACGGCAAAAGATGCACCCAGAAAGAAAAAAGCTATTAATATAATATAAAAATTGTGGCTTAAAACCATAAATGAAGAAATAACCGCAATAATTATGCTTGAAATATAATCTTTTTGAGTTAGCGGTTTTTTTAGGAAAATAAAAGGCGTTAAAAACCTTGCAATCGGCATCATTGCAAAAATCATTCCGATTTGAGCCGGTGTAAAATAATGAGAAAAGAGTTTTGGCATAAAGATTACATAATCGCCTATAAGTGCGAAAAAAAGAAAATAAAAAAGAAGGAGGGCTAAAAACAACTTTTTATTGCTTCTTTATATTTTTTTTCATCGAAAGGGGGATAGCTGTATTCTCTTTGTTTTTCACAAAAAGTCGCCCCCGGCCACCAAGGGTCGTTTTCGTATCTTGGTATCATATGAATATGAAGATGAGGTACCATATTGCCAAGGGAGGCGATATTTATTTTGTCCGGTTTTAAAAATTCAATCATTGCTTTTTCTGTTTTTTTGACAGCCGTTATAATTTCAACAGCCTCATCATCGCTTAATTCACTGAATTCTTTTATGTGTTTTTGTGTTATAACTCTTATATAACCTGGAATTTCATCCACTAAAACAATTCTAAAAAGAGTGTTTTCGTAAATAATATCTTCATTTTGTGCATTACACAAAGGACAGTTCATCAATTTCCTCTGCTTCCAGGTTTAATAGGAGTGCTTCCTGCTTTACACATTGGGCAGTTTTGTGGTTCATAAACTTCAAAATCAAAATCTTCAAGTGCAAAAAACGGTTTATCCTCAGGCAGTTTGCATTCACTTTTTCTTTCGTTTTTACCGTTTACCCTTTTGCAAACGCCTCTGTTGGCAATAGCCGCAAAACCGACAACTTCACCGCCTCTTTTTTCAATTTCCCTTGCGGCTTCCATTGCACTTCCGCCTGTTGTAATGATATCTTCACAAATAAGTACTTTTTCACCTTTTTTAACTTCAAAACCGCGTCTAAGAGTCATCTCTCCTTTTACTCTTTCGGTAAATATGAATCTTACTCCAAGAGCTCTTGCAAGTTCATACCCTGCAAGAAGTCCTCCAATTGCCGGAGAACATACCGTGTCAACTTTTATTCCTGCTTCAATAATCTGTTTTGCAAGTTCTTTTGCCAAAACTTCGGCAACTTCCGGATATTCCAAAACCCTTGCACTTTGAAGATAATATTCACTGTGTTTGCCACTGCTTAGTAAAAAATGGCCTTTAAGCAAGGCACCGTGTTTTTCATAAATTTCTTTTACGTTTAAATTTTTCATATTTAATTCCGTTTCCGATGAAATTACACTTTCATTACGTCATCGATTTTTTTATTTACGATTTCATCCGCTTTTTTTACGAATTCGTCAGTAATTTTTTGAACCTCTTCAAGTCCTTGTCTTTCTTCATCTTCCGTAATTTCTTTGTTTTTAAACATTTTTTTGATTTTATCATTTGCTTCGCGTCTTACGTTTCTGATGGCAATTTTTGCTTTTTCACCGAATTCTTTTGCTTTTTTTGCCTGTTTTTTTCTCTCTTCTTCTGTCATAGGAGGGAAATATAGTTTAATATTTTCACCGTCATTGTTTGGATTTGCACCGACGTTTGCTTCTTGGATGGCTTTTTCTATATCTTTCATAATAGTTTTGTCCCAAGGACTTACCACGATTGTAGTTGCATCAACTGCATTTATATTCGCTACTTGATTAAGAGGAGTCGGTGCTCCGTAATATTCAACTTTTATCCCATCAAGCACGTGAATTGAAACTTTTCCAGTCCTTAGTGTGTTTAAATCTTTTTTAAGTACCTCTATACTCTTTTGCATATGGTCCTTTGCAAATTGAAAAACCTCGTTCATTATTCCTCCTTTAATATTAATTTTGTTTTGATTTTATTATTATATCTTATGATAACCCTGTTTCTGTATGTTTTGAGCCTGAAATCTGGTTTATAGTCAAAATATCCGTTATTTGTTTTTATTTTTTTCCATCCGAGATTTGTTATATAAATATGAACATATGGATGTTTTACATTTCCTCTTATTTCTTCAATAGTGTTTTTATTTTTTTTTACCAGAAAATTTTCAACATTTAAAACACCGATTTTAAGTTTTTTGGCGATGTTTACATTTCCGGTAATAGCGATTCTGTCAAGATCGTTTATTGGTGTATTTTTATCCACGGCTCCTGAATTTTGATTGCATATAATTTTAAAATAATTGTTTATTATTTTTTTAACTCTTTTATCATATTCACCGTATGGATATGCATACATATCGGGAACATAACCCAAATGCTTTTTGAAAGAATTTATGGCTTTTTGAGTATCTTCAATAATTTGTTTATCGCTAAGTTTTGCCAAGTGAGGATGAGAGTAGCTGTGAACTCCGAGTTCCCCGTATTTGGAAACATCTTTTATTTGTTTCCAGTTCATAAAATCGCCATAATGTTTATCGGCTGATTCTACATATACGAAAAGCGTAAAAGGGACATGGTATTTTTTGAATACAGGAAGTCCATTTTTATAAAAACTTTTAAATGAATCGTCAATATTAAAAACCACATATTTATCAACAGATTCGTTGTTTTCTATTCTTTTAACAAGAGTTGAGAGTTTTACTATTTTGTAGTTGTGACTTAACAGATATTTAATGTCTTTTTCCAAAAATTTAGAAGATATATCGGTTGTAGGATATCTGAAATCATCGACTCTGTGAAGGACAAAAATATGAGCCTCTGCTAAAAGCCAAAGAGGCAGTAAAAAAAGAATTAATCTTTTCATTTTGAAGGAAGAGTCGGAACGCTTGGAGCGTTTTTGGGTGCTGTTGTTTTTTGAACTTTTACCTCATCCACTACCGATGTGTTTGCCTGTTTATTGTAAAGATATACAAGTGTAAGTGTATTAAGTACAAATAAAAATCCGATTGTGATGGTTGCTTTTGTCAAGAAATCCATAGGTCCTTTTGCGCCGAAAACCGAATCGTTACTGCTTGCATAAGTCCCAAATCCCATAGAGCTTGATTTGTTAAGAAGTGCAAGTATTATAAGTATAATCGCAAGTATAATTTGAAATGTAAAAAATATACCAATCATTCATAACCTTTTTTGGTAGAATTATATCACATTTTAAAAACGGGGAAAAATGGGGTTGAAAAGTTTTGAAAAGTTTGCGTTTACTTACGGCAGATACAATATTATTCAAAAACGTGTTATCAAAAAATATCTGCCTTTTTTGAAATCAAAAGTAATTGATTTGGGATGTGGAAGCGAAGGTTTATGTAAATATAAAAATTTTGATTTTTATTTGGGGATTGACAACAGCGAAAATATGCTGAGACTAAATCCATGCAACACTTTAAAACTCGATTTTAATACAAAAGAGTGTTTTGAAGTAATAAAAAATTATGATTTTGAAGAGATTGTCTCTTTTTCCGCCCTTCAATGGGCTGAGGATTTGGATTTTGTATTTGGTGAAATTAAAAACTTAAAAAAAGATTTTCTTTTGGCAATATTTACATCCAATACTTTCAAAACTTTTCATAAATTTCTGAATATAAAATCACCGATTTATTCAAAAGAAGAAATTTTAAAATCGGCTGAAATTTTAAACCCTCATATTGAAATTTTAAATTATAAGATTGAATTTAATTCGCCAAAAGAGATATTTGAATATATAAAATTCTCAGGCGTAAATGCCAAAACAAAAGCTAATATTAAAGATATTAAAAGATTCTTAAAAGAATTTCCGGTTAATTTTTTGGAATTTGAAATTGTTGTTTTAAGAAAATAATTGTAAAAGGTTTAAAATGAGTGATGAACAAAAAAGAATTTTAATGCGAGAGCTTTGGAACATAGCCGATTTACTTAGAGGCAAAATGAATGCTGATGAATATAAAAATTATATGCTCGGATTTATTTTTTATAAATATTTAAGCGAAAAGCAAGAGATATATGTAAATGAAAAATTGGGTCTTATTAGTGAAACGGGAGTCGATTATCTGCATCTTAACGAAAATATGCCTGATTATGAAAATTACTTGAAAGAAATTGAAGAAGCTTCAATGAAATCTCTCGGGTTTTTTTTAAAACCGAACGAACTTTTTAATTACCTTGTAATCAAAGCAAACAGAGGTGAATTTATTTTAGAAGATTTGAAAAATGCCCTAAATGCTATTGAAAACAGAACATTTGGAAAAGAGAGTGAAGAGGATTTTATAGGGCTTTTTGAAGATGTGGATTTAACATCTCCTAAACTTGGTAAAAGTGAAAAAGAGAAAAATGCTTTAATTGTAGATATATTTAAACACCTTGCAAAAATAGATTTTGATATAAATAATCCAAAAAGCGATATTCTAGGCGATGCTTATGAGTATTTAATAGGCGAATTTGCAGCAGGTGCTGGTAAAAAAGGAGGTGAGTTTTATACACCTTCACAGGTTAGTAAAATTTTAGCCCAAATCGTTACTCTAAACAAACCTGAAATAAAATCCATATACGACCCTACTTGTGGAAGTGGCTCACTTTTAATTAGAGCCGGAAATTATGCAAAAATAGGGCACTTTTACGGACAGGAACTAAATAGAACCACCTACAACCTTGCAAGAATGAATATGTTGCTTCACGGCATTCATTACAAAAACTTTACTATCCGACAAGGCGATACCCTAACAGATGATAAATTCCCTGAGCTTAAAGCAGAGGCAATTGTCGCCAATCCCCCTTTTAGTGCAAAATGGAAAGGCAAAGATGACCCAACACTTGCAAATGATGAAAGATTTGCATCTTACTCAGCATTAGCACCAAAAGATAAAGCGGATTATGCTTTTGTAACTCATATGCTCTATCACCTTGCAGATGATGGAGTTATGGCGGTAATTTTACCTCACGGGGTATTATTTAGAGGAGGAGCAGAAGAGAAAATCAGAAGAGCAATAATAGAAAAATTTAACTACCTTGATGCAGTTATTGGACTTGCTCCCAATCTATTCTATGGCACAAGTATCCCAGCTTGTATTTTAGTATTTAAGAAATGTCGTGAAAATAATAATATTTTATTTATTGATGCAAGTAAATTATATGAAAAAGGTAAAAATCAAAACTACCTAAAAGATGAACATATCAAGCAAATTATTGAAACTTATAAAGATAGAAAAGAGATAGAAAAATTCTCTCATCTTGCAAGTTTAGAAGAGATTAAAGAGAATGATTTTAACCTAAACATACCAAGATATGTGGATACTTTTGAGGAAGAAGAGCCTATTGATATAAACGAAGTAGCAAAAGAAATAAAATCTCTTGAAGTACAAGAAAAAGAGATAGACAAAAAGATAGCAGAGTTTTGCAAGGAGCTTAATATTGAAACACCATTTTAATATATATCTGTTTACAATTGTTTACAAGTGTTACAAAAAAAGTAACAAAATATGTTATAATATCACTAACAGAACCCTCCAAGCCTCTACTGCCACTTGGCAGTATGCTCAAATCGGAGGGTCGTTATGAAATACAACAAATCTCCATTAACTCTACAA
>JALVVX010000045.1:5144-6661 GCA_027038555.1 Nautiliaceae bacterium | reverse complement strand
CTTGGTTTTTCAAAAATTTCAGGCTTTTTTTCGCTTTTAAAATCAAATTTATCTAAATTTTGTTTTAAATCATTAAACATTTCAAATTTTTGTGGTATATTATCGCAGTTAATTATTTTTTCTAAAAACTCATAAAAGTCCATTTACGGCCTTTTTTGAAATTATAACAAAGGTTTTTGATGCTTAAAGATTCATTTGAGAGGACAATAGATTATATAAGAGTTTCTGTTACAAGCAGGTGTAATTTCAGGTGTTTATACTGTATGCCAAACACTCCGTTTGAATGGGAGCCAAGAGAAAATATCCTCAGCTATGAAGAGATGTTTGAATTTTTGCGTCTTGCAATAGATGAGGGAGTTAAGAAAATAAGAATTACAGGCGGAGAGCCGCTTCTTAGGAAAGATTTAGACAGATTTATAAAAATGCTTTATGATTATAAACCTTCGCTTGATTTAGCCCTTACCACAAATGGATATTATTTGCCTGAATATGCTAAAAAATTAAAAGATGCAGGATTAAAAAGAGTAAATATTTCTCTTGATAGCTTAAAACCGGAAATTGCAGCAAAAATTGCTCAAAAAGATGTGCTTAAAAAGGTTTTAAGCGGTATTGATGCAGCAATTGATGTAGGACTTGGAGTGAAACTTAATACTGTTGTTATGAAAGGTATAAATGATAATGAGATAATCGATTTGTTTGAATATGCCAAAAATAAAAATATTACTATCAGATTTATTGAATTTATGGAAAACGAAAGGGCATATCCGGGTATAAAAAGAGTCGATTCAAAAGAAGTTTTAGATATTATTGTCAAAAAATATTCTTTTACTGAACTTCCAAAAGACAATAGCGCAAGCAAATACTATGAAACAGATGACGGATACAGATTTGGAATAATTGAGCCTCATAATGAAGATTTTTGTAAAAGCTGTAATAGAATAAGACTTACGGCAGAAGGGTATTTGATACCGTGTCTCTTTTTTACCGAAAGTTATAATATAAAAGAAGCCATAAGAAAAGGTGATATTAAAAAAGCGGCTGAAATTTTAAGAGATGTTGTTAAAAACAAACCAGAAAAAAACGACTGGCAGGATAATGAAGTGAGTGAAAGGGCGTTTTGGGAGACAGGGGGGTGAAATGGTTGATGGGTGTATGAGTAGATGAGTGGATGGGTTGATGGGTGAATGAGGGAAGAGGGAGTAGGAAAAGGTGAGGAGGGAGAAGGAATTAGAGAGAAGTGTTAATTTGTAATGAGGAGAGGTAATGAGGCTTGAAGAAAAAGATTTAATAAAAAAAATAATAAGACAAAAATTAGGGAATGTTAAAATTTATCTATTTGGAAGCAGGATGAATGATAATAAAAAAGGGGGAGATATAGATATTTACATAGATAAAAAACTCACCTCAAAAGAAAAAATCGAACTTTTAACGGAATTTACTTTAAATGGAATTGAGAGAAAAATAGATTTGGTTTCAAAAGGTTCAAAACTTGAAAAAATTGCTAAAAAGGGGATTTT
>JALVVX010000045.1:0-5044 GCA_027038555.1 Nautiliaceae bacterium | reverse complement strand
AGCGGACTGCCGGATTTCAGGGGAGATGAAGGGTTTTGGAAGGCGTATCCGATTGCTAAAAAATTAGGGCTTAACTTCCAAGCACTTGCAAATCCGAGATGGTTTGAGATAAATCCAAAGTTAGCCTGGGCGTTTTATGGCCACCGTCTTAACTTATATCGAAACACAACTCCCCACAGAGGGTTTGAAATACTTAAAAATTTGCCTCAGGATAAGTTTGTGTTTACTTCAAATGTTGACGGGCAGTTTCAAAAAGCGGGATTTGATGAAAATAAAATAGTAGAAATTCACGGAAGTATTCATTATCTTCAATGCTCTAAGCCTTGTAGTGACGAAGTATGGGAAAATGTAGAAAATATCGAAATAGATATGGAAAAGTTTGAAGCAAAAAATTTTCCTTTATGTCCTTACTGCAAAAAAATAGCAAGACCCAATATTTTGATGTTTAGTGATTTTTATTTTGTTGAAAAAAGGGTGAATGCTCAGCTTGAAAATCTTAAAAACTGGCTTGATAATATCAACGGCAAAATTGTAATTATAGAAATAGGAGCCGGCAAAGCCGTTCCTACCGTGAGACATTTTAGTGAAAATATTAGATATAATTACGAGTCCACTCTGATACGAATCAATCCAAAAGAAAGTGACGGAGCGGATATTTCGATAAATGAGGGTGCTTTAAGTGCTCTTGAAAAAATACAAATGTATTTAAAAGGATACTAATGAAAAAATTTATTTTATCTGCTGTATTTATCAGCTCAATGTTTGCGGCATTTTTACCGAATAAAACTTATAATTGTACAACTCTTGGTGTATCTTTTAAAGATAAAAACCAAACAGTAAATATTCCAAACAATGACAAAACAAAAGAACAACTTCATAAAGTTCTTAAAAACCTTTATTCTATTTCGTTTAAAACAAACGGGAAAACTTTAAAAATAAAAGCCGGTGAAACAAACGATACTATGGCTTATGTGAAAAAATTCAAAAGTTTGGATGTGTATACTACAAAAGACCATCAGGTGTTTTTGTTTTTAGATTCAAACCATACACAAGCAGGTCTTAACATACCGGCTCAAAAAACAATGATTTTTTATCAATGTAAATGAGAATATTTGTTTATGGCAGTTTGAAAAAAGACAAAAACCTGCACGGCTATCTCAAAAATTCTAAATTTTTGGGTAACGCCCTTACTTGTCACAAATACCCCATGATTCTCTCAAAAAGCGGATGGTATCCTTATCTTTTCGAAAAAAAAGGTATCGGCAAATATGTTAAAGGGGAAGTTTATGATGTTTCTCCAAATATTCTTAAAGTTTTAGACAGAGTCGAAGAAGCCCCTTATTATTACTACCGCAAAAAAATCCCGATGTGTTTAAATAATAAAAAAATATCGGCTTGGGTCTATTTTGCAAGAAAAATACCTAAACTGAACAAAAGGGAATTTATAGATGAGTTTTAAGATACTTCTTGTGGAAGATGATTTTGATTTGAATGAGACTATTAAAGAGTATTTGGAGGAATATTATGAAGTCCACAGCGTATTTGACGGCGAAGAGGCTTTAAAGTGTACGTATGAAAAAAAATACGATTTAATAATTCTTGATGTTAAACTGCCTAAAATAAACGGCTTTGATGTTGCAAAAGAGATTAGGAAATTTTCTAAAATACCGATAATTTTTCTTACATCCCTTGATAGCCAAAAAGATATAGAAAAAGGTTTTTTAAGCGGCGGAGACGATTATATCAGAAAACCTTTTTCTTTAAAAGAGCTTAAATTAAGAATTGATGCAGTTTTAAAAAGATTATACGGAGGAAAAACTGTAAAAATCAGGGATTTTGAATTTGACATTGATAATATGGAGCTTAAAAAAGAGGGTGAGATAATCCATTTAAAACCGAAAGTCGCTGAGCTTTTGAAATTTTTTATTCAAAACAGAGACAGAGTTGTCAGTAAAAATGAAATTTTTGATTATTTATACTCTTTTGATGAAGAGCCCAATAATGCCTCTTTAAGAACTTTTATCAATACATTAAGGCATATTTTCGGAAAAGAGTGTATTGAAACTATTAAAGGAATAGGATATAAATTTGTTTGCTGAGAAAAAAAGCTTATTTTATTTTTTATTTACATATTTTATCTCAATGATAGTTTTTTTAGGAGTTTTTGATTATTTATATTTAAAAAATATTTCATTTCAGATTGAAAAAAGACAAAAAGAGATTATAAAAACCAAGCTTTTATCAAAAGATTTAAGATGGAGATTTTGGGAGAAGGATTTTAAAGATTTAAATGTTTCAATTTATTCTGGTAATGAAATTTTAAAAAAATCTCCTGAAAAAGGAGAATGTATCGATTATGAATTAAAAAGAGGATTTAGGGATTTTACTATAATTGCTTGTAAAATATTTCCCGATGAAATAAAAAAAGTAAAACAAATATTAATTATATTTAATATTATAGCCATTATTTTTGTTTTAATTATTGCCTATTTTTTAGCAAAACTTTTTATTAAGCCAATGAAAAAAGAAATAAAAAATTTGGAAAATTTTTTAAGAGACGTAACTCACGAAATTCAAACTCCGATAGCTATAATAAATTCAAATATAGAAATCTTAGAAATGAAAAATATTGAATTTAAAGAATTTAAAAGAATTAAAAATGCCGCTTTTAGACTTTCAAAAATTTTAGATGATTTAAAGCATCTTAGATTTAGAGAAAAAAAATTAGAAAAATTAAATGTAAAAGAGATTTTAAAAAAAAGAATAAATTTTTTTATTACTCAAATAGAAAATAAAAATTTAAAACTTAATCTTCAAATAGAAGATGTAAATTTAAAAATCGATAAAGAAGATTTAATTAAAATTATTGATAATTTACTCTCAAATGCTATTAAATACTCCCCTAAAAATTCTACTATTGAAATTATTTTAAATGATAAATTTTTAGAAGTTGGAAATGAGGGAGAGATAAAAAATATATCTAAAATAACTCAAAAATTTTACAGGGAAAACAAAAGCGAAGGCGGATTTGGGCTTGGGCTTTATATTGTCAAAAACATCTGTGATTATTATAATTTTAAACTTCAAATTTCTTCGAAAAATAAAAAAGTTTCTATAAAAATAACTTTTGTTTAGAAATAGTTTACATTGGCTTTTTATAATTTCTAAAAAAGAAGGGGAAGTTATGAAAAAGTTATTAATGTTTTTAATGGTCTGTGTCTATTTATTTGCGCTTACACCAAAAGAAAAAGAGGCTCTTACTTATATGTATCAAGAGGAAAAACTTGCAAAAGATGTCTATTATGTATTAGGAAAAATGTATCCTGATGTAAGAGCTTTTAATATCTACAAATCTGAAACTATTCATGAAAGAAGTGTGGCAAATGTTTTAAGACATTATAATATTCCTTTACCCGTAAGAAGCAGTGTTGTAGGGAAATTTAGAAATCCTGAACTTCAAAAGTTATATGATGAACTTATTGCAAAAGGAAAAAAATCAAAAATAGATGCTATTGAAGTCGGGATTATGGTGGAAGTTACGGATGTGGAAGATTTGAATAAATATTTAAAAGAGGCTACTTCACCTGATGTAATTGCTTTATTTAAGTTTTTAAGAGCCGGAAGTTACAATCATTACAATGCTTTTAACAGGGCTTTAATTGCACTTACAGGAAAAGGTGCTTGTGAACTGATGAGCAATAGATGGTGCAAACATTATCCATTCCAAAGAGGAATAGGAAGATATTACAGAAACTATTATTGGTTTCCGGGTAGATTTTAAAGGATATAAATGAAAAAATTATTATTAAGTGCGGTTTTGATACTCTCAGTAAATGCTGAAAATTTAAAATCTGTTTTAAATTATGCAATAACACATAATGAATTAGCCATATCAAAAGATATTACGGCTAAACAGCCTTTAATGGAGAGTAAATCATTAAAAAAAGATTATTATCCAAAAGTTTATATAGGCGGAGCTTATCAAAGGCTTGATCCTGCTCCGTTTGGTAAACCGGGAGATACTTACAGCGGATTTGTAAAAGTTTCTGTAAATTTATATGACGGAAACAAAAAAAAATATCAGATAAAATCAAAAAAATTTCAGTTTGAATCTCTAAATTATCAAAGCAAATCTTATAAAAAGCAGCTGGAATTTAATATTGTTAATCTTTATTTTAATATAAAATCTATAAAAGCTCAGCTTAAAGCTCTAAAAACGGCAAAAGAATATCTGTTAGCTGAGTATAAAAGAGTTGAAAATTCATATAAACAAGGGCTTGTTACAGAATATGATGTTAAAAAAATAGAGGCTTCACTTTTTAATACAAATTATCAAATAGAAAATTTAAAATATCAGTTAAGTGAGCTTAAAAGTAATCTTAATTTATATGTAGGAAAAAAGATTAACAATATTGATGATTCTTTTATTTTATCTCCTAAAAAGATAAAAGCTAATACACTTGATAATATAAAAGCCTTAAATGCTCAAATGAAAGAAATAGAATACAGTGCAAAAAGTTTGGATTCTGCTTATAAACCTCAAATAAAACTTGAAGATACTTACTCTATTTATAAATACGGTAGAGATGATAAAGTGCTTTATGAAGAGGATAATCAAAATCAACTGAGTTTAACTGTAAATATGCTGATTTTTGATAATAATTCACTTAAAACACAAAAAGAAGCTCTTCTTATTCAAAAACTTTCTTTAAAAAAACAGATTGATTATTACAAAAAAGAGCAAAACAAAAATTTAAAACTTGCTCTTTTAAATATTAAAACAATAAAAACCCAGATTTTAAGCGCTCAAAAATCTCTTGAAGCGGCAAATATCGCTTTTGAGATGATATCAAATAAATATCACATAGGAGAGGCTACGGTAGTTGATTATTTAGATGCTCTAAATCAAAAGACAAGTGCCCTGGCTGAATATAAAGTGGCTCTTTATCGTTTGCAGGTAGCATATGCAAATTATTATTTAAATGCAAATTGTGATATTAGAAAATATATTAAGGAAAAATAATGAAAAAATATTCAAAATATT
>JALVVX010000044.1:3757-6673 GCA_027038555.1 Nautiliaceae bacterium | reverse complement strand
AAAATTAAAAAAAGAGGATATGGACGGACAAAACCTTTAAACGGAATTTTAGTATTTTTGGCGTTAGAAATTCTTAGAGAAAAACTTCCGGATAAATATGTTGGTATTAAAGAAAGAAACGGAGAAAAATATATAATTGTCGGAGATAAGTATGAATACAATAGCGGCAATAGCGACACCTAAGGGTGTCGGTGCCATTTCAATAGTAAGAATTTCAGGTGATGATGCATTAGAAATTGCTAAAAAACTTACAAAAAAAGATTTAAAACCAAGATACGCCACACTTTCAAAACTTTATGATTATAATAACGAACTAATTGATATAGGTCTTGTAATATATTTTAAAGCTCCTCATTCTTTTACAGGTGAAGATGTTGTTGAGTTTCAGTGTCACGGTGGATATGCCATCTCAAAACTTATACTTGATACTCTTTTTAAATACGGTGTAAAACCAGCAGAGCCCGGAGAGTTTACAAAAAGAGCTTTTTTAAATGGTAAAATTGACGCATCTAAGGCAGAAGCAATTGCTAAACTTATAGAAACAAGGTCAAAAGAGGGTGCAAAACTGCTTTCAAAACAGCTTGAAGGCGAGCTTCAAAAATTTGTTGAGAATGTAAGAGATAAACTTATTGAAATTATGGCATATGCCGAAGTTTTTATAGACTATGCCGAGGAAGATTTGCCTGAAACAATGGATAAGGATATTAAAGATAGATTAAACAGCATAAAAGAACTTTTAGAAAAAACCCTTGAAGCATCAAAACGAAGAGAAGGAATGCTTAGCGGTTATAAGGTGGCGATTGTAGGCAAACCGAATGTAGGTAAAAGTTCACTATTAAATGCGCTTTTAAATACCAACAGAGCAATTGTTAGCGATATAGCCGGAACTACAAGGGATACAATTGAAGAAGACATTCAAATAGGACAGCATTTAATAAGAATTGTCGATACAGCAGGTATAAGAGAAGCAAAAGACGAGATTGAAAAAATAGGCGTAAAAAGGAGTAAAGAGGCTATTGAAAAAAGTGATATTATTTTGGCTGTATTTGATGCCACATCTTTTACAAAAGAAGATGAAGAGATTTTAAATTTGATTAAAAATCAAGATAAAGATGTAATTGTTGTAATAAACAAAATTGATAAAGGTCTTAAAATAGATTTAAATAAATTTAAAGATTTTCCAATTGTAACAATCAGTGCAAAAGATGACATATCCCCTCTTACAAGAAAAATTGAAGAAATACTTGATACGTACAATACGGAAGATAATTATATTCTGATATCTGCAAGACAGGTAAATGCCGTGGAAAATGCACTGCAAGAAATAAAAAACGCAGAGGAATTTTTAAATACCGGTGAACTTGAACTTTTCAGCTATAATATACAAAATGCAATAAGAGAAATAAGTTCTATTACAAAACCTTTTGAGTATGATGAAATGCTTGATAAAATGTTTGGAAGTTTTTGTGTTGGAAAATAAATTTTAAAGGAGTGAAAATGACAATATTAGAGCTTAAAAAAATGATGATGAAAGCAAAAAAAGAAGACAAAACAAAAGCAAATGCATTAATGATGCTTGTTGACAGTGCTCAAAAAATAGCAAAAGAAAAAAACGAAGAAGTAAGTGAAAAACATATTATTGATGCGGCTAAAAAACTTGCAAAAATGGCAAAAGAGTCTATTGAAGCAGGTATGGAAGAAGCGAAAAAAGAGCTTGAAATTTACGAGCAGTTTTTGCCTAAAATGCTTGGTGAAGAAGAGACAAAAAAAATCATTCAAAATATTATAGATGAAATAGGCGGAAAAAATATAGGTGAAATAATGAAAAGATTAAAACAAAGAGGCGATGTTGATATGGGACTTGCCAATAAAATAATCAAATCAATTTAATTTTAAAAGAGGAATATTCCTCTTTTTTCTTTCAAATTTTATCCTTTGACACTTAATTTTGAAAAAATATAAGAAGAGAAAATTATTTAGAGTATAAAACTCTTCTTCTTTTTCTCTTCATTTTGAATTTTCCTCTTGCCATACCACCTCCTTATTATTAGGAAGTTTTGAGGTTTAATTATAACAAAAAATTATTAAACGAATATTGCGCTCATATATCCTACCACATTTGATGAATCCCCACTTACATCCGCACTTGTTCTGTAATCTACAATAAACGGAGTTAAATTCATCTCCTTAGCCGCTAAAATCATACCGGTTATTCCAATTTTACCGCATGCTTCACAGTTTTGCAAATATGAAACGTCAAGGTTTTCAACAGCTTCTAAGCAGTTATAATCAAGTGCATTTGCCGTTTTTATATCATAATAATGGCTTAAATCACTTGAAATTACAACAAGCGAATTATCATTTATTGCATATTCTATTATGTTTTTTAACATTAACGGGTCATAATCCCCGTATATCAGCTCAACTACCGGAATTTCACCAAAATAATGGTAAATAAAAGGCATTTGAACTTCGGTAGAATGTTCTTGATGTACTTCTTCAAGGTTTGATACGCCGAATTTTTCAATTAGTTCTTTTGAAAACTCTCTGTCAATCGGTAAAAATCCACAAGGTGTTTCATAAACATCTTCAAGTGTTGTCGAAATTCCTTTTATAGGAAATTTATGCGAAGGTCCTATGACAACTACTCTTTTAGGTTTTGTGTTAGCTGCAATTCTATACGAGAAATTTGCTGTAAACCCGCTGTACACCCATCCTGCATGAGGGACGATAACCGCTTTTGGTTTCATAGAGAAAATTTCAGCCGCTTTTTGCGGGTCTACATTTTCATCGATTATTCTATTAAAATGTATGATAAATTGCTCAACGGCTTCACATGTTCCGCCATACCATTCTTTAACTACCGCTCTTCTCATCTCCAAACTCCTTCGATTAATTCACTGCATTTAGGACAGT
>JALVVX010000044.1:0-3657 GCA_027038555.1 Nautiliaceae bacterium | reverse complement strand
GGACAGTATGTAATTACAGGCATTGCCACATTTCCGAGGTATACATATTTAAGTCCCGCTTTTTTACCTATTTCATATGCTTTTAGCATCGTTTTTATAGGTGTAGGAGCTTTTTCTTTTTCTTTATAATCCGGATGGAATCTTGATATATGCCAAGGAATTTCAACTCCTACGCTTGCAATAAACTCGGCTATTTGTGTAAGCTCTTCTTCACTGTCATTATCCCCTGGTACTACCAAAGTAGTAATTTCCTGCCATATTCCGACATCTTTTAATCTTTTGATGGTGTCAAGAACATAATCAAGATCCGCTTTTAAAACTTTTTTATAATATTCTTTATTAAAACTTTTCAAATCTACATTACATGCATCTACCCAGTTTTTCATATCTTCAATTTCATAAACACTTTCATACCCGTCGGTGACGAATATGTTTTTGAGCCCTTTTTCTTTTGCCAATACTCCCACATCTCTTGCATAGGGATAAAATACGCTTGGTTCGTTGTAAGTATATGCAATTGATTCGCATTTATATTCAAGTGCAAGTTCAACCATTTTTTCAGGACTTACATAAATAGATGTATCTACATTGTGATTTTGTGAAATTTGCCAGTTTTGGCAAAAAGGACATCTAAAATTACATCCCACTGTCCCAAAGCTAAGAACCGCACTTCCCGGCAGGAAATGAAATAGAGGCTTTTTCTCTACCGGGTCTACGTTTATGCTTGCCGGATGAGCGTAAGCAAGATTTACAAGCTCTCCGTTTTTATTCATATTTATTCCGCAGATGCCTACTTGACCCTCTTTTAATATACAGTGATGACGGCAAAGGAGGCATCTGATTTTTCCATTTTCCAAGCTTTCATAATATTTCATTTTCGCCTCCTTAATAGTTATTTATTATAGCAGATTTTTTATAAAAAGTAAAGAAAGGAAATTGAGTAAAATAGACTAAACTATTTTTGCTTTTAATGTTTTATAAGGAGTGTTTTTAGCTTTGCTTGAAAATGTGAAACAGTCTATTTCATATTCCCCAAATTCTATTTCAATGTATTCATTTATTTCTATTCCAAAAAGTTTTGCAGGATTTGTTGAAATGAGTTTTGTTACTGTTTCGTGGGGCAGCGGAAGGGAGTATGCTAGCTGTGTAAAAATATCAAGTTTGCTTATACCATACTCCGCTTCCTCAAACGGAAGGTCTTTTTGTGTAGCCGCTATATGGTTTGAAGAGATAAAATCAACAATTTCTTTTTCGCAGGCATTTAAAAGAGCTTGTCTGTCTTCTTCACTTCTAAGAGGAGGGGTTGTTTTGAAAAGCGTATTAAATTCACCCACATCTTCATCGCTAAAATATAAATTGTCTATGCATACATCTACATATACGTTTGAAGGTCTGTTTTTCAATATTTCAATTGATTCTTTTGCGGTTATGCTTTGAAAAACAATTTTTGCATCAAAATTTTTTGAAAGTTCTAAAATTTTAGCTACTTCAATTGATTCCGCGTAATTAGGAATACCGTTTAGTCCTAAGGCATAAGCGCGGGGAGAATCATTCATTACGCCTAAACTAAGTGCTTTATTGTTTGCATTTATGAATACGGGAATATCAAGAAATGAAGCATATTCAAAAACTCTTTTTATTAAGTTCATATCTTCATCGGAATTTATATAAATAGCTCTTGCACCTTTTTTTCTTAAAATTGAAATTTCGCTTAGTTTCCCTTGATGAATTCCTTCAATGGCAACCAATAGATTAAAATTTTCTTCATTTGCTCTTTTAAGATTATAAGCAAGGTGCAGTTTGTCATAAATAGGCTTGATGGTAGGTATCATAAGAGCATAGCCAACACCTCCGTTTTTGGCCGCCGCCGCTATTTTTGCAACGCTTTCTGAATTTTTGACATTTAAATCAAAACTTTTTGGTACTTTTATTTTCATTTAAAGCCTTTTTTAATATAATTTTAGCTAAAAAAGAGGGCTTATGAATATATGGTTTTTAATAAATTATGTAATGCTTGCAACGATTGTCGCATATTTTGCATACAGACTTGGTTATAATATGTGGGTTTTTGGTCTTATTGCACTGTTTTTATCACCTGTGGTAGGATTTTTGGCACTTGCAATTTGGGATTATTATAAAACATTTATAAAAGGTAGGATATGAAAGAAAAATATTTAAAAATCTTAAAAGAGACATATTGCAATTTAACTCCCAAAGACGAAAAAGTGTTTGCCGAGATTATTCAAGAAGACGGACTAGGCAAATGTAAACCAGCTTTTCATCTTTATGCTTTTATTTTCGGATGGTTTTACCTTCTTTACCGTAGAGTGGTAACGGAAGCGTTTGGTGTTTTGATTTTTTCTTTAATGATAGGTTACATAATGGCTTATGCCAAACTTCATCCTGTAATTGTGCTTGCCTCTGTTTTTCTTACGAATTCATTGCTTAGCGGATTTTGTTATTATTTTTTATATCTGAATAAATTTGCAAAAGATTTGGAGTCATGCGGTGGATATAATCCCGATATAGAATGTTTAAGACAAAAAGCAAAACCTAAACTTTCTTATGTGATTTGGGCAGTTATCGTAATTATTGTTGTAATATGGCCTTGGATATATGCTCTTATAACAGGTGTGAAACTTCACGGATAAGTTGGGTAGATGGGTAGATGGGTGGATGAGTATATGGGTAGATGGGTGGATGAGTATATGGGTAGATGGGGAAAGAAGGAGTAGGTAGTAGTAAGAGTTGTCAGATGAAAAATTTATATAAAATTTTTAATGTTAAAGTCAGACAGAATGGATTCGGTGTATTTAAAAAATAAAATGATATAATTTCGCAAAAAAGGGTTTTTATGAAAAGAGTCTTAATTGTCGGAAGTGGGGGAAGAGAATATTCCATAGGTTATTTTATGAAAGATGAAGCTGAAATTTTTTATGCACCTGGAAACGGGGCGAGCGACGAGTTTGCCACAAACATTGATATAAAAGATTTTGAAGAACTTGCAAACTGGGCAAAAGAAAATAATATTGATTTGACTATTGTAGGTCCAGAGGCACCTTTGGTAGAGGGTATTGTAGATGTGTTTAAAAAACATAATCTTACGATTTTCGGACCGAATAAAGATGCGGCAAGACTTGAAGGAAGTAAAGTTTATATGAAAAACTTTCTAAAAAAATATAATATTCCCACAGCTAAATACATAGAAACGAACGATTTGCAAAAAGCATATGAATTTATAGACAGTATGGAAAAAACTCCTATTGTTGTAAAAGCGGACGGGCTTTGTGCCGGAAAAGGCGTCATTATTGCCGAGAGTAAAGAAGATGCCAAAAAAGTGGTTGAAGAAATGCTTAGCGGAAAGGCTTTTGGTGAAGCTGGGAAAAAAGTGATTGTTGAAGAGTTTTTAGATGGATTTGAGCTTAGTATGTTTGCTATATGTGACGGAAAAGATTTTGTACTTTTACCTGCGGCTCAGGATCATAAAAGACTTCTTGACGGGGATAAAGGTCCGAATACGGGAGGAATGGGAGCATATGCGCCTACGCCGCTTGCAACACCCGAAATATATGAAAAAGTAAAAGAAAGAGTTATTAAACCAACTCTTAAAGGAATGCAAGAAGAAGGAAATCCGTATGAAGGTGTTCTTTTTATCGG
>JALVVX010000043.1 GCA_027038555.1 Nautiliaceae bacterium | reverse complement strand
GGACTGAAAAGTGATTTTGGAGATTTTCTTCCCACAACACTTACATTTCCTTTGTAAAGTTTAAGTCTTACAGTTCCTTCACAGTTTTCCTGAGTTTTGTTGATTAACTCTTGCAAAGCAATTCTTTCAGGTGCAAACCAGAATCCGTTGTAAATAAGCTCTGCGTATTTTGGCATTATTTCATCTTTTAGATGAGCTTCTCCTTTATCAAGTGTAATACTTTCAATTGCCCTGTGAGCTTTTAATAAAATTGTCCCTCCCGGGGTTTCATAACATCCTCTGCTTTTCATACCTACAAATCTGTTTTCTACTATATCAACTCTTCCGATACCGTGTTTTTTCCCATATTCATTTAGTGTTTCAAGAATCTGTGCAGGTGTCATTCTGCTGCCGTTTATTGCTACCGCATCGCCTTTTTCAAAATCAATTTCGATATACTCAGGCTTATCAGGAGCTTTTTCAGGTGCAACCGTCCATCTCCACATATCTTCTTCCGGCTCTGCCCAAGGGTCTTCCAAAATTCCGCCTTCATACGAGATATGAAGCAAATTTGCATCCATTGAGTAAGGTGATTTTTTACCGTGTTTTTGGATAGGGATTCCGTGTTTTTCAGCGTAAGCTAAAAGCTTTTCTCTGCTGTTTAAATCCCATTCTCTCCATGGAGCTATTACTTTAATATCAGGTCTTAATGCATAGTATCCAAGTTCAAATCTTATCTGATCGTTTCCTTTACCTGTTGCACCGTGAGCCACCGCCTCAGCTCCAACTTGATTTGCTATTTCAATCTGTCTTTTTGCAATTAAAGGTCTTGCAATTGATGTCCCAAGAAGATATTCTCCTTCATAAATTGCATTTGCCCTAAACATAGGAAATACATAATCTCTTACAAATTCTTCCCTTAAATCCTCAATAAAGATATTTTCCGGTTTTACTCCAAGTTTTAATGCTTTTTCCCTGGCTTCTTCCACTTCTTCACCCTGACCGATATCGGCTGTAAATGTTACGACTTCCGCGTTATATTTATCTTGAAGCCATTTTAAAATAACACTTGTATCAAGTCCGCCCGAATAAGCTAAAACAACTTTCATTAAAATCCTTTTTTATTGCAATTATAGTATAATTTTGTTAAAAAGGAATTGTGTGAGGGTTGATAAATTTTTAAACAGCGTAAATATTGTAAAAAGACGCTCAATAGCAGATGAAATGTGCAAAGAAGGAGTCGTATTTATAAACGGTAAAAAAGCAAAATCCTCAAAAGATGTAAAGGTTGGAGATATTATTGAGATTCACTATCTAAGCGGAATTAAAAAATATGAAGTTTTACAAATTCCTCAGACTAAAACAATTCCTAAAAGTAAAAAGAATGAATATGTTAAGGAGCTTTGATGGAACTTATAATTGATGTTGATGAAAAAGTAGCTGATAAAGTTTTTTGGATTTTAGAAAATATTAAAGGTGTAAAAATTAAAAATGATCTTAAAAATGATATAAAAAAAGCAATAAAAGATGTTAAAACAGGTAAATTAACGGATGCAGATGATTTTTTAAAAGAAATAAAAAATGAAAATAAGTATAACTGAAACATTTAAAAAGAGATTCAAAAAACTTTTAAAAAAAGACCAAAATTTAATTAAAGAATATGAAGATTTATTAAGTGAATTAAAACAAAATACTCACATTGGAATAAAACTAAAAGAAAATTTGTTTAAAATTAGGCTTAAAGGATTAGGAAAAGGCAAAAGGGGAGGATATAGAATAATTTATTATATAAAAGATGAAAATGAGATTGTTTTAATAATAATTTATGCAAAAAATGAAATTTCAAATATTCAAATAAAAGAGATAGAAGAGATTTTAAAAAAGGAGCTTTGATGAGATGGAGTAGATTTTTTTTATATACAAAAAAAGAGGCGCCAAAAGATGCGGTTACACCAAGTCATATTTATTTGGTAAGAGGCGGATATATTAAGCAGGTTGCAGCAGGGATTTATGATTTTACGCCAATTGGGAAAATGGTTTTGGACAATATCCGTGAAATAATTAAAAATGAAATGGATAATGCAGGTGCTCAGGAGGTAATGCTAAGTTTTGTTACTCCATATGAGCTGTGGGAAGAGACAGGCAGGGCTAAAAAATATGGAGATGAGCTTTTAAGGATTGAAGATAGAAAAGGTCAAAAGTTTGTGCTTTCACCTACAAATGAAGAGTCGGTGGTAGATTTAGTCAGAAGTTACGTAAAAAGCTATAAACAGCTTCCGATAAATTTGTATCAAATAAATCTTAAATTCAGAGATGAAGCAAGACCGAGATTCGGTTTGCTTAGAGGCAGAGAATTTATTATGAAAGATGCATATTCTTTTCATGCAACAAAAGAAGATTTAGATAGGGAATTTAATCTAATGCAAGAAACATATGAAAATATTTTTTCAAAAATGGGTCTTGATTTCAGAGTTGTTGAAGCTGACAGCGGTGCCATTGGAGGCAGTGGAAGCCGTGAATTTATGGTACTTGCAAATACAGGTGAAGATGATATCGTGGTTTGCACTGAGTGTAATTATGCCGCAAATATAGAAGTTGCAACTAAAAAGCATATTAAAAAAGAAAATCCCATAAAAACTGAGATTATAGAAGAAGTTCATACTCCCGGTAAAAAAACGATAGAAGAAGTTTGTGAATTTTTGGGAATTGATCCGTATTTCAGCGTAAAAGCCGTTGTGAAAAAGGCTATATTTGATAATAAAGAGGAAATTGTTGTGTTTTTTGTAAGAGGTACCGATACTCTTGAAGAGACAAAAGCCAAAAATGCAATAGGCGCTGTTGATTTAGCTGATGCAAGCGAAGAAGAGATTGAAAAAGCGGGACTTGTTCCAGGATTTATAGGACCTTTTGGAATTCCGAGCAATATTAAATATGTAATTGATGATGATTTGAGAATGGCGGAAGAGCTTGTATGCGGAGCAAACAAAAAAGATTATCATATAAAAGGTGCAGGACTTCTTGATGCAAATTTATTGGGGAATCTTACAGTTTACAGAGATATTGCGGCTGTTAAAGAAGGGGATTTGTGTCCTGAATGCGGTAAGCCACTTAAAATTACAAAAGGAATAGAAGTAGGTCATATTTTTAAACTCGGGACTGTTTATTCTGAACCTATGAACGCCACTTTTCTTGACGAAAACGGTAAAGCCAAGCCTTTTATTATGGGATGTTATGGAATAGGAGTCAGCCGTCTTATAGCTGCTGCAATTGAGCAAAATCACGATGAAAAAGGAATAATCTGGCCAAAAGAGATAGCGCCGTTTTTAGTTGATATTATTGTAAGTGATGTAAAAAAAGAAGAGCAGTTAAGTTTTGCTGAAAGTTTATACGAAGAGCTTAAAAAAGCCGGAGCAAAACCAATTTTAGATGACAGAGCCGAGCGATTTGGTCCTAAAATTGCTGATTTTGAGCTTGTAGGTTTTCCTGTTTGTGTGATTGTAGGTAAGAAGCTAAAAGATGGGAAAGTAGAGATTAGAAACAGAAAAACAGGCGAAAAAATTGAAGTAAATAAAGAAGAAGTGTTTGAAAAAATTTTAGAAGTTTTAAATTCCTAAAAAATCCACCGGATTTTTTAGGAGAAATTATTGTGAGATTAAACAAAAAAGAGAAAAAAATAATTCTTGATTTAGCAAAAAAGTATTTTGGAGATAAAACAAAAGTTTTTGTATTTGGAAGCAGGCTTATGGATAAAAGAGGAGGTGATATTGATTTATATATTGAGCCAGAAATTTATGATTTACAAAGAAAAGGTGCTTTTAAATTTAGAGTTAAAGAAGCTCTTTTTAAGCCTGTTGATGTAGTTTTTGATAGGAAAGATATTGATAAAATAGAGGAAATTCTAAATGAATAATTATAAAATTGTGTATGAATTAAATGATAAACAGATTGATGATTTAATGGAAATATATTCTCAAAACTGGTGGAGTAAAAAAAGAAAAAAAGATGATGTGATTTGTATGTTAAAAAATACCACTGTGGTAATTGGAATAATTCATAATGATAAATTAATAGCATTTTGCAGGGTTTTAAGTGATTTTGTTTATAAGGCGCTTATTTTTGATGTTATGGTTCATAAAAAGTATAAAAATAAAGGGCTTGGTAAAAGACTTTTAAAAGAAGTGTTTTCTTATGAAAAATTCAAAAATGTTAAAAACTTTGAACTATACTGTCTGGATGAAATGGTGCTTTTTTATGAAAAGTTCGGTTTTAAAAAAATAAATTTAAATTTACTTGGAAAAGAGGTTTAATATGGGAATTATTTATTTTTTATTATATCTTTTTTTAGAGATAGTTTTTAGTTATGAATTCATGAAAGTATTTACTCCTCTTGGTTTTTTTATAGAAACATTAATAAGTGCATTGGCTGGTGTATATATAGTTAAAAATATTCATTTTTCTTTAAATGAAAAAATGATGAAAGTATTAAGAAGGGAAATCAGTGAAGAGGAATTTATTTCAATAGGAATTTTCAAGTTTATCGGTGCAATTTTGCTTATAATCCCCGGATTTTTCAGTGATATTTTGGGTGTGTTGTTTTTATTTGAGCCTTTTGCAAGATGGATTGCTAAAAAATTCCTTCCTTCAAAAACAGTATATACACATAATAAATTTTATGACGATGATGATATAATTGATGTGGAAATAATAGAGGAAATCCCAAAAAAATAGGGATTATTTAAGTTTTTTCGCTATATCTTGTACAGCTTGATAAGCGTGGTTGAATGCAAGTGCGATACTTCCGGCACTTGTAACAACATCACCGATTGTATACAGACCCTCAACATTTGTTTCCATTGTCTCTTCGTTGTGTTCAGGCTCACCCCATTCGTTTAGGTTAATACCGCAGTTTTTAAGAAAATCGACAGGACTTGTTCCGCCAAGTGCATATACAACTCTGTCGAAAACATCAGTTGTTCCGTCTTTATAAAATACTTTTACTCTTGGAGGTGTTACTTCATCATCTTCAACCGGTTCTACTTTTTCGATATCAACACCGAGTTTTGAATGAATTTTGCCTTCTTTAATATATCTTTCCACTATTTCTTTATTTGTCGGATTCATTCTTGTAATTTCCGCTCTTCTGTAATTAAGTGTAACATCACATCCTATATCCATATCCACAAGTCCGTATGCATATTCACCGGCAGTATCTCCTCCGCCAACTACAAGAACTTTTTCTCCCGGTTGTACTTTATCAAGGTTGAAATTTAGTCTTGGTCTGATTTTTCCAGGGAATTTATATCCAGGTTTATTTGGTTTACCCATTCTTCCAATTGCAACTATTACTTTTTTTGCCTGAATTACTCCAAGTTCGTGGTCCGCTCCGATTTCAAAAATACCATCAGAATTTTTTTCAACTCCGTAAACATGGTGGTTGTATTTGAATTTATCTTCAACACCGTGGTCTTTAATTTTTTTATCCATTTGTTCTAAAAATTCTTCTTTTAAACATTCGTCAAAAGTTACATTACCGATGAATTCGAATTTTTTACCCTGCCAGTCTTTATCAACTCTTTTTCCCGGTTTATAAAATTTTCTAATCATATCATGGTGATTATCTGATTTTTCAAGACATATTACTTTATCAATTCCAGCAAGTTTTGCTTCTATAACACTTGCCACTCCTCCTGGACCAGCTCCGATAATAGCTATGTCAAATACTTTATCCAGTGACATATAATCTCCTTTTTTTAGTAATTATGCCAACAATTTTTCAAAAATGTAACAATTTGTAATGCAAATGCCCTATACAGGGTGAAAAAACGTAACACTTTTATGATAAAATATCTTTAAAAAAGGGGAAGTTATGGAGGAAATTTTAAAAAATGTCAAAGAAGCAAGCAGGGTTATTGCCACACTTAAAGGTGAAATAAAAAGAAAAGTGTTAAACGAAATGGCCGGGAGGCTTGAAAAATATGCTTCGGAAATAATTGAAGCAAACAAAAAAGATTTAGAGTATGCAAAAGAAAACAATTTAAGCTCTGCACTTATAGACAGACTTCTTTTGAATGAAAACAGAGTAAAATCAATGGCCGATGCCCTTAGGGATATAGCAAAGTTAAAAGATCCCGTGGGAAAAGTTATTGACGGATGGAGTATTGATAACGGACTTCAAATACAAAAAGTTAAAATTCCTATCGGAGTTATAGGAATTATATACGAAAGCAGACCAAACGTTACAAGTGACGCGGCGGGACTTTGTTTTATGAGTGGGAATGCATGTATACTTAAAGGCGGAAAAGAGGCGTATCATTCAAATACCGTAATAATTGAAATTTTAAGATATGTACTTGAAAAAAACCATCTTCCGGCAGATGCGGTATCTATACTTCCCGACTATTCAAGAAGTGGTGTTGAGTGGCTTATAAAACAGGATAAATATGTTGATTTGATTATTCCAAGAGGCGGGGAAAAACTAATAAAATTCGTAAGCGAAAATTCAAAAGTACCGGTTGTTAAACACGATAAAGGTCTTTGTCATGTATATGTTCATAAAGATGCCGATTTAAAAAAAGCTGTTAAAATTGCAGTAAATGCAAAAGTTCAAAGACCGGGTGTTTGTAATGCAATGGAAACACTACTGGTTGATAGAAATATAGCAGGTGAATTCTTGCCGAAAATCAAAGAAGAAATGGAAAAAAATGAAGTTGAACTTAGAGGATGTGATATAACGCTTGAATATATCGATATAAAACCTGCAAGTGAGGAAGACTGGCATACCGAATATCTTGATAAAATTCTGTCTATAAAAGTTGTTGATAATCTTGAAGATGCAATAGAACATATAGAAAAATACGGTAGCGGACACAGTGATAGTATAGTTACTGAAAATTACAGCGCGGCAGAAGAGTTTTTAAACAGGGTTGACAGTGCGTGTGTTTATGTAAACGCA
>JALVVX010000042.1 GCA_027038555.1 Nautiliaceae bacterium | reverse complement strand
ATTCCACCGAAACAATGGTTGTATTGAAACGCCTTTAACCTCTCCCAAGTTTCTTTACTTAATCTCGCATTCCACCGAAACAATGGTTGTATTGAAACAACCCACACAAAGGGGATTTTATTGAGGAATTGTTTTATTCCACCGAAACAATGGTTGTATTGAAACCATAAATAATCGTGAATAATCGCACAAGGAAGGTATTATTCCACCGAAACAATGGTTGTATTGAAACATTTCAAAACTATCTCCACCTATAGTTACAGCACTTATTCCACCGAAACAATGGTTGTATTGAAACAACTTTAAATGTTATTAAAGATACTAAAAATATTTTATTCCACCGAAACAATGGTTGTATTGAAACCTCTTTTGTCCAAATCTACCCATTCCCATTTAAGCCCATTCCACCGAAACAATGGTTGTATTGAAACTCATACCACACATTACATACAAAACTGTTAAGCGGGATTCCACCGAAACAATGGTTGTATTGAAACTTAAAAACTCTTTTTTAATCCATTTAAGCTCTTCAATTCCACCGAAACAATGGTTGTATTGAAACACGTCCAAATCATCCAATAAAGTAACTATATTATATTCCACCGAAACAATGGTTGTATTGAAACGGGGTAATTTCGCTTGTTGTAAATTTAAGCGTTACCATTCCACCGAAACAATGGTTGTATTGAAACTTTAATTAAATATAAGCAATAAAGGGGAATAAAATGATTCCACCGAAACAATGGTTGTATTGAAACTTGATTAATGATATTAGTCACGACACTTATATAGAATTCCACCGAAACAATGGTTGTATTGAAACTCGTAACATTATCGGTTACGCCGAAATAAAGCATAATTCCACCGAAACAATGGTTGTATTGAAACAGCTCTTTGAAAGAGCTTTGCCCCTCTTTTCTCCTGAATTCCACCGAAACAATGGTTGTATTGAAACTCTTTTCTATTTTGTAAACACCGTAAAAATTAATGCATTCCACCGAAACAATGGTTGTATTGAAACAAATATAAGGTTTCTTATAAATATGTAAAGTTTTATTCCACCGAAAAAATGGTTGTATTGAAAAAAAGCAAAGGCGAAATAATAATGGAACTAATGGACGACGCAGGGATGATGGATGAGAAGAATTTGGAATATTTTAGAAGTGTAGTTGAAGAGATGGAGGAGAGTAGTAATAAAAATGAGGATAAAGGAGTTAGTTATGAAAGAAAGGACAATGAAAAAAGTTTTTAAGGGAGTAGCAATTCTTTTTGGCGGAATGTTTTTATACGGAGTGATAACTTTTATAGCACTAACCGCTAAATATGGACTTCATTTCGGATATGTCAGTGACGGAAGCATTGAGCTTATAGGCGGATTAATAACTATTGCCGTAATACTTGGGGCTTTAATGGCAGGAGGCACTCCGTCAAGCTCTGGGGATGATGAGGTAGATTTTGGAGATGATGTAATTAATGGAATGATTGGAGATATGACCTCATCTTATTATATGATGTTTGATAACGACTAAAAGGAACTAAATGAGATTTCTTTTTCTTTTATTATCTTTTGCCGTTAGTCTTTTTGCAACTAATTATGAGGGAGAGATATATACTTGGGGATATGGAGAGCTTATAAAGAATGTGCTTGATAGTATTCATATGCTTGTTAATGCAAGTGGACTTGCCTAAATATTTAAAATCGCAATGTGAATAGAATTTTTACTTTTAAAAGGCAATTGATTAAAAAATTTGTACACTCAAAAGGATTGAAATGTTTTGTAATTTAATTTCTTTCTTTGCTAATATGGCAAGGTTATTGATTTTTGGGGTGTTTTTTCTTTTTTTATTTTCTAATTTTAAGTTTTTTATCCCTTTTTTGATTGTTGTATTAATTGGAAGTGTAGTTGGAGTGATATTATATAAATTAAATATTTTAGAGTTAAACTGAAAAGTGATATTTGCCGGTGATTTAATATTATAATTACACTCTTCTAAATTAAGAGTAAGATTATTATGTTAATATCAATAGTTGATAAATTATTGATATATGAGATGAATGGTTGATATATGATTAATGACTGTTTATTGGGTGTTTTAAGTACTATTTATTAAATTAAAGTTATTATTTAGTTTTTCCGATAATAAATATGAGAGGAAGGAGAAGAGTATGGGGTGCTAAGCTTAAAAAATGTAGCAGTGTTAATAAAGGGAGTTTAAATATTGTTTGACATCTTCTAAAATTTTCAAATCTTTCGTTTCATCAAAATAATTAAAGCTCTCTCCGCTTTGATTTTTACCATCAATCAAATCTCCAGCTTTTCTAAACTGCAAATCAAGCTCGGCTATTTTAAATCCGTCAAGTGTTTTGGCAAATTCAATTAATCTTTTATTGTTTTTGTCATTTGTATATAAAAAGCAGTATCCCTTTTGTCCGTATCGGCCGACACGGCCTCTTAGCTGATGGAGTGTGGCAAGACCGAGTCTCTCAGCTCCTACGATGACAATGGTTGTAAGTCTAGGCAGGGAAATTCCGACTTCTATAACTGTCGTGGTTATTAAAATTTTGCCTTTTTCTCTAAATTCTTTTAAAACTTCTTCTTTGTTTTTGTCTTTGCCGTGTGTTATATACACTCCGTCAAAATGTTTAAGCCAGAAATGCTTGCCTTCTTCTATACTTTGATATTCAAAATTTTCAGATTCTTCTACGAGCGGATATACGATTATTACCTGATTGCCTTGATTTATTTCAGCATTTATATGGTTTATTAAATCTTTAAAATCTTCTTTTGAGATTATTTTTGTGTTTATGTCTTTTTTAAAAGGTAATTCTTTTATTAAAGATACATTTACAAAACTGCTGAGAATCAACGCCTGGGTTCTTGGAATTGGTGTTGCACTGAATTGAAAATAGTGAGGTCTTTTTTCATTTTTTGTTACAAGTTTTTCAAGTAGTGCCCTTTGATTTGTTCCAAAGCGGTGCTGTTCGTCTACCATTACGACTTTAACTTCCGGCAAATCCTGATACAAAAGAGCATGCGTTCCTATAAGTAAGTTTGCTTCTTGTAGCTCTTTTTGAGTAAATTTACTTTTTTGTGTAACCAATGAAACTTTAAAAAATTCTCCATTCTCCATTCTCCATTTTCCATTTAAGTATTTATTTGCTTCTTCAAAAATCTGTTCTGCTAAGATAGAAGTAGGGCACATAATTATTGATTTTTCTGCCATAAAAGCGGTTGCGAGCATTACTATTGTTTTACCGCTTCCGACATCTCCGATTACGACTCTTCTTGATTGTATCGGTTTTGAAATATCGTTTTGAATTTCTTTTATAACTTTTAACTGGTCGTTTGTAAGTTTAAAAGGAAGACTTTTTATAAACTCATCAGGGCTTTTTTGAATTGAATATGAAGGAAATACCTTTTTTTTGTGTTCGAGTTTGTATAAATAATTAAAAATTTCAGCCCATTTGAGAGCATAATTGATTTTTTTCTCTTCAATATCTTTAAAATCCCTTGGAAAATGCATATAGTATAAAGTTTCGGCTATGTTTTTAGGAAGAATTGAGAGATTATCAATTGTTACATATTTTTTTATAAGACTTTTTAGGCTTCTTTGATTTATTTTTGATGAGTAAACGGGGATTATCCCACCGATTTGGGTTATGGGTTTTGGCTGGATAATCTGATTGTTTGTAACAGCGCCTCTTATAAAAAGTGTGTTTCCTTCTTTGAAGGTTGCGTGGTGCCACTTTTTAAATACAAAAAACACCCCCCAAACAATAGTGTTTACATTTTTTAAAAACATTTTTATTCTTGTGGTTTTGGGGGTTTTTGAAACGGATAAAATTTCGGCTTCAAAAGCCTGCGGTTTGCCAGTTATGAAAGGATAGAGGTTGTTATCTTCCCACTCTTTTGGTTTTATTAAAGCAAGTTCAAGAGGAGTATTGACTCCAAGTTTTTTGGCGCTTTCTTCAATTATTTTCATTTGTGACAATTGAAAAACTTAAATTTTTAATTTCATCGTGTTTTTTTATGAAATCGTTTAATTCTTTTAATTCAAGCGAGTTTATCATTTGAAGTTCTTTATCATAATAACTTTCCGGAAGATAATAATACTCTTTGAATTTTCTAAGAAGTCTTTGTGCTAAAAGTTCATTTCTAAGCGGTTCACTTCCGATAAGAAATTTTTTGGCCTGATTCAGCTCTTCTTCGCTAACTCCGTTTTTGACGAAGTCATCGATAAGCTCTTTAACTATTTTTATCGCATCTTCTGTGTTTTCAAGTTTGGTTTGGAGGTATCCTTTTAAGATTGTGTATGTTTTTTGAAATTCATTTTGTGCGTAGGCTGAATATGCATAGCCTCTTTTTACTCTTATCTCTTCCATCATTCTGCTTCCAAATCCCCCGGCTCCGAGTATGAAAGTAGCGGTTTTGGCTAAATATAACTCGTCGTTTGATATATTAAATTCACTTCCGAAATAGATATAGCTTTGTTCGACGTTGTGTTTTTCAGTTATATTTCCATGCTTTGGTTTAAAAAATAAATCTTTTTTTAAAGAATTAGAAGGTAAAATATCCAAAAATGGTCTTATGTCTATTTTTTCTCCGCCGTTGATAAATACGACCGCTTCTTTTGAATATGTTTTGAAATGATTTTTAATATCTTCAAGTGTGATGTTTTCAATATCATCACCTATTACCGGGTGTTGCAGGGGAGTGTCTTTGAAAATTGTTTTAAACAGGTTTTGATTGGCGATATAGTCGTAATTATTTTTGAGTGATTCTTTTTTTGCAAGAAGTTCTATTTTGCTTTTTTCAAGAGCTTCCTCTGTAAAATTCGGATTTTCAAGAAGTTCAAGAAGTTTTTTAATCGCAAAATTTTTCTTTTCGTTTAAAAAAACAAGTGAAATGGTTGTAAATTCCCTGTTGGATGTGATTGTAAGATTGAGCGCTTTTTCTTCAAGTGATGAATAAAATTTTTCTTTGTTTTTAAGAGTTCCTCTTTTATTTAGAATATATGCCGTCATATTGGCAACACCGTCTTTGGCAAAAACGCTTCCTGTATTTTTGAAAATCATTTCAAATATTGTTCTTCCAAGTTTGTCTTTTTCGTATATAAGATACATTTTTCTCCTTAATGCTGTTGTGAATTTAGCAGAATTGTTGCGCTGTTTTCCAAAATCACAGCTTTTTTTAATATTTCTCTTATATCGCGCGATTTGATAAAAACACCGTAACCTTTTATTATGACGATGTCATTTTCTTTTAATTTTTTTGAGATTATATACTCTTTGTTTTCTTCCCATTCTATCATATTTGTAATTTCGATAATCGGGACTTTTTGAATATATTTTTTTCCGAGCTGGTCGATGGGTTTTAGCGAGCTGTGATGTTCGAGCGAAAATGTTATGGTGCTTATGGGAAAAATATTGGCAATTGCTTTGGTGCTTGATATGGTTTCATATATTTTTGTGTGTATTTTAATATCGTCCGTCGTCTCTTTCCACGAAAGGTCGCTTTTTAAAATATGCACCTTTTTAAAAAAATCATCTTCAAGAATATGTTTGTTTTGTTTGTTTATGAGCATTTTGTCATTTTGAAGTTTTAAAGAAATGCTTCCGATACCCATATCAAGAAAATTTTTATCAAAAAGAGATTTTGCTACAAGCAGATATTCGTCAATTATTGTTTTTGTTACCAAACAGAGCCTTTTTTGCTACAATTATATCAAAAAGGACAATATTTGAATATTCCCCACATACCGGTTTTGCTAAACGAAACCATTGATTTATTTAAAAGGCATATGAATCCAAAAGGGTATTTTGTAGATTGTACGCTCGGCTTTGGAGGGCACAGTGAAGCAGTTTTGGAAAATTTTCCCGAAATAAAACTTATCGGAATAGACCAGGACAAAGATGCTTTGAGTTTTGCAAAAAAAAGACTTGAAAAATATTCTGACAGGGTTCAATTTATAAATAAAAGAGCAAGTGAGGCGCTAAAAGAGCTAAAAGGTCTTGATATTTCGGGAGTACTTGCGGATATAGGTGTGAGCAGTTATCAGCTTGACAATAAGGAAAGGGGCTTTACTTTTGATGCCGATACGCTTGATATGAGAATGAATAAAGACCAAAAATTCAGTGCTTATGACGTTGTCAATTTTTATGACAGAAACCAGCTTGAAGAAGTGCTAAAAAAATATGCGGAAGAGAGACAGTTTAGAAAAATTGCTGATTTTATAATTAAACATAGACCCCTTAATTCAAACCGTGAACTTGCCGATGTTTTGCATAAAGCGGGAATTAAGGATAAAAAAAGAATGGCTCCTATTTTTCAGGCGATAAGAATAGAAGTAAACAATGAATTAAAAGAGCTTGAAAATATCCTTAATAATGTTGAAAATATTGCAAAAAATGGTACAATTTTAGGAATAATAACTTTTCATTCCTTAGAGGACAGAATTGTAAAAAACCGTTTTAAAGAATGGGCTAGAAAATGTATATGTCCTACCGAAGCATTCAAATGCGAATGCGGGGGAAATAATCAAAAAGGTGTTATTCTTACAAAAAAACCGATTGTAGCATCAAAAGAAGAAATTAAAAATAATCCTCGAAGCAGAAGTGCAAAACTAAGGGGATTTAAGTTTACAAAGGGAGAAAATGGATGAAAAAAGTGTTCTTTTAGAAGAAGTAACACCACATATTCAAACACATTCAATTTCAATATCGATTATTAAAAATCTTATTTTGACAATTGCTTTTGTTTTCGCACTTTTTTTACCGAAAATTTATATTTCATCTCAAATATATTTGAGCTCTGTTAAAATCAATAAAAAGCTAAACGAATATTATTCTCTAAAAGCCGAAAATTCAATACTTCTATCGAAAATAGAAAAAATAAAATTCAAAAACAGACTAAATATCGATTCTTTTTGATAAAATACCCTCAAAAAGAGGGTAGATGAGAAAAGTAATCGAATTTTTTTTAAAAAACTCAGTATTTACACATACTCTTTTTGTGATTGTCATATTGATGTCGATTATTGCATACAGAAATGT
>JALVVX010000041.1 GCA_027038555.1 Nautiliaceae bacterium | reverse complement strand
AGAGGGAATAAAATAAGTCTTACAATTATCACCAAGAATATAATTGCAACTCCCCAGTTTCCGACGATTTTATGTAGAAAATCAAGCAAGATGAATAAATTTCTTGCAAAAAAAGTTCCTACACCGTATTGAACTACATCCAAAAGTTCTTTATTGATAGAAGCAAGTGTATCAACATATTTAGGACCGATATAACCTGTTAAATTAATACTTTTATCATTTTCAATAAATATTACAGGATTTTTTTCTTCATCGGGAACAATTACCGCTTTAAAAGGGTTTTTTGAGAAAAACAATGTTGTATAATATCTGTCAAATCCTGCCGTTACAATTGCATTGTTTATAACTTTATTTTCAGCATCTCCGTCATCAATAATTTTAAGTGTCCCGTCATTTTTTTTAATTAATGCTCCGTGTATTGTAAGCCTATCTACCGCAACAGAAGGTCTGTATCCAGAAGAGAGATAATATTTCGTATTTTTAGAAAGAACCAAATTCAAATCGTATCTTCCATTCGGATAAAAAGTAATTATTTTTTTAACTATTAAACCGTTTAAATTTTGTGTTAAAGTAATTTTTTTAGGTTCTTTATCTATAAATATTTCTTTTTTATCCACGCTTGTAGGAGTTGAAAATTCAAGTTTGTTAAGTTTTTCATCTTCGAATCTTATTTCAAGCGGTTTAGGAAGTTTTTTGGAAATAAGGTCGAGTTCTTTTCCTTTTTCATCAAATTTTTTGTCTTTTAAAATAAAAGAGCTTATTCTTCCATATTCATCAATTTTGATATCAAATTTTTTCGATTTTATTTCCGCAATTGTTTTAGCTTCTGAAATACTTTTATTTATTTTGTTTTCATTTTTTTTTGCCGTTTGTGAAGTCTGTTTTTGAGTCATCTGTGCTTTTTTTGCCTGAGGCTGTAATACAAAATAATCATATGCAACAAAAAAGACAAACGATATTACCGTAGCAATTATTATTCTTCTTAAATTGTCTTTACCGTTCATTATATGCCTTTATAACAATATATTTATTTTTTTCTTTTGGAATTAGCCAATATTTTATTTTATCTTTTTTACCGTAAACCGGCTTTAAGCGTTTAACGACTACCGGATAATCAATGCCGCCTTTGAATAACTGATTACATCTTAAAATTCTTAAAACTGACTTAAAAAAAGCTCTTACAATACTGTCATTTTCTATTTCCCAGAGTGCATATTCGCTGCATGTGGGATGATATCTGCAATTATTTCCAAGTGCCGGGCTTATAAAATATTGATAAAATTTAACCGGTTTTGTTAACAATTTTTTTAAAGTCATTTTTAAGTTTTTCAAATTCTATATTTGAGACATCTTTTTTAATAACTATTACATATCTGCCAGTTTTTAGCATTTCTCTGCTTATATGTCTTAACCGTCTTTTGATTTTGTTTCTTATAACTGCTTTTTTAGAAATTTTTTTAGAAACCACGACTGCGGTTTTAAACTCTGAATCCGGAAGAAAAAAAATTACAAAATATTCAGTATAAAATTTTCTTCCGTTTTTATACAAAAAGACTATATCTTCTTTTTTTAAACTGCTAATCTTTTTCTACCTTTTGCTCTTCTTCTTTTTAGAACTTTTCTTCCGTTTTTAGTTTTTAATCTTGCTCTAAATCCATGTGTTCTTTTTCTTCTTATTTTGCTTGGCTGATAAGTTCTTTTCATAAACTCTCCTTTATTAATTTTTCAAGTTCGAAATTTTACCAAAAGATATTAATATAATCCAAGCTTTCCATCTTTTCTTCTATAAATTACTCTTTTTTCTCCATGAGTATCCCTAAATACCATAAAATATAGACCTGAATTTTTATATTCTTCAATCGCCTCATCAATACTTAAAGTTTTTTCAACATCAAGTGGCATTTCAATTATTTCGTCTTTTGATTCTTCTACAATTATCTCTTCAAGTCTGTCTTTTTGCTTATAATCCGTTTTTCTGTCATGGTATCTTCTTAAAAGCTTTTCAAGTTTATCTTTTGCTTTATCAAGTGCCACATACATATCTTTGTCTTTGAAATGTACTACCGCGGTACCTTTTTCAGGAATATTCATAATTATTTCAACATCAAAAAAATCTCTTTTATCTTTTTCAACCGTAACAATTGAATGTACTATTCCAAGATTATATTTTTCCACCTCATCTATAACTTTTCTTATGCGGTCTTTCATAGCCTCAGTAAGTTCAACGTTTCTTCCTACAACTGTCGTATTCATAACACTCCTTTTAATTGATTTATATTAATTTTATATTGATTTAAGGATTTTGTAAAGTCATCTTTACTTTTCTTATATGAAATTGCGGAAGTTTAGATGTTACAGTTACATAAACAAGTACACTACCGTTTGTATCTTTTGTCTGGGCATAACTACAATCTTTGTCTGTTGTAACATTACAATCAGTAAGATAATAATGAAATTTTATATTTGCATTATAAAATGGGTAGGTAAGATTTATTTCATTTATTCTTCCATTATTAAAATCATGTCCTTGTAATGCCAAAATCGCATATTCGGTTGCACTTCTTAAAGCAAGATTCGCTCTGATATCCATTATACTTGTAGAAGCATGCTTGGCACTTGATGCACTAAATTTCATTATCATCACGCCTATAAGAGCCATTATTACCATAAAAATTATACTGAGTAAAAGTGAAAAACCTTTTTTCAAAACACTATCCTTTCTTTACAAATTGTCAAATTTTCATTTGAATCGATTTTAATGCTTGGATTTTGAATACATAAATAAAGTCTTAAAAGTCCGTTTTGTTCTTTAAATTTAAATTCAATAACATGCGTTGCCAATAAAGAACTATTTCCTTCCGTATAATTTTCATCTTTCCAAGGAAAATAATTTTGTTTTAAAGTAAGATTGAAATCATTCGTATCACTATTATATTCAGGAACAATGGCAAAAGCACCGTCTGTTATATAGAAACCTTCATATACCGTTGCCTGATTTGATTGGTTTATTTCTTTTACTCTGATTATGTCTTTGCTTATTGGAATAATCTGATAAACATTTTTAGCAGTGGTAGAATACCATCCGTAAGATTGATTTATATCTATAAAATCCCCTCTTCCATCCGGACCGCTGAAAATCAAAGTCGCATATTTTTGATTAAATACGTCATTTGAATTAGCCGTGTTTATATTTAATCCCCATGAATCAAAATAAGAAGTTAAAATATCCGAAGTTATATTAATATCGGAATACGGGATAGTAATATTATAATCTCCGCCATTTTGATTGTTAGTTTTTGTCTGATTCAAATCAACAAAACCGGCCCAACCAGGAGTTACCTTATTTAAAGTAGAATTCCATTCACCTCTTCTTGAATAAATTTCTTTGTTTATCCATTCAATCACCGGATATTTCGAAGCGTTTAAAGTATTTAGTTCGCTAATGGAAATAAATCCAGTAATATTTCCGTCTTTACATCCGTTGTTTGAACTATTACACTCTGTTGCTATAACGGTATTTGGAATTCTTGTTTCAAGTTTTGCTGCAATTGTGTTTAAAACAAGGTCGGTTTTATATGCAAGTGAATTTGTCGCTTTTGTAAATGCATAATTTTTATACACTTTAAGCAATATTTCGGTTGCAATTGTCGCAAGTATACCTAAAATAACAAGTACTACGATAAGTTCCAGTAAAGTAAACGCTTTTTTCATCTGCTTAACTCTTCCAATGATAAAAATTTACTCGCCCCGATATTCATTGCCGGGTAAGAGATTGAAATTTTTTGATTATCAACAGTGGTTGATATCGTTATAAGTTTTATGTTTGTAAAATTTTTCTCATTACTATAATTAAAATCAAATTTAATATTATTCGAAGAATAATTTGCATCGTCATTTATGTATTTCACTTTTACTTTAAGAAGCACATTCCCATAACTAAGAAGCGTTTCGTTATAATCGTTATAATCATCAATATCATCATATGTCGAATCATCCCCCTGTGTTTCGCCGCTGTCAATACCAATTGTACTCACTGTCGCATTGGTTCCGCTTCTTAAAATATTATTATTAAACTGAGATTTTCCTTTTCGGTTTAAACCGTTCGGATATGATTTGATACTCAGTTCATCATCACCACCTGTTGCATTTAAGTCTTTATAAAAATTATCATCTTTTGTATTGTTTTCATCAAAATAAAGAGTATTGATAAGTTGCAAAAGAGAAAATTCCTGATAAAAAACCTCCTCTTTTGCCGTCGTTTTTACCGTTTTAGTTGATGTTTGAAGCATAATCGGTAATGTTACTGCAACTATTCCTATTACAATAAGAGAGACAATAATCTCAATTAATGTAAAAGCGTTAGATTTTTTTTGATTTTTCATATGTCCTCACTATCCCTTTTATAATTTTTCCTCTTATGCCTTCTTTTTCAAGTTCATATACACCTTCTGCTGTCGTGCCTTTTGGCGACATTACTTTATTTTTAATGTCGGAGAAATTTTCATTAAGAGCTGAAAAACTTTTAAAAAGCCCCTTTGTCAGCTGAATGGAAACATCTCTTTTAAGTCCAGTATAAACTCCTCCGTCACTAATTGCTTCTGCTATTATAGCTAAAAATGCCGGTCCACTTCCAATAATAGCCGTTGCCATATCAATTTCATCGTCACTGTTTACCCAGACGACATCTCCTATTTTGCTTAAAATTTGAGTAGCAGTATCTTTTGCCTCTTCATCACCCGTAACAGCAGTGGTTGAAGCCTGATATTTTGCAGCGATATTTGGCATTGCTCTTATATATGCTTTTGCTTTTATGTATTTTTGAAGCTCTACAAGACTTTTTCCAGCAAGTATCGATATTAAAACATCGGCTTCACCTTCAATTCTCATAGAAACTTCTTGCAGGGCATACGGTTTAACCGCCAAAATCACTACTTTGGAACTAATATCATATCCGTCAATTAAACTGTAATTACAACCAATCTCATTAGCTAATTGTTTAAGTTTATTTTCATCTCTTCCGACTATTTCAACATTTTCCATTTTAAATTTGCCAGTTTTCATTCCATAAAGAATGGCTTTTGCCATTTCACCGTATCCGATTATGCTAACTTTCATTTTCTTCTCCTAAAAAATCCCCGAGTTCTCTTGCAAGGGAGTAATTATATTTATCCAATATAGCCTGAGCAAACACCATATCTTTGGTATTAAAAATTAAAGGAGCGGCAAAATTTACAGTAGACTTTTCAAAAGGTTTTTGAGGTGTTAAAATATTCAAAACCATAACATTATTCTCATTTAAATTTAATTTTTCAGCAAATTCGTCATCAAGTTCAAAATCATAATCATCTCTTAAAACAAACGGGTCTATTAATGTAAAAGAAACTTTTTTACCCTCTAACTTATAAAAAGGACCTTCTATATGAGATAAAATATATTCTTTTTCATTTTCAAATCCCAAAATCGGATATAAAGCTGTATATTTCATAAACACCCTTTAAAAAACGCTTTTTATAATTATAGTATAATTACGCAAAAAAAGGATGTTTAGTGAGAGAATACAATCCTAAAACTTTCGAACAAGGCACATATAAAACATGGGAGAGAAATAAATTTTTTGAAGTTGATTATTCAAAAGATAAAAATTTCTGCATTATGATGCCTCCTCCAAATGTTACAGGAAGTCTGCATATCGGGCATGCTTTAACATTTACTCTTCAAGATATTATTGTAAGATACAAAAGAATGGACGGATACGCGACACTTTGGCAACCTGGCACCGACCATGCGGGTATCGCTACACAAAACGTAGTTGAAAAACAGATTTTGGCAGAAGGAAAAACAAAAGAAGACATTGGTCGCGAAGAATTTTTAAAAAGAGTATGGGAATGGAAAGAATTCAGCGGCGGGACAATTACAAAGCAGTTAAGAAGACTCGGTGCATCACCTGCTTGGAGCAGAGAGAGATTTACTATGGATGAAGGATTACAAAGGGCTGTAAGAGTTGCATTTAAAAAACTGTATGACGAAGGTTTAATTGTCAAAGGCAATTATATGGTTAACTGGTGCCCAAAAGACGGGGCATTAAGTGATATTGAAGTGGAATACGAAACACATCAGGGAAAACTTGTTTATATTAAATATCCTATTGTTGATAGCGACGAATATATTGTTGTGGCAACAACAAGACCTGAGACATATTTCGGAGATACAGCAGTTATGGTAAATCCCGAAGATGAAAGATATAAACACCTTATAGGAAAAAAAGTAAAACTTCCATTAATTAACAGGGAAATTCCTATTATCGCAGACGAATATGTTGATATGGAGTTTGGTACGGGCGCCGTTAAAGTTACACCAGCGCACGATCCAAACGACTATGAGGTGGGAAAAAGACACAATCTCGAACTTATAAAAGTATTTGATGAAAAAGGTATATTAAATGAAAATGCGGGAGAGTTTGCCGGGCTTGACAGACTTGAAGCAAGAGAAGATATAATCAAAAAACTTGAAAGTAAAGGCTTTATCGAGAAGATAGAAGAACATACCCATCAGGTAGGACACTGTTACAGATGTAAAAGTGTAATTGAGCCTTATGTTTCAACGCAATGGTTTTTGAAAAAAGAAGTGGCAATTCCTGCTATTGAAGCGGCAAACAAAGGCGAAGTGAAATTCCATCCGCCTCAATGGAAAAACAACTACGATGCATGGATGAGAGAACTTAGGGACTGGTGTATATCCCGTCAGCTATGGTGGGGACATCAAATACCGGTATATTACTGCGATAATTGCGGGAATGAATGGGCAAGCGTGGAAGAACCAAGTGTTTGTCCTAAATGTCATTCAAAAAATTTCCATCAAGACCCAGATGTGCTTGATACATGGTTCAGCTCAGCCCTCTGGCCTTTTTCAACTCTTGGATGGGAAAACGGTGAATGGGGTAAAGGCATTAAATGGAGAGAAGTTGATTTAGAGAGATTTTATCCAAATAACCTATTAATTACCGGATTTGACATTCTCTTTTTCTGGGTTGCAAGAATGATGATGATGGGAGTGCATTTTTTAAAAGAAGTACCATTTAGAGATGTATACCTGCACGCGCTTGTAAGAGACGAACACGGTCAGAAAATGAGTAAATCAAAAGGCAATGTAATAGACCCTCTTGAAATGATTGATAAGTATTCAGCTGATGTTTTAAGATTTACTCTTGCAATCCTTGCCGTTCAGGGAAGGGACATAAAACTCTCAGAAGCTAAAATGATTGAGAGCAGAAATTTTACAAACAAATTATATAACGCGGCAAGATACCTTACAATGAATCAGGAAACTTTCAAAGATTTGGAAGAAACAGAAATTAAAACAGAGCTTGGGAAATGGATGCTTTACAAATTTAATGAAGCTGTTAAAAATGTTAGACGTGAACTTGACGAATACAGATTCAACGATGCGGCTATGACGCTTTACAGATATTTATGGAACGATTTTTGCGACTGGGGAATTGAACTAAGTAAAGTCAGCAAAGAATCAATAAATGAGCTTGGAAGTATTTTCAAAGAATCAATGAAACTTTTACATCCTTTTATGCCGTTTATTACAGAATTTTTATATCAGGAATTAAGCCAAAACAAAGACATAGAAAAAAACACTATAATGTTAAAAGAATATCCGAAAGTAAAAGAATTAAAAAAACCTGCCGATTTTGACTTGATTATCGAAGCAATTGTAAGTTTAAGAAGAATAAAAGCACTTACACAAAGTAACTTTAAAAAAGCTTATGTTTTAGCTAACCTTCCTGAATTGGCGAAAGATTATATAAAAAGACTTGCAAAAGTAGAAGAAGTTGAATTTGTAAATAAACCGCTCGAAAATGCAATAAGAGATATTTCAGACAATCTTGAAACAATGGTAAGCAAAGAAGATATCGACGTTGAGCCTATTATAAAAAGATTAACTCAGCAAAAAACAAAACTTGAAAAAGAAATTACTAAACTTGATAAAAAACTTTCAAATAAAAATTTCGTTGAAAGAGCACCAAAAGAAGTAGTCGAAAAAAATCAAAAAGAGCTTAATGAGCTAAAAGAAAAATACTCCAAAATAGAAGATGAATTAAGGAAATTAAATGCATAAAAAAATTCTTTTTTTAATCCCCCTTTTTTTTATAGCCTGTTATCACAAACCAAAACCGGAAGATTTTCATAGTGAACTTCAAATTCATCAGCAGATTAAAAAAGATATCCAAAACGTATTTTTAGATAATGCAGATGATGATTTGATGAATCTTGAAGCCGAGTTTCCAAGTTCTCCTTACATAAAAAGCGATCTTTTAATACTATATCTTGCACATTTACAAAATGAAGACTATATATTAGCTAAATTTTACCTTAATCAATATGAAAAAAGATTTGCAAGTGCAAAAGAAATTCCTTGGTGTGAATATCAAAAAATAAAAATAGATTATATTTCATATCAAAACGCATATACAAATCAACAAAGAATATTAAATCTAATCAAAGAATGTAAAAATTACAAATTAACATATCCAAACTCAATATTTCTACCTGAAATTAACACAATTTATATGAAGGCTGTCTTGACATACAAATATCTTGATGATAAAATATATAGACTTTATAAAAAATTAGGCAAAAAAAATGCTGCAAAACTTTTTAAAACTGAAATACCAAAAAATTCCAAACCGCCGAAAATTCCATGGTATAAAAAAATATTTTATTGGTAAGGAGAAACATGACACTTGAAAACTATGAAAAATTACCGGCAGAAGTTCCTGTTTTAGTAGAAAAAGAACTTATATATCCTTTTATGATTATTCCTATTTTTCTTGATAATACAGAAGATATTTTGGCAGTTCAAAAAGCGATTAACGACCACTCTCTTATTTTTGTAAGTATAAATGATGAAAAAGACACTTACGGAACTATCGGAACGATTATAAGAAAAGTCACTCTACCCGAGGGAAAAGTAAAAATATTATTTCAAGGTCTTGCAAGAGGGAAAATACTTGAAATTTTAGATAAAAAGCCTACAATTGCTCTTGTAGACAAAGTAGAGAGTGAAAATAAAAATGAAAAAGAGATTCAAGCACTTCTTGAAAATTTAAAAGAACACATTGCCACATTAAGCGAATTAAATCCTTTCTTTCCAAAAGATTTCATAAAAATAATAGATTCAAACTCAGACCCTGACAGAATCATAGATATAATTGCAAGTTCACTAAAATTACCTGTTGAAAAAGGATATGAGCTTTTTAAAGAAACGGATTCAAAAGAAAGACTGATTAAACTTATCCATTTTATCTTAGAAGACATTGAAGCTATAAAGCTTAAAAACGAACTTAACAAAAAAGTAATGGAACAAGTCCAAGAAGCCAATAGAGAGCATTTACTAAAACAGCAGTTAAAACTTATTCAAAAAGAGCTCGGAATGACAAACGAGCTTGAAGAAGAGATAAAAGATTACTACGAAAAACTTGAAAAATTAAAACCGTGTATTAGAGAAGACGCATACAAAGAGATAAAAAAACAAATAGACCGTCTCTCTCGTATGCATCCTGACAGTGCCGAAGCCACCACAACAATGAATTACATAGAATGGGCTCTTGAAGTTCCGTTTTGTAACTTTGCAAAAGAAGAATTTTCAATTGAGGAACTTCAAAAAAGACTTGATAAAGATCACTACGGTCTTAAAAAGATAAAAGAAAGAATAGTTGAGCATTTTGCGGCAAAGGAACTTGCTAAAAAAAGAGGAGAAGAATTCAGCGGTGCGACTTTATGCTTTGTGGGACCTCCGGGTGTCGGTAAAACAAGTTTAGCCAATTCAATTTCAAAAGCTCTTGATAGAAATCTTGTAAGAATCGCTCTTGGCGGGCTTGAAGATGTAAACGAGCTTAGAGGTCACAGAAGAACATACATAGGTGCAATGCCGGGAAGAATAGCACAGGGGCTAATAAATGCAAAAGAGATGAACCCGGTAATGGTGCTTGATGAAATAGACAAAATTTCAAGATACAGAGGAGATCCGACGGCAGTTTTGCTTGAAATACTTGATCCTGAACAAAACAAAGCATTCAGGGACCTTTATCTGAATTTTGATCTTGATTTAAGCAAAGTATTATTTATAGCAACGGCAAACGACCCAAGCACAATTCCGGCACCCCTTAGAGACAGAATGGAGATGATTTTCCTTGGAAGTTACACCCCTCAGGAGAAATTCCAGATAGCAAAAAGATATCTTATTCCACAGGAGATGAAAAAACATTCGCTTAAAAACTCTGAAATACATATCTCAGACGCGGCTTTAAGAGAAATAATTGATAAATACACAAAAGAAGCGGGAGTCAGAAATCTTAGAAGAATCATCGCAAAAATTATGAGAAAAGCTGCCATAGAAATTTTAAAAGGTAAAAAAAGCCTAAGGGTTACACTCAAAAACCTTAAAGATTTTCTGGATAAACCTGTGTTTGGTATAGAAGCTGTTGAGAAAAAAGACAAAATCGGAGTAGTAAACGGTCTTGCGTGGACGCCTGTTGGCGGAGATGTATTGAAAGTCGAAGCTGTAAAATACAGAGGAAAAGGTCAAGTAATCTTAACAGGACAGCTCGGCGATGTAATGAAAGAATCAGCCCATATTGCTTTTACGCTAATAAAAGTATTAATAGACAATAAAAAATTAAAAGTAAAAGAAAAATCAAAAGAACCTATTTATTACAAATATAATGTCCATATTCACGTCCCAGAAGGTGCAATACCAAAAGATGGACCAAGTGCAGGTATTACTATGGCTACTGCCATTGCAAGTCTTTTCAGTGAAACAAAAGTCTACTCCGATGTCGCAATGACGGGTGAAATTACCCTTAGCGGAGATGTATTGCCAATAGGAGGACTTAAAGAAAAACTTATAGCCGCATACAAAGCAAAAATCAAAAAAGTCTTAATACCTGAAAAAAATTATCAAAAAGATTTAGACGATATTCCGGATGAAGTAAAAGAAGGATTAGAAATAGTTCCTGTAAAAAGAATTGAAGAAGTACTCAATCATGCACTTTGCAAATAAAAAGTGAAAAATGAAAAAATGGATTATACTTTTTTCCCCTCTTTTGCTTTTTGCTGATATTAAAAAAGAAATTACCAATTTTTATAAACACTATTATCCCAAAATCATAATTGAAAAAATTAAAATAAAACCATCCCCGCCAAAAAAATACAAATCTATAAATTTTTTACTCTCTCCTAAAAGAAGTTTTGGAAATATTAAAATTGATAATAAATATTACTACATAAAAATAAAAGCAAAAATCCCTGTATGTATTTCCACTCAAATTATAAAAACCAACCAGGAAATAATAAACAGATGTAAAATAAAAAAAACAGATTTTAAAAACTTTTATTCAAAACCTATTACCAAGATCACTCACGATTTGGTTGCATCAAAAATCATTTCTAAAAATTCCATTATAAACGTATCAAATACAAAGAAAAAACCGGATGTATTTAAAAATTCATCCGTTTCGGTTATAATTCAATCAAAAAACATTACTATCTCTTCAACGGCAAAAGCATTAGAGGACGGATACAGGGGAGATGAAATTAAAATTCTTTTCAATAAAAAAATAAAAAATGCAATTGTAAGCAAAAAAGGAGCGGTAAAAATAAAATGAAAAAAATTCTTGTATGTATTAGCGGTGCAAGTGGTGCAAGTCTTGGACTTAAACTTTATAATATGATACCTCCGCAATACGAAAGATATCTGATTGTTTCTAAAAATGCAAAAACGGTTTTACAAAAAGAAGAAAATATCTTTTTAAATGATGATATCTCTGCTCCCCCGGCAAGCGGAAGTTTTGGAATAGATGTAACGTTTATAGTCCCTACAAGTATGAATACTTTATCTAAAATTGCACTTGGACTGGCTGATAACCTTATAACTCGCTCCGCTTTGGTGGCAATTAAAGAGAAAAAAAAACTGATTTTAGCTCCTCGTGAAATGCCGTTTAGTTCAATTCATTTGAAACATATGTATGAACTTTCAAACTATCCGAATATTTATATTGCTCCGCCTGTAATAGGATATTATAACAATCCTAAAAGCATTAAGGATATCGAAATGTTTTTAATAGGTAAATGGTTTGATATGGCGGGAATTGAAAATAATTTGTTTAAACGCTGGGAATAGCGGGTAAATGGGTGGATGAGTGTATGGGTTGATGAGTGAATGAGGAAGAAGGGAGTGGGAAAGAGAATGTTGAATTTTAATCTGAATATTATTAATGATTAAAAAAGGAAGGAAATGGGAAAATTCAAAATAGCGATATATCCGGGCACTTTTGATCCTGTGACAAACGGTCATATAGACATCATAAAACGGGCGTGTAAAATTTTTGATAAAATAATTGTTGCGGTAGCCGATAACAAAGACAAAAAAACAATGTTTGATTTGCAAAAAAGAGTTGAAATGATGAAAAAAGCAACCTCTTCTTTTGAAAAAACGGAAGTTAAATCATTTAATACATTATTAGTCGAATTTGCAAAAAAAGAAAATGCCAATATTATTATTAGAGGTCTAAGAGCGGTAAGTGATTTTGAATATGAGCTTCAAATGGGATATGCAAACAAATCTCTTTACAGTGAAATAGATACGATTTATCTTATGCCAAATCTTGATAATGCATTTATTTCATCAAGTGTGGTCAGAAGTATTTTAAAATATAAAGGCGACGTTTCACATCTCGTTCCAAAAGAAATATTAAAGGATTTGTATGTACATAGCGTTTGAAGGAATTGATACATGCGGCAAAACCACTCAAATTGAACTTTTAAAAAAAGAATATCCAAATGCCCTTTTTGTAAAAGAACCCGGTTTTACAAATTTAGGCAAAAAATTAAGAAAAATAATATTTGAAGACGACATCTCAAAAAAAAGCGAACTTTTTTTATTTTTAGCCGACAGAGCTGAACTAATTGAAAAAGTAATAAAACCAAATCTTAACAGACTTATTATAAGTGACAGAAGCGTAATAAGCGGTATAGCTTACGCTATGGAATATTTTGATTTTGATATGCTCGTTAATCTTAACAGATTTGCAACCGATTCTTTATTTCCACATTTTGTAATTATTTTAAAAATAGATGAAAACACATTAAAAAACAGACTATCTCAAAAAGAACACGACAACATAGAAAAAAGAGGTATTGATTATCTTTTGAAGATACAAGAAAATATTATAACGGTTTGTAACAGGCTTGAAATACCTTATTTATTAATTAACGCAAATACTTCTATTAAAGAGATTAATTTCAGAATAAAAAAAGCAATTGATTTAAGATTCAAATAAAGGAAAAAATTTGAGTTTATGGAGAAAAATTAAAAAGGATTTTTTGGCAGTTAAAACAAGAGACCCTGCTTTCAAAAACAATTTAGAACTTTTATATGCATATCCGGGAGTATGGGCGCTTGTTAATTACAGAATCGCAAATGCCATTTACAAAAAAGGCTTTAAAAGATTTGCAAGATTTATTATGGCGGTAAATCAGTTTATCACAAATATGGATATACATCCGGGTGCCACAATAGGAGAAAATGTTTTTATTGACCATGGAATAGGAGTCGTTATAGGAGAGACGGCAATTATTAAAGATAATGTGACAATTTATCAAGGTGTAACACTTGGAGGTGTGAGTCTTAATCCTGGCAAAAGACACCCTACAATAGAAGAAGATGTGACAATCGGAGCCGGTGCAAAAATTTTGGGAAATATTACAATAGGAAAAGGGAGTAAAATAGGAGCAAATTCAGTCGTTGTAAAAGATGTTCCAGAATTTTCAACAGTAGTGGGAATACCGGGAAAAATTATAAAAAGAAAAGATTTTTCCCCACTTTCTCATAATAAACTTCCCGATATTGAAAAAGAACTTTTTGAATATTTGATGGATAGAATAAAAGTACTTGAAGAAGCGGTAATAAATGAAGATAAAAACATTATCGAAAAAGACGAGGAAATAGAAAAAAAATACAGAGAATATATTGATGCTTTAAAATATAAAAATTAAAGGAGAATTAAAATTTATTCTCTTCTACGTTTTTTAACATTTTATTAGCCATTTCATTTACTTCATCGGCAATTGAATCCACTTCATTAACCGCATTTTCCATATTTTGAGTTTTTGAATTGACTTCTTCTATTTTTTGAGTTGCTGTTGAAATATCTTCGGTTTGTCTGATAATCGCTTCACCAATTGTAGAAATTGATTGAGTAAGTATATTTATATTTGCATCAATTTCACTTAAACTTTTTTGTGTTTTTTCTGCAAGTTTTCTAACTTCATCCGCCACTACGGCAAAACCTCTTCCATGCTCTCCCGCTCTTGCCGCTTCTATCGCTGCATTAAGAGCAAGTAAGTTTGTCTGGTCTGCAATTTCCTGAATGACACTTACAACATTTTTAATATCTTCTGATTGTTGCATAACACTTGATGTCTGATTTGAAATTTCAAATATTTTTTCATTAATATTTTGCATCATTGACGCAACTTCTGCTAATTCTTTTGACGCCTCGATGGATGCTCTGTGAAGTTCATCCATTTTTTCTTTTAAAATATTGGCACTATTTGTAAGTTTTTCACCGTTTTCTTTATTTGTTTGAAGAATTTTAACTATTGTATCCAAAACGGAATTCACCGCTTTTTCAACTTTTCCTATTGCATTTTCTATTCTTTTGCTGAAATCTTTTTTCATTGCATAATCTAAAACATTAACCGTTTTATTCACATCATCTCCGATAATCTTTTCAAGAGCATCTTGCATTTCATTAAATACAACTCTTACTTTTTCAAGGTCCGGATTTGCAGCTTTTTCATTAACTCTACCTGTTAAAACACCCCTTTTCATTTTATCCACTTCTCTAAAAAGCCCCTGAATCATTAAAGCGTCTTGTTGGAGATTTTCTTCGATTTTTTGGATATTTTCATTAATTACTTCGGCCATTTGACCTATTTCATCCATAGAAGCTATTTCGATGGTTTTTGCACTTGAAGTTTCTCTGTTTAAAAATTTGAAAAAGTCCAAAAGTCCGTTTTTCAATTTGTCAATTGAAGTCACAAGACCTTTTATTAAAATAAAAGCAAAGAAAACAATCAAACTTATCACAAAAATAACAATGAGACTTATTACTATCAATTCCGTTTTTTCTTCTGTTAAAAGAGCATTAATTTCATTTAGAATCTTTTGACCCAGATTATCAAGATATTCTTTCATTTTATTGATTCTCTTGGTTGATAGTTTTATCCATTGACTAACTGAAATATTATCTAACAAAACCGGATTGTCAGATAAATCATTTAAAGCATTAATTGCCGATTTATTGTTTATTTTCACCATATTGTCAAGCTCTTTAACGGAGAGATTCTTGTTATTTTCTATAAGTTTAAGAGATTGATAATATTTTTCAAAAGTATTTTCAATTGCATTTAAATCATTGATTTCTTTTGATGTTGCTCCCGATTTTTTATATTTTTGAATCAAACTTAGTAATTGTTTATATTCTTGTTGTGCTTTTGCTTTATATTTCTCTTCTCCTCTTAAAATATAATTTTTAAAATCATGGATAAATCCTCCATATCCAATGATACTTTTTATTTCGGAAAGTATTTTTTGTTTTCGAGGAATTATTTGAAGTTTATTTCTTATTTTTTCAATTTTAGTTTCAAGATTACCAGTGTATTTCAATAAATCTTTAAAATTGGAAAGTCTTATGTTTTGAATCAAAACCGACCCGTTCCAGGCAGTAAGTATTTTATCCCATAACTGGTTTTTAGAAATTATATAAGCAACATAAGCTCTTTCTTTGCCTGCTTCTTCTATTGCTTCCATTAAATTGTAATATTTTACTATTTTATTCATCAAGTCTTCATTAGGAGAATATTGTAAAACATGATATTTTGTATTTATAAAATATTCATCGATATTTGAATAATATTTAATAACACTTAAAACACTGATTTGTAAATTATCAATTTTTTCTCTTATTTCTTTAATATGGGAATATAATTCAAATGCCTTTTGATATTCTTCATATATGCCTTCTTCTATTTTTTGAAGTTTGATTTCATTAATATAATTTTTAAGCTCATACATCTCTTTATCTACTTTTTTTCTTTGAGCAATAAGTTCAGATTTGAATTTTTTACCGTTATTTGCCAAATATGCGACACTATATCCCCTTTCTTTTTGTATATCTACCATGGTTTTTGAAGTTTTTTTGATATTCAAATACATTAATTTATAAAGTTTATTTGTCTGTTCGTAATTTTTATAGATGTTATTAAGCAAATAACCGCTTAAAAAAAGAATTAGAAATATAGGTAATAGCACCATAAATAACAACTTTTGTTTTATTGTCATTTTTTTAAACATTAAATCTCCTTAATTATTCATTAATTAAATAATCGTCAAAATTAATTTTTTTTAAATACATTATTCTTTTTAGTTGATTTTGAAAAAATTTTGCAAAAATATATTATAATTAACAAAAAAAAGGCTTCAAATATGTTTAGTAAAAGAATTAATAAATTAAGCCCCTCTCTTACAATTGCCATTTCACAAAAAGCAAGGGAATTAAAAGCACAAGGAAGAGATATACTGGCATTTAGCGCAGGTGAGCCTGATTTTGATACGCCGGAAGTTATCAAATATGAAGCAATAAAAGCAATAACTGATGGCTTTACAAAATATACAAATGTGGCAGGAATTCCGGAACTTCTTGAAGCAATTAAAATAAAACTAAAAAGAGACAATCACTTAGATTATGACCTTGATGAAATTATTGCAAGCAACGGCGCAAAACAGAGTCTTTTTAATATTTTTGCAACAATTATAGATGAAAATGACGAAGTGATTATCCCTGCACCTTACTGGGTGACATATCCCGAACTTGTAAAATACCATGACGGAATTCCGGTAATTATAGAAACAGACGAAAATACAGGATTTAAATTAACTCCTGAGATGTTAAAAAAAGCAATAACTCCAAAAACCAAAGCTTTAATGCTTACAACTCCAAGCAATCCTACCGGAGCCGTATATACAAAAGAAGAGCTTGAAGGACTTGCCGAAGTTTTGAAAGATACTGATATCTGGGTAATAAGCGATGAAATGTATGAAAAACTTATATATGAAGGTGAATTCATATCTACTGCCGCTATAAATGAAGATATGTTACAAAGAACAATTACGGTAAACGGTCTTTCCAAATCCCATGCAATGACAGGATGGAGATTCGGATATTGTGCAAGTAAAAATAAAGAACTTATCAAAAATATGATAAAGCTCCAATCCCAAAGCACTTCAAATATCAATACCGTTACTCAAAAAGCGGCTATCCCTGCGCTTCTTGGCAAGGCTGATGCTGATGTGGAAGAGATGAGAAAAGAATTTAAAAGAAGAAGAGATTTTGTATATGAAGCGTTTAATTCGATAAAAGGATTAAGTGCCGAAAAACCTACCGGCGCTTTTTATATTTTTGTAAATCATAAAGAAATACTAAAAGATTCTATGGCTTTTGCCCTTGATTTACTTGAAGAAAAAGGTGTTGCGGTGGTTCCTGGAATCGGTTTTGGAAGTGAAGGATATTTCAGATTCTCTTTTGCAACCGATTTTGAAACAATCAATAGAGGTATTAAAAGAATAGAAGAATTTGTAAAAGAGTTATCATGATAAGACATGTAGTTATATTGGAGCTTAAAGAAAATGCACCGAAAGAAAAAATAAAAAAAGAAATAATAAATTTAAAAAATTCAATCAATGAAATAAAACATATCGAAACGGGAGAAGATATTGGATTTGATAACTCTTCTTCCGATTTTTGTATTATTGCGGATTTCGAAAATGAATCTGATTTGAAAATATATGCAAATCATCCGAAACATATTGAAGTTATTAAAAAACATATAAAACCATATCTTATAAAAAGGAGTGTAGTAGATTATTATGTATTCTAAACGTTCTAAAATCACTGACATAGTACTTATTGTTCTTTTTGTTGTTATTACAATTTTACTAAGTGTCAGCGGATATTTCCATTTTAATGTCAAACGAAAAATTTTTGAAGATTCCTATTTTGTAAACCAACTTGGGCTTATTAGAGGGGATATTCAAAGATATTCCAAATTCAAAATTGTCGGTATTCAAAAACATCAGATATCATCAAATATAGAATTAATATTAAACGATATATATTTTTTAATTTCACAAGAAAAAAATTATTCAAAAGAATTTTATAACGATTTCAAACAAAAACTCGATAAAATATATTATGAATTTGAAAAACTCCAAAAAACATACGACAAAAACAAAATAATCGAACTATCTGAAAAATTATGGTTTCAGACAAATAAACTTGTTGATACAGCTCTTAATTATCATAAATATAAATTCAGTAACGCAATAAAGACTTTCAATCTTGTAATCTACTCAACTGTTGTCTTTTTAATTTTGATTATCTTTTTTGTATACAAAAAAGTAAAAAAAGGTCTTGAAATAGAAACGATTACAGATAAATTAACAGGTCTTTATAACAGACTTTATTTTAATGAGATTTACAACTATTTTATTAAAAAATATTCCAGAGACAAAAAAACTTTCAGTTTACTTATAGTTGATATAGATAATTTTAAAAAAATAAATGATACATACGGTCATGCAACAGGTGATGAAATATTAAAAAAAACAGGTTCTATCATAAAAGAGGTTATAAGAAAAACCGATTTTGCTTTTAGATACGGAGGTGAAGAATTTGTGGTTATTTTCCCTGAAACAAAAATAGATGAAGCTTACAGTGTAGCTGAAAGAATTTTAAAAACATTACCTCAAAAAATAAAAATCAATCTCGAACCTGTAACCATAAGTGGTGGAATCGGAGAATATAACGGAGAAAATCCAAAAGAATTTTTTGAAAAAGTTGACGAAGGATTGTATATTGCAAAAAGGACAGGAAAAAATAAAATTATTAAAATTTAATCTTGTTCTTTTTTAATTTCTCTGAAAACATAAATACTTGCAATTACTATAACACCTCCAAGAAGTATCAAACTACCCATTACGGCTTCTTTATGGGCTTTTTCACCCGTTCCGAAAAGATATCCTATCATAATCATAAATCCAACCCATATAAGATTTGCACTAAAAGTAAGAGGTATAAACCAGCGAAGAGGCATATGCGAAAGACCCGCAGGTATTGAAATATACTGCCCAAGCCCTGGTGTCAATGGAGCTAAAAAAGCTGATATTTTACCATGTTCGGCCCAGAATTTATTTACTTTTTTAATTACAGGTTTGTCTTTTAAAAATTTGTTCACTAATATTTTTGCAAGAAAATAATTAATTAAAGCTCCCGTAAGTGACCCGAGCGCTCCACTAATCCAGAGCAAAATAAGACTTTTTTCACCCTTAGCAGCCAGATATCCGGCAGGAAGCAAAACAAGTTCGCTTGGAACCGGGATAAAAGTCCCAACCATTACCATATACAAATAAACCCCAAAATATCCTATTGAATCCACAAAATGAATTAAAACTTCAAGTAAATGATGTAACATTTTTATCCTTATAAATCAAATTCTGCTATTACAGGAACGTGATCCGATGGTGTCGGTTTTCTCTTTCTTCTGATTTGCGTTAAAATTTCCACATCTTTGAATTTTTCAAAAAGAGGCTTTGTTACCAAAATATAATCAAGTCTTAATCCTTCGTTTTTATAAACCGCCGCGCCTCTGTAATCATAAAAAGTAAACACTTTTTCATTTTTAAACTTTTCTCTTATCACATCAATAAAACCTATATCCAAAAATTTAGAAAGAATCGCCCTTTCTTCTGGCAGGTGTGTTACTTCCCCCTGCCAAATCTCTTCATCCCATACATCAAGTTCTGTGTGTGATATATTAAAATCACCGCAAATTAAGACTTTATCTTTGTTTAAATCAAATTTTTTTAAATATTCAAACAGTTTGTCATAAAAATACATTTTATACTCAAACCTCTCACCGTAATTGTCACCCAAAGGCGCATAAATATTGATAATATGAACGCCGTTTATTAGCGTATAAACAAATCTCGGCTCGCTCACTTCCCCATCAAAACCATTTTGATATTCATCTATCGGATACCTCGAACATGTTGCCACACCGTGAAGACGCTTTTGACCGTGAATAATACACTGATACTCCCCGTCAATTAACGGAAAATTTTCATTATCGACTTTGATTTCCTGCATACATATAACATCGATATCATAATCTTTCAGTAAATTTTGAACTATTTCAAGTCTGCTTCTTATTGAATTTACATTAAATGTACATATTCTCATTTTTATATCCCCATTTTCCCGGGATTTAGTATACCGTTCGGATCAAAAGCATTTTTTATTCTTTTAAAAAGTGCCAATTCCTGAGGAGTAAATGCAATTTCCATAAACGGAGCTTTGCTAAGACCTATTCCATGCTCTCCGCTTAATGTTCCGCCCATGTCAACGACTGCTTTAAATATCTCTTTTACCGCTTCATATCCTTTTTCAACTTCTTCTTTTTTACTTCCGTCAACCATTACGTTAACATGAATGTTTCCATCTCCCGCATGTCCGAAACACGGCACCACAAGAGAGTATTTTTTACCTATTTCGGTAATTTTATTAAGAGCTTCGGGAAGTTTGCTTCTTGGGACTGAAATATCTTCGTTTATTTTCTTACTTCCGTATATTGTAATTGACTGACTTGCATTTCTTCTTGCAAACCAGATTTCTTTGCTTTTTTCTTCATCTGCTGTGGCCACAAATTCTTTTGCACCGTTTTGTAAAAATGATTTTTCAAGAATTGATAATTGGTAATCAATTTCAGCTTCAACATTCCCGTCAACATCACCAATCAAAAGCGCCCCCGCCCATTCAGGAAGATTAACACCTAATTTTTCCCTAAGAGCCTTAACAACCAAAGAGTCCATAAATTCCATTGCCACAGGCATTGCTCCGCTTGCAAGAGATTTATAAACGGCGTTCATTGCATCTTCTACATTTTCAAAAATTCCCATATATGTTTTTTTTAGTTTTGGTTTTGGAAGAAGTTTAAGGGTAATTTCTGTAATAACCGCAAGCGTTCCTTCGCTGGCTATTAGTATCCCGGCTACATTGTATCCGGCTACATCTTTAATCGTTCTTTTACCAGCTCTAATTATATCTCCGTTTGGCAAAACGGCTTTAAGACTCATTACATAATCTTTTGTAATACCGTATTTTGCCGCTCTCATACCTCCCGCATTTTCTGCTACATTCCCGCCGATTGTGGAATAATCCATACTCGCAGGGTCTGGCGGATAAAATAGTCCTCTTTTTTCCACTTCTTTTTGAAGGTGAGCATTTACAACACCGGGCTGAACTACCGCAACCATATCTTTTTCGTCAATTTCAAGAATTTTATTCATATACTTCTCAACCGCAAGTACAATACCCCCGTTTACAGGCAAAGCACCTCCCGTAAAGCCGCTTCCGGCACCCCTTGGGATAATGGCGATTTTATTTTCATTGCAGTATTTTAAAACTTCACTTACTTCCTTTTCGTTTTGGGGAAAAACCACGGCATCGGGATAATAATGTTCTTTTGTAGCGTCATAAGAATATGCCCTGAGATGTATTTTATCGCTTTTTACATCTTCTTCACCAACTATTTTTTTAAGATTTTCTATATGTTTTGCATCAATCATTTATACCCTTTAACATTTTTTTATAATAATCAATTATATCTTTTTCTTTTATATCAAATTTATAAGAAGAAAAGAAAGGTATTTTGAATTTTTTTGGAAAATTATAATCTTCCTTGCTAATCACATAAAAACTCTGCGCATCGACATAATATAATTTATCAAGTGCAAAAATATACAAGCCTATATCCATTTTGTTAGTAAAGTTTATAAAATTTTCTTTTGTCGGTAAATCATCTAAAAAGGCGGCGAAAACATCTATCGGGATAATAGTGAAATTTTTAAATCTTTGTTTGAGTTTTAGATATACTGTCTGATTTGGAGCTATTATCATAATTCTTGAATAATTTTTACCAAAAATTACTTTATCACCCTTTTTCGGATAAACAAGAGGCAGACCAAAAGCATCATTTTTGAGATTATCATAAACATACAGCTTTGCATAATCACCGAAAGAAACCGTTTTAGCACAGATTATTTCTTCATTTTGATAAGGACATAACACCACTCCGCTTATTCCTTTTTGTATCGGTTTGTCAAGTTTTATTTTTAGACCTTTCACATCTGTAATATGAGCGGTGGTTAAAGCATTCAAATATATTGCAATAAATAAGACAAAAATTATCCTCATTAATTTCCTTTTTTGATACAATTATATCAAAAAGGCTTGATATGAAATACGATATTTTGGTAATCGGAAGCGGAATTGCAGGGATGATGGCCGCTATTGAGGCAAAAGAACTTGGAAGTAACGTGGCAATAGTTATGAAAAAATCCCCTCTTGCAAACAATTCTTTTATGGCAAAAGGCGGAATTAACGCCGCACTTAACAATATGGGAGACGGTGATTCAATAGAACACCATATAGAAGACACTTTAAAATCCGGTGTAGGTCTTGCCGAAGAAGAAGCGGTCAGAATCTTTTGCGAACAGGCACCTCAGGTAGTAAGAGAGCTTCATAGACGTTTTAAAGTGCCTTTTACAACCCTGCCTGACGGGAGACTTGCACAAAGACCTTTTGGCGGGACTAAATACAAAAGAACATGCTACGCAGCAGATGCAACGGGACCTGCCATTATGAAAGCACTGAATAAAGCATTAAAAGAACTAAACATCGATACAATCAAAAACCATTTTGCACTGAATCTTTTAATTAACGACAGAAAAATTGCAGGCGCCACTTTTCTTGACGAATCAACAGGAGAGGTAAAAACAATTCAGGCAAAATCCATAATTATCGCAACAGGTGGATATGCTGGGCTTTATAAAGGATATACGACAAACGTTTCGGATGCGACGGGTGATGGAATAGCAATGGGGCTTAGAGCCGGACTTGAAGGGATGGATATGGAATTTGTACAGTTTCACCCGACAGGACTTAAAGGAAGTAATTATTTAATAAGCGAAGCCGCAAGGGCAGAAGGTGGAAAACTTATAAACAGCGACGGTAAAGAATTTGTGGATGAGCTAAATACAAGGGATTTCGTAGCAAGAGCCATTCTTAAACAAATCCAAAGAGGAAAAGAAGTTTATCTTGATTTGACAGACATTCCGGAAGAGATTATCAATACAAAACTTATAAACCTTAAAAAAAGGGTAAAATCGCTAAAAGGCATAGATATTACAAAAGAACCTATCCCTATCAATCCTCTTGCACACTATTCTATGGGAGGTATCAAAACGGACACTTACGGATTTACAGATATTCAAGGACTTTTTTACGCAGGCGAAGCCGGAAACAACGGTGTAAACGGTGCTAACAGACTTGGTGGAAACAGCCTCAGCGAAGGTGCCGTATTTGGAAAACTTACAGGCTATAATGCTGTTAAATACTCACACAGAAACAAAGAATTTGTAGAAATTAAAAAAGAAGACATTCAAAAAGATATCGACCTTGTCGAAAAACTAAAAAACAGTAAAATAAATGCAAAAGAGATAAAACATCAGCTTGGTGAAATTATGTATCAAAAAGTGGGAATTATAAGAAACGGATATGCCCTTAAAAAAGCTCTTAATAAAATAAATGAACTCAAAAAACTTGATATTAATGATGAAGATTCAAGCTTAATAGAAAAAATTGAAGCTCTAAACGGTCTTGATATCGCAGAAGCCGTTACAAAAGCGGCGCTTAGCAGGGAAGAGAGCCGCGGGGCACATTTCAGGATGGATTATCCTGAGAGCGATTACGGATTTTTACATCATACATATACTAAAATTTAGTGATTTTGAAATTTTAATGCGAATTATCCTTTTTTAAGAAGTCTGTTTAAAATTCCTTGAAGTTTAAGCCACGATTTATGAGGCATAAGAGGAAATCCGCTGTAAACGCCCGGTTCTTTAATTGTTTTTGTCACTCCTCCCCTTGCGGCAATTGTGGTAAAAGGAGCTATTTCAAGATGTCCGGCGGTTGCGCTTTGTCCGCCCATTACTACATTTCTTCCGAGTTTGGTAGAACCTGATAGTCCAACTTGTGATACCAAAATAGAATATTCCCCTATTTCACAGTTATGTCCTATTTGAACAAGATTGTCAATAACAGAGCCTCTTTTTATTCTTGTTTCTCCAAATACCGCCCTATCAATTGTAGTATTTGCTCCGATTTCCACATCGTCTTCTATTACGACTCTTCCTAAATGATAAATTTTTATATGCTTTGCGTCTTTTGTGTGAGCATATCCGAATCCGTCACTTCCTATTACGCTTCCGGCATGAATTTTTACGTTTTTTCCGATTTTTGCGTCTCTGTAAATCGTTACATTCGGATAAATAATACTTCCCTCGTCAATTTCTACATAAGGTCCTATCGTTACGTTTGGCATAATTTCAACATTAGCACCGATTTTAGCGCCTTTTCCTATCACGACACTTGAATGAACTTTCGCTGATGTATTTATCTGATATCCCCCTTCTTCAAAAGGAGGATTTACGAAAAGTTTAGTAAGAAGTGCAAGTTTTAAATAAGGCTCATCTGTAATTAATGCAATAACACCATCAGGAAGTTTGTTTGCATCTTCTTTTCTTATTAAAACGGCCCCGGCTTTTGTGTTTTTTAAATATTTTTCATATTTTTTATTTTCCAAAAAACTGATTTCATTTTCTGTTGCATCAGTTAAAGTATTAATCCCGATAATTTTTTTATCAATATCGGGACACTCTATATTCAGATACTGACAAATTTCTTTTAAACTAAACTCTTTTTTCTCATTTTTCACTTTACATTTTCCATTTTTCATTTTTTAATTTACCTTTCTATTACACTAACCCCGCTTCTTACAATTTCTAAATTTTTATATTTTGCCATCATCGCTTTTAAAAAATTATCTATTCTGTCCGGTCTGTCAACCACACTTACTACTATGTGTTTATCGTTTACATTGCTGATTTTTCCATTGTAGCATCTGGCAATTGCATCTATATCGGCTAAATTATCTTTTACTTCTTTTAGAGGAAATTTAACCATTGCCATCTCTTTTTGGATAAAATCATCACTTTCGATAACTTTATAAACAGGAATAAGTTTATACAGCTGTTTTACAATCTGCTCAAATACCTTCGGGTCACCTTCACTCATAATAGTCATCCTGCTAAATTCGGAATTCGGTATAGGAGCTACGGTAAGAGAAGTGATATTATATCCTCTTGCCGCAAACATATTCACCACTCTTGCTAAGACACCGTGTTCGTTTTCAACTATAACAGATATTATTCTTTTCATTTGTCTTCCTTAAATACAAGCATATTTTTAAGAGGGCTGTTTGGCGGAACCATAGGAAGAACATCTTCACGTCTGTCCACCTGAACATCTATAAACGCCACTTGATTTGATTCAATAGCTTCTTTTAGCGCTTTTTCAAACTCTTCTTTTTTGCTTACCCTAAATCCGATACCGCCCATACTCTCGGCTAACTTTACAAAATCAGGCTGAACGTCGCTAAGGTCTGTTTCAGAGAGTCTATCTTCATAAAACATACTCTGCCATTGTCTTACCATTCCAAGATAATTATTGTTTAATATAATATTAACCACCGGAAGTTTGTATTTATACCCGGCAAGCACTTCCTGGATATTCATCATTATACTTCCATCCCCAGTAAAGTTTATAACAACTCTGTCTTTTTCACCCTCTTTTGCTCCAAGAGCCGCAGGAAATCCAAATCCCATTGTTCCAAGTCCGCCGCTTGTTATAAGCTGTCTTGGATAGGTAAACGGATAAAACTGCGCCGCCCACATCTGATGCTGACCGACATCTGTTGTAATTATTGCATTTTCAGGAACAATTTCACCTGTTTTTTGAATAACCCACTGGGGTTTTATTACTTCATCACTATCTTTATATTTTAAAGGATAAAGCTCTTGATATCTGTTTAAAATATCTCTCCACTCTTTATACCTTTCAGTATCAATCCCGTCAAAAAGTAAAGGCATCATCTCTTCAAGAACAAGTTTTACATCTCCAACAATCGGATATTTAGTCTCTACAACTTTTCCAATCTGACTCGGGTCTATATCAATATGCACGATATCCGCATTTTTTGCAAATTCATCAATTTTACCGGTTACCCTGTCATCAAATCTTGCCCCGAGTGAAATAATCAAATCCGCATCATTCATAGCCATATTTGCGGCAAATGTCCCGTGCATCCCGACCATCCCGTAAAGATAAGGGCAATCATATCTTAAAACTCCCCTTGCCATAAGGGTTTCTACACTTGGAATTTTTGTAAATTTTACTATTTCTCTGATTATTTCACTCGCACCGCTTAATACACTTCCTCCTCCTATGTAAAAAACAGGTCTTTTGGCTTTTTTTATAGCATCAACGGCTCTTTTTATTGCTCTTTTATTACCTTTGTAAGTAGGTTTATATGTTTTAAGCTCAATTTTTTCAGGATAATTAAAAGCCGTTTTTGCCACTGTCACATCTTTTGGTATATCAATATGAACAGGTCCCGGTCTTCCGGATTTTGCCAGATAAAACGCTTCTTTTATAATATATGCCAAATCTTTTACATCTTTTACCAAAAAATTATGTTTGGTGATAGGTCTTGTAATTCCGACTGCGTCAACTTCCTGAAACGCATCGGTACCGATTGCAGTTGTAGGAACCTGCCCTGAAATCACAACCATGGGGATTGAATCCGTATAAGCTGTGGCAATTCCCGTAATAGCATTAGTAAGCCCAGGACCGCTTGTAACCATGGCAACTCC
>JALVVX010000040.1:24008-27425 GCA_027038555.1 Nautiliaceae bacterium | reverse complement strand
GATGAGTAGATGGGTGGATGAGTAGATGGGTGGATGAGAGGGAAGTAGGACTAATCTCAGGGGGTAGGAAGGAGGAAGATGAGTAGATGGGTGTATGTGTGGATGGGTATATGGGAAGTAGGGAAAGAGGAAGAGGTGAGTTGGACTGATGGATGAATGAGGAAAAAGGGAGTGCAAAGGGATGAAGTTAAATTTTAAGTTTTTAATTATGAGTTTTGATTTTGAAGTGTTGAGAGTTGAATTTAAAGTTTGGTTTCAAATTTATGTAAACAAAAATATTTGGATTTGTTTTAATCATTTTTAACATACTCTTATGATATAATTTCCAAAAAAGGTCTGATTTGCTTGAAGCTTATGGAGTGTCACATTCATTTGATTATTTATTGTTTGAAGATGTAAATTTAAAAATCAATCCGAAAGAAAAAATCGCTATTATAGGAAAAAGCGGAAGCGGTAAATCCACTTTTCTTCATATATTATCGGCTCTTTTAAAGCCTCAAAAGGGCAAAGTGATTTATAACGGTAAAAATTTATATAATTTAAGAGAAAAAGAGCTTACCAGTATAAGACGCTATGAATTCGGAATAATTTTTCAGTTTCATTATCTTTTTAATACTTTTACAGCCCTTGAAAATATTGAAGCGGCGGCATTATTAGCTGAAAAAGAAATTGATTGGAACTTATTAAAACGTCTTGATATTGATAAAGTAATAAATCAAAATATTCAAACCCTAAGCGGAGGTCAACAGCAAAGGGTAAGCATAGCAAGAGTTCTTACCAAAAAACCTAAAATTATTTTTGCTGACGAGCCTACGGGGAATCTTGATAGGAACAATGCAAATGAAGTTATGGAAATACTTAGCGAATATTGTGAAACAAATAATGCTTCTCTTGTAACGGTTACGCATGATATCGAGCTTGCCGGATTTTTCGATAAAGTATATGAACTTAAAAACAAAAGGCTTGAAGTTTGGAAATAGTTTCCATTTTAACACCTGTAAATATTACGACTTTTTTTCTTTTATTTATCAGATTTGCTTCTTTTTTATCGTTTATTCCAATTTTTAATTATCCAACAGTACCTATGGTTGCAAAAGCGGCTTTTGCTTTTTGGCTAACTTTGCTATTTTATCTCCTAACTCCCAAAATTACATTTGAAATAAACCTTTTTAATCTTACAATTGCCGTTTTAAGTGAAGTGACGCTGGCTTTTTTGGTTGGCACAGCGCTTAATTTGATGTTTGATGTTTTAAGATTTGCAGCAGAACAAATAAGTTTTGTCATGGGATTTACGATGGCAAATGTTTTTGATCCAAATGCCGAAATTCAATCTACAATTGTTTCTCAATTTTTTGTTTGGGTTGCTGTTTTGGTGTTTTTGAGTTTTGGAGGCGATCATCTTGAAATTTATCTTTTGGCAAAATCGCTTCATTCGCTTCCTCTTGGAAGTCTTTTTGATATTCATTCGTTTTATCAGTTTTTTGTAGATTATATGTACAAATATTTTCTTTTTGGTTTTTCACTTGCTTTTCCTATACTTGCCGTTTCACTTTTCAGTGATATAATATTTGCGATGATTATGAAAACTATGCCGCAATTTAACCTTTTGGTAGTAGGATTTCCTATTAAGATAGCAATAGCTTTTCTTGTATTAATGGCAATCATGGGAGCTATGATGAGGGTTTTTCAAAAAGAGACAATTGAAATTTTTAATATAATAGCTTCTATTATCGGCTGAGTCGGTATGGCTTTGCTTTTGATTTTAAATAATCGAAAAATTCATTAAATTTCTTGATTAAATCCAGATTTTTATGAAATATTATATATTCGTAATTTTTGTAAAAAGCGCTGTAAGTATAATTGGCTGAGCCTGTTATTAAATTTTTGTTGTCAATAATTGAAAATTTTGCATGTAATTTTCCAAAACCTTCGTGTTTATATTTTTTACCATGGAGCAGGTAAATTTTTATATTTTTAATAGTTGCAAGAGTTGGAATTACACTGCGATGAAATTTTGCTTCTTTTTCATCTGATACGATTATTATTTTGACATTATGTTTTGAAGCGATTTTCAAAGCTTTGGCAAGTTTTTTATTTGTGAATGTATATATAATGATTTTGATTGTTTTATGAGCATGTGTAAAAGTATAAAAAATTTCGTTTTCAGCTTTCTTGCCTTCCATTGGCATAAAATAAACATTTTTTGCAAAAAGAAAGATGCTAAAAAGCAAAATTGTCAAATATTTCATAGATTCCTCTTTTTTTAATATAATTATAATAAAAAACGGGGATTTAGCCATGAAAATTTTATTAATTAGTGAAAATGCAACAATCCAGAAACTTTTTACATTAAGTGCTGAAAAAAGAGGAGATGAAATATCTATTGGAAATTTGGAATCTATTCCGGATGGAGATTATGATGTTATCTTTACAGATAAAGAACTTTATAGTGATGATTTGTTTAACAATTTAAAAAATTCTTTTGAAAAAGCCAAATTTGTTTTGATTTTAAATAAAAACGATGAAAAAATTCCCGGTTTTGATGAATTTATTGTAAAGCCTTTTTTGCCTACCGATTTAATAGAACTTTTGGATAATATGAAAAATTCTTCTGAAAATAAGCAAGAAAATCCGGATGAATTCGATTTGGAATCATTTAATGATTTGGATAATGAAGAATTCGACAGTGATTTGAATGAACTTGAAGAAGATTTCGTTGTAAGTGATGAAGATTTGGAAAAAGAAACACTTGAAAATGAAGAAGAGGAAGATTTTATAATCGATGAGAGTGAGCTTGAAGAAAAACCGGATGATGAAAGCGAACTTTTAGAAAAAGATACGCTTGAAGAAAAAGCTATCGAAGATGAAACGGATACAAAAGAAGATGTTGATGAAGATTTTATTATCGAAGAACTTGAAGACTTGGAAGAAGATAATAAAAATGAAACTCCGGAAATTAACAACTTAGCTGAACAAGAAGATTTGATTGAAACCGTTGGAGAGAATAATGAATCCGAAATTGATGAGTCTTTTTCGCAAGAGGAAGATTTTATAATTGATGAGAGCGAGCTTGAAGAAAAACCGGATGATAAAAGTGAACTTTTAGAAGAAGATACGCTTGAAGAAGAAGCTATCGAAGATGAAACGGATACAAAAGAAGATGTTGATGAAGATTTTATTATCGAAGAACTTGAAGACTTAGAAGAAGATAATAAAAATGAAACTCCGGAAATTAACAATTTAGTTGAAGGTGAAGAAAATAGTCAATTAGAAGAACTTGATAAAGAACTTGAAACTATTGATGAAAAATCGCTTGCTGAGGCAATAGGAGAAGATATAGGCGAAGAACTTGAAAAAGAGAGCGAGGAGTCGGATAAATCAAATCCGCCAGAATTATTTCACCCGGCTGAAAGTGAA
>JALVVX010000040.1:0-23908 GCA_027038555.1 Nautiliaceae bacterium | reverse complement strand
CATGAAATGAAAAAAATACCAGAATATGATTTTTTGCTAATAAATGATGATTTTAACGAGGCAAAAGAGTTTTTAAAAGGAGTTGCTATTTCATCATTAATTAAAACAAGCAAATACGATTTGGATAAATTTATAAATCATTGGAAAGGCAATTAATGAAAAAAAGAGTTGCGGATATTTTTAAAGAACATTTAGGAGAAAATCCTCCCATTAATAAACCTAAACAAAAAGAATTCGGACATTATGCTGTGCCGATATTTAAATATGCAAAAGAAAACAGACAAAATCCTGTTGAATTTGCAAAAAATCTTTGTGAAAAACTTAAATGTGAGGAATTTGAAAGTGTTGAGCCTTTAAGCGGATTTGTAAATATTAAGCTAAGCGATAAATTTTTGGATGAATTTGCAAACAGGGTAATAACTCAAAAAGAAAACTTTGCAAAAGATGAAAAAAATGAAAGCATACTGCTTGAATATGTATCGGCAAATCCTACGGGGCCTCTTCATATAGGACATGCAAGAGGTGCAATTTTCGGAGATTCTCTGGCAAGAATAGGAAGACATATAGGATATAAAATTACCACCGAATATTATGTAAATGATGCAGGACGTCAGATAATTTTGCTTGGGGTTTCTGTGTATCTTGCGGCAAGAGAGATTTTGGGGCTGGATGTAGAGTGGCCGGATGAATATTACAGGGGCGAATATATAAAAGATTTGGCAAGAGAGGCAATTGAAGAATTTGGTGAAGATTATTTTAAAAAGCCTCTTGAAATTGTAAAAAAAGATGATAAAAAAGAAGCCGTTTTTGATAAAGAGGATTTGTCGCTTTGGGCAAAAGATAAAATGCTTGAAGAGATAAAGAGTGATTTAAATGATTTGAATGTTGTTCCTTTTGATAACTGGGTGAGTGAGAGAAGTCTTTATAAATACTGGGATGAGGTAAAAAGCATACTTGAAAAGAATGGCGCGCTTTATGAAAAAGACGGCAAAATATGGCTAAAATCAAGTGAATTTAAAGATGAAAAAGATAGAGTCGTTGTAAGAGAAAACTCAATGCCAACATACCTTGCAGGAGATATCGTATACCACTGGGATAAATTCAAAAGAGGTTTAGACAGATATATAAACATCTGGGGAGCAGACCATCACGGATATATAGCAAGGGTTAAAGCCGCGATTAAATTTTTGGGATTTGACCCGGATAAACTTGAAATACTTCTTTCACAAATGGTAAAACTTCTAAAAGGTGGTGAGCCTTATAAAATGAGCAAAAGAGCCGGCAATTTTATTTTGGTAAGAGATGTAGTAAAAGATGTGGGGGCAGATGCTTTAAGATTTGTGTTTTTAACCAAAAAAGCAGATACTCATCTAGAATTTGACGTGGATGATTTGAACAAAAAAGATTCAAGCAATCCAAGCTATTATGTAAACTACGCACATGCAAGAATATGCTCAATTTTTGATAATGCAGATAAAAAATATGACGATATGCTTGGGGTTGAGCTTAAAAATCTAAGCGAAGATGAAAAAGATTTGCTCTTTTTTGCACTTCAACTGCCTTATGTGCTTGAAGATGCGTTTAACAACCGCGAGCCTCACAGACTCACAAACTATCTGATAGATTTAGCAGGTGAATTTCATAAATTTTATAACAAAAATAAAGTTATAGGAAGTGAAAAAGAAGATATAAGACTTAAAATTTTGGCAGTTGTAGGAATAATTCTAAATCTTGGATTATCTCTTCTTGGAATAAAGGCAAAAGAGAGAATGTAATGAAAGCAATGATAAGTAAGTGCATGTTAGGAGTGCCTTGCAGGTATGACGGCAAATCAAAGCCTCTTGATGAAAATATATTAAATAAACTCAAAGAAAAATATGAGCTTATCCCTTTTTGCCCCGAAGAAGTTGCACTTCCGACTCCCCGACCTCCTGCGAGATTTATAGGAGATAGGATAATAGACATAAATGGTATTGATAAAACGGATGCTTTTTTAAAAGGCGCAAAAGAAGCACTTAATCTTTGCAAAAAAGAAAATATCAAACTATTTATCGGAAAAGAAAAATCCCCAAGCTGTGGTATCAAAAAAACGAGTGCCTATATTAACGGGTGCGAATGTAAATGCGACGCACCCGGACTCACGGCTAAACTACTAAAAGAAGAGGGAATTGAGCTTTTGAGTGAATGGAATTTGACTTGATACCCTTTTTGTAATACAATTGTATTACAAGGAGTAAGCAATGAAAAAAATAATAAGTATAAGACTCGATGAAGAGTTGTTTGAAACATTGAATGAATATGCAAACGAACTTAATAAAACTAAAACTTATTTAATTGAAAAGGCACTTGAAAATTATTTTGACAAACTTGATGAAATGATTGCGGATAAAAGAATTGAAAATTTAAAAAATGGCAAAAGCAGTGTGGTTTTGATGGAGGATGTATTAAAAAAAGCGGGAATTGATGTATAAAGTAGTATTCGAAAAAGAAGCTGAGAAAGAATTTTTAAAATTAGATAAATCCGCACAGATTTTAATAGCAAAAAAATTAAAAGATTTACAAAACGGGAATTTTTCTGGTGATAAGGCATTAAAAGGAAAATATAAAGGCAAATTTAGAAAAAGAGCCGGAGATTACCGGATAATTTATTATAAAGAAAACAATATTTTAGTGATTACGATAATAAGAATTGCACACAGAAAAGAGGTTTATTGATTTCTTTTTTTATTAATTTCCTCTAAAAATTTATCCATTTGGTATTTGGCTCTGTATTCTTCACTCATCAGATGAATTAAAATATCACCAAGGTCGATTAATATCCACTCATCACTCTCATCTACACCTAAAAACTCTTCTCCAAGAGGTTTGAGATTTTTTTTGAGATGGTCAAGCAAAGCCTGTCCGTGTTTGTCCGCCATTGTGGTGGCTACTATCACGTAATCAACAAAATAATCGCTATCTTTTAAGTCATAATCCATAATATCGAGTGCTTTTTTTTCATCAAGCAGCTCTTTAATTTTTACAATTCTGTCCATAAAACTCCTTTATTTCTTTTTCTATTTTTTTGGGTAAATATTTGAATTTGCAATTTCTAATTTCAGTCGAACTTATCGGAATATCTATGTCTATAACCTTTTTTATACCGTATTTTTTTAAAATATTATTATCAATCTCTCCCCTTTTGGCTACAATAAACTCAATTTTTTTTAAGATTTCATCAATGTCTTTCCATTTATGAAGCGTTTTTAAATTATCACTTCCAATGATGAAATATTTCGGTTTGTAGTGATTTATCGTCTCTATCGAATAAACAGGGCGGTTTTGTTTTATTTCAAAATCACTTACTTCCACATTGTCAAAATCCTCAAATACTTTTTTTAGCCATTTATATCTAAGCTCGGGCGGTGCCGAAAATGAATTTTTAAGTGGATTTAAGTAATTTGGGATAATAATTACTTTATCGATATCTTTATCTTCAAGGGCTTTTTTGACAACTTCGATATGTCCTAAATGTACAGGATCAAAACTTCCGCCGAAAATTGCAATATTCATAATGGAATTTTACTATAATTTCATTAAAAAGGGCATTGATGAAAATTGCAATTAACGGATTTGGCCGAATAGGCCGAAATGTGACAAGGGCTCTTTTAAAAAGAGAAGATTTTGAGCTTGTGGCAATAAATGATTTAATGGATATAAACCTTGCCGCATACTTAATCAGAAACGATACGATAAGAGGCGAATTTGAGGATGTTGAAGTAATTGATAAAGAGCATTTAAAAATAGGAAAACACACGGTTAAATATACTCAAAAAGAGACTCCTTTTGAGTGTGATTTTAGTCAAGCCGATGTGGTTATTGAATCAACCGGGAAGTTTTTGACGAGTGAGCTTTCAAAAGGTCATATTAAAGGAAATGTTAAAAAAGTAATAATTTCCGCCCCGTCAAATGACGATACTCCCACATATGTCCTTGGTGTAAATCATAAAGAATACAGAGGTGAAACAATTATTTCAAACGCATCATGCACCACTAACGCTTTGGCTCCTATTATTATGATTTTGGATAAGCATTTTGGAGTGGATAAAGGGTTTATTACCACTATTCATTCTTACACAATGGACCAAAAGCTCCTTGATGCTCCTAATTACCGCGATATCAGACGTTCACGCGCGGCTGCGAGCAATATAATCCCAACCTTTACAGGCGCGGCAAAGGCGATTTATAAAGTTTTACCTAATATGAAAGGAAGGTTTGATGGTAGAAGTGTGAGAGTACCTGTAAATAATGTTTCTTTGATTGATATTGTGGTGGATTTGAAAAAAGAAGTTTTGCCAAATGAAATAAATGAGCTGATAAAAGAGTATTCAAAAAATGAATTAAAAGGTATTTTGGGAGTTGATGAGAATTATCTTGTAAGCTCTGATATTAATGGAAGAAGCGAGAGCAGTATAGTTGCACTAGATTTGACTCAGACTAATTCAAATATGGCAAAAATATTTACTTGGTATGACAATGAATGGGGATATTCAAATAGACTTCTTGATATGGCTAAGTGGATTATGGGTAGATGAGTGGATGAGTTGATGGGGTAAATGGGTGAATGGGTGAATGGGTAAATGGGTGAATGGGTGTATGAGGAAAGAGAGAGTCGGGTAGTTTTGAGTGTTAAGTTATGAGTGGTACTAAGGTTTTTCATATTAATTAAGTATGCCTATGCTTTTAAATACTTAGACACTTATATGTTATAATTTTAAAAAAAGGAGAGAAATGAAAATAAATTCACCTAAGGATATAAATATAAAAAAAGGTAGCAAAATTTTTTTGAGATGCGATTTTAACGTGCCTTTAGATGAGTTTGGTAATATAACGGATGATAGAAGAATAAGAATGGCTCTTCCTACTATTAAATTTTTACTTGATAATGACTGTAAAATTGTAATCGGCTCTCACCTTGGCAGACCAAAAGGAGAGTTTAACGAAAAATTTTCGCTAAAACCTGTTGTAAAAAGATTATCTCATTTATTAAATCAAGAAATTATTTTGGCTAATGATGTAGTGGGTGAAGATGCAAAAAATAAAGCATCTAATTTAAAAGAAGGAGAAATTCTGCTTCTTGAAAATCTAAGGTTTGACCCGAGAGAAACAAAAGACGACGAAACTTTTGCAAAAGAGCTCAGCGAATACGGAGAATATTATATAAATGACGCTTTTGGCGTAAGCCACAGAGCTCATGCAAGCGTCCATGCTATCGCAAAACTTTATGACGAATGTCACAAAGCGGCGGGATTTTTGCTTTTGAAAGAAATTAATTTCTTTTATAAACTTCTTAAAAATCCTGTAAGACCTTTTGTTGCTGTTGTAGGGGGAAGTAAAGTCAGCGGAAAACTTCAAGCTCTTATTAATCTTTTACCAAAAGTAGATAAGATGATTATAGGCGGAGGAATGGCTTTTACATTTCTAAAAGCCCTTGGTTATAATGTGGGGAATTCTTTGGTTGAAGAAGATTTGATTGAAGAAGCAAAAAGTATTATGCAAAAAGCAAAAGAACTTGGAGTTAAGTTTTATCTGCCTGTTGATATTGTGGTAGCTGATAAATTCAGTGAAGATTCGGTAGTTAAATATGTAACATATCAAGAAATTCCTGACGGATGGATGGGACTTGATATAGGACCTGCGAGTGTAAGGCTTTTTGGAGAAGTTTTGTGGGATGCTCAGACTATACTTTGGAACGGTCCTATGGGTGTATATGAAATGGATAAATTCAGCAGAGGTACTTTCAAAATATCTCACGAAATAGCAAGAACTCATGGAATTAAAGTTGTAGGAGGCGGAGATACGGCAGATGCGGTAAGTAGAGCCGGAGATGCGGAAGAGATGACATTTATATCAACAGGAGGTGGAGCAAGTCTTGAACTTCTTGAAGGCAAAAAACTACCTGGCATAGAAGTACTTGAAATAAGAGGGGATGTAGTATGCGAATAATAGCGGCTAACTTTAAGATGCATAAAACAAGAAGCGAAACAAAAAAGTATCTTGAAGAACTTAAAAAAATAAAATTTAACGGTGTAAAAGTTGCTGTTTTTCCTCCTGCAACCGCGCTTTTTGAAGATAAAGTGGTAGGAGCGCAAAATGCATATCCGGCAATAAACGGAGCATATACAGGAGAGATAGGACTTGAACAGCTAAATGAATTTAATATAAAAAGAGTATTGATAGGACACAGTGAAAGAAGACATATTTTAAATGAATCTCAGGAGTTTATCGCTAAAAAATTTAATTTTTACAAAGAGCAGAATTTTGAGATTTTTTATTGTATAGGCGAGCCTCTTGAAATAAGAAAAAAAGGTCTTGAATCGGTGGTTGAATATTTAAAAGCCCAGCTTGAAGGAATCGACAGGGAATACGAAAATCTTATAATCGCTTATGAGCCGGTATGGGCGATAGGCACTGGGGTTAGTGCTTCTGTGGAAGAGATAAGAGATACTCACAGGGAAATTAGAAAATTCACAAAAAGACCGATTCTTTACGGAGGAAGTGTAAAATTAAACAATATCGAAGAAATTTTAAACATCGAAAATGTCGACGGAGTGCTTGTTGGAAGTGCGAGTTTGGATGTTGAGGTTTTTAAAAAAATGATTGAAATTGCAAAGGAGATATAATGATTATGCAAGGTAAAAAAGGACTAATCGTAGGTGTGGCAAACAACCGTTCAATCGCATACGGTATTGCAAAAGCGTGTAAAGATCAGGGTGCAGAAATTATACTTACCTATCAAAACGATAAATTAAAAACAAGGGTTGAAAAAGTAGCAAACGAACTTGATGTAAAAAACATATATCCTCTTGATGTAAGTAAACCAGAAGAGCTAAATGCGTTAAAAGAATCGATTGAAAAAGATTACGGGAAAATAGATTTTTTAGTACATTCCGTGGCGTTTGCGCCAAGAGAAGCGCTTGATGGGAAATTTATAGACACAAGCAAAGAGGCTTTTAATATAGCAATGGAAATTAGCGTTTATTCGCTTATTGATTTGGTAAGGACGCTTGAACCTGTAATGAATGACGGGGCGAGTATCTTAACTCTTACATACCTCGGGTCTCAAAGATATGTGCCTCATTATAATGTAATGGGTGTGGCAAAAGCGGCTTTGGAAGCAAGTGTAAGGTATCTGGCGGTTGACCTTGGTGAGAGAAAAATAAGAATCAACGCACTTAGTGCTGGACCTATTAAAACATTGGCGGCAAGTGGAATAGGGGATTTTAGTGAAATACTTAAATATAACGAAAAAAATTCTCCTCTTAGAAAAAATGTAACAATCGAAGAAGTAGGTAACTCTGCAATGTATTTACTCAGTGACCTCTCAAATGGCGTAACAGCGGAGGTTCACTATGTGGATGCGGGATACAATATAATGGGTATGCCATTATATGAAAAATAGTGTAATTTCGCACAAAAAAAGCACAAATTATTTGATTTTTAAAAAATTTGTCGATATAATATTATGACAAAAATTAAAAAAAGGAGAAAAAATGCTAAAAAAATTATCTTTAGCAGCTTTAGTAGCGATGGGTGGAATGAGTTTTGCAAACGCTACTCCACTAACTGAAGCAATTAAAAATGTAGACTTAAACGGAATGTTAAGAATCAGATTCTATAATGAAGATCCGGATGGGCAACATGGATACAGAAGATGGAGAACAAACGGTATTTTCATTTTCAAAGTTCCGGTAGCTGAAAACTTAAAAATGGTTGTAAGAAATTCAGTTCAAACAAATGTATCAGTTCATGATGATAATATTGCATCAAACGGTCCTACTTCAAATGTAGATGACACTATTGCAAATAACTTATTATTTATGGCATACAGCAAAGACGGATTTAATGCTATTTTAGGTAAAATCCCAGTAGCAACTCCTGTAACAAGTGCTGATCCTGTAACTCCTGGACACGGAGCAGGTGCAATTGCAACTTATAAAATAAACGACAATTTTACAGCAGGTGCATTTTTTATCGACGCTCTTAAACAAGGTGGAAGCGAAGCTACTTCTGTTGGTTTACCAGCTGTTATTGCTCATAATATTGCAGGTGTTGCTGGTATTTTCAATACTGATTTAGTAGATGGACAACTTTGGTATTTTAATGTTAACAATGTAGTGGATTCACTTGTAGCTCTTAGTTTAGACGCTTATTTACCAATTGAATATAAAGTTGGTATCCACTTTGATTATGTGTTAGGTGATTTAAATAATGATTTTGCAAGTGCAAACAATTTAAGTAAAGACCCTAAAAACTACTTCAATGTAGCGTTAACTACTAATATTGGTGAAATTTCAGCAAAACTTGGTTATGCATATTCTGATAAACATAGAGGTGTTACAGTGTTCGCAGCTGATGCTCCAATTGGTGCAGTAATTCCGACAGCTAACAACTATAACATTGCAAATAAAACTGAAACAAGCTCAATCTATGGAAAATTTGGATACAAAGTTGACCCTAAAACATGCGTATATCTTGCTGCGCAATATCAAAATGCTGGTAGCAAATCAGGAAATTCAAACAATGATTTAGCAGAGTACACAATCGGTGGAAGCTATAAAATGAATAAAAAACTTTCATTCAGTGCTTATTATGATATTGCTGATTGGGATGATAACGCAGATTACAACGATAACAACGAATTCAGATTCGAAGCTAAATATACTTTCTAAGTTAGCCTTTTTTGGGCTTTTGCCCTTTTTATTTATTTAAAAAGTGACTGACACTGTATAAAAATAAATCTCCTAAGTTATATTAAACTTCAATTAAAAAATAAATATGAAATATTATTCGTTTATATATTTTTGGAGTTTTTCTTTGTCTAATACTTTTATTGACTTTTCACAATAACATATAATTTCCTCATTTTTAAGCTTACTTAATATTCTACTGAGTGTTTCAGGTGTCATATTGAGCTCTTTTGCAAGCATATATTTTTTCTTTTTTACAAATTTTTGTGGAAAATTAAGGAGTGTATATATAACTCTTTTAGTGGCGTCATATTTTTGGAGCTTATTAAATTCTATCTCCTGGACAATATTATTACTTAGCATTTTAATTATTCTGTCACTAAAAGGAGGGTTTGAAATATATTTTTTAAATTTTTCAAAGTTTATTTGGATTATCTCACATTCACTCTCACTTCTTGCATTAAGGCAAAAAGGCCTGTTTTGAATCCGGGCTATAAGTCCGAATACATCACCGCAGGTTATTTGGTTTTTGGGAATTATTTCACCTTTTAGGTCTGTATCATACATAAGGACATTGCCATATACAACTGCATAAAAATATTTTTCTTTTTCACCTTCATAAAAGATTATTTCATCTTTTTGATATTTTTTTATTTTACAAAAAGATGAAATTTCACTTAACAGCTTATCTTCGATATTAAAAAAAAGAGAGATTTTTTTTAGTTTATTAATCAAATGTGATGTTTCTTATTGGTTTTTAAAACTAATAAAACACCTATTATAGCAACAATTCCAGCTAACAAAGTTATTATTAATTCAATATTCATCTATTTCTCCTTTCTAAAATTATACCGCTAATCATAGCGATTAAAGAAAAAATTAAATCTAAAAAATTGTAAATAGACAGATTAGATGTAGTTAATGAATATAAGCTATAAACGAAGATTCCTAATCCTATATTTTTTATTAATTCTCCAATTATATCAATTCTCATTATTCCTCAATTCTTATATAATTTATCGGTTTGATTACGAAATTAAGCTTTTCAATTGTTTTAATAGCCTTTTTTATATCTTTTTCGACTGCTTTATGAGTAGAAAAAAGCAGTTTTACATATCCGTCTCTTGGCTTTTGTAAAAAGCTTTCAATTGAAATATTGTTTTGTGCAAGGATATGAGCTATTTTTTCAAGGACTCCAAGTTCGTCTTTTACCGCAATTCTTAGATAATATTTAGAAACGATATTATCAGGTTTTATAAGTGTGCATTTTTCTATTTCAAGAGGGATTTTAAATCCAAGCATCGGATTTGAATTGCCTCTGGCAATTTCTACTATATCGCTTATTACTGCACTTGCCGTTGCGTCTCCTCCGGCACCCGGACCGTAATACATAGTCTCACCCACAACATCGCCTATAACACTTACAGCATTCATCACGCCTTCGACTTTGCTTATCATTTCTTGTTGCTTTATAAGGGTAGGATGTACTCTCAGCTCAATTTCACTGTCTCTTTTTTTTGCAATACCAAGCAGTTTGATTTCATATCCGAATTCTTTTGCAAATTCTATATCCGTAAGGTTTATGTTTTCAATTCCTTCTATAAGAATATCTTCCGGTTTTGCGTCAATATTATAAGCAATACTTGCTAAGATAAGGAGTTTATGTGCCGCATCAAACCCTCCTACATCAAAAGTTGGGTCGGCTTCCGCGTATCCTTTTTCCTGAGCTTCTTTTAAAACTTCTTTATAATCCCTTCCTTTTTTCATTTCACTGAGTATGTAGTTGCATGTACCGTTGATAATACCTTTTATTTCAAGTATATGATTTGCACTAAGACCATCTCTAAGCGCTTTAATTACAGGAATTCCGCCGGCAACGCTTGCTTCATATTCAAAAGGCGTAGAGGCTAATTTTTGAAGTTCGAATCTGTGATAAGCAAGTAGAGCTTTATTAGCAGTTACCACAGCTTTTTTGTGTTTAAGAGCGTCGCTTACAATCTCAAATGCTTTATCCACTCCTCCGATAAGCTCTACGACAATATCAATTTCAGGATTTCTTGTAACATCTTTATAATCAGTACTTAGGGGTATATTTAAATGAGTGTATTTATTTGGCTCTCTTATTACACCTTTTATTACTTTTATCTCTTTTCCGGCTCTGGCTTTTATAATTTCTCTATTTTTTTCGAGATTTTTTACAACTGCCTCACCTACTGTTCCAAGGCCGATAATACCGACTTTAACCATTGTTTTCCTTTAATTCTTTTAAGAAACTTTTTACGTTTTTAGCTGCTTGGCGGATTCTTTTTTCATTTTCGATAAGGGCGATTCTTACATAATCATCCCCATACGCTCCAAAGCCTATTCCGGGACTTACTGCAATATGAGCTTCTGTAAGAAGTCTTTTTGAAAATTCAAGGCTTCCAAGATGTCTTGCAACCTCAGGGATTTTTGCCCATACAAACATTGTGGCTTTTGGTTTTTCAATCTCCCATCCCGCATTTGCAAAACTTTCAATTAAAACGTCTCTTCTTTTTTCATATGTTTTTACTATGTCTTTTACAAGATACTGATAATCTCTTAAAGCAACTGTCGCCGCTACCTGAATAGGGGTAAACATACCGTAATCAATCCATGATTTGTATTTTTGAAGTGCGCCAATAAGCACAGGATTTCCCACCATAAATCCTACTCTCCATCCTGCCATATTGTAGCTTTTTGACAGCGTAAAACTCTCAACCGCTACTTCTTTTGCCCCTTTTGCTTCAAAAATTGACGGTGTTTTATAGCCTTCAAATGTTATGTCAGCATAAGCGATGTCGCTTATGATATAAAGTCCTTCTTCTTTTGCGAAATCAACCGCTTTTTGATAAAACTCTTTTGTAACGGTAACAGTTGTAGGGTTGTGAGGGAAGTTAAGCACTAAAAATTTAGGTTTTGGCACAGCTTCTATCATTGCCTGTTTAAGCTGGGCAAAAAATTCATCTTCTTTTAGTTCGTATTTTTCATTATATGTAAGTTTTACTTTTCTTACACTTGCACCTGCAAGCATAAAAGCGTATGAATGAATAGGATAAGTTGGATCCGGGACAATTGCCACATCTCCTACATTTGTAATAGCCTGTGTTAAATGAACATACCCTTCTTTGCTTCCCATTGTAACAACGGCTTCCGTTTCGGGATTTAGTGATACGTCATATCTTCTTGCATACCAGTTACAGATTGCCTCTCTTAGTTTATATATACCTTTGCTTACAGAGTATCTGTGGTTTTTAGGTTTTTGTGCGGCTTCTATCAGTTTATCAACAATTGGTTTTGGTGTTGGACCGTCAGGATTTCCCATAGAAAAGTCTATAATATCTTCTCCGGCTCGTCTTGCTTGAAGTTTAAGGTCATTTATTACAGCAAAAATATAATTAGGAAGTCTTTCTATTCTTTCAAAATGGTTCATTTCAGTCCTTTTATAAAAATACCTCTTTTAATGTTTTCTTTTGTGAATGAATCAGTTATTTTTATGTATTTGCATTTTTGAGGTATATTTAATATTTTTGTTCTTATTAAATCCGATGTTGAAATTATATTAATGATATTTAAGTTTGTATCATAAAATACCACATACGGATGCCAAAAATCGTATTTTGATGTTGAAATTTTGATTTTATCAAAATCTTTTGTCTCAATCCAGTAAATCCCTTTTATGTTATGTAAAGCCTGTGTATTTTTTTTTAATTTGACAGTATTGGAAAGTTTTTCGTTTAAACAGTTTATAATATATTTAAAATCATTGTTTTTTTTGATATTTATAAGTTTACAACCTCTTTTTTCAAATGCATTTAATAAATCAAGAGGGTCAATATGATTTTGAGATTTCATTTCCATTGTAATAGTATAGTTTGTGTCTTTATGTATATTTACCGGATAGAAATTATAATATCCCATTTTTTTTAAAATATCGTATAAATTTTTTGTATTAAAAACAGGATTGTTGTTTATGAAAACAAAAGTCGGATGAATAGTTTTTATTTTTTTAAAATAGAGGTTAATTAATCCGTTGTTTTTTAGAAATATCAATGTATTTTTTAATGAGCTGTTTTTGTTAAGAGTGGATTTTATAACATTTTTATATTTGAAATATGTTTTTACTCCTAAAATATTTTCAGCATATTTATATGCGTCGGCAAATAAAATAACCGTACTTACAAATATCAATAAATATTTTTTCATTTCTCAAACCTATTGGGTTTTTTCATAAAAGTGTAATTTCCGTCTTTAAATAAAATTCTTACAATTTTTTTTGTGTTGGGATTAATAGTTTGATTGTCATAGTTTATAGTGATTTCTCCATGACCGAATTTTATATAATAATTTCCTTTTGGAAGTATTTTTTCTTTTGATGTAAGAAATTGTGTGGTTTTGTTTGTATCTATGTTTATAACTTTAAACCATACAAGTTTTTTAGGTAATATATCTACTTCATATTTTTTTTGTTTGGTAACGGTTTGGTTTGTTTTTTTTGAATTTGATAATAAATTATATTTTTGAACAACAGGCACTGTTTTAGGTTTAATAACGGTTTTTTTATTTTCAGGTGCTACGATTTTATTTGAATTATTGGAGTCTTTTGATGAATTTTTTTCAAATGTAATGTTGTTGTCTGAATTGTTGTTTTCTAATGAAATATTATTTTCGTATGAAATATTTGTCATTTTCGAATTATTTTGCTCTTTTGTTTTTGAAGGTATTTTAATCAAAACTGATGTATTGGTTTCTTCATCTGAAATATGATGTTTATTTAGCGTTGTATAAAGAACAAAACCGCCTATTATTAAAAGTAAAAAAGCCAATATAAAAATAAAATAATTTCTTTTATCTTGTTTTTCTACTACGATTTCTGGCGTTTCTTCTTCTTTTTTAGGAGTAAGTTGATTGTATTCTTCTTTTAAATCGCTTAAATCTACATCATATTCTTTTTCGATTATATTTATAAAACCGAAAAATTTGGCTTTTGGTATTTTATCGAATTCTTTATTTCTAATAAATCTCAACGATATCGGAGAAATTTTCGTTTTTTCACTAATCTCTTCAATTGAATATTTTTCAAAAAATTTTTCAGCATTCATTTACAATCCTATCTATCAAAATTCCTGCCGCTACGGAAACATTAAGTGAATCGAATTCTCTTTTCATTTCGATGGTTAATATTTCATTTAGTTTTTCTTTAACTTTTTTATTCAATCCTTCTCCTTCATTTCCCATAACAAGGGCTATTTTTTCTTTTTGTGAAGGTTTGCAAACGCCTCCCAAATCCGCACCGAGTAAAAAATATCCTTTTGTTTTTAAAATATTTATAAGTTCAAGTATATTGTGAAAATTTATTATTTTCATATCGATAGCCGCACCTGCACTTGTTCGTATAAGCCGCTCCCATTTCAGTTCTTTTATACCGGTTATTATAAGCAAATCGATTCCAAGAGCATAAGCGCTTCTTGTTATTGCACCTAAATTTCCCATATCGGTTATATTATCAAGAACAAGGATTTTATCTCCTTGAATATCCCACTTTTGAGGGGAAAATTCTATTTTTGCAAAAAAACCTTGATGATTCCCGTTACGGCTGATTTTCTGTGCTAATTTGTTGTCGATAAAATTGATTTTAAAATTACGTAATTTTTTAAGTTCGTTTTTATTCAGTTTTTTTGCAATTAAAATTTCTTTAACAATTTCAGGGTGTTTTTGAATTATATATTCTACTACTCTTTTTCCATATATTATCATACTGATATTTTATCAAAACTTTATGAATTTAACAGTTGATTATAGATTTCTTTTGGGGATTTGTCACAGATTTTTGATAGAAGTTTGCTTTTTTCTTTTAAAGGAAGATTTAAATTTAAAATATCTTCATAACTTAATTCAAGTTTTTTATTTTTCTCTCCTTTATCTATTACAACAACCCATTCGCCTTTTATGTTTTGCAAATCAATATCTTTTGCCTTTGCTTTTATAAATGTTTCGTGGATTTTGGTAAGCTCTTTTGCTAAAAATATCATTCTCTCAGGTGCGAATTTTTTAAGTTCGCTTATGAATTTTTCTATTCTGTGCGGGGATTCGTAAAGTATGGAAATTTTGTCATTTTCTAAAATATTTAAAAGTTTTTCTTCTCTTTCTTTGCCTTTATGCGGTAAAAACCCGAAAAAACAAAATTCCCCTTCAAATCCGCTTGCTACAAATGCCGTAAGCGCGGCGTTTGCACCGGGTATAACCGTGTACGGAATGTTTTTTTGTTGGCAAAATTTTACGAGTTTGCTTCCGGGATCGCTAATACCAGGCATTCCAGCATCACTTACATATACACAGTTTTTGTTTATGAGTTCGTCTTTGTTTAATGAGGATATGATTTTGTCTTCATTGTGTGAATGCATGGATATAAAAGTTTTATTAAGGGAAATATTGTATAAATTGAGAAGTTTTTTGGTAACACGCGTATCTTCGCAAAAAATTATTTCAGCATCATTTAGGGCTTCAAGAGCCCTTTGGGAAATGTCTTTTAAATTACCAATGGGAGTTGGAGTAAATGTAACCAATTAAGCAAGACCGTATTTTTTCTTAAATTTATCTACTTTTCCGCCTTTTTCGATGTTTCTTTCTTTACCTGTATAGAACGGATGGCATTGATCACATACTTCAATTCTAAGAGTTGGTTTTGTAGATAATACTTTGAATGTATGTCCACAAGTACAAGTTACAGTACATTCTACATATTCAGGATGGATACCTTTTTTCATTTATAATCCTTTTTTAGGTTTTTAGCCTATAATTTTTAAGTTTGAAATTTTACTTTTTTAATCTTAAAATAATCTTAAATTAAGGTTTATTTAAGGTTGTAAAAAAATTATTATAGTGTATTTTAGAATAAATTGGTTAAAATAATGAAAAATTGAAGTGTATATAATGAAGTTATTAAAACAGAAGATTAAACTTCTGTTCTTGGAGCTCTTGGTCTTGCTTCGTTTACTCTGAGTCTTCTTCCTTGGAAATCTTTTCCGTCAAGCTCTTCGATAGCAGTATCAGCACCGCTTTCCATTTCAACAAATCCAAAACCTTTGCTTCTTCCAGTTTCTCTGTCATTAATAATTTTTACTGAGATTACTTCTCCATATTCAGCGAATAGTGGTTTTAAGTCTTCTGCAGTAGCGTTGTAGTTTATGTTTCCTACGTAAAGTGTTTTCATGTGTAATCCTAAAAAATAAATTTGCATTGACATTATAGCTGTAAAAAATAAAAAAAGCAAATGTTTGAGAAAAGTGGATGAGTTGATGAGTGGATGGGTGAATGGGTGGATGGGTGGATGAGGTAGTAGAGAGAAAGAAGTAGGAGAAGGATTTTTGATTTTTTGATATAATCTTAAAAAAAAGGATTTTAATGGGTGTTAAAAATCACTATATAGAATTTAGAAACGCATTAACAAAAAACGATATTCAAAAAGCCGAAGAAGAATTTGAAAAAGCATATAATGAAGCATTTATATATTATCAGCAAAAACTTGCAAATAATGAGAAGTTTAATTTAAAAAACGATGAAGAAAGATTTGCGCTTATTGCTCTTACTGATAATCTTATAGGATTTTGGAAAGAAGGAATGATAGATGACGCTGTTGCTCTTGCCGAAAGTCTTGTTGAATTAGTGGATTCTCCTAAACTTAAAGAGATGTTTAAAGGTTATTCGTTAGGAATGCAAAGCGGTATAGATGTTGATACATTTTTCAGGGAATATCTTGATTTAAGCAAAGTTGATGCGGAATTTCCTGAGTTTTTATGTAATTTTAAAGAAAAAATAACAGAACTTGTTAAGTGAGTTGATGGGTAGAAGGGTAAATGGGTGGATGAGAGGATGAGTAGATGGGTGGATGAGGGAGAAAGAAGTAGAGAATAGGAAAAAGGAAGTAGAGAGTAGGAAGATGAGAAGATGGGTATATGGGAGAAGAGAAACCAGGAAGTAGGAGGGGTGGGAAATTTCGAGTGTATATTGCTTAGTTTTAACTTGTGAGTGTTGTGTGTCGAGTTATGAATGTAAAATTTTAAGTAAAAATAGGTAGAAGAGAGTAGAAAATAGGAAGGAGATAAGTTTTGGGTGTTAAATTTTGAGTGGGTTTACAGACTGCATCTTAGGTTTGTGTCTATTTTAAGTGAAAAACCAAAAGGCGTTTTTATTAATAAAACAGCTCTTTTGTGTCCAGGATTTTTGACAATTTCTTGATAAATATTCATCAAATCCTCTTCAAAATTTTCTCCTATTTCCCTTTCAATCATAACAATCTCGTCTTTAACGGCGGCGCTTTCTCCTTTTGCTTCTTCAAGGGTCATAATTTTTCTGGTTGTTATTCTTAAAAACTCTCCAACTTTTTCCACTTTTGCCTTAAAAGCAAGAGGTTCGTCGGTATTTAACTCTTGTAGTTTTTCAAGGTCTCTTTGAAATACCATTAAATCCACTTTTCCGTGAAAATCCATAAGTGTGACAATTGCGAATTTATTGCCTTTTTTTGATATTCTGACTTTAATACTTTCTATCTTACCCACAAAAAGTGCTTCTTGGTTTAAAATTTCTTCTATATCGCTTGATAGATTATAATTCAGCTCGTTTATTTTTTTCTTATACGGGTCCAGCGGATGCGCGGATACATAAAATCCTAATGTTTCATACTCATAATCAAGAAGTGTTTTTGTATCAAACTCGTCCGTTATTCTTATTTCAAGTTTTTCATCATCGCCTTCTTCTTCAATCATACCGGCAAAAAGAGAAGTTTCGTGATTTATGGCGTTTTTTCTATCTTCAATTCTTTTTTTAAATTCAAGCATATTTTCAAGATTTTGCAAAAGCGTTTTTCTGCTGTATCCAAACGAATCCATCGCTCCTGATTTTATGAGCTGTTCGAGTACTTTTTTGTTTACTTTTGAGGTGTCGACTTTTAGAATAAAATCCTCTATGTCTTTAAAAGGTCTGTTTTGGATAATACTCTCAATAGCTTTGCTTCCGACGCCTTTAATGGCGCTTAGTCCGAATAAAATTTTATCTTCAATAGGTGTGAATTCGGCATTTGATTTTTGAACGTCGGGAGGAAGCACTTCTATGCCTAAAACTTTGGCTTCTTCAATATATTTTGCAATTTTGTCAGTATTATCCGCCTCGTATGTAAGAAGGGATGAGAAAAATTCGGTAGGATAATATCTTTTCAGCCATGCCGTCTGGTAGGTAATCATTGCATAAGCGGCGGAGTGGGATTTGTTAAATCCGTAACCGGCGAATTTTTCAATCAGGTTAAAAAGCGCTTTTGCATTATCATATGAAAAGCCCTGTTTTTCGGCGCCTTTTGCAAATTCTTCGGCATATTTTGCCATCAAATCGGCTTTTTTCTTACCCATAGCTCTTCTTATGATATCCGCTTCGCCGAGGCTGAATCCGCCTATTGCCTGAACTATTTGCATAACCTGTTCTTGATAAACAATAACTCCGTATGTTGGTTCAAGTATCGGTTTTAAAACTTCTTCGAATTCATCATAAAAATAGCTTATCGGCTTTCTTCCGTGTTTTCTTTCGATGTAATCATCAAGCATCCCCGCATCCATAGGGCCGGGACGATAAAGAGCCAGCATAGCGATGACGTCTTCAAAGTTTGTAGGCTTTAACCTTTTAGCCAAATCCTGCATACCTTCCGATTCTATTTGGAATAATCCCAAAGTTTTACCGCTTTGGATAAGTTTAAAAACTTCTGCGTCGTCAAGTGTCAAATCGTCAATATTTACATCTTCGTTTTTGTTTGCTTTGATGTTTTTAACCGCCCTGTCAATTACCGTAAGCGTTTTAAGTCCTAAAAAGTCGAATTTAATCAAATCCACCGGTTCTAAATAGTTAAGAGAATATTGCGTTGTATGAAAAGCGTCGTGTTCGTCCTGTTTGTAAAGAGGGGATTTTTTCCACAAAGGTTCATCGCTTATCACTACTCCCGCGGCGTGTTTACCTGTATTTCTTTTAAGTCCTTCAAGGGCTTCTCCGTATGAATACAGTCTCTCATAAACCGGCTCTTCTTTGATTATTTCTACTATTTTGCTTTCAAGCTCTTTTGCTTTTTTAAGCGTTATACCAAGCTGGTCAGGGATTAGTTTTACGAATTTATCGGCGTTTGAATAATCAATTCCGAATATTCTTGCAACGTCTCTAAGAACACCTTTTGCAAGCAAAGAACCAAACGTCACAACCTGCGCGACATTTTCATGACCGTATTTTTTCTGGACATATTCTATTACCTCATCTCTTCTTTCCTGACAAAAATCAACGTCGATATCGGGCATACTTACCCTCTCGGGATTCAAAAACCTCTCAAATAAAAGTCCGTATCTTAAAGGGTCTATGTTGGTGATTTCAAGAGAGTAGGCAACCAAACTTCCCGCCGCACTTCCCCTTCCGGGACCTACCGGGATTTTGTGACCGGTTGGGCGCAGGTGGCGGCTTGGGTCTTTTGCATAGTTGATAAAATCCCATACTATGAGCATATATCCAGGGAATTTCATCTGTTTAATGATATTCATTTCGTATTCAAGTCTTTTTTTGTACTCTTCGTGTTTTTCAAGAGGAATTTTTTGAAGCCTTTTTTTAAGACCTTCACGGCATTTGTATTCAAAATATTCAACATCGCTTGTGATATTAAGACCTTCTTGTTTTGCATACTCTTTTGTAAACTTAAAAGTCGGAGGAGTAGGATTTCCAAGCGGAATTTCAAGATTTATATTCTCAAAAAGATTTTCATTGTTTTCAATTGTCTCAGGGAAATTTGCGAAAGATTTTAGATACTCTTCTTTTGTTTTTAGATAAAATTCTCCGAGTTTTATTTCTCTGTGGACATCATCGTATTGTTTGTTACTCTCAATACATTCAAGCGCGTCTTTATAATAAAAATCAGTTTTGTTAAGATAAAAAATATTTCCAGAGGCTATCGGATTTATACCGCTTTTTTTTGCAAAATTATAAAATTTTTCTATCAGAAAATCTTCTTCAAAGCTGTCGCGTCTAAGTTCTAAATATAAATTTTTAAAGTCATTTTTGTAAATATCGGCAATTTCAAACGCCTTTTCTTCATCAATAAATAAAGCATTTTTTTCATCTAAAATATTTAGTCTTTTTCCTATTTCACTCTCAAGCATAGGGATTATTACGGCAATTCCTTCTTGATTTTTGACAATCTCTTCATAAGGTATTATCGCCTGAGAGCCTTTCATATGATAAAGATACGATATTGAACTTAAATACATTAAATTATCATATCCTTTTTTATCGGCAGCGATTAATACAAGTCTGCTTAAATCATCACCCCTTTTTACCAAAACATCAGAGCCGATAACAGGTTTTATATCGTTTTTGCGGCATGTTTCATAAAATTCTATCGCACTGAACATATTGTCAAGTTCGCTAATACCGATACTATTAAATCCTCTCTCTTTTGCGGCGTTTACAAGGTCTTTGATTTTAAGGGATGAGTGCAGTAGTGAATAATCACTGTGAGTGTGAAAGATTGTCAAGGTTATCCTTTTTTGTGAAATTATAACCAAAGAAATTATTTATATGCTTTATCGTGAATGTCTATTTTTAAAAAAATAATTTCATCGTTTTTTATTACAAAATCGATAATAACCCTGTATTTCATATTAAGGCTTATGCTGTAAAATTTATCAAGAGGAGGATTTAATTTATGAAGTCTTAAAGAAGGATGAAAAGGGTTTATTTGTAAAAGTTTTAATATTTTTTCATATCTGTCTATTAAATCCGAATGTTTTTTAAAAAATTTTTTCTCAGCTTTTTTATAGCTCTCAGGAAAAATTAGTTTATACATCGTTTTTTAATTCGTTGATGTGATTTTTTAAGTCGTTTTCACTCTTTACTATTTCCACCTGTTGGTTTTTAATTTCTTCTTTTGCTTTTTGGTATGCTAAAATTAATTCGGCTTCTCTGATTTTTTCATATTCTTCAATGTCTAAAATTACATATTTTGGTTTGCCCCTGTAACTTAAAGTTGCAATACCTTTATTTTTGATTTCTTCATTAATAGCTTTGATGCCTTTGTTTCTTATATCAATTACATTTAACATATATACACCTTTATGTATATTTTAACTATACAATTATATCATATTTTAAACTTTGTCTTAGTAATTCTCGTTTGAGTGTTTTTGTTATTGTATAATTACATTAAAAAAGGCATAAGATGAAATTTATCGGAACTCGCGGGACTGATGAAAAAAAGAGTTTTAGTGAAGTTATTTTAAATCCAGCGGCACCAAATGGCGGGCTTTATGTACCTGAGAAGCTTCCTAAAATTGATGAAAGGTATCTTCTTAAATTTTTTGATGATATGAATACTAAAACATACAGACATATTGCAAGAAGTATTTTAAGAAAATTCAAAGTCGATTTGGATGATGATTTGATTGAAAAATCTCTTTATACTTACCTTAGAAATTTCGATCATGAAGATGTTGTTCCTTTGGTCAGACTTAAAAATTTCTATGTGGCGGAACTTTGGCACGGTCCTACAAGGGCTTTTAAAGATATGGCGCTTCAACCTTTTGGAGTGATTCTTTCAAAACTTGCTCAGCAAAGAGGGGAAAATTATCTTATTTTGGCGGCTACATCGGGAGATACTGGACCTGCCACACTTAAAACTTTTGAAAACAGAGAAAATATCAAAGTCGTATGTATCTATCCTCATGAAGGGACAAGTGAAGTTCAAAAACTTCAAATGATTACGACTGATGCGAAAAATGAAAAAGTTCTTGGAATTTTAGGAGATTTTGACGATGCGCAAAGTGCTCTTAAAAACCTTCTAAAAGATGAAGAATTTAAAAAAACGCTTCAAGAAAACGACATTAAGCTCTCAGCTGCAAATTCAGTAAATTTCGGAAGAATTATTTTTCAGATTGTTTATCATTTTTGGAGTTATATAAGATTGCTTAGTGATTATGAAATTGAAATGGGCGAAAAAATAGATGTTGTAATCCCAAGCGGAAATTTCGGTAATGCGCTTGGGGCTTATTATGCTAAAAAAATGGGACTTCCTATTGATAAAATTGTAATTGCTTCAAACAAAAACAATGTCCTTTATGAACTTATAACTTACGGAAGATACGATTTAAGAGATAAAAGACTTATAAAAACAATTTCGCCTGCTATGGATATACTAAAATCAAGCAATGTTGAGAGAATGATTTTCGATAAATTCGGCGAAGAGAGAACAAAAGAGCTTATGAGCTCACTTGAAAAAGAAGGATATTTTGAGCTTACAAAAGAAGAGCTTGAAAAAATTAAAGAAGACTTTATTGCGGATTTTGCAACTGATGGGGAAAGTGAAGAGATTATAAGAAGATATGCAAAAAATGAATTTTATCTTTTAGACCCTCACACGGCAACGGCTGTAAAAGCATATGAATATTTAAAAGAAAAGGGAAAACTTGGAGATAATAAAGTAATAGTTTATTCAACAGCTGAGTGGACAAAATTTGCGCCGAGCATTTATTATGCTCTCACAGGTGAAGATGTAAACAGGGAAATTGCCGAACTTGAAGAGAGAAGTGCAATTTCCGATAAAGACGCTATTGCTTATATTGAAGCGCATTTAAAAGAAAAAGCGCCTGAAATGATACTTGAATTATTCAATAAAGAAATAACAAACGAAAATATTATTCCAAAAGAGAAAATTAAAGAAGAAATAATCGAGTTTATTAAAAATTAATGCTTGGCGTAATAGGAATATATGTTTTTATCGTTTTAGGTTTTTTAGCAAAAAAACAGTTTAAAATTGATGGTAAAACCCTTGTAATTCTCTCAACTTATTATCTTCAACCTTTCCTTACCCTTTGGGGTATTATGCTTATGCCGATAAACAAAGATTTGATTTTGGCACCTGTTTATTATCTTGGAGCTGTTTTTACGGCTTTGATATTTACATACTTGATTTCTTTAATGCTTAAAGATAAAAAAGACAGAATTATTGCAACACTCACTCCTTTAATAGGAAACACAGGGAATCTCGGAATTCCGATAAGCTATTTTTTCTGGGGTGATTTCGGGGCGATGGTTGCTACTTTAATCAATCTTGCAAATATCTTTTTTATCTATTCTTTTGGGATTTTTTTCTTTGCCAAAGGAGAATACACTTTTAAAGAGGCTTTTAAAAAAATAGTGAAAATTCCCGTTATGTGGTTTGGGATTTTGGCACTTGTTTTGAATCTTAAAGATATTCATTTTAATGCCGATATTATGAAAATACTTCAAATGGGAGCTTTTGCTTCAATTGTAACCCAGCTTATGATTTTTGGGGTTTATATTGCGGAGATAAAAATAAAAGCGGATGATAAAGCACTTGTTTTTATTACATTGATAAATAAATTTATTGTATTTGTTTTTATAGGGTATGTTTTATTAACAATGTTAGGGGTAAACGAAAAACTTTTTTGGCCGATTTTGCTTGAAATAGCAACACCGCTTGCCATTTCAAATGTAAATTTGGCGGCGCTTTTTAATCTTTATCCTCAAAAGGTCTCTTTTTTAGTGCTTGTTACAAGTGCTGTTTTTTTGTTGCTATTGTTATTAATAAAGGTTTGAGATGAAAAAGATTCTTTTTTTGATAATTGCTTTGTTTTTTTTAGGATGTGAAAAAAAACAGATAATTAAAATCTCCGCAAACAAATGGATAGGATACGCTCCTCTTTTTTATGCGGATGCTACCGAATGTCTTAAAGCCAATGGATTTAAACTCATTCGGACCGTTTCTTTGAGTGAAAGTTTAAGTCTTTATAAAGACGGGCTTGTTGATGCTTTTGCCGCAACACAGGTTGAATATGATGAAGCGAATGATAAAAACTTAGTTCCTATTGCACTTTTTGACAAGTCAGATGGAGCGGATATGGCTTTTTCGAATTTGAGTTTGGACGGACTTAAAAAACAAAAAACCATAAATGTTTATATGGAAGTAAATTCTGTAAACAGACTGCTTTTTGATTATATTAAAAAACAGCTTGGAGATAAAAACTACATTATTCACAATCTCGACCAGTCTGAAATTGAAAGTATTAAACTTCAAAAACCTTTTATCGTAATTACATATGCACCTTATGATGTTAAATACCAAAAAA
>JALVVX010000039.1:15159-27510 GCA_027038555.1 Nautiliaceae bacterium | reverse complement strand
GAATATGAAGATTTAAATGAAAAAGAAGTTACTCATATAGCCAAAATGGCACAAAAGGGGTGTAAAATTTTAAAAGATTTCGGAGCTGACGGGATTAATATGGGCTGGAACCTCGGATTTGATGCAGGTGCAGGGATACCTGGGCATATACATCTTCATATGGTCCCAAGATTTAAAAGAGATACCAATATGATGACAACTGTTTTTAATACAAGAGTTTACAGCGCGGATTTTGACAAAGTTTATGAAGAGATAAAAAAAATCTCTAAAAATTATCTTTGATAAATTATGTCTACATCTTTTGGATATTTTGGTATAAAAATACTTTCATTAAGCTCTTTTGTGCTTTGGTTGGTAAAATTTATTTGTATTTCGTTATCCATTTGGTCTTTGTATTTTAGGTATTTGAGGGTTTTGTCATATTTGAAAAAAATTCTTTTTTTGTCTATTTTGGCTTCATAAATATCATCTTTTATTTTTTTTGCATTTTTCACTATGTTTTGGAGAGTGAATTTCGGTTTTGGTGATATTGTCACCTGAAATAAATCCGGCTCATAAACATAAACTTTGTCTCTTATCCATATATATTTTTCTGCCGGGTATGAATATTTCCATAAAATTTGGCCGTTTTTGTAGTAAATTTTGCCTTTGTAGGTAATTTTTTTGTTCTGGTCGGTAATTGTCTGGGTGAAATCTGCACTAAAATTTTTCGGAAGTTCAAGTGCGTTTAATGTTATGAGAAAGAATAATAATACAAATAATTTTTTCATTTATATCCTTGACGTTTTATGTTATTATAACAAAAAACTTTTTAAAGGCCTTTTATATGGTAAAGAGTGTATTTAGAAAAATTATAGGTACAAGAAACGACAGAGAACTTAAAAAATATCAAAAAAGAGTAAAAGAAATTAACGCATTAGAGCCTAAATATGAAAAAATGAGCGATGAAGAACTAAAAGAAGAATTTAACAAAATAAAATCAAATGTTTTAGAAGAGATAAAAAACGGAGCTGACGAGCAAGAAACTCTTAATAAATATTTAAACGATGTGTTTGCTATGACCAGGGAAGCGAGTAAAAGAGTACTTGGAATGAGACATTTTGACGTTCAGCTAATTGGTGGAATGGTTTTACATGAAGGCAGAATTGCGGAGATGAAAACGGGTGAGGGGAAAACGCTTGTTGCGACTTTGCCAGTTGTACTAAATGCAATGCTTCAAAAAGGTGTTCATGTAGTAACTGTAAATGATTACTTAGCACAAAGAGACGCGGCTCAAATGGGTAAACTTTATGAGTTTTTCGGATATACCACCGGTGTGGTTGTAGGCGGTATGGAAGATTATGAAAGAAAAAAAGCATATGCGTGTGATGTTACATATGCTACAAATACGGAACTTGGATTTGATTATTTAAGAGATAATATGGCGTTTGATGTGGAACAAAAAGTTCAAAGAGGGCATTATTACGCAATTGTCGATGAAGTCGATTCTATTTTGATTGATGAGGCAAGGACTCCTTTAATTATTTCAGGTCCTGCAAGTAAAAGGGAAGAAAATTATATTTTAGCTGACAAAGTGGCAAAGCAGCTTAAAAAAGATAAGCATTTTACCGTTGATGAAAAAGACAGAATTGTTTTACTAACGGAAGAAGGATTAAAAGAAGCTGAAAAACTTTTTGGCGTTGATAACCTTTATGACCCTGACAATGCGATATTAGCACATCATCTTGACCAGGCGCTTAAAGCCAATTATCTATTTCAAAACGGAAAAGATTATATTGTAAGAAACGGTGAAGTATTGATAGTTGATGAATTTACGGGAAGAATCGCTGAGGGTAGAAGATTTAGTGAAGGACTTCATCAGGCACTTGAAGCAAAAGAGGGCGTTGAAATTCAAGAAGAATCTCAGACTTTTGCTGAAATTACTTACCAAAACTATTTTAGACTTTATGAAAAACTAGCAGGTATGACAGGAACGGCTCAAACAGAAGCTACGGAATTTCTTGAAATTTACGGACTTGAAGTTATATCTATTCCTACAAATAAGCCAGTTATTAGAAAAGATTTAAACGACCTTGTTTATAAAACGGCAGAAGAGAAATTTGAAGCGGTTGTTAATAAAGTAAAAGAACTTCACAAAAAAGGTCAGCCGGTACTTATTGGTACTACAAGTGTCGAAAAAAGTGAATATTTAAGCAGACTTCTTAAAAAAGCAGGTATTCCTCATACGGTGCTTAATGCGAAACATCACGAAAAAGAAGCTGAAATTATTGCAAAAGCCGGGCAAAAAGGAGCCGTTACTGTTGCAACAAATATGGCAGGTAGGGGAGTTGATATTAAAATAGATGATGAAGTAAGGGAACTTGGAGGTCTTTACATAATAGGTACCGAGAGACATGAAAGCAGAAGAATTGATAATCAGTTAAGAGGTCGTTCAGGTCGTCAGGGAGATCCGGGAGCAAGTCAGTTTTATTTATCGCTTGAAGATGATTTACTTAGAATTTTCGGAAGTGACAGAATCAAAAATATAATGGAGAGGCTTGGAATTGAAAGAGGAGAGCATATTGATTCAAAAATTGTAACCAGATCAATTGAAAAAGCTCAGAAAAAAGTTGAAACAATGCACTTTGAAGCAAGAAAGCATATCTTAAAATACGACGATGTTGCAAATGAACAAAGAAAAGTTATATATAAATTCAGAGACCAGCTTCTTGATCCAAATTATGACATAAGTAAAAAAATTGATGAAATGAGAGAAGAGTTTGTAGATTATATCCTTTCAATCAGCGATGTTTTAGAAGGTATGGATAAAGACGATATTGATACATCAAAACTTAAAGCACATCTTAAAGAATATACCGGAATTGATTTTGACGAAGAAGAGCTAAAAAAAGATTATGACGAGTTAAAAGAATATCTAATAAAAACTTTAAAAGAAAAATTTGAAGAAAAATTCAAAGATGTTGATGAAGCTGAAAAAAACAAGGCGTTCAGACAGGTTATGCTTCAAGTGCTTGACGAATCATGGAGAGACCATCTTTATATGATGGATATTATGAAAACGGGAATAGGACTTAGAGGTTATAACCAAAAAGACCCACTTGTGGAATATAAAAAAGAGAGTTTTCAGCTTTTCCAAGAGCTTATTGAAAGAATTAAAATAGAAACAATGAAAATTCTTCATAATATCGAAATACAATATGAAGAGCCTATGGATGAAGATATCAATGAATTTTTAAAAGCTCTCGAAGGTAAGAATATTGAAGAAATTATGAATACTATGCCTGAAATTCCTCAGGAAATAGATGAAATGGACAGTGATGAAATTCTAAAACAGCTTGAAGCTCAAACAAAAGTGCTTGAAGAGCAATTGAAAAGAAAAGTAAAAAGAAACGACCCGTGTCCTTGCGGAAGTGGTAAAAAATATAAAAATTGTTGTGGAAAAAGCCCTAAATTTTAAAAATGAATAAAAAATTTGTCAATTTTGTAATAAGCAAATATCTCCGGTTTGATAAAAAGCATCCATTTATCTATATAAGTTTTATTCTTGCCTTCCTTGGCATCCTGACAGGTGTGGCGACGTTAATCATCGCGATGGGAATAATGAATGGAATGGATAAGGAATTTGAAAAAAAATTAAAAGTTATGAATTATCCTATAACCGTTTATTCTTCGCTTGTAAATGTAGATGAAAATACTCTTAAATTTCTAAAAAAGCATTTTCCAAATTACAAATATTCGCCTTATATCGAAACAAGCGCCGTTATTCAGTATAACAACAACTTAAACGGTGTTTTGCTTTACGGTGTTGATTTTAAAAAAGAATCAAAAATCAATTATATTTTTGCAGATGCCATAAAAAATATCAAAAAACCGGGACTTTTTGACGTGGTTCTTGGTCAGAGGCTTTTTAATTCTCTTGGCATAGCAAAAGGTGAAAAAGTCATAATGATTTTTTCAAAACTCTCGCCGATGGGATTTGGTATAGCGCCTTTGATTAAAAAAGTAAAAGTTATCTCTTTTTTCAAAAGCGGGCTTATTGCTTATGATAAGGGAATAGCGTATATAAACATTGAAGGTCTTAAAAGAATTTTACATCAAAATTATTACAGCGGTATACATATTTGGACTCCAAATCCTTTCAAAGATATTGAAAAAATCAAAAAAATTTTACCTTCCGGAATAGGCGTTATCGGCTGGTGGCAGCAAAACGGAAACTTTTTTGCAGCACTTAAAATGGAAAAAAGAGCTCTTTTTCTGGTTTTGATGCTGATAATAATCGTCGCATCTTTAAACATCATCAGTTCACTTCTTATGATGATAATGAGCAAAAGAAAAGAGATAGCTTTAATGATGAGTTTAGGTGCGAGCAAAAAAGAGATAAAAGCAATTTTTTTAAAACTTGGAATGATTATTGGTGTTTTTGCAATAATCACAGGTTCGCTTCTTGGACTTTTAGGAATATGGGTTCTTGAAAATTTTGATATTATTAAACTTCCTGCCGATGTATATGGTGTGAGCAGACTTCCTGTTGATTTAAGTTTAATTGATTTTATATTAATAAACATCGGCGCTTTTGTTATAGTTCTGTTTTCAAGTATTTATCCCGCCAAAAAGGCTTCTGATACGGATGTTCTTGAAACTTTGCGTTACGAATAGTTAAGAGTGAGAATATTATGTTAAGTTTAATTTTAGATATCAAAATATTTTTTAAATTGTTAAAATATATTCATATTATGAAGTTAACATACATTGATAGAAAAGCTATATTCAAACGATTAATTGAGCTAACAAGCTGATTTTTTAGCGATTAAATAGATATGAATATTGAAATAAAAAACTTGCTATAATTGCATAAAAAAGGAACAAAATGCAAGGAGCGATGACCGCTTTAATTACCCCGTTTAAAAACGGAAAAGTAGATGAAGAAACCTATGCAAAACTGATACAAAGACAAATAGACAATGACATTGACTGGGTGGTTCCGGTAGGGACCACAGGTGAGAGTGCAACTCTTACACATGATGAGCATAAAAGATGTATTGAAATAGCAGTGGAAGTTTGTAAAGGGACTGATACAAAAGTACTTGCGGGAGCAGGGAGTAATTCTACACATGAAGCTATTGATTTGGCAAAATTTGCACAGCAAAAAGGCGCTGATGCAATTCTCAGCGTATCACCGTATTATAACAAGCCGACTCAAAGAGGACTTTATGAGCATTTTAAAGCAATTGCCGATTCAATTAATATTCCTGTTGTGATTTATAATGTGCCCGGAAGGACATGTAGCAATATCGAAGTAAATACCGCTATAAAACTTTTTGATGATGTTGAAAATATAGTGGCTATAAAAGAAGCGACTGGAAGTATCGAGAATGTAGTGGCTTTATGTGCTAAAAGTTCAATAAGCGTTTTAAGCGGAGATGATGCGATTAATTATCCTGTATTGGCAACCGGTGGAAAAGGTGTTATTTCTGTTACTTCAAATCTTCTTCCTAAAAAAATGGCAAAACTGGTTCATAAAGCCTTGGAAGGTAAATATGAAAAATCAAGAGAAATAAACGAAGAACTTTACGATTTAAATAAAATACTTTTTATAGAAAGTAATCCGATTCCTATTAAATATGCTATGTATGAAGCCGGTCTTTTACCGACTCTTGAATACAGACTTCCGCTTGTCGAACCAAGTGAAGAGAGTAAAAGAAAAATAAAAGAAATACTAAAAAAATATATATAAGGGGATAAAGTGAAAGGAAAAACATTAGTAATAAGCGGTGCAACAAGAGGTATCGGAAAAGCAATAGCCGAGAGATTTGCAAAAGAAGGTGTTAATATAGCGTTTACTTATAATTCAAATGAAGAAGTGGCAAATAATCTTGCAAAAGAATGGAGTGAAAAATTCGGTATTAAAGCAAAAGCATACAAATTAAATATTTTAGAACCTGAAACTTACAGGGATTTATTTAAACTAATAGATGAAGATTTTGAAAGAGTTGATTTTTTTATTTCAAATGCGATAATTAGCGGAAGAGCGGTTGTAGGGGGATTTGGTCCTTTTATGAGACTAAAACCAAAAGGACTTTGTAATATTTACACTGCGACTGTGAGTGCATTTGTAGTAGGAGCTCAGGAAGCCGCAAAAAGAATGGAAAAAGTAGGCGGAGGAAGTATTATTTCGCTCTCATCCACAGGAAACCTTGTATATACGACAAATTATGCGGGTCACGGAGCAAACAAGGCGGCGGTTGAGACAATGGTAAAATATGCAGCGTGTGAACTTGGTAAGATGGGAATTAGGGTAAATGCAGTTAGCGGCGGACCGATTGATACGGACGCGCTTAAAGCATTTCCAAATTATGAAGAAGTAAAAAGCGAAGTTGAAAAAAGAAGCCCGCTAAATAGAATGGGAGTTCCAAAAGATTTGGCAGGAATTGCTTACTTTTTATGTACCGAAGAAGCAAGTTGGATAACCGGACAGACTTTTATAGTTGACGGCGGAACAACTTTTGGCTGTAAGGAATAATTTTGTTATCTCCTGATGCGATTAAATTAGACAGATATTTTAAATGGCAAAAAAGATTAAAAAATGTTCCTAATATTTTAGCCGCAATCAGGATTTTTCTTGCTTTTTTAATGTATCTCTTTTTAGTTAACAGGGATTTATTTAATATTCATTCTTCATGGCTTGATTATTTTGCCGCACTTATTTTCGTAATAGCTTCAATAACAGATTTTTTTGACGGGTTTATAGCAAGAAATTTTAATGCCGTTAGTAAAATTGGGGAAATACTTGATCCGCTTGCAGATAAAATGCTGACTCTCGGTGCATTTTTAGGCCTTCTTTTTCTACACAGAGCTAATGCGTGGGCAGTATATCTTATACTTGTAAGAGAATTTTTTATAACGGGTCTTAGGGTTGCAATGGCAAGTGAAGGACTTAGTGTAAAAGCCAGCTTTGCAGGAAAGGTAAAAACTGTATCTCAAATGGTTGCAATAGGGTTTTTACTCATGGACTGGCCTTGCGGAAACTGTTTTTTATGGATTGCCGTATTTTTAACAATTTACAGTGGGCTTGATTATCTAAAAGTTTATATTAAGGCCCATAATGCTTAGTGCTATTATAATACTTTCTTTTTTAATCTTTTTTCACGAACTCGGACATTTTATTGTTGCAAGATTAGTGGGCGTAAAAGTGGAAGTTTTTTCAATAGGATTCGGTAAAAAACTTATTTGTAAAGAATTTAGAGGAACTAAATGGTGTTTGAGTGCCATACCTCTTGGCGGTTATGTGCAGATGAAAGGTCAGGATGATTCTAATCCGCTTAAAAAATCACACGATCCCGATTCATACAATGCAAAATCTCCATGGCAGAGAATATTAATTTTGCTTGGGGGTCCCGGATTTAATTTTTTACTTGCAATAATAATATATTTTGCAGTGGCGATTACAGGATGGCAGAAATTAGCACCGGTTATAGGCAAAACGATACCAAATACTCCTGCGGCAAAAGTTTTAAAGCCAAAAGATAAAATAATTGAAATTAACGGTATTAAAATAAGATCATGGGATGATATAAAAAAAGCGGTTGATAGTTCCGATATTATTGATATGAAAATTCTTAGAAACGGTAAAATTTTGGAATTTCACATAAAACCTAAAATTGAAGAAGTTAAAAATATCTTCGGTGAAAAAGTAAAAAGAAAGATTATAGGAATCATTCCAAGTGGAGATATTGTAACGATAAAATATTCACTTCCCGAAGCAGTAAAACTTACATTTGAGAAATTTATTTCAGATACAACTCTTATTGTAAAAGGTGTGGAAAAACTCATAACCGGGGCAATTGGTTTAAACACACTAAGCGGACCGATAGGAATAGTTGATGTTACGGCAAAAGTGGCAAACTTGGGCTTACAGCCGCTTTTATTTTTAACAGCACTTCTCAGTGTAAATCTGGGTGTTTTGAATCTTCTTCCTATTCCTGCACTTGACGGTGGACATATAGTTTTTAATCTTTATGAGGCGATTTTTAAAAAAGAACTCAATGAAGATATTATTGTGAAGCTAACTATTGCCGGTTGGGCGATATTGGGTGGTCTTATGATTATAGGAATGTATAATGATTTGGTTAGAATTTTTGGTTAAGGAGAAATAATGACGCTTGATGAATTAATCCAAAAAGTAGAAGCCGCAAGGCTTAGAAGAAGCGAACATCTAATAGTGCAAATTGTGGCGGTTACTAAATATACACAGGATATTGAAGTGCTTAAAAGGCTTTATGAAGATGGTCAAAGAGCATTTGGTGAAAACAGGGTTCAGGATATGGAAAATAAAGTAAAAGCTCTTGAAGATTTGCCGATTGAATGGCATTTTATAGGCAATCTTCAAAAAAACAAAATTAATAAACTTTTAAAATTAAATCCTTTTATGATTCAATCAATCAATTCATACGAACTTGCCGAAGCGATAAATAAAAGAACTGATAAACCTATAAGATGTTTACTTGAAATCAATTCATCCAAAGAGCCGACAAAACACGGTCTGCCGCCGGAAGAAGCGATTGATACGTATATCAAAATTAAAGAAAATCTTCCTAATATAAACCTTCAAGGTGTAATGACAATAGGCGCTCACAGTAATGATGAGAAAGAAATTAGAAAAAGTTTCAGACTTACTTATCAAATTTTTGAGAAATTAAAGCCTTACGGAGCAAAAATTTGTTCTATGGGAATGAGCGGAGATTTTGAAATAGCAATTGAAGAGGGTTCTAATATGATAAGGGTCGGAAACGCACTGTTAAGCTCTTATATGTAGAGAGTAAAATTATTATGTTAAGTTAAAGTAACTTTTCACTTTATTATAAGTTTGCTTTTAAAATGTGAGTTAGCATTGAAATCATATATTAAGTTTTTAGCAATAATTTCAAAATAAGAGGAGAGATATGAAAAAAATTATTATATCAATGTTTTTTATTTTTTCTTTTGCTTCAAATCTAAGTGTTGTAAATCCTACATGGAATATTATTGACTGTGTAAATAATTTTGAGCTTATTGATAAAAAAGAATACAAAAAATATCTTAACATCTTAAAAGAAACCGATAAAATTGTTTCTTTGAAAGATTCTTATATTGATAGCAATGTTTATGACAAAGTATTTAACGGTATATGTGATAAAATGATTTTAAAAGTTAAAAAACTTTATAAAAAAGATAAAAATCCTCTCTTGGAGAAAATAATATTTTATATGGAAGACATAAAGAAAAAAGCAAAAAAAAGAAATTTTGCTATTGTTTAAGAAGTCTTACACTCACACCTTTTTCAAAATATTTTCTCATCTCTTCTATTTTTTGAGGGGTTAAAGAGTTGATTTTTTCCTGATAGTTTAGAAGTGGAGTAATATCCCCTTTTGCGAAATAATCACCGTATATATTGCTCACTCCCGAACTGCTTTCAAGCTGAGTCAAAAAATCAAATTTTGTCTGGTTTTTAACTTTTTCAAGTGCCTTTTTTGTTATTTTGTAATTTCTAAGTTCTTTTTTTATCTCTTTTTCGAGTTTTTGTGGGTCAACTCCTGGGTTACAAAATCCAAACACTATAAAAACACCGGGGTCAATAAGCTCCATATTGTATGCATATACTTCATTTGCAAGCTGTTTTTTATTTATCAGTTTTTCTCTTAAAATTCCGCTTTTTCCGCCGCTTAATATTTCACTAAGAGCACTCAGTGCAAACTGGTCTTCGTGATTAAATTCAGGTATATGAAAAGCAATTGCCACGGCTTCAATTTGAGTGTCTCTTTTTATTTCTATTAATTTATTTCCATCAAGAGGCGGTTCTTTTTGATGAAGTTTTGGAATAGGGCGGGTGTTTTTTATATGTGAAAAATATTTTTCTGCTTCTTTAAACACCTCATCGGTGTCAATATCTCCCGCTACTAAGATAAAAGCGTTTTTAGGCTGATAATATGTCTTATGAAATTCTCTGATATCTTCGATAGTCCAGTTTAATATATCATCTTTAAATCCGATAGGCGTCCAGTGATACGGATGATAAACATAAGTATTATTAAAAAGTCTGAAATAAAGATATCCGATAGGATTATTGTCTGTCCTCCAAAGTCTCTCTTCATATACCACTTTTCTCTCTCTTTGAAACTCATCGTCGTTTAGATTCAAATTTGCCATAACTTCGCTAAAAAGTTCAAACGTCTTATCAAGATAAGCACTTGATGTTTTTATGAAATAATGAGTATAATCAAATCCGGTAGATGCGTTATCAACACCGCCGAATGATTTTACGATTTTATCGAACTCGCCTTCTTTAAGGTTTTTTGTAGATTTAAAATTCATATGTTCAAGCATATGGGCAATTCCCGTTTTGCCAAGTGTTTCATTTCTGCTTCCCACCTTATAGTAGATATTGCTTGTTATTACATTCGAGCCTCTATTCACAGGCACGGCAATAACTTCAAGGTCGTTTTTAAGTTTATGGGTGTAAAATTTATGAAGCATCATTTTCCTTTAATTCGAGTTTTTTGGGAATATCGGCTCCTATTGCTTCACTTATATGCGAAAATCCTTCTTCTTCTAAAAATTTAGTAATACCTTCATTTATTTCACGGATTAGACCAGGACCTTTATAAATTATTCCGCTGTATACTTGAAGAAGTGATGCGCCGGCTTTTATTCTTTTATATGCTTCTTCTGCGCTGTCAATCCCTCCTACACTTACAATAGGAACTTTTCCAAAAACTTCACCTGCAACTATTCTTAAAACTTCATAGCTTCTTTTAGCAAGAGGTTTTCCAGAAATTCCTCCTTTTTTGACAGGAGTGTCGATAATGTCGTAATTAACGGTTGTGTTTGTTACTATAATCCCGTCAGCCCCATACATTACAGAAAGATTTGCAAGGTTTCTTATATCCTCATCTTCCATATCAGGAGAAAATTTTATTAAAATAGGTTTGTCAGTTAATTTTTTAAGTTCGCTAAAAAGATTTGAAATAAATTCTGCATTTAGCAAATCCCTAAGACCAGGAGTGTTAGGAGATGAAATATTTATAACAAACAAATCAACTACTTCTTTGAGTTCGTTTACAAGTGTTTTATAATCTTCTATTGCCTTTTCTTCGGGTGTATCTTTGTTTTTGCCTATGTTTGCGCCTATTGGCAAAACAAACGGATACATTTTTTTAAGTCTTTCTTTAATCACATCAACACCGTCGTTATTGAATCCGTAAGCATTTTGAATTGCTTCAAATTCAGGCCATCTCCAAGAGCGTGGTTTTTCGTTTCCGGGTTGTGGTCTAAGTGTTACAGCTCCAATTTCTCCCCATCCAAATCCCATAACGGGCCAGGCCTGAATCATAGTGGCGTTTTTATCAAATCCCGCCGCAACTCCTACCGGATTTTTAAATTCAAGTCCCCACAAAGTTTGTTTAATTTTATCATTTGTGATAAAATTTTTAGAAATTAACGAATTAAAAAAAAGCGGGCATCTTCTTGTTGTCTTAAAAATCGACTCGACAATATTGTGGGTTGTTTCAGGGTCTATTTTGTAAATTAGAGGTTTGATGGTGTCAAAAAAACTCATCATTTTCCTTTTTTCAAATTATATCAAAAGGTAAATAATGGATAAAAGAATTTTAGGAATAATCGGCAGTTTACTTTATATTTTGTCATTTATCCCACATTTGGGACTTTATTTTTTAATAATCGGTTTTATTGCGCTTTTTTTTGCAATCAAAGATATTTCACAAAACGCCGCCAAAAATCTTTTTATAGGATTTTTGATAAATATTTTAGGTTATGGGATTTATATAATTTGGGGAATAGGGACATTTGGGGCAATTTTAGCTTATCTTAACAATCCAGGTTCTACATTCGCTCTAAGCAGTGTTATATTTGGAATTCTCGGAGTTCTTGGCGGAATGTATATTTTAGGGGTAATATCATCGATTTTTTATAAAAATGCTCTTGTTGAGTTAAAAGAAAAAACAGGGATTAAATATTTTGAGTGGGCTGGATATTTGATCTTGTTTGGATATCTTTCAATGATATTTGTTATAGGAGTATTTATTGTTATAGCCGGATGGGCTTTTGCTCTTTATGGATTTATTGTATATCAGGAGAGAAAGGCTCTTCCTAAACCTTCTCCCAAAGAGTCCCGTTAGGAGTGTCTTGGATTTGAATTCCCATTTTGTTTAATTCATCTCTTATTTCATCGGCAAGGGCATAGTTTTTTTCTTTTTTTGCTTCATTTCTTTTTTCAATAAGCTCGCTTATTTTCTTTTTAGTCTCTTCATCAATTCCTGATTGAAAATATTCATAAGCATCGCTTCCGCCAACTCCTAA
>JALVVX010000039.1:0-15059 GCA_027038555.1 Nautiliaceae bacterium | reverse complement strand
CCCGTTTGGAAGTTTATAAGCATATCCTTTATCAAGCAGTTTTTGGATAATATCAAACATCGCTTCAAGAGATTCTGTGGCTTTTGGTTCGATATCCGCTCTTTTTACATTTAGAGCTTGCATATCCCTAAGATATGAATTTATGTAATGCGTAGTGATTTCTTCAAGAGACTTGCCGGTTTTATTCATTTTATTGATGATTTTATCATCGATATCCGTAAAGTTTTTAACAAAAGTTACTTTATATCCAAGCGCTTCAAGTACTCTTCTTAATAAATCAAAACTGATTGAACTTCTTGCATGTCCTAAATGCGCGTCATCATATACGGTAGGTCCGCAAACATATATTCTTACTTCATTATCTTTAATTGGTTCGAATTTTATTTTTTCTTTTCTGTGAGAGTCAAAAATCACCATTTCATCTCCTTTATGGCGCAATTATAACAAATAAAACAGATACTTAAACGCAATTGAAATTAATATCGAAATCAATACAACAGCAAAAAAAATAAAAACATATTTTTTCTCAAAAAATTTCAAAAATTCGCTAAATCCATATTCTTTAAGCGTAAGTATAAAAAGAATAATCCCGCCTATACTGCTTGCAAGTGCAAGTCCCAAAACTTTCATAGGGTATATAAGAATCAGACTAAAAATAATATTGACACCGAGCGAAATTGCGGAAAATTTGGCAGATTTTAGATGTCTGTGTGTGGCATATAGATATGAAGAAAAAAGTTTATTAAGACCAAACGGAATAAGACCTATCATATACATAATAAGTACATATGAAGTCTCGATTGTGTCTTTGTGTGTAAAAGCGCCTCTTTCAAAAAGAAGTTTTACTATCTCTTTTGAATTAATAACAGCAAAAATAAAAGCAAGAATCAAAAGATACAAAAGATACCAAAATGCTTTTTTCATATTTTCACTTGCTTCATCAAACTTTTCAAGTGATATTGCTTTTGTGATTTTTGGAAAAAGAACAGTTGAAATGGCTATTGCAAAAAGGGCAAACGGCAGTTGAAAAAGTCTATTTGCATAATATAAATAACTGATACTTCCGGCACTTAAAAAAGTAGCAAGCCAGGTATCAAGAAAGGCTGATATGTGGGCGGTTGAATTCCCAAATACAGAGGGTAGAAAATGTTTTTTAAAGGTTGAAATGTCTGCTTTTTTGCGGCTTTTTGCACCGATATACAAAAGTTTTAAAATTCCGTATTTTTTAGCCGCAATGACATGAGCGATTACCTGTGCCGCACCTCCCACAATTACACCTATACTCATATATAAAATAATCTCTTCTTTGCTTTTATGCATTGAAAGTACAAGTGCCGTTATAAGAGAAATATTTAAAAGTGCCGTTGAAAATGCGGTTGTTGCAAAATGTTTTTTGTATTGAAGAAGGCTTGCAAGAAACGTAACTATAAATATCAAATCAAGATACCAAAAATTTATCGCCACAAGAGGCGAGGCGAGTTTTTTGGCTTCATCATTGAATCCGTATGCCAGAATATCGGTAATTTGATAGGAAAAAAGAGTGACAATCATACTTAAAATAAGTATAATTGTAAAAATGTATTTAAAAATTGAAAATGCGAATGAGGGTTTATATTTTGCTTTTGCAAAAGAAGGCAGGAAACTTTGTGTAAAAGCGCCTTCGGCAAATATTCTTCTAAATAAATTTGGCAGTTTAAATGCCACAAAGAAGATATCTGAGTATATATTTGCACCAAGGATTGAAGCACTTAACAAATCGCGTATGAATCCTAAAATCCTGGAATTGAAAATTCCTATAAAATTTATAAGTATTGATTTAATCATAAACGAAATTTTACCAAAAAGGTTTTGAAAATGGGCCTGTTTTTTAAAAAAGAAAAAAAGAAAAAAGAATTTAAACCTAAAAAGGTTTTAACAGAAAATGTAAGTAAAGAACTTGTTGAGATGGCAAAAGAATATGAGATTCCAATCTCTTCTTTGGATTTTAATCTTATTTCTTACAAAAATTATGTAAAGTTTCCGGGAGAAGATTTTGTTGAGGCTGATAAGCAGAGTTTGGAAAAATTTATGATTGAGGATATTCTTGTAAATGAAGAAGCAGAAATAAAGCAAGTTTATGAAATAGAAATAAAAAAATATAAGCCTGAGCCGGATTTTGAGCTTATCGGTCAGATGAAAGTAAATGAATTATATACTTATGCCGAGTTTATTGTTTCAAAAAATTCATTAATTAAAACAAATGATGTTTTTGAAAGAGTAAAATACGAGCTAAACAAAAAAAAGATAAGGAATTCTCTTTTAATAAATTTTTTTGATTTAATGGATGAAGATATAAAAAAACTTCAAAGTATTTTTTTGATAGATAAAAAATTAAACAAAGATTTTACTATTAAATTATGTAAAGGGTTAGAACCGATTAAAAGCAAAAAAGGTGAAATCATATATCACTTCAAAAAAAACAATGATGAAAAAGAACTTATTTTTCCCGTAAAAATAGGAGATATATTAATTGAAATCATTTTACCAAAACCTGGTCGAAACGGGAGGGATTGTAGAGGTAAAATTATAATTGAAGAAAAAATAGGTAAATTTCATATTCCGGATATAATGTTTGATAAGAGTACCATAGTGAAAAAAGTAGAAGATGATAGGGTGATTTTTATTGCCAAAAAAGACGGATATATTACAAAAGAAGACGGTAAACTTATTATAAAAGATCAGATGGAAGTTAAACAAATAAACTTAAAAACTGGCAATGTCAAGGGAGCTGATGAGAGTGATGTAAAACTTGACGTAAAAGAAAACGATGTTTTAAAAGAAGCCATTATGGATAATATGGTTGTAGAAACTACCGAACTTAATGTAAAAGGAAACGTAGGGAATAAAGTCAAAATCAAAACCAAAAAACTTATTATTGAAGGACAGACTCATAAAAATTCAACAATTATCACACAAGAAGGTGAAATAAACATACATAAAGGTGATATTAAAGCCAAGAAACTTAAAATAAAAAGACTTGAAGGAGGCAGGGTTAAAGCCGATGAAGTGGAAATCGATACGAGTATGGGAGGAGTCGTCTATGCTAAAAAAATAAAAATCAATAAAATGATGGCTCATAACAAATTTTTTGCAAGTGAAAAAATAATCATATGCGATGAAAGAGGAGAAGAAAATCTTATTGCTATTTCTCCTAAAATGGTGTTAAAAGAAATAGATACTGAAAAGTTAAAAAAAAGACTTACTGAAATACAACAATTTATAAATATAAAATCAAGAGAATTTAATAAACTAAAAGAAATTTATCTATCCATTAAAAACGTAATGAACGAATACAAAAAAGAGTATATTGAGAATAAAAAAACCGGTAAAAAAACATCTCCTTTGATTTTGAAAAAATTAAAAGAATTTAAAGATTTGAGTGATAAAATCGATTTTATAAAACGTGAGATTAATATTTTAAAAAATGAAAAAGAAAATATTTTAGATACTATCGAATATTTGCAAAGCGGGATTTTTAATGCAAAAATTTTATCCGCCACTCCTTGGAAGGCATTTAACCGTATAGTTTTTGAACTTATAGAACCTCCCATAAAAGTTGTTTATGATACAAATGGAAGTGAGGGTAAATGCGGTTTTAAACTAAAAGATGAAAAATTTAAAATTGTAAAAATAAAGGTTGATAATGATATATGCGATTGAAGGTGAAATTTTTGATAAAAATGAAGGTAAAATATTTTTAAAAACAATTTCAGGGGTTATTTATGAGATAAATGTTTCTCTTCTTACATTTTCCAAACTTGAAAAAAACGAAAAAGCTCTTTTTTTAATTACAGAAATAATAAAAGAAAACGAATATACACTTTATGGGTTTTTGGAAAAAGAAGAAAAAAAACTTTTTGACGCACTTTTGAAAATAAACGGGGTAGGGCCAAAAGCGGCTCTTGGCATTATTTCGACAATGACTCCGGGAGAGTTTATTGAGGCAGTTCAAAACAGTGATATTAATGCACTTAAAAAAGTCCCGGGAATAGGGCCTAAATCCGCGAAAAGGATAATTGTCGAAATGGGGGAATTTGAAGCCGAGAGTTTAAATAATGAGCTTACACAGGCTATAATTGCACTTGAAAATTTAGGATTTAAAAAAACCGATATATTAAAAGTCCTTCAAGGAGAAAGCGGCAGTGTTGAAGAGCTTATCAAAAAAGCGCTTAAAAGACTTGGGAAGTAGAGAGTGAGTGGGTTAATTGGTGGATGGGAAGATGAGTAGATGAGTGGATGGGTGAATAATGTTTTGACCCATACACCCATTTTCTCATATACCCATATACATATAATGATAAAGGAGTAAAATGAATTTTTTAATAATTTTCGGCGGGAGCAGTTTTGAGCATGAAATTTCAATAGTAAGCGCCATAACTCTTAAAGACAAAATAAAAAAACATAATTTAAAATTTGTTTTTGTTGATTCAAACAGAGACTTTTATCTAATCGATAAAGAAAATATGAAAAGTAAATTTTTTTCAAGTGGAGAATATAAAAAATCAATAAAACTTGAAATTACAAAAGGCGGATTTAAATATAAAAAAGGGCTTTTGAAAAAAGAGGAATTTGTTAACTTTGATGTTGCAATAAACCTTATTCACGGAAGAGACGGGGAAGATGGAAAACTTCCTGGTATGCTTGAATTTTTTTCCATTAAAGCAATTACGCCTAATATAGAAGCGAGCGTTGTAAGCTACAATAAAGTACTTACCAAACTTTTTGCAAAATCAAGAGGTGTTGAAGTAATTGAATATGAAATTATTACCGAGCCAAAAACAAAATTCGATTTTCCAATTATTATCAAACCTGCAAGGCTTGGAAGCAGTATAGGGGTTAGTGTTGTTAGAAATCAGGATGAGTTTAATTACGCCTTTGATGTGGCAAAGGAATTTGATGATTTGATTATTGTAGAACCTTTTATTGAAGGGATTGAAGAGTATAATTTAGCCGGATGCTTTGCTAATGAGTGGATTTTCAGCAGAGTTGAAAAAGTTCAAAAGAAAGAATTTTTGGATTTTGAAAAAAAATATATGGATTTCAGCAGAAAAGAAGTCGATTTAAAAAATGTTGAGGAAAATTTAGAGGATAAATTAAAAGAAAATTTCAAAAAAATTTACAAAGACGAGTTTGAAAATGCACTTATCAGATGTGATTTTTTTATGAAAGATGATATAATTTATTTAAATGAAATCAATCCTATACCGGGAAGTTTGGCTAATTATCTGTTTGATAATTTCGACGAAGTTTTAGAAAAACTTGCTAAAAATTTAAAAAAAGAAAAAGAAATAATAATTGATTATCAATATATAAATAAAATACAAATGGCAAAAGGAAAATAGTTGAAAACTTATAAATTTTTAATATCAGGCAAAGTCCAGGGTGTTTGGTATAGAAAATTTGTAAGTGAAAACGCAAAAAAAGCCGTATTTAAAGGTTATGTCAAAAATCTGCCTGATGGAAGGGTGGAAGCGGTGGCGAATATAGAAAATGATGAGCGGTTTAATGAGTTTATAGATATTTTAAAAAAAGGTTCCCCTTACAGCATTGTTGAAAATATAGAATATATGGAAATTCCTTTTGAGGAATTTAATGATTTTGAGATAAGGCGTTAAGTGGCTAATTTTTCAACTCATATCAACACATCCGCATTTGGCGGAGCTGTTTTTTCTCCATTTTTGGCATTAAATGTCGGAATTGATGCCAATTAATTTAATTAAAGGAATAATTAATGTTTAATTTGCTGGTTCATTTTATAACAGCTTTTGCGATAGGTTTTTATCTTATTACCGTTCTTCAATGGTATAACTATAAATTAAACCGAATTATTTTTCATTTTCACAAATACAGATGGCATATTTTTTATCTTTTAATACCCCTTGTCACTTATATTTTTGCTTATAAATTTTTTTGGATTTACCTCTTTTTCGGATATATTCCTGCACTTGTTTTTTGGTTTAGAAGAATAAAAAAACCTCTAAATCCCACAAAAAGAGTAAAAAGATTTTTTTTAACATTAGGGTTTATCGAAACTTTAAATCTTGTATTTATGAACAAACTCCATTATAATCCAGGTATCGCACTCATAGCGGTAATTGTTCTGACTTTGATTATAACCGATATAACGGAATATATGCTTTTTATAAAGTATAAATCAACCGCTAAAAAAAGACTTGAAAAAATCAATCCCAAAATCATTACTATTACTGCAAGTTATGGAAAAACCTCTATTAAAAACTTTGTTTACGAACTTCTCAAAGATAAATTTAAAACATATAAAACTCCAAGAAGTGTAAATACTCTAAAAGGTATAGTTTTGGATGTGAATACTTCTCTTCCGGAAGATATCCAGATTTATGTAACAGAAGCCGGAGCAAGAGAAAGAGGAGATATAAAAGAAATTGTCAGGTTTTTGGAAAATGAATATTCGATTTTTGGAAAAATAGGACCTCAGCATATAGAATATTTCAAAACGCTTGATAATATCAAAAAAACAAAACTTGAAGTTTTTGATTCACCTAAACTGATAAAAGGATTTTCATATGAAATTCCTCATGAAAAAGCCATTTTAATCAAAGATAAAATTTCAAATGTAAAAGCGGACCTTAACGGGAGTGAATGGGATTTGGAAATTGACGGTGTGAAGCATCGTTTCAAAACAAAAATACTTGGCGGATTTAATTCTATAAATATATCGCTTGCTATATATCAAGCCCTGGAATTTATAAAAGACATTGAATATTTAAAACAAAAAGTGCTACAATTGCCTTTTATACCGCACAGACTTCAAAAAATAGAAGTAGGTGGCAAACTTATTATCGATGACAGTTTTAACGGTAATATTGACGGAATGCTTGAAAGTTTTGAGATAGTAAAAACATATCCGGGAAGAAAAGTTATAGTAACTCCTGGACTTGTTGAAGCAAATGATGAAATGAATAAAAAAATAGCCAAAAAAATTGATGAAGTTTTTGATTTGGCTATTATTACGGGGGGTATTAATAAAGATGTTTTATGTAAAAATATTGTAAATACCGATAAAGTATATCTGGGAGATAAATCAAAATTGGAAAAAATGCTTGCCGATTTGACAAAACCCGGTGATTTGATAATTTTCAGTAACGATGCACCCGAATATCTGTAAGGAGAAAAAATGGCTGAGCTTTATGGAAAATTTCTTAATTTTTTAATTGAACTTTTAAATCCTTTGACAGACCATATCGATAAAGCGATATTTTTTGCGGTTATTATTGCAATTGTTATGGCTTTGATTCCTAAAATAGATTTTATTTCAGATAAATTATCAAAATTTTTTATGGTAATTTCTGGAATTTCACTAATTGTTTTGACCCTTCTTGTATCATATGATGTAATAACAAGAAAATTATTCTCAGGAGGCAGTATTGCACTTCAAGAACTTGAATGGCATTTATATGATATCGTGTTTTTATTCGGAATTGCTTATACATTAAGTAAGGATAAACACGTAAGAGTTGATATTTTTTATGATAAATTTCCTTTTAAACTTCAAAAAGGTATCAATCTTTTTGCACTTGTCTTTTTTGTGATACCTCTTTCAACACTTATTATTTTAGAAGCAGTTCCGTTTGTTCAGATGTCGCTTATGCAAAATGAAGGAAGCGGGGACCCGGGAGGTCTGCCTGATAGATGGATTATTAAAAGTGCTATGATTTGGGCTTTTTTAGCGGTATATATTCAGGCTGTGGGGGAAATTCGCAAAAACTTTTATATGCTTTTAAAAGGTGGTGAAAAATGACAGGGATAATACTATTTATAGCGGCTTTTATTCTTTTGATGATAGGGGTGCCTGTTGCTTTTGCATTTGGAGGAAGTGCGATTATAGCGGCACTTTTAGATCCGAATATAGGACTTGATGTATTTGGACTTTTGCCGTACAGGATTTATGGAATTATGCAAAATTTTACACTTATGGCTGTTCCGCTTTTTATTTTTATGGGATTTATACTTGAAAAAAGCAAAATTGCCGAAAATATGCTTGAATCGATTGGCAAACTTTTCGGACCTGTAAGAGGAGGTCTTGCCATTGCCATAGTAATAGTTGGTGCTATTTTGGCGGCATCTACGGGGATAGTGGGTGCAAGTGTTGTAATGATGACAATTATTTCTTTACCGATAATGCTACGACACAACTATTCTCCGAAACTTGCAAGCGGCGTTATTGCGGCAAGTGGAACACTTGGCCAGCTTATTCCTCCAAGTATTGTTTTGATTATTCTTGGAGCTGTTATGCAAATAAGTGTAGGGGATTTGTTTAAAGCGGCTGTTGTGCCGGGACTTATCATCGTATTTTTATATATTGCTTATATTTTGATTATTGCATTTTTAAAACCTGAAATTGCCCCTGCTATTAAAAGCGACGAGCCTTATTCAAAAGTTTTAATACAGGCGGCAAAGAGTTTAATAGCACCTTTTATATTAATTTTCCTTGTGCTTGGCAGTATTTTTGCCGGATTTGCCACACCTACCGAATCGGCGGCTATTGGCGCGCTTGGTTCGATTATTCTTACGATTTTTTACAGAACATTTAGTATTGAATTATTAAAATATGCAACTGTTGAAACGGTAAAAATAACATCTATGATTTTTATGATTTTAATCGGTGCAACCGCATTTTCCCTTGTATTTAACGAAAGCGGAGCGGGGGATATGGTAACTACATTCTTTACAGATGATATTTCAAACAAATATGCGTTTATTGCAATTACCATGGGACTTATTTTTATTTTGGGATTTTTTATCGATTTTATTGAAATTACTTTTATTGTAATTCCTATTTTAATACCTATTGTAGAAGCGTTTGGCATTGACCCTTTATGGTTTGCTTTGCTTATTGCAATTAATCTTCAAACATCATTCCTTACACCACCTTTTGGATTCAGTCTTTTTTATCTAAAAGGTGCGGCGGGAGATAAGATTGATACGAAAGATTTATATCTTGGAATAATTCCATTTATTTTAATACAGCTTTTAACTTTGCTTATTGTAATGTTTGTACCGAAACTTGTTTATATAATGGTTAAATAATGATATATGTAGGCACAAGCGGATTTATATATAAAAGCTGGGTAGGGGATTTTTATCCCTCCGATATACCGAAATACAGATATTTTGAATATTATGTTAAGTTTTTTAATTCGCTTGAATTAAACTCTACTTTTTACAGATTCCCCAAAATTACTACAATGAGAAGCTGGAAATATAAAATAAAAAATGATTTTAAACTCTCAGTTAAAGCAAATAGAATAATTACTCATACAAAAAAATTAAGATGTGATAAAAACTATCTTGATGATTTCTTATCAACAGTGAATATTTTAGGCGAGAAATTAGGAGCCGTTTTATTTCAGCTGCCGCCAAGTCTTAAATTTGATGATGAAAGACTTGAAATGTTTGTTTCAAAATTAAATAAAGAACTTAAATACGCAATGGAATTCAGAAACAAATCGTGGTATAACGATACAACTTATCAAATATTAAAAAAACACAATATAGCTCTTGTATGGCATGATTTTAATCAGGAATTTATTTTTGAAAAAACAGCTGATTTTGAGTATGTAAGATTTCACGGATACCGCGGAAAATATACTGGAAGTTATCCGGACGGGGTTTTAGAAAATATTGCTAAAAAATTCAGTAACAGAGCTTTTGTTTATTTTAACAATACTGATGATAATTCGGCGTTTAAAGATGCAATGAGATTTAGGAAGCTAATAGAGGAGAAAAAATAATTTTTAAGAGAATATACATTATGTTAAGTAAATAATTATTAAGGTTACTAAATGAAAAAAATTTTTTATTTTATATTATTTATAAACCTACTTTTAGCAAATAATAATCTTTTTTATAAGGGTATGAACAGATTTTTTAATAAAGATTATAAAAAAGCGCTCTATTACTTTAAAAAATCGTGTGATTTAAATAATTCAAAAGCCTGTTTCATGACAGCAGTAATGTATGCAAAACATAAAGGCGTAAAAAAAGATATTAAAAAAGCATTAACATATTTGCATAAGTCTTGTAAACTTAAAAATGCAATTGCTTGTTATAAAATTGGATTAATATATGAAATGGGTTTTGACGTGAAAACAGATTATAAAAAAGCTCTTAAATATTTTGTTATTTCATGTAATTATAAATTAATGAAGGGATGTCTTATTTCTGCACTTTTTTATCGATATGGTGAAGGAACTTCTAATAATTTAAAAAAATCAATTATTTTTTATAAAAAGGCATGTGAATTAAATTCTCCAGAGGCATGTTTTGCTTTAGGAGAACTTTTCAAAAAAGATATAAATTTATCAAAGTTTTATGATAAAAAATCTTGTAAACTTGGATTTAAAATAGGATGTAAGGCAAATTAAAAAAGCTTATTCAACAAATCTTTATTCTCTTCTAAATATTTATCAATAAGTTTTCTAAGCTCTTTACTTGAATCAGAATGTTTCATTTTTGATATTTTTTTAAATGCTTCCCATTTTGATTTTTCAATTTGAAAATTTGCGTTTTTCATTATTTTCATTAAAATCCCTTTAAAAAATCATTAATTTTTAATGAAAATATTACAATTTTTTACATAATATTTCAACAAGTTCGTCATGTATTTCGCCATTGCTTGCCACAATACATCTGTCTTTGAACATATCATACAAATCATTACAATCGTTTGTAATAATTCCTCCGGCTTCTGTGACAATTAATATTCCGGCACTTACATCCCAAGGTTTAAGGTTTATTTCATAAAATCCTTCATATTTGCCTTCTGCAACGTAGCATAAATCAAGTGAGGCACTTCCAAGACGTCTTATGTCTTGACATCTTGGAAGTATATGTGAAAGTTTTTTTATAACCCATTGCAAGTCCTCTTCACATTCCGCACTTGAATATGGAAAACCGGTTGCTATTAGGCTTCTTTGAAAACCTTTTTGATTTGAAACATAAATTCTTTGGTCGTTTTTAAAAGCGCCCTCTCCTTTTTTTGCATAATAAAGTTCATTTAAAATTGGATTGTAAACTATCCCGTATTTTGGATATCTGTTTTCATAAACTCCTACGCTTATGGCACAGTGAGGGATATGATGAGCGAAATTTGTAGTGCCATCAATTGGGTCTATTATTATTGAATTATCGAATTTATCTTGAATGCTCTCTTCCGCGATTATAGAATATTCGGGATATTTTTCAAATTCTTTTATTAAAAATTTTTCTACTTTTACATCATATTCGGTTATTAAATCTTTTATACCTTTTGAGTGTATTTCAACTTTTTTCTCAAAGCCTTCTTTAAAAATTTCTCCGGCTTTTTTTACTATTTCTATAAATTCATTTAGTTTTTGCATATCAAGCCTTTTTAAAGTGTATTTTACTTAAAATCAGATAAAATAAAAAAATCAAAACAAGTCCTGAAATACTGAAAATTTCAGCCGCCCTCTCCCCTAATCTCTCCCATATCTGACCTATTATTATTGCTCCGAGTGATGAAGCAAGTGCAATTCCGCCATAAAAAATCCCGTAAACACTTGCTTGGTTTTTGGCATTAAGCGAAATAAAACTTCTCATTGAATTAAGAGATGAGACCAAAAAAAGCCCTAAAAATACAAATCCTAAAATTATTAAATTAAAATAGATTAATATCATTGAAACAATTCCGAATAGATATGAAAATATCATAATTTTTTTTACTCCCGTTTTGTCAATCAAAATACCGAAATAATAACTTGTAAGTGTCTGTGTGAAATTAAGCAAAATAACCAAAAGAGGAATAAAAGCTATTTGAAATCCTGCTTCTTTTGCTTTTATTATAAAATAGTCGTTACTAAACATAAAAAACATAAAAGCAAAATATACAAATAAAAAAGAAAAAAGCGCTTTGTCTTTACTTAGATCAAGCTTTTGTTTTTCTTTTTTTTCAAAAGGTACATCTTTGACAAAAAATATAACTAAAATTACGGCTATAATACCGGGAATAATTGTTGCTAAAAAAATACTTTTGAATACTTCTATGTTTTTGCCTATAAAATAAAGCGCCAAAAATGCAATCAGCGCCCCAACCGTTTCACCGCCGATATCCATCATTTTGTGAAAGCCGAAACTTCTGCCGCTTTTGCTATCGGCATAAAAAGAAATAAGCCTGTCTTTTGTGGCGCTTCTTATAGCTTTTCCCATTCTCTCAACGCCTCTAAGCACCGCAACGCTTTGCCAGGTTGAAGCAAAAGCCAAAAGCGGCTTCGTGATTGCTGAAATAACATATCCCGTCACCACAAAAGGTTTAACCACCTGATACCTGTCGCTCAATATTCCGAAAATTACCCTGAAAAAATATGAAATAAATGTGGCAACGGCTATAATAATTCCGAGTTTGTCTATACCGTCTTTAAGTATATAAACAACATATAACGGCAAAATGGTTGTAACCATAGCACTTGCCATATCGGTAAAAAAACTGACAAGTCCCAAATAGATAATGTTTTTATTCATTTTTTGACTTTTGATATTTGTAATAAATAAAAATAATTATCACAAGAATTATCAAAGTAACTGCCGTTATTTCTTTTAAATATTTGTGAATTAAAGTCTGGTTTTCTCCTATAAAATATCCAAGTCCAACCAAAACCAAAATCCATATCAAACTTCCAAGCCCGGTAAAAAAACTGAATATAAATCCGTTCATTTTAGCAAGTCCCGCCGGGAAAGATATATATTGCCTCACCCCAGGAATAAGTCTTCCGCTGAAAGTGGAAATATGACCGTGAGTAGCAAAAAATTTATCAAGTTTATCAAGTTTTTCTTTTTTAATAAATTTTTCCAAGAATTTTCTTCCAAATTTACTTGCCAGAAAATAATTAAACCAAGCTCCCGTAATGCTACCTATTAGACCGCTTATAATAATTAAAAAAAGATTCATATCTCCCTTGTAAGCCAAATATCCTGCCGGAACCATTACGACTTCGCTTGGAAATGGAAAAAAACTGCTCTCTAAAAACATTAAAAGGAAAATTCCTATATATCCCCATTCTCCTATCGTTTCTACTAAGAAATTAACTATGTTTTCCATATTTTTCTCCAAAAAATAATAAATTCATCTTTAACTTTTCGAAATTTTACTATTATTTTTTCTTTAAAATCTTTTATTTTTCTTTTAATTTCAATGAATAAAGGATGATTTCCAATTTTTTCATAAATTAACATTCCGAATTTAACAATTTTATATTTAAGCAGTCTTTGTTTGTTTCTTTTAAAAATATCAATTCCTGGAATATAGATAATGATTTTTAAAACATAAAAAAATATACCTGAGAGAAAAAAACCTTTTGCAAATAAAAAAAGTGCAAAAGTTGAGACAAATTCAGCTAAAAGAATAAGAAAAACAAACGAACTTAAAAGCAATAAATCATTACTATTTTGAATATATTGCATTAATTTTTCATAAATATCAAAACTTTTTATGAAGTTTAGAAGTAGTTTTGCGGTTTTTATTATTATTTCTTCAAAAAGAAAATAGAGAAAAAAGAAGAAAAATTTTAAAAAATTTTTAATTTTTTTGATGTTTTATCCTTCTTTAAACATTATAACCGAGTCTTCTTGCGGTTTGTTTAATATTTTCAAGTCTTTTTGGAATTGGAGGGTGTGAAGCAAACAATTCTCCCAAAAATCCGACAATTCCGAACGCTTTCATTTCTTTTGGAAGTGCAACTTGCTCTTTTGGAATGTTACCAAGTTTTGCAAGTGCATAATAAATTCCCTCAGGTCCGTCAATTTCAACTGCCCCGCTGTCGGCTTTATATTCTCTGTATCTACTAAACCACATAGCAATCATTGTGGCAAAAATAGACAACACCATTTCAAGAGCAAAAGATATCGCCATATAAGCAAACGGATTTGGCTCACCTTCATCATTTTTTGGAGCAATTATATTTGCAATTATTCTTGAAATAAAAAATACAAGTGCGTTTAATACACCTTGAACAAGTGTCATGGTAATCATATCCCCGTGTTTTATATGATTAATTTCATGAGCAATTACACCTTCTATTTCTTTTGTGTCCATCAAATCAAAAAGAGAAGTCGATACAGCTACAAGCGCATTGCTTTTGCTTGGACCTGTTGCAAATGCATTTGGAGGACCGTCAAATATTCCAACTTCGGGCATTGGAATACCGGCTTTTTTTGCAAGTTTTGCCACTGTGTTTACAAGCCATCTTTCCGCTTCGCTTGTCGGATTTTTAATTAACCTAACCCCCATTGATTTTATTGCCATCCATTTTGAAAGTAGCAGTGAAATAATACTGCCGCTAAAACCGATAATTACTGCAATAATTGCAAGGCCTAATACACTTTGAGGGTCAATTCTGATACCAAAAATCAGTTCAATTAAAAACAAAGATAAATAAATCGAGGCCATTACCGCCACATTCATTAAAATAAGCATTATAATTGCCATATTAACCTCCTATGTTTTCAAAAATGTTTAGTCTTATTATATCAAGTATTATATCAAGTTTTGTTAATTTCATATTAATTCTTATTAATACTATGTTTATATTTCAAAACATAATCAAAAGCGCTTTATAAAAAGCTATCCATCTTTCTCCTCCCTACTTCCTGCTTCTTTTTTCCTACTCTCTCATCCACCCATTTACCCATACACTCATCTACCTATTCACTCATCTCTTTCTAATCATTAAATAATAAATTGTTAAAACAGGCACTGTTACATTAAGCACCGTTACAATCATCATTAAAATTCCAAGATTTGAATAATCCATTGGAACAATTACTTTGCCATGTTCCATAACCTGACGTGAAACTGGGAAAATTTCGTTGAGGTATTTTGTCAAAAGTCCTCCTGCTGTAAGTGCCAAATTCATTAAACTTGCCATCAAAGCAAACCATGTCGCTCTTTTGCCCTCCGGTGCATAAATTGCAATAAGCGTAAGTAAAGGTATCATACTAAGCTGTGCAAACGGAGATTCGACCGCGGT
>JALVVX010000038.1 GCA_027038555.1 Nautiliaceae bacterium | reverse complement strand
TCCTTCTGTCAAGGAAATTTTGTGGTTTTTTTACGGTTTTTTTAATTTTTTTACTATAAGTAATTAAAACCCCCTAAAATTGGGACTTTTTTATTTTTTAGCTCTTGAAGTATGATTGGAGGGATTTAAAAATAAATTATGATAATTTATTTTTCTATACCTTTTTTAATAGGTACGAATTCACACTCTTCTATTTCTTCTTTTTTTCCGTTTTTATAAATTTTTGTAATAATCTGACAATTGCCTTTTTTAATTGGAGCCAAAATAAATCCATCTTCTTTTATCTGAGTTAAGAGGTTCTTTTCAAGATTTTCTATATAAGCCGAAAGCAATATTCTATCATATGGAGCATATGCTCTCCATCCTAACCTTCCGTCATCACATTTTGCATTTACATTATATATATTAAGTGCTTTAAATCTTTTTTTTGCTTTTTCTACTAAATCGCATATTCTATCAATAGTAAACACTCTTCTAACAATTTTACTAAGTATTGCCGCTTGATATCCGCTTCCGCATCCTATTTCAAGTACTGAATCTACATTTTCCAGTTTAAGATAATGAGTCATTTTTGCAACAGTTAAAGGAGAAGAAATCGTAGAATCTTCATCAAGAGGAATAGCGGTAATATCATATGCTTTATATTTAAAACCCTCAGGAACGAAAAATTTCCTGTCTATTTCACAAAACGCTTTGTATTCTTTCGGTCCTAACGGCAGCATATCTGCTAATTTATCGGCTAAAATTTTACTCATTGAATTCCTATATTTAGTTTTTTTCTGACTTTTTTATTTTTTTTAAAATCTATGTATCCGATTGTCTTTAATATATTACTTTCAACACCCTCTCCCCAAGCGTCAAAACTGCACGAATACGCCTCTTCATTTGCACTGTTTACTGCTACAACTTGTGACTGTGCTGAAAGGCTAAGAGCTTTTAGGAGAGTTTTAAAGTGTTCAATTCTCTCTTTTCCCCATCTTGCAGGCACCAATATCAAATCAACACCTTTAAATTTTTCCCAATATTCAATAAATCTCAGCTCAAAGCAGATTAAATTCGCTACTTTAAATCCTCTCCACTCGAAAATATCAGGTTCACTTCCTGCTTCAAAATATCTGTTTTCATAACCAAAAAGATTATATTTGGCTCTTTTATGGATAAGTCCGTTATCAAAAAAACAAAAATAGTTTTTATTTTCAAAAACAATTGTTAATGCAAATGCTTTATTGATTTTAGAAAGTTCTTTAATAGCTAATTTTCCAAAATTATTAACCTCATCCCAGTGCTCATAATCAAAACCTGTTAGAGATACTTCCGGAAAAAGAAGAAAATCGGAATAAGAATTATTTAAAATATTTATAATTCCTTCTAAATTTTTTTCATAATCCGAAAAAGTTTTAAAGTTTATCAGTTCTATCTGCATTATTCGCCATAAACTCTTTTATAAATTTTATCAACATTTCTTGTGTAATAATTATAATCAAATAGGTTTTTAATCTCTTCTTCTTTCATAACTTTTTTCAAATCTTCATCTTTAAGTAAGTTTTCTAAAAACAGACTCTCACCTTTTTCATTAATTGGAGCTTTTCCTTTTTGAAGTTCTTCCCATACTTTCATAGCATTTCTTTGAACAATTTTATAAGCATCTTCCCTGCTTATTCCTCTTTTTGGAAGTTCTAAAAGCACTCTTTGAGAAAACACAAGTCCACCTGTAAGATTTAGATTTTTCATCATATTTTCCGGATAAACTACAAGGTTCGAAATAATATTATTTAGACGATGTAACATAAAATCAGTAGTAATAAATGCATCTGGCAGCCAAAATCTCTCAACTGAGCTGTGAGATATATCCCTTTCATGCCATAAAGCAACATTTTCCATAGCAGGATTTACATACGCCCTTATTACTCTTGCAAGTCCCGTTATGTTTTCGCTGAGTACCGGATTTCTTTTGTGAGGCATTGCAGAACTTCCTTTTTGACCTTTGCTGAAATATTCTTCTGCTTCATAAACTTCTGTTCTTTGGAAATGTCTGATATTTACAGCAATTTTTTCAACACTCGAAGCAAGCAGTCCTAATGCACTTGCAAGACGAGCATATCTGTCTCTTTGAATAACCTGATTTGAAATCGGAGCCGGTTTAAGTCCCAAAAATTCACATGTTAACTCTTCAAGCTCAACAGGTGCATGAGCAAAATTTCCCATTGCACCACTAACTTTTCCCACACTTATAACTTCAAGAGTTTCTTCTAAGTTTTTAAGATGTCTTTTCATTTCGTCATACCAAATTGAAAGCACAAGTCCGAATGTAATAGGCTCTCCGTGAATTCCATGGCTTCTTCCAACCATTAAGGTATATTTATGCTCCATTGCTCTTTTTTTGATAGATTCCATTACCATTTTGACATCGTCAATAATAATTTTTAAAGAATCTCTCATTTGAAGAGCAACGGCAGTATCGATAGTATCGGAACTTGTCATACCGTAATGCACCCATCTGCTCTCTTCTCCCAAAGATTCCGCTACACTTGTTAAAAAGGCGATAACATCATGTTTTGTCTCTTTTTCAATTTCATCAATTCTTTTGATGTCAAATTTTGCATTTTTAACGATTTTTTCAGCATCTTCATCCGGAATAAGACCAAGTTTATTCCATGCCTTTACGGCCGCTTTTTCAACTTCAAGCCATGCATTATACTTAGCTTCCTGCGTCCAAAGATTTTTCATATCTTCTCTTGCGTATCTTTCAACCATTACCTGCCTTTTTTTGATACAATTATAACAAAAAGGCTTTTTATGCTTGATATAGGCTCAACTGAATTTTTATTTATTATAATTATCGCCATTATTGTATTAGGACCGGACAAACTTCCAGAAGCTCTTAAAACAACGGGGAAATTTATTGGAAAAGCCAAAAGAATGTGGAGGGATGCAACTGCCGATATAAGACGGGAACTTGAACTTGAAGAGATGAAAGAAGAGATGCAAAAATATAAAGAAGAGCTTAAAAAACTTCAAGACCAGGTCAATAAAGATACACAAGAAATCAATAAAGGTTTAACAAGTTTGGATGAACTTACCGCTATGGGAAATAATAGAAATTTCAAAGATATGATTAAATAATGGGATTTGTAACAAAAGAATTCGAAATAAACAATCAAAAAATACTTGATTTTTTAGTAAAAGAGCTCAAATTTAACATAAGAGAAGCAAAAAGGGCAATTGACAGAGGAAGAGTAAGTTTAAACGGGAGAAGAATTACCGAAAAATCTTTTAGAGGAAGCGGAAAACTTAAATGTATTGTTTTCGAACCAAACGGATATGGTCTCAAACCTATATTTGAAACATCTCATTTTGCAGTTTTTGACAAACCAAGCGGAGTAGCGATTCATCCTAAAAAACTTGCCAATACCAAAAGTCTTCTTGATGATGTCAGAAGTTTATACGGCAACAATGCAAACTTAGTACACAGACTGGATAAAGAAACAAGCGGACTTATAATAGCTTCAAAAAACAAATTTGCTGAGAGCATTTTAAAACAAATGTTCCAAAATAAAGAAGTAAATAAAAAATATCTAGCGCTTGTAAAAGGACATATAGATAAAACAATTACAATTAAAAAGCCAATCCTTGCAAACAAAGACGAAAATATAAAAGTAAAAGTAATAATTCATCCTGAGGGAAAAGAATCGGTTACAATAGTAAAACCTGTTAAAAAAATAGGAGAAAACACATTAGTGGAATGCACACTTTTAACAGGAAGACAGCATCAGATAAGAGTGCATTTATTCAGTATCGGACATCCTATTGTAGGAGATCCGTTATACGGTGTGGATAACGATTTTGCCGACAGATATTTAAACAAGCAGATTAATGAAGATGAAAGAATAAAAATAACAGGCGCAAAAAGATTAATGCTTCATTCTTATAAACTTGAATTTGAGTTTATGAACAATAAATATATTTTGACAAGTGATTTTAAAGATTTAAATAATTTTTAAGTATAATTTAAGAATAATTCGATATAATTTGGGTGCAATTTCCCCTCCTTAAAAGTTTTAAACCTCCAAGACCCTTTTTGGGTTTTAAAAAATCAATTTTTATTGTGTAATATTAGTGTCAAAGGTATTTTATTTGAGCTTTTAAATGGCTCCGGCGAGAGGACTCGAACCTCTGACCCGACGGTTAACAGCCGTCTGCTCTACCGACTGAGCTACGCCGGAACGTGGATTAGAATTATATATAAATTTAAAACAAAATGCAATATAATTTGGTTTATTTTAAAAACTTTAAAGGAAAAATATGGGAAAATTTAAACTTGCATTTAAAGTATGGTTTTATATAGCGGCTTTTATGAGTATGGTGATTTTTGTAGATTTTATAATTTTTATGGATTTTATGCAGTATTCGAATTTTTATTTTTATATGAAAGAGATTTTTATAGGACTTTTTATCCTGACAATCGTTATCAGTTTTTTTACAGTCAATTTATATTTTGATATGTTCGGCATAAAAACGGAAGGTAAAAACAGATTTATAAAAATGCTTAAAATTTATTTTGGAATTTTTTGGAGGGCTTTTATTATCCTGATTCCAATTATAGGTTTTATAGCTTATAAATATCACGGTTCGGTCGAAAGCAGAATATGGACGATAATTATCGAAATACTTGTAGGATTTCCTGCAATCTGGTGGTTTTTAAGCAGCAAAAAAATAAAAATTAAATAATTTTGCAACTCAGTTGCATTTTGATATAATTTTAATTATGTGTGAAAAACTTAAAAATCTTAAAAAGACAGAATATGAAATAGCATTGTTGCTAAGTGAAAAAGGGATTTTAAATGCAAATGATTTGCAAAGTATGCTAAATGTTGATAAAGCTACGATTTATAGAAATTTAAAAACACTTCTAAAAAAGAAAATAATTAGAGAGATTTTAACGGATGAAAAAACTTTTTATGAAATTAACTGCAATATTCATAATCCCATTCATCCGCATTTTGAATGTATTAAATGTAAAAAAATATTCTGCTTAAAACCTCTTAGTGCGGAAGATACTATCAATCTGTCTCATTATACGGATTTTGAAATTAATACAATAGATATAAAATTAAAAGGTATATGCAATGAATGCAAATCAATGTAAAATGAAAAGTGTAAAATGGAAAATTTTATTATTTTTAATATTAGCTGTTCCTATTTTCGCGCTTAATATAAGTGTAACTATTCTACCGCAAAAAGGAGTAATTGAAAATATTGCCCCGGATGCAAATATAAACGTAATGGTGCCTCCTGGAAACTCACCTGCTACTTATTCACCTGATTTTAAACAGTTAAAATCTATTAAAAATTCCGATATCTATTTTACAATAGGTGTGCCGTTTGATAAAAAATACATAAACAAAATAAAAGAGATTAATCCAAATATTAAAATTATCTATTTTGGAAAATATATAAATACATCATCAAATCCTCATATCTGGCTTAGTCCTGCATTTTTACAATTAGAGGCAAAAGTTATTTTGGATACGTTGATTGAAACAAATCCAAAAAACAAAGACATTTACCTGCAAAACTATCAAAAATATATTAATAAATTATCTTTACTTGAAGTAAAAGGATTTAAAGAAATTAAACAAAAGGCGTTTATCACTTTTCATCCTTCATTTTATTATTTCGCAAAAGATTTCCACATAAAACAAATTGCCCTTCAAAAAGAGGGAAAGGCGCCAAGTTTCAAATATTTGGCAAAAATTATACAAATTGCCAAAAAAGAACATATAAAAACGGTAATAATTTCGCCTGAATTTCCTACAAAATACGCAAAAATAGTAGCAAATAAAATAAACGCAAAAGTAAAAATAATCTCACCTCTTAACGAATATCCTGAAAATACAATAAACGAACTTATAAAAGCATTAAAATGAAAGCCGTTGAAGTTAAAAATTTATATTTCAAATATGAAAACGAATGGGTGTTAGAAGATATTAATTTTGAACTTGAAGATAAAAAGTTTATGGCAATCATAGGACCAAACGGAGGTGGAAAAACAACTCTTTTAAAACTTTTACTTGGATTTTTAACTCCAACAAAAGGCGAAATTAAAATTTATAACAAACCTCCAAAAGAAAACAGGGAAATTATCGGTTATGTACCTCAACATACCAATTTTTCGCTTGATTTGCCAATTACAGTTTTTGATATTGTGCTTCAAGGAAGACTTAAAAAAGGTAAATTTTTTTATTCACAAGAAGACAAGGAAAAAGCAAAAGAAACTTTAAAGAGTTTAAATATTTATGAACTTAAAGATAAAAAAATAAAAAACCTCTCAGGGGGACAACGGCAAAAAGTACTTATTGCAAGGGCATTAGTCAGTGAGCCTAAAATTTTAATGATGGATGAACCGACAAGTGCAATTGACCCAAGAGGACAAAAAGAGATACTTGATATGATTGAGAATTTTAATATAACAAGAATAGTCGTAAGTCATGATATTAAAATACTTCTTAGAAATGTAGACAAAATCGCTTATATTCATAAAAAAGCCGTAATTCATGAAGGACCAAAATTAAACATACCAAAAGATAAGCATTTCTGTGAAGTTGAACTTATTGAATTTTTAAAGGATGAGGCGTGTGGGATTTAATAAATACTTCTATTTATGCATCGTTTCTTTTAAGTATCGCTATTGGTGTTATAGGCAGTTTGATAGTTATTAATAAAACAACTGCAATTACAGGAAGTATAGCCCATGGAAGTTTTGGGGGAATAGGATTTGCTCTTTATCTTGGAAGCTCGGTAATACTTACCACCTCTTTATTTACCGCATTACTGGCTGTTATTTTGGCTTTTATTACTATCAGATTCCCGCACAGACAAGACAGCCTCATAGGCGTAATATGGGCTGTTGGGATGAGTATAGGTATAATTTTTTTAAGTTTAACTCCCGGATATCAATCAGATGCCATTAGTTATTTATTTGGAAATATTCTTCTTGTGGAAAACAGAGATTTGATATTTATGGGAATCATTGATTTAGTAATTTTGATTTCAATAATCTTTCTTTATCACAGATTCCTTGCAATGAGCTATGACAGGGAGTTTTTAAAATTAAGAGGGATAAACGCAGATTTATTATATACATATTTTCTGATTCTAACTTCGCTTACAATTGTAATGAGCGTAAGGGCAATAGGTATTATACTTATACTTGCTCTTTTTACAATTCCGGCCTTAATAGCCGAAAAATTTACCAAAAAATTTTTTACAATGATGATTTTAAGCGGGGTTTTAGGGTTTGTATTTATGGCAGGGGGGATAATTATAAGTTTTTATTACAACATCTCCCCTACCCCCACAATCGTAATAATGGCAGCCGTTACTCTTTTATTGAGTCTTTTTAAAAAATCTTAGCTACTGCTTCAACAGGAGTTAAAATCTTAACTTTTGAATTTTTAAATCCCTTTTTATCCCTTGTTACAATATAATCTATGCCGTTTAGATATGCGCTTGCATAAATAATACTGTCTTCAAAATCATTAAAATCTTCACTTATTGCTTCAAGAATGGTTATTTTATTTATTTCTGTGACTTCAAAGACTTTCAAAAGTTTATAAATTACTTCATTAGCTTCGTTTTTTCCCAAAGATTTTGAAATCAAATAATGAATGGTATCAATACTTGAAGCGCACAGATAACCTTTTATTTTATTATTTTCAACTGCACT
>JALVVX010000037.1:16480-29427 GCA_027038555.1 Nautiliaceae bacterium | reverse complement strand
GGCAGTAATTTTATAAATCTTTTAAAAAATCAGCAAAATTATAAAATCGTTCTTGGAATTACAAACAGACCTGATTCTTCGGCACTTAAAGAAAAAAACCTGCCTCCTGTTTTGATAAGCAATGATTTTGATGAAATATTAAAAAAACTAAAAGAAATTAATCCCGATATGATAGTTCTTGCCGGATTTTTAAAAATCATACCTCCTGAAATAATAAATGAATTCAAAGGAAAAATCATCAATCTTCATCCAAGTATCTTACCTGAATTTAAAGGGCTTAATGCGGACAAAAAATCTTTCCAAGCAAAAAAAGCATGCGGAATTACAATTCACTATGCAGATACAAAACTTGACAGCGGAGATATTATTTTACAGTATCATATAAACCCAAATTATTTTAAAAATTATAAAGAATATCAAAAAGCATTAAAAAAGGCAGAACATATATTTCTGCCTGATGTCGTAAATCATTTGTGCGAGATTATTTAAATTTTATCAATGTCCCCTGCGCTATAAAATCAATCACTTCTTTTCCATTTTTATCATGAGATGTATTCATTTGGATATCTATATTTTTTACTCCATCAGCCCCCATTTCCTGAGCCTGTTCTTGAAGATAAATAATACACTGCTGATATGCTTCTGTTGGAAGAACTCCTTCATAAAGTTTTTCACTCTCAACTCTTACACCCGCGTATGCGATAGTAATACACTCATGTTCTTGTTGAACTTCTCCAAAACTTAATACCTGGTCTTTAATCTCAGCCATACTTAATCCTTTTTTAATAATTATATCTAATTTTATAAAAAAACATTTAACGAAGTTTTTACATTTAAATTTTAAATTAATTATATTATTGTGTTGAAGTTAAATTAAATATTAAGTGTCAGAGATAATTATGTAATAAAAATAAAAAAGAGGAAAAAATTAATCTCTTCTTTCTTTAATTCTTGCTTTTTTACCTGTTTTTCCTCTTAGGTAGTAAAGTTTAGCTCTTCGTACTTTACCTTTTCTTACAACTTCGATACCTGCTATACTTTCGCTGTAAAGCGGGAATATTCTCTCAACTCCGATATTGTTTGCACCTATTTTTCTAACAGTAAATGTTTTACCCGCTCCCGTACCTTTGATTGCGATTACAACACCTTCAAAGTTCTGAATTCTTTCTTTATTACCTTCTTTGATTTTAACCGCTACTCTTACAGTATCACCAGGTCTGAATTCAGGAATGTTTTTACCTTCTAATTGTTTAGCTTCAAAAGCTTCAATAAGTCTGTTTCTCATTATCTCTCCTTTGTGCCATTGGCCACCATCGGGCATTCACACTTAATTTTGAAATGAAATTATAACAAAATATATGACAATTTCAATTAAAAAGGCATAAAACCAAGCCCTGTTATTCTGTCAATCATCCACAAAAGCCCGAATATTCCGCCTAAAACACTTAATACAAAATATAATTTTTTAAATCTTTTAATTAATACATATAAAAAAGGAAGTGTCACAAAAACAACCAAAAACTGTCCTATTTCAACCCCTAAATTAAACCCAAAAACAAGTTTTGCAAAATCAGTCGTCTGTAAATTCAGCTCTTTTAAAGCATTTGCAAATCCAAAACCGTGGATAAATCCGAATAAAAAAGCCAAAAGCCACTCTTTTTTAAAACTTACATAATGAGTTAAATTGTTTAATGCCGTTAAAAATATAGTAAAAGCTATTAAAATTTCGATTAAATTCTCAGGAGGATTGATTATATCAAATACACTCAGAGACAAAGTAATGGAATGTGATATAGTAAATGCTGTTGCCACTTCAATAATGTAAATAAAACTTTTTAAAAATTTATCAGAAAAAAGTATCAAAGGAAGCATAAGCATCAGTAAAAATGTAAGATGGTCATAACCTGTTAAAATATGCATTATTCCGATTTTTATGAAATCTTTAAAATTTATTTTACTGCTATTTATCTTAATTTCTACATTTTCTTTTGCAGGGGAAAAAGTATAAACCGATTCGTTTTTATCAATAACTCTTAAAACACCTTTTTGGGTCTTATCAAAATCAAAAAACATATCAAAATGTATTTTATATTTCTGTTTGTTTTTACACTCGCTTTTAAAATATTCGTCTACAACAATTTCTTTTGAAATTTTGATTTTTTCAGGTATAAGTTTACAGCCGTCAATTCGTAAATGTTTTAATGTATAGTTGAATACTTTTGTTTTATTAAAGTTTTGGGCGTCAACTTCCTCTTTTAGAGGTTTATTGAGATTATATGAAACAAATCTTAATTTAAATTCGTTTTTTTTAACATCCCAGCTCATTTTTGTAAGATTGACAGGATGAGCATATAAAAAACTTAATAAAACTAAAACAATAAATCCGGTCGGTGAAATTTTGTTTTTAAAATTGATGTTTTTTCTCTCCATTTTTCTACTTTTCCGTGATTACCACTTTTTAAAATTTCAGGTACCTTCCCCATTTTTGAAAAAGAAGGCGCTTCAAGAAGATTTTGATTAAAACTCTCCTCTTTAAGCGATTCGCTGTTTCCAAGCACTCCTTTTATATTTCTAAGAACACTGTCGGCTACTACAAGAGATGCCAGCTCGCCGCCTGTTAAAATAAAATCCCCAATACTTATAACTTCATCGGCAAAATCTTCTATAAGCCTCTCATCAAACCCTTCGTATCTGCCGCTTACCAGTATCAAAACATTCTCATTTGCAAAACGCATAGCATCTTTTTGATTATACTTTTTACCAACCGGAGTTAAAAAAACAGTTTTTGAATCGGGATATAAGTTTTTAAGATAATTTAAAGCATTTCTAAGAGCAATATTGTCTATAATCATACCTGCTCCGCCGCCTGCTATTTCAGTGTCTACTTTTTTATGTCTGTTTGAGGCAAAATCACGAAAATTTATAAATTCTATTTCAAAAAGATTTTTTTCTAATGCTCTTTTTAAAATAGAATCTTCAAAATAAGGGGAGATAAGTTGAGGGAAAAGTGTTACAAAAATAATTTTCAAATTATTTCCTTAGAAATTATTTTAGAGAATCCAAGATTTCAACAGCGCCTTTTGCTTCAATTTTTTTGTTTTCAACATCAACATCTTTAACATGTCTTGTAAAATCAATCAAAAATCTTTTAGGATATCCTACTTTTATAAGCTCTTCATCCGTATTTATCACAAGATAATCGACATCTGCTCTTTCTATCTCTTTTACATTCCCGAGTTTTTTTCCGTTTTCATACACATCACAATTTATTATATCAAACCAAAAATATTCGTCTTTATTTAGTTTTATATTCTCTTTTGTGGCTTCCTCAGTAGTATAAAGCATTCTGTTTGTAAGTTTTTTCGCATCTTCTGGCGTATCTATACCTGCAAATTTAACAAGTCCTCTTTTTAAATCGATTTTGTCAATTGTAAGTTCTGTTTTATCAGAAGAAAAAGTAGTTCCCGGCTTAAACTGTTCCGGGAAATCAGTTAAAAGATGGATTTTTTGCCATCCTTTAATTCCGTGTGATTTACCTATTTTTGCAATAGGAATCTTTTTATTCATCTATAATCTTTACTGTTATTTTGTAATTTTTATTCTCTTTTGCCCTGCATCCGTCTATAACTGTTTTAAGTGCTTTTACCATTGAACCTTCTTTTCCGATGATTCTACCAACATCCGCTTTTTTTGCCCAAATAACTATTTCATCAAAATCTTCATGCGGAATAACTTCACTTTTTATCTTTTCAGGTTCAAAACTTAAAAGTTTCGCAAATTCCTCTACAAAATCAACAACCATTAAGCGTTAGCTGTTCTTTCTTCATAAATTTTTTTAAGTTTTTCAACTCTTTCGCTCATTTTAGCGCCTACACCAAGCCAGTAATTTAGTCTGTCCATATCAATTTCAACAGTTGTTGGTTCAGTTAAAGGATTATAATACCCTATACTTTCTATCCATCCGCTGTCTCTTCTTTTTCTTGAATCTGTTACAACTATTCTATAAAATGGTCTTTTTTTTCTACCGAATCTCGCAAGTCTGATTTTTACCACGCTTACTCCTTTAATTTTTATTTATTTTCTCTCCCACCCTAACCAACCCTATTTAAAATAATTTGAAATTTTAATCAATTATTTAGGAAAATTCAAGCCTTTTGTCATTTTCATAAGCTCATTAATATCAGGAATTTTCTTTCCAGCGAATTTTTTAGCCATTTTAGCGGCATTTTGGAACTGTTTGTTAATTCTGTTAACTTCCTGGACGCTTAGTCCAGCACCTCTTGCTATTCTTCTTCTTCTTGAAGCCGATTCTTTTATAAGATATGGATTTTCTCTCTCTTTTTTGGTCATAGAGCTAATCATAGCTTTTATTTTTTTAATTTCACTTGAATTTTCAAGGTCGATATCTTTGAGCTGTTTCATCATCCCGCCCATACCCGGAATCATAGACAAAAGATTTTTCATACTTCCGAGTTTTTTCATCTGTTCAAGCTGATTTAGAAAATCTTCATAATTAAACTGACCTTTTTTAAGTTTTTTAGTAAGTTTTTTTGCTTCTTTTTCATCAATAACGGCAGAAGTTTTTTCAACAAGAGATTCAATATCCCCGGCCCCCATAATTCTGCTTACAATTCTATCAGGAACAAATACTTCCAAATCTGCAATTTTTTCGCCCGTACCTATAAATCTAAGCGGTTTACCTACCTGATGGGCAATACTAAGCGCCACACCGCCTTTGGAATCCCCGTCATATTTAGTTAAGATAACTCCAGTAATATCAAGTTTTTCATCAAACTGTTTTGCGGTATTAAGGGCATCTTTACCGGTAAGAGAATCCGCCACATAAAAAATTTCATCAGGATTTATCTCTTTTTTCATTTTAACAAGTTCGTTCATCAGCTCTTCATCAATTGCAAGACGACCCGCCGTATCTATTAAAACAACGTCATAATATTTCTCTTTTGCCGCCTCAACACCCTTTTTTGCAACTTCAACTGCGTCTTTTGCATTTTCATCATAATATATATCAAGCCCGTTTGCTTCGGCTAACTGTCTTAACTGCTCAACCGCCGCAAGTCTTTGAAGGTCTGCCGCCACCATTAAAACTTTTTTCTTTTTAAATGTTTTAAGGTAATTTGCAAGTTTTGCGGTTGTTGTCGTTTTACCGCTCCCTTGAAGACCTGTCATCATTACAACAGTAGGAGGTTTTGAAGAAAATACAAAACCGTAATTTCCGGGAGCCCTCAATATATCTTTTAATGCTTTATCAAGAGCTTTTAAAAAATTTGCTTTTCCAATTCCGGCTTTTTTTGTTTCGAGTTCCACTTCTTTTAATAAATCTTTTACGACTTTAAAATGCACATCGGCTTTTAAGAGATTTTTTTTAAGCTCGTCCAAAGCCTTTTTTAAAGCCTTTTCATCGTCTTTCATTCTGATTTTGTTTATCGCACTCTTAAAGCCTTCGCTAATCCTATCAAACATATTACTCCTTTTATAACAAACAGATTATAACTTCATCTGAATCAAAAATATTTACGCAATTTTATCAAATTAAATTTAACACTAAAAATTTCCTGCTTCCTTCTCCCTACTTCCTGCTTACTTCTCACTATTTCCTTTTTCCTCTTTCCTTTCCCTACTACCTTTTTTTCTTCTTTCTGGTATTGTCGTTTTGTTCTTGCATTTTAAAATCTCTCGGCTCAGGTGAAATAAACTCATAATCAAAAATTTTAAATTTATGATGATGGAGCATCACTCTTTTATAAGGCTCTCCTCCGTATTTTTCATCCCCAATTATAGGATGGTCTATCGCTTTTAGATGAGCCCTTATCTGATGGGTTTTGCCAGTATGAATTATAGCTTTTATTTTGGATTTGGTTCTGAATGCCAAGATTGGTTCGATTTCGGTAATAGCTTCTTCACCGTCAGCACTGACTTTTGCAAAAGCTCCTGATTTTGTTTTTATAACTTTTATAGGTAAATTCACAGTTTCCGGCTCGGCAACTATTCCTTTTACCCACGCAAGGTATTCTTTATAAACATTTCTTTTTTTAAATTCTTCAATTGCTTTTTTTCTGAAATTCTCGTTTTTCACCAAAACCAAAACACCGCTTGTCTCTTTATCAAGTCTGTGTAAAAGGGGATATTTGAATTTTTTAGAAATTTCTTCGCTTGTTACGTATGCAGGTTTATCCACTGCTAAAATATTTTCATCTTCAAAAATTTTTTTAATCTGTGGGATTTTTTCTATTTTAAATTTCGTAGTAATAGGCAAAAGACCTCTTGCTATTTTTACTTTTCTGTCATGTGTATATACCAAACCCCTGTCAATGAGTTCTTTTGCGGCTCTGTTTGATATACCCTCCTGTTTTGCAAGAAGGATATACGCCTTCTCCTCTTTCATTAATTTCCTTTTTTAGAAATTATATCAAATCTTTAAGAAATTTTTAAGAAAATATTTTAATTAAACGAATATTAATTTAAGCTAACATTAAGTTTTATGAATTATAATTCATTTAATGAATGAATAAAAATTCATTCACCAATTTACATAAGGAGCAAACATGAAAAAGCTGCTAATGAGTTCATTTGCATTTTCTCTCCTTTTTTCACAAAATGTCCAAACTGAACTCGAAAATTTAAAAGCAAAAATCCTTAACTTGGAAAAGCAGGTAAAAGAGAATAAAAACTTAGCACTTAATGTAAATAAAAAAGTAAATCCAATTGCGGCAAACAACCATTTATATTGGAGTTATGATTTAAGAACTTCACTTGATTACATCTATTACAAAACAAAATCTAACAAAAAATATGTAAACAATATTCTCTCAAACAGAATTACACTAACAGGAGTAGCAAGAGCTGCTGAAAATTTAAAGGCAACACTTGTTATCGAGGCAAATAATATTTTCGGTATGAATTCCGAAGAACAATATTCCCCTTATCAAAATGTATCCTGGGTTGTAAATGAAACTCCTGATGATACAAACATAAGGGTAAAACAGGCATTTTTTAATTATCACTTCGGACCTGAAAATGGGCTTATGTTTAGTGCCGGAAGAAGACCTGCAACAGAAGGTTTTCCTGAAAATATGATTTATAATGACAATGCAAACTCCCCTCTTGCTCATTTTATCAATATAGAATTTGACGGGTTCAGTTTTGAAATTTCAAATTCAATTTTCAGTAATTTAAGTGATAAATTCAGTGATTGGGGAACCTGGCTTAAATTTTGTGCTGGTAGAGGATATTCAAGCTCAAAAGGTAAATGGCCAAGTGACAGAAGTCCGGCTTATTCAAAAGATAATTTAGGAATTACGGATTTTGCGGGTTTTGTATTTGTGCCTTATGATGACGGACAATATGCTTTATGGACTGAAACTGTTTATGCATGGAATATGAAAGGATACCTTACTCCTTCATCTACTAATATGTCGGATTTAGGTGATTATTTCGGAGAAGATGTTGATATAAGAGCCAGAGGTATTGGTGATGGAATAAGTGATTTTCTTGACAGCACTACCGCATTTATTGATTTTGCATTTACTAAAACAATGCCTTATTCAGGCAAACAAATGCAAGGAAGCACTGATTCCAAAACAGGTAATTCTATCTGGATAGGCGCTCAAATGCCTGGTATCGGTGATAACGACACTTGGGGATTCAATTACGTTCACGGAACTAAATATTTTAGACCTATGACTTACGGTGAAGATACTCTTGTAGGAAGTATCGCCGCTGTTAGAGGTAATGCTTATGATTTATATTATAACAAACAAATTATCCCTCATTTAACAGCTGGGCTTAGAGCAACTTACCTTAATTACAATAATTCGGGAAGTGAAGGTTTCTTTGGTGTGAGTTCTGACCCTAATCAACCTGATTATGTTAATAAAGCATATGACATTAGAGCTTATATCAGATATAAGTTTTAATTAAAATTAACATAAATTTAATAAATATTAGGATAAAATTTATCCAATTTAAGCAAACTTTAAGTTTAAAGAACTATAATTTTTAGTCAACAAATCAAAAAAAGGAGACAGCTATGAAATTATCAAGACTATTCGTAGCGGGTGCAGTTGCTATGTCTTTTATGGCAACAGCGGCACTTGCAGATTATAACAAAGGTTATAAATACTACGATAAATATGTAAAAAGAAAATCTCACATCAAAGCACCTCAATTTGTTAAAATTTTAGGTGTTCAAACTCCTGATCAATTAAAAGCATTATTTCAAGACAATGCAAAACCTTTAATCGAAAAATTAAAAGCGGCAGGAAAAGATAAAGCTGCGGAAGCAGTAGAAAAAATCGCTAAAAAACATAAACTTAAAGATTTAGAAGACTTCTTAATCGGTATTATGAACGGTAAAATCCCAGCAGGATGTGGTTGATACCACCTCCTCTTTTCTACTTTAAACTTCAAAAATTCAAGGAGTAAAATATGAAAAAGTTGTTAATTCCAACCTTAGCGGTAGCATCTTTATTTGCTGCAAATGCAAATACGAATCTTCAAAAGCAGATTGAAGATTTAAAATCAAAAATAGCCAAACTTGAAAAGCAGGTAAAAGAGAATAAAAACTTAGCACTTGATGCAAACAAAAAAGTAAATCCAATTGCGGCAAACAACCATTTATATTGGAGTTATGATTTAAGAACTTCACTTGATTACATCTATTACAAAACAAAATCTAACAAAAAATATGTAAACAATATTTTATCAAACAGAGTAGAACTTAAAGGTGTTATAAAACCAAGTGAAAATCTTAAAGCTTCCTTAGTTCTTCAAGCATATAATATTTTCGGTATGAATTCACAACAACAATATTCCCCTTATCAAAACCTTTCATGGGTTTCCTCAGAAACACCGGATGATACAATAATAAGAGTCAAAGAAGCGATTTTTAATTATTTCTTCGGACCTGAAAACGGACTTATGTTTAGTGCCGGAAGAAGACCTGCAACAGAAGGTTTTCCAGCAAATTTAATTTATAACGACCATGCTAATTCACCTCTGGCGCATTTGATAAATATTGAATTTGACGGTTTTAGTTTTCAAGTAGGAAACGCAGCATTTAGCGATTGGAGTGATAAATTTTCTGACTGGGGAACATGGGTAAAATTTTGTGTAGGTGTAGGTTATTCAAACTCAAAAGGTAAATGGCCAAGTGACAGAAGTCCGGCTTATTCAAAAAATAATTTAAAAATCAATGAATTTGCAAATATGATTTTTGTTCCTTATGATGACGGACAATATGCTTTATGGACTCAAACATTATATGCATGGAATATGAAAGGATACCTTACTCCTTCATCTACTAATATGTCGGATTTAGGTGATTATTTTGGTACAGAAATTAACTTCAAATCTGTTGGAATAGGTGATGGAATAAGTGATTTTCTTGACAGCACTACCGCATTTATTGATTTTGCATTTACTAAAACAATGCCTTATTCAGGCAAACAAATGCAAGGAAGCACTGATTCCAAAACAGGTAATTCTATCTGGATAGGCGCTCAAATGCCTGGTATCGGTGATAACGACACTTGGGGATTCAATTACGTTCACGGAACTAAATATTTTAGACCTATGACTTACGGTGAAGATACTCTTGTAGGAAGTATCGCCGCTGTTAGAGGTAATGCTTATGATTTATATTATAACAAACAAATTATCCCTCATTTAACAGCTGGGCTTAGAGCAACTTACCTTAATTACAATAATTCGGGAAGTGAAGGTTTCTTTGGTGTGAGTTCTGACCCTAATCAACCTGATTATGTTAATAAAGCATATGACATTAGAGCTTATATCAGATATAAGTTTTAATAAGTTTTTCTTATGAGTGCCTTTTTGGCACTTTGCAAGCACTTTTTTTAAAGAATATATTAATGTAAAATTAAAAAAGGAGTATAGATGTCTAAAATAGTAGACCTCAAAAGAAGGAATTTTCTAAAAACATCTGCCGCTACTGCAGCGGGGGCATCTATGGCATCTTCTATGGCTTTTGGATTTAGTCCGTATGAAGATGCAATAGAAGAAAAAAACAAAAAAGAAGAAGAAATTAAAAACGCTACATATAACCCGTCTATCTGTGCGATGTGTGTTAATATGTGCGGTGTTATTCCAAGAAATGTAAATGGAAAAATTACAAAAATAGACCCTCATCCATTGTACCCAAAAAGTAGAAACTTTATGTGTGCAAGAGGTAATGCTGGTATTGCTTCGCTTTATGACCCTGACAGACTTACAAAACCTCTTATTAGAGTAGGTGAAAAAGGCGAAGGCAAATTTAGAGAAGCTACATGGGAAGAAGCATTTGATTATATTGCCAAAAAACTTGTAAAAATTATTGATGAAGAAAGAGACAACCGCTCAACAGTGGCATACGGTGCAGGGGCTACATCAGGTACTTTTGAAGAGCCGATTTTTATGAATTTGATGAACGGTATCGGTTCACCTAACTTCGTTGACCACTTTACAACATGTTTTGCACCTTCATTCCTTGCAAACAAATATATATTCGGAAGCTGGGGACTTGCAGATTTTACTCAAACAAAATATGTATTGAACCTCGGTGGAAACAGGGCTGAAAGTATTGTTACACCTGATACGCTTGATTTATTTAAATTCACTCACGGAAGAGGTGTCGAAAAATTTGTATATATTGACGTAAGATATACAAAAACAGCATCTCATGCAGATGAGTTTATCCCAATTAAACCAGGAACTGACCTTGCATTAATGCTTGCAATGATTCATGAAACAATTAATAAAGGCTATCACAAAACTCCTTACAAACAAGATTATATCAACAAATATGTCGATGGTATTGATGAGCTTGAAGAGTTCTTTACAACGGGAGAAGGTAGCAAATATACACCTGAGTGGGCTGAAAAAATTACTGATATTCCTGCAAGCACTATTAGAAGAATTACAAAAGAATTTTCTGATGCTGCCGAAAAATATGAAGGTGCTGCAAACTGTTACAGAAGTAGAAAATCAACTTGGTATTATCAAGACTTTGAATTCAGAAGAGCTCAGGCAATATTCAACTCAATACATGGATGCGTAAACAGACCTGGTGGTATATTGCTTGGACGTGGACTTCCTAAAAAACCAGAAAGCTATGAATATGAAGATTTTCCTATTTATGACAATGCAAAACCAAGAATTGATATGGCTACTATTCCAAAAGGCGAATATCCTCTTGCAAACCCTCAAAAAGGTTCATGGCCAATTTTTAGAGACAATGTGCTTGATATTAACAAAAGATGGATTGCAGCAGGAAGACCAAGACCAGATGAAAATGGAAATTATAAAGGTCTAAAAGAAGGTGAATATCCAATTAGAGTTATGTTTGAATATAAACAAAATCCAATGCAATCAATTCCTGAATATGAAAAAACGGCTGAAATGTATAAATCAATTGACTTGGTTGTTGCAATTGATATTGCTCCAACTGACACTGTACTTTATGCAGATGTTATCTTGCCTGATCAGGTATATCTTGAAAGAGAATCTTTAATTATGCAATTCGGTATCAAACATCCGTTTATTGCTTGGAGACATAAAGGTACCGATAAACCTATCGGCGGTAAACACATTTATGATATATGTAAAGAACTTGCAAAAAGAATTGAAAAACCACTTGCAGCAATTACATTCAAATATACTTGGGATGCCGATGAACTTGGAGCAGAACTTCCAAAAGATTTCGATTTGGCAAAATATCTAAACGATGACTTTACAATTAATGAAGAAAAATTAAAAGCGGACATTAAAGACCCTAAACTTGTAAAAGCAATACTTGAACACGCAAGTGAAGACGATTTGGATATTGAAACATTTAATATTACTAAATCTTATGAAAAACCTGTTCATAAATTCAACTATGAAGCTATGGAAGAAACATACGGCGAAGAAGCCGCAAAAGTTGCTGATGAATGGGGTGTTTACTGGCCTGGTATTGAAAAGGCCGTTAAATCCGGACTTTTTGATGAAAAATATAAATCATTCAAAAAAGATGCTCCAAATAAACACGATTTGGTTTATGAAGTTCTTGAAAAATATTATGCTCTTCCAAAAGACTATTATATTGTGCCTAAAAAAGGTAAATATATTAAACTTGCACTTCATAACATTGAAGGCAAAACATTTAAAAACCCATTAACCGGAAAATTTGAAAAAATCACACCATTCCCTATTTGGAGAGATTCTCTTTATAAACAACCTGATACCAAAAAAGGTGAAGTGAGAATCGTATTCGGAAGACATGCATACTATACACAAAGTATGCAGTTTAACAACTACTTATTGCTTGATTTGATGAATTATAACTATGTATGGATTAACGACGAACTTGCAAAAGAAATGGGACTAAAATATAAAGATGAAGTGGAACTCGTAAATGAAGCGGGACAGACAGAAAGAGCAAAAGTTTATCCTACAAAAAGAATCAGAAAAGACACTATGTTTATTGCAACTGGATTTGGTAACCAAAACCCAATGGCAACTCTTGGATACAAAAATGGGGTGTCACAAGCAATTATATGCGAAAATGCAATAGATCCGTTTATCGGTTCAGCAAGTATGCATGAAACTATAGTAAAAATAAGAAAGGTGTAAGCCATGGCAAACTATGCAATAGCACTTGAATATCAAAACTGTATCGATTGTAGAGCATGTGAAGTGGCTTGTAAAGACGAAAACGGAGTAATGCTTGGTGCTGATAAACAAAGAATTTGGGTTGGTGTGGTAGAAGGCGGACAAACATTAGCAGATATATTTGTTAACTTCTATCCAAGCCAATGTAATCATTGTATTGACGCACCTTGTGTTACAGTTTGTCCTACCGGTGCAAGCCACTTTGCAGAAGGCGGAATTGTAAAAGTTGATTATGATATGTGTATAATCTGTAAAGGTTGTATGGAAGCATGTCCTTATGA
>JALVVX010000037.1:0-16380 GCA_027038555.1 Nautiliaceae bacterium | reverse complement strand
GCAATCGGATTAATTGGATGGTATGAAATTTATCATCTTAGATTTTTCCATGATTTTGTAAACAATAGAGATATTATTGATGCAGGCGGAGCAGCAAGCGATCATGCAAAAATGCTGGCAGAAGCACTGAAAGAGCAGATTTTTAATTTACATGAAGTAGAAGAAGTAAACAAAGCGGAACCTTGGGGAATTTTTGTTACTCAGTATACTTATCTTCTTTATGGAGGTAGTGCACTTATTTTCCTTACTGCATTAGCAGAACTTTTCCATGTAAAAATTGCTCCAAAAGTAGCAGCGGCTTTAATGAGTTTTGGTATTGCAATGGCACTTGGCGGTATGACTTCTATCGCAAGTGACTGGGGTAATCCTCTTAATATTTATTGGATGATTTTAAATCCTCAACCTCATAGCGGTATGTGGATGATGCTTCCACTTTATTCAATATATATTCCGTTTACATTTATCGAAATTTATTTCTTAATTACGAATAAAAGAGACTTAGCAAGAAAAATGGCCGGTGTTTTAGTTATCTTAGGAATTATTATCGATTTAGCTGAATTTTATATCCAAGGTATTTTATTTAATCTTAATACACCAAGACACCTTTGGACAGATATTCCACAATTATGGATCTATTTCTTAGTTTCAGGTGCACTTACAGGTGTAGCAGGAGCTATTTTATTTGCATTCTTAGGACTTAAAAACAAACCTTATTTTGAAGATATGATTAAAAACGCTTCAAGAATGGGTGTAGTATTGGCAATTCTTGCAGCACTTTACGAAGTAGTGAATTTCATGACAGTTGATCCTAAATGGACTAACTTAATTATGCACGGAAGCCCTGTTAGCTGGATGTATTGGACTTGGATTATTTTAGGTATCGCTGTTCCTCTTGTATTATGGCTAACTCAAAAACCAGCAGTGGCACTAATCGGTGCTATTTCAGCATTAATCGGTACTTTCTTTATGAGACAAGCATTTATTTATGGAGGAAATATCGTTCCTATGACTGATAGATTTGGCACAGGTCCGGAAGCTACAAGCACATATGAACTTGCAGCGCTTAAACCATATGCTTATATTGCACCTCATACAATGGAAATTTTAATCATTATCGGTTGTGTGGGACTTGGAATTGCTATTTACTCAATTTTGGATTCACTTTTTGATGTAAGAAACATCAACGACAACGCAGATCATTAATCTGCGTCTTTTTTTTAATTCCTACAATATCTCCATTTATAATTTTTTCTTAATGTTCTTATAAATTTTTTCTTATTTAAGAGTCTATTTATCCTTTTTATGTGATAAGTGGTATAATTAATTAAATATTAATTTTGAAAGGTAGAAAATGGCAGATAAACCAAAAATTGTCGTCTTAGGTGCCGGTATTTCCGGACACACAGCTGTACTTAATCTAAAACACAAACTCGGCAATAAAGCTGAAATTATTGTAATTTCTCCAAATAAAAATTATCAATGGGTACCTTCAAATATATGGGTTGGTGCCGGTTATATGAAACCAGAGCAAGTATATTTTGAGCTTGCACCTGTTTATGAAAAATTAGGAGTTGACTTTAAACAGGCAAAAGCTCTGAGTATACACCCAGAAGGTGACGCGGGTGAAAACAAACCTTATGTCACTATCGAATATACACACCCAACAAGAAAAGGTGAAAAAGAAAAAGTTTATTACGACTTTTTAATTAATGCAACAGGACCTAAACTAAACTTTTCAGCAACCCCTGGACTTGGACCTGATACAGGAAATACCGTGTCGATTTGTAGTTACGACCATGCAGACCATGCTTGGAAGGAGCTTGAAAAAGTAATTGAAAAAGCCAAAAAAGGCCAAAAACAAAAAATTCTTATCGGTTTAGGGCATGGAGGATGTACTTGTCAGGGTGCCGCTGTTGAATATACTATGAATGTAGCGTCAAAAATATATGATCTTGATTTGATGGATTACATAGATGTGACATACATTACTAATGAAATGTTTTTAGGAGATTTGGGACTTGGGGGCGCATATGTAAAAAACAACGGATATATTTCTCATACAAACAATATTATCCGCTCAATGTTCAGCGAATACGGTGTTGACTGGATTACAAAAGCAAGTGTTTATAAAGTGGAACCAGGAAAAGTATATTATGAAACATATGAGGGTGAAGAAAAAGAGATTGAATATGATTTTGCAATGCTTATTCCACCTTTTTCCGGAGTCGGTATTACAGCAGTAGGACCAAACGGAGAAGATTATACGGATAAACTTTTTAAACCAAACGGTCTTATGATTGTGGATGCGGATTATGAAAGTGCAAAAAAACCTTATCACGAATGGGGTGCCGATGAATGGCCTAAAAAATTACAAAACCCGACTTATCCAAATATATTTGCGGTAGGTATCGCATTTGCACCACCTCATCCGATATCAATGCCTAATAAAACAAAATCAGGTAGACCCCTAACACCTGCTCCGCCAAGAACAGGTATGCCAAGTGCGGTTATGGCTCATGCTACCGCTTTAAATATAGCGGAATGGATACTTGAAGGAAAGCCGTCTTTCAGACACAAAGCAAGTATGGGTGAAATTGCAAGTATTTGTGTTGTATCAATTAATTACGGATTTAGAGGAATTGCCGGAAGTATGTCCGTTTATCCGACAATACCTGATTTTAAAAAATATCCGGATTTTGGAAGAGATATTAAATACACAATTGGTGAAGTCGGAAGTGCAGGACATTGGTTTAAATGGCTTATGCATTATCTTTTCTTATGGAAAGCAAAAGCAAAACCTTTTTGGTATTTAATACCTGATTAATAAATTTAAGTAAAATTAAGGAGTCAATATGGCAATAAGAAGTCCTCAAATTGGTTTGAAGATGAAAGAATGGGAAAGAAGAGCATATGACGATACAAAATTCGGGATGTATCCAACTCCTTTTGAGAGATGGAAAAGAAAATGTATCGTATGGCAATTTATAAGATTTGTAGTTTTATCGTTAAAATTTAAAAAAACAGCGTCCGTTAATGAATAAATTGCAAATATTTATGTATAATTAAGAAAAAAAAAGGAGTCTTTATGGCATTAGAATTAACAAAAGATAATTTCGTAGATACAATAAAAAACGCAAAAGTTGCAGTAGTGGATTTCTGGGCGCCTTGGTGCGGACCTTGTAGAATGATCGCTCCTATTATTGAAGAACTCAGTGAAGAATACAAAGATAAAGGTGTTGTAGTAGGTAAAATCAATACTGACGAACAACAAGAACTTGCTATGCAATTTGGAATCAGAAGTATTCCAACAGTTCTTTTCTTCAAAAACGGAGAACTTGCAGACAGCATGATAGGTGCTGCTCCAAAAGCGATGTATGAAGAAAAAATCAACGCTTTACTTGGAGAGTAAGTATAAAATCCAAACTTTTTTATACTTTCAGCTCCTTTTTCGGAGCATTAATGGTTGCCGCATTTTTCTTCTATTACAATTACAAATTCAGCGAATATAAATTTGTAGATTTTGACAAGCTTGTCTTTTATACGAAAAACGATATTTTTGTACCTAAAAAAAATGAATATTACCTTGTACTTTTCAGCTCACGAATGTCCGATATTAATGAATTAATAAAAAAACTTCCTAAAAAATATCCGATACTAGCCGTAGATATTTATCAAAAACGAGAAAATTTGCAGGGAATAATCTATACAACAGCCGGAATAAATACTATAATTAAGCTAATACAATATTTAAATATTTATGAAGTTCCCGTTGCTGTAAAAATAAAAAAATATCATAAACATTTGTATAAACAGGACAGTCCTCTTGAAGTTTTAAAGTAAGATATGAAAATTATGTTTTTATATCTTACTTTAAAGGATAAAAAATGTACGACGTTATAATAATAGGAGCAGGACCTGCGGGTCTTAGTGCCGGAATATATACAAGCAGACTCGGGATGAAAACTTTAATTCTTGAAAAATTAAATCCAGGAGGACAGATAACGCTTAGCAGCGAGATTGAAAACTATCCGGGGGTATGCGAAGTAAAAAACGGAATTGAATTTATGGCATGCTGGCCAGAGCAAGCTAAAAAATTCGGGGCTGAAATTAAAAGTGAAGAAGTTAAAGAATTGAGAATTGAGAATGGAGAATGGAGAGTTAAAACTTCTAAAACTATTTATAAAGCAAAAGCAGTAATTGTGGCAACAGGCTCAACTCCAAAAAAAGCGGGATTTGAGGGTGAGATTGAATATACCGGAAGAGGTGTTAGTTATTGCGCCGTGTGTGACGGATTTTTTTACAAAGACAAAGTTGTGGCTGTAATCGGAGGCGGGGATACGGCACTTGAAGAAGCTCTTTATTTAAGTAAAATTGCAAAAAAAGTCTATTTAATTCATAGACGTGATAAATTCAGAGCCGCTCCTTCAACACAAAAAAAAGTATTCAACACACCTAATATTGAAATAATTTATAACGAAACGGTAAAAAAGGTATTTGGAAAAGAGTTTGTAGAAGGTATAATTCTATCTTCAAATAAAGAAATAAAAGTTGACGGTGTTTTTGTATTTGTCGGAATGAAAGTAAATAACGAACTTATCAAAGATTTAGTTGAACTTAATGAATGGGGAGAAGTCAAAGTAAATCTTAATATGGAAACTTCCCTTAAAGGTCTGTATGCCGCCGGTGATATCAGACAAAATAGTGTTAAACAAGTCGTTGCAGCAGCAGGCGACGGTGCAGTAGCGGGAATTAATACCGTAAAATACGTGGAACATACAAAAGAATAATATAAAATCAAAAAGGAGAATATATGAAATACGGAATTGTAGGTGCGACGGGAAGAGTAGGACAGCTTTTGGTAAAAATTTTAAAAGAAAAGAATGAAAAAATAGGAGCCGTAATGTTTGAGGGTCCTCAAACAATTGATTTTGACCCTGAAACGGTAATTACAAACGATGCAAATACACTTCTTGAAAATTGCGATGTTGTAATAGATTTTTCAGCTCCAATTGCTACACAAAAAGTACTTGAAGCATCTTTACAAAATCCAAAACCACTTGTAATAGCTACCACAGGTCTTAATGACCATCAAAAAAACTTAATGATTGAAGCCAGTAAAAAAGCGCCCGTTCTTTATGCTACGAATATGAGTCTTGGTGTTGCTATTCTTAATAAACTTGTATCAATGGTGAGCGAAAAATTAAGAGATTTTGATATAGAAATAGTAGAACAACACCATAGATACAAAGTTGATGCGCCAAGCGGGACAGCTCTTACACTTGCCGAAAGCTGTGCCAAAGCCAGAGGACTTGAGCTTAAAGATGTGATGGTTACAGGCAGAAGCGGACATGTGGGAGCAAGAAGTAAAGATGAAATCGGTGTTTTTGCCGTAAGAGGCGGAGACGTTGTAGGAAGACACACTGTCGGATTTTATAACGACGGAGAATTTTTAGAACTTAATCATACAGCTACAAGCAGGGAAACATTTGCAAGAGGTGCCATAAAAGTTGCTAATTGGCTTGTTAATCAACAGCCTGGAATTTATTCAATCAATGATGCATTAGGAATATAAGGAAATAAAATGTGCTCAGTAGTAGGAATATACGGAAATGAAAATGCAAGTAAACTGGCTTTTTATGCACTCTTTTCAATGCAACACAGAGGTCAGGAAGCCGCAGGAATTAGCAGTAGTTTTGAAGGTAAAATAAAAACGGTAAAAGACAGAGGTCTTGTAACACAGATATTTAAAGAAGAGCATTTTAAAATATTAAAAGGGAATATGGCAATAGGCCATACCAGATATTCAACCGCAGGAGATGATTCCATACTTGATGCTCAGCCTGTATTTGCAAAATACGGACTTGGGGAAATTTCGGTAGTTCATAACGGAAATCTTGTAAATGCAAAAGAAATAAGAGAAGAATTAACTAAAAAAGGGGCGATTTTTCAAACTAATATGGATACTGAAAACATCATTCATCTCATTGCAAAAGATTATCAAACCCCTACACTCAAAGAAAGAATAATAAATGCCGTAAAACAGATAAAAGGCGCTTTTTCTTTAATAATTCTAAGCAGAAGCAAAATGTTTGCAATTCGCGACCCTTTTGGATTTAGACCATTAAGTCTTGGAAAACTAAAAAGCGGCGGATATATCGTAGCAAGTGAAACATGCGCATTTGAACTTGTTGGAGCTGAATTTGTAAGAGATGTTAAGCCTGGTGAAATGATTATATTTGAAGATGGTGAAATAAAAAGCGAAATGATTTTTGAACCTACTCCTAAACAGTGTATATTCGAATATATCTATTTTGCAAGACCGGACAGTAATGTATTTGGCAAAAACGTATATTCTGTCAGAAAACAGATGGGAAGAGAGCTTGCAAAAGAGATGCCAGTTGATGCTGATATGGTAGTACCAGTACCAGATAGTGGAGTAGCAGCTGCCCTTGGATATGCACAGGAGAGCAAAATTCCTTTTGAGATGGCTATTATGAGAAACCATTATGTCGGAAGAACATTTATCGAACCTACCCAGGAAGTTAGGGATTTAAAAGTAAAAATGAAACTCTCCCCTATAAAACATAAAATTGAAGGCAAAAAACTTATTGTAATTGACGACAGTATAGTAAGAGGTACAACTTCAAGAAGAATTGTAAGAATGCTTAAAGAAGCAGGTGCAAAAGAAGTGCATATGAGAATTGCATCTCCTGCGACAACAGGACCTTGCTATTACGGTGTTGACACTCCTACAAAAGAAGAACTTATCGCTTCAAAAATGAGTGTAGATGAAATATGCAGATACATAGAAGCCGACAGCCTTGCATATCTTTCCATTGACAGGCTTGTAAAAGCTGTAAAAGACAAAAAAGAAAATTACTGTTTTGCATGTTTTGACGGTAATTATCCTATCCTTTAAACTGGACTTTTTTTCTCTTTTTTGTTATAAAAAGCCAAAAAAGAGGTGTAATGGATAAACTATACACATTTGGAAAATATTTAAAACAAAAATATAATAAAAAAACAAAAAAAATACCTATTTCAATTCCAGGATTTACCTGCCCGAATATTGACGGGACGGTTGCAAGAGGGGGATGTGTTTTTTGTGAGAATGAAAGTTTTTCTCCGAATTTCCAAAAAGAAAAATTTACTTTAAATCTCAAATCAAAAGAAAATCCATTACTTCAAAAACAGCTAAACGCCCTTAAATTTCAGTTTTTCAATACGGTAGAATTATATAAAAGAATTTACGGAAGTGAAAAATTTATAGTCTATTTTCAAAGTTTTACCAATACATACGCACCTTTTGAAACCCTTAAAACACTTTATGAAACGGCTTTACAATTTCCTGATGTAATAGGACTCAGTATCGGTACAAGAACAGACAGCATTGAAGATAAAACATTGCAATATTTAAAAGATTTAAGTAACAAATATGAGATTTGGATAGAATACGGAATACAAAGCTCAAATAATGAAACGCTAAAAAAAATAAACAGAGGTCATGATTTTGAAAATGTAAAAGAGACTGTTAAAAAAACAAAAGAACTTGGTCTTAATGTATGCGGACATTTAATTTTCGGACTACCGGGAGAATCTCAAAAAGAGATGCTTCAAAGCGTAAAAGATACAATTGAATTAAATATCGATTCGATAAAATTTCATCCTCTGTATGTAACGGATAATACTTTGCTTGCACTCGAATATAAAAAAGGAAATTTTACACCGATAAGTGAAAAAGATTATATTGACACTCTTATTAAAGCAATCAAAATGCTTCCTCAAAACGTATCAATTCAAAGAATGACAGCAGGTACTTCAAACCTTTTGGCACCTGCTTGGTGCAGGGACAAGTCAAAACAAATCAGTCATATCCACAAAGCTCTAATTAAAGCCGGAATTAAATTAAAATAAAAAATTTAAAATCAAAGATAATCAAGCCACATAGGAAGAAATTTTTGTGCTTTTTTTATCGTGGTTGTAGGACCGTGTCCAGGTAAAATTCTTTTATCATAAGGAATTTTTAAAAATTTTTTTATGGATTCTTTCATAGCTTTTGGGTCAGAATATGGAAAATCAACCCTTCCTATACTACCATCAAAAATAAAATCCCCGCTAAACATTTCATCTCCAATCTCAACCGTTATACTTCCGGGTGTATGTCCAGGGAAATGCTTTATTGAAACATCATAATTTCCTATTTTATATTCTCCCTCTTCAAGTAAAAAATCAGGCTTTATTTTGGGAGGATTATACCCAAAAGGGTCATTTTCAAGAAAAAAGGCATCATTTTTATGTATATAAACAGGAATATTAAAATATTCTTTTATTTTTTTATCATCCCACATATGGTCAAAATGTCCGTGGGTATTGATAATCGCCACAGGGTCTTTTACATGCTCTTTTACAAACTCAAACGCCCCTACTCCCGGGTCTATTATAATCTTTTTATCAATAATATAGCAGTTTGTATAAAACTCCCCGCAAGGCTTTACCAAAATTTCCATTTTATCCCTTTTTTTTACTCTTGCATTTATTTACACAAATACATAATCAATACTTCCTTATTCACCCATCTACTCATCCACTCATCCACCCATCCACCCATTCACCAACTCAGCTTGCCTGTGCAAAACTTATTGCTCTTTTTTCCCTTATAACATTTACTTTAATTTCACCAGGAAAACTTACCTCTTTAGAAACTCTTTTTGCAATTTCCCTGCTTAAAAGAACCGCTTCATCATCGCTTATCAAATCGGCTTCCACTATAACTCTTATTTCTCTTCCGGCATTAAGAGCATATGCTTTTATAACCCCTTCAAATGAAGTTGCAATCTCTTCAAGGGCTTTTACTCTTTTTAGGAATGCTTCAAGAACCTCTCTTCTTGCTCCCGGTCTTGCGGCAGAGAGTGCATCTGCCGTACAGACTGCGGCTGATTCAATACTTGTTGGTTCTTCATGACCGTGATGAGCTTTGATTGCATTTAATACAACTTCCGGTTCACCGTATCTTTTGCATATATCATACCCAAGACTTACATGGTCTCCCCCAAAATCATGTGTCAGTGCTTTTCCTATATCATGTAAAAGTCCCGCTCTTTTGGCTAAATTTTCATCTCCACCCATTTCAGCCGCCATAATTCCTGCAAGATGTGCGACTTCAAGTGAATGCATCAGTGCATTTTGACCGTAACTTGCCCTGTATCTGAGTCTTCCTATAAGTTTTACAACCTCAGGATGTATTCCAGCACTTGCCAAACCTAAGTCAACAAGAATATCTTCACCTTCATTTTTTACTTTCTCTTCAAATTCTTCTTCCACCTTTTTGTAAACCTCTTCAATTCTTGCCGGATGTATTCTTCCATCTTCAATAAGCCTTTTTATCGTCTCAACAGCAATTTGGCGTCTGTAAATATTAAAACTGCTAACTGTAATAATCCCCGGTGTTTCATCAATAATGATATCGCATCCAGTAACCATTTCAAGAGTTTTTATATTTTTGCCCTCTTTTCCGATAATTCTTCCTTTCATCTCATCATCGCCTATCGCCACAACATTAATAAGTCTCTCGCCGGCAAAGTCTCCTGCATATCTTGTAGTGGCCTGAGCAATAATAAAATTGGCTTTTTTCTGTGCATTATTTTTAGCTTCTTTTATTATTTTTCTTGTCAGATGAGCAACATCTTCTCTTAAAGACTCTTCTGTTTTTTTCAGAAGAAGCTCTTTTGCCTCGTTTTGAGTCATACCTGCTACATTTTCAAGCGCTTTTTGAACTTCATTTAATTTTTCTTTATAAATAGCTTTTTGTTTTTCAAGTGCAATATGCTCTTTTTCAAGTTCTTTTATTTTTCTTTCGGCTTCTTGTTCTTTTTGAATCTGAGATTGAATCATCTGTTCAATTTCTTCTTCTTTTTTTAAAATTTCATTAAGTTTGCTTTCATACTCTTTTTGGAGTTCAATTTTTTGAATTTCATAAGAATTTTTTGCTTCAAGTTCAAGTTCTTTTGCTTTTGCTTTTGATTGTTCAAGCAGTTTTTCAGCTTCATGCTCTATTGCTTTGGCTTTTGCTTTTGCATTTGTTAGATAAATTTCATATTTTGTCTTGTCAAGTTTTTTTGCTATTAAAAATCCCACGAGAAGCGAGATAGAAATAGCGAGAATTAATTCTATTATCACCATTTTTGCTCCTTACTTTAAAACTTATATATTCATCACCCTCAATATCAAAATCATCCGTAATTTTTTCTTTTGAAATACAGGGTTTTAACTGAACAAATACAATTTTAGGTCTGTATTTAAGATTGGCAAAGAATCTGTCATACATTCCCTTGCCAAACCCAACTCTTTTAAAGGTATTATCCATACCTACAATAGGGACAATCGCCAAATCTATTTTGGCTAATGTTTTATTTTTGTTGAGAGGTTCAAGAATTGAAAATTTTTTCTTTTTTAAAGGTAAAGTATATTTTACCATCTTAAAGCTTAAATCTTCCATAAACGGGACATAAATTTCTTTTTTTTCTCTACTTAATCTTTTAATAAGTCCGTTTATATCCACTTCATTTTTCAATGGAATAAAAAGAAGTATTCTTTTATGATTTTTGCAAATTTCATAAAGCTGATTTGAAATAATTTTTGAATAATAGTATCTATTATATTTTTTAACATTAAAACATTTTTCTCTAAAAGCTTTTTTCATTTGCTACCTTTTGTTAAAATTCTATTTATATTATAAAGGAGATTTATGAAATACATATTATGGATTTTGACTTTTCTTTTGATTGTAGGATGTTCTCATCAAAAAAAATCTCAAAACAATACTACTGAGGTTAATAATACCAAAGAAAATAACAATACTAAAATGTCAAAACAAATCAATACTATAAAAGTAATTAAAGTAAAAGATTTTAATTTAACATTCAAAAATAATAAACTTATCTATCCAAAAAGAAAAATGATACTTCTTTTTTATAAGAACGATTTCTATTCAAAAGAAGAAGAAAAAATATTAAAAAAACTGAAAATAAAATATTATAAAACAAACAATAAATTCTTAAAAAAATATTTTCATATAAATTATCTACCCACTATTATTGTTTTGGAACATAACAAAACAATAAAATTTGAAAATTTCACACCGTATGAAATATTAAAAACGGAAGGATTTTAAAATGTTCGGATTTATAAAAAAAGGGCTTAATAAAACAAAAGAGGCCATAAAAAACGTAGTAGGTGTCGAAAAAAAAGAAAAGTTACCAAAAGATTTACTTGAAGAAGCTCTTATAGAAGCGGATATTGATTATGACCTTGTAGAAAAAATAATTGATAAACTTCCATCAGAAATCAGTCGCGAGAGACTAAAAAAAGAACTTGAAAAAATATTTGAAGTTCCAGATGCTAAACTTGAAATAAACGATAAACCTTATACGATTCTTATTATAGGAGTAAATGGGGCTGGAAAAACCACAACAATTGCAAAACTTGCATATAAATTCAAAAAAGAAGGTAAAAGCGTTATTTTGGGAGCGGCGGATACTTTCAGAGCCGCGGCAATAGAACAGCTCAGCAAATGGGCGGAAATTCTTAATGTTCCTATCGTCAAAACAAAACAGGGGCACGATCCGGCAGCCGTTACATACGATACAATTGCAAGTGCAAAAGCCAAAGGCATTGATGTTGCGCTAATAGATACCGCTGGAAGACTTCATAATAAAATAAATCTTCAAAATGAGCTCAAAAAAATAGTAAATGTTGCAAAAAAAGCATACGAAAACGCACCTCACAAAATACTGCTGATAATAGACGGAACTCAGGGAAGCAGTGCCATAAACCAGGCAAAAGTATTTAATGAAGTTATAGGAGTTGACGGAATCATAATAACAAAACTTGACGGGACTGCAAAAGGCGGAAGTCTATTTAGCATAGTAAATGAACTAAAACTTCCTATTTATTTTGTCGGAGTCGGAGAAAAACCGGAAGATTTAGTCGAATTTGACAAGAATGAATTTATAGAAGGGATTTTAGAGGGCTTATACAGTGAGTGATGTTATATTTTATTTCGGCAGTATTGTAATCATCTTGTTTTTTATATATTTAAGTTATATAAAATTCAAGGATTATCCCGAAATTGACCTGAAAAAACATAAATGGATTATTTTTATTTATATTATTTTACTTGTCATGGCAATAATTGTTTGGAGAATGATTTATTTACTTATTAAAGTTAATTTTTTTAATGTAATAGAATATAACACCATTATACAAAGAGTAAACAATGGCTAAGAAAAAAAGCGTATTTGAATGTATTGAATGCGGATATAAAAGCGCAAAATGGATGGGGAAATGTCCTGCGTGCGGAAGCTGGGAGAGTTTTGTGGAAGTGAGTGAAGAAAAAAGCCCAAAACCCTCATCAAAACCTTCTAAAATTTTGAAATTCGAAGATATAGAAAAAGAAGAAATCCAAAGATTTACAAGCAAAGACAGTGAGCTTGATTTGGTATTAGGCGGAGGGATTGTCCCGGGCTCACTTGTGCTTATAGGCGGAAGTCCGGGAGTCGGAAAATCAACACTTATGCTTAAACTTGCCGGAAATCTTGATAAAAAAGTTCTTTATGTCGCAGGTGAAGAGAGTCCGGGACAAATAAAGATAAGAGCTAAGAGACTTGGTATAAAAAATAAAAATCTTTTTTTAATGCCTGAAATTGTTGTCGAAAATATTTTAGAAGAGATTAAAAAAGGGTATGATTTAGTAATCATAGATTCAATACAGACAATCTACTCTGAAAACATCGCCTCAGCCCCCGGAAGCGTCTCTCAGGTTAGAGAAGCTACATTTGAGCTTATGAGAATTGCAAAAGAGACAAAAACCCCTATTTTTATCATAGGACATATCACAAAAGAAGGCTCTATCGCAGGTCCGAGGGTACTTGAACATATGGTGGATACAGTATTATATTTTGAAGGCGATGCATCTCGTGAACTTAGAATCCTCAGGGCTTTTAAAAACAGATTTGGTTCAACAAGCGAAATAGGTATTTTTGAAATGACAAAACAAGGTCTTTTAAGCGCAAAAAACAAATCGTTTTTTTCTAAAAAACCGCTTCCCGGAAGTGCAATTACGGTAGTCCTTGAAGGAACAAGACCGATTGTTTTGGAAGTTCAGGCACTTGTAAGCGAAAGTTACGGCGTTCCAAAACGAAGCGCGACAGGGTTTGATTTGCCAAGACTCAATATGATTTTAGCCCTGCTTGAAAAAAAACTGAATATTCCTCTTAATCAGTACGATGTATTCGTAAATGTCACAGGCGGTATAAGAATAAATGAAACAGCCGCGGATTTAGCAATAATAGCGGCAATTATCAGTTCATTTAAAAACAGACCCATAAGCAAAGAGAGCGTATTTATAGGTGAAGTTTCGCTTGTAGGAGATATAAGGGATGTCCCTGGACTTGATATAAGGGTAAAAGAAGCTGCAAATTTAGGATTTAAAAAAGCCATTGTCCCAAGTAAACCTGTTGAAGAGAGCATAAAATGCTTTGAAGTAAAAGAGGTCGAAAAACTTATTGAGTGGATGTAGGAAGAGTTATAATAAAACAGGCTCCTTCTTTATCATTTTTTACCTCTATTTTGCCGTTATGATGCTCTTCAATAATAACTTTACTCATATAAAGCCCCAAACCGCTTCCCTCTTCCTTGGTTGAAAAATAAGGTTCAAAAATTTTATCAATTACTTTTTTATCGATTCCTCCTGCATTATCACATATAATTATTTTGTTTTCTTCTGTTTTGATTTTTATTAAAGGATTTTGAATATTTCTTTTTTCAAATTCGTCAATTGAATTTTTAATTATATCCATAACAGCCTGCATTATTTCATTCATAAAAACGTATACTTTTTCGTCGCTTTTAAGCTCTGTTTCAAGTTTTATGTTTTTACTCTGCATTATTATTTTTTGAAGATTTAAAACATTCTCGACAATTTCATTTATATTATGCAACTCTTTCTTTGAATCAATTTTAAAAAATTTTCTAAACAAATCTATTGTATCATTCAAATAATACACACTATTTTTTACCTGATTAGAACATTGTTGAAGATTATTTTCGTTCAATTTATTTTTTTGGGACATTATTTTTACTTGTGTAACAAGCAAATTTATACTACTAAGCGGCTGTCTCCATTGATGGGCTATAAGAGAAATTGCTTCTCCCATTTGTGCAAGGCGTGAACGTGCTAAAAGCTGTTTGTCTTTTTCCCTGTTTTTCTTAACTTCCTCTTTCACCCTCTCTTCAAGATGTGCGTTTAATTCTCTAAGCTCTTTTGTTTTTTTGACAATTTCTTTTTCAAGTCTGTTTTGTATATTGTTTATCGTAACCATTTCGTCTTTTAATAATTTTTTAATTTTGTATGCGAAAAAAAGTATCACTGTAAATATCAGCAAAGAAAATATTAAAATATATCTTAAAAATTCTCTTTTTTTGGCTAAGATTCTATCTATTTTTATATCTGCTCCTACGATATATTTTACACCTTCATTTGTTTTCATAGGCATTAAAATACTTTTAAAAGTCCCCCATCTATCAGAACTCACCTCATAAAAAGGTTTATTGGTCTTAAAAATATTTTTAAGTTTTTCAGTGGCTTCGGGGTATTCTTCCATATAATTAAATACTTTATTATCGGCAATTTCCCCTTTTGTTGCTGATGAAGCCGTAAAATATATTTTCCCGTTTTTTTCAATCATCGAATAAACATAATCAACTCCCTCATTTTGGGCTAATTTTGTAAGTTTTAATGTATTGTCTATATCTTCATCACTTGCAACTTCCCCTCTTAAAGCCTTATCAAAAAAATCTTTTCCCAGAATAAAAGATGTATTTAATGCAGCTGATTTTAGTTTGGAATTTATAGAATACTCAAATTCATCCGATACCAGTTTATATGAAAAAAATGCAAACAATAAAATCAAAAAAACTACACCGATTAAAAACATAATAAAAAAATTTCGTTTTTTGTAATAATTTGATAAAAGTTCTTTTCTCATACCTTATGCCTTGAATTTTTATATTCTTCCAACAGCTCAAAACTCTCTTTAACCCTCATAAATTTTTTATGATAAATTTTTTGAATTAGTTCCGGCTTATCTCTATGAAAATCGGGATGATATTTTTTAGCCAATCGTCTATATTCTTTTTTTATTTTATCGAATTGGCTAATATCATCTACACCGAAAATTTCAAGAGCATTTCTTATTTTTGTAAGATACTCTTTTATTGACCCTTCAACACTGAATCTTTTTTGATAATTAAAATCATTATCGTTAAATTTAAAAAATACTTTATAGCCCATAATACTATGTTTAGCTATTAAAGCATTTACGATTCGTTTTGTATCTTCATTGAAATTCACTATCATTTTTTCATCATTAATATCCAATAAATCCAATAAAAAAAGCCCTTTAATATAATTAAAAACCGCTTTTTTAGGATTTGCAAAATCTATTTCAAACTCTTTACTGGATATTTTTCTGATTGTAATATAAATTGCTTTTTCATCAAATGTAACTTGATATTTTTTTATCTTAATAATTATATCTTTTTTAAAATTTAATATAAGTTTTTTATAAAGAGTTTCATCGTTTTTATATTTTTTAACAAAATTTGCAATTGAGCGGACCAAAAGTTTATGATTTTTTATATTTTCTTTATCAAAATATATTTTATAACAATTATCCTTTATTTCTAATTTATTAAAAGAAAGTCTAATAAACTGAATAAAACCTTTCATTTTAAATCTTGAATCGATAACAACATTAATGTTTTCATCAATCTTAACTTCAAGAATTTTTTCTTCCATTTTTCCTCATTATTATCATCGAAGCGATAGGAAACAAAAGTTTTTTCTTTTCTATTATTTCATAATTTTGAAAATTCTTAATAATATCGTCCTCTTTTAAAGTATCTATACTTCTTCCAAGCATTTTATATTCTTCTTTCATTCCAAGCAACGCCCCAGCTATCAAAGGCACCACATTATTCATATACCACAAAATAAGTTTTGCCAAAATATTATCACTCTTTACCATTTCTACAATAGCCAACAATCCGCCCTCTTTTAAATGACTGTTTATATTTTGTGATGCTTTTTTTATATCGTCAAAATTTCTAAATGCCATAAATGCAGTAATCAAATCGGCTTTTTCATCTATCTCAAAATCTTCTGCGGTATTTTGCAAAATTATAATTTCTTTATTTTCTTTTTTAAGTTTTATATAAGGTTTTTCCTGAAACTGAACTTCAAATTTTTCTTCTTCAAAACCTTGTTTTTTGAATTTTTCAACCATTATTTTTATCATTTCAGTGCTTGGTTCAACAAAATAC
>JALVVX010000036.1 GCA_027038555.1 Nautiliaceae bacterium | reverse complement strand
ATATCATCAGCCAAAACATAAACATTTTTATATCCGAGGATATCAAGAAGCCCTTTTACCCTGTTTGCAAAAAATGCTTTTCTACATGCAACTACAATAGGTTGTGTCTTATCATCTGGCAATATATCCATATACTCTGTAAATTCAGGATAAGGTGTATAATAAGCTGTCGGAATTCCTGCTTCTTCTGCATTTTCACCTTCTACAAGGTTTGGTAAAGTCACATCAAGCAAAATTGCCCCTGCATCTTTTATTAATTCTCTTACTTTATGAATATCCACATTTCCAAGACCCGGTTTTTCTTTATTAAGTTCAATGCCTTCTTTAAATCTTTCAACTACTTCTTGTTCAAACGATGTTAATTTTGCCATTTCTCCCTCCTTTAATTTATTTTAGTTATTATAACTCATATTATTTTAGTTGTCAATAATAACTTTAATTGTCTTTTATCAATTCTCTGGCTTTTTTAAGATATTCCATAACCTCTTCATCGCTTAGCTGATGGAAATCCTCATACCACTGACCTACACTCATAAACATCGGAGGAGTATGTAAAATTACTAAATTATTGCTCACTTTGCTAAGCATTTCTTTTATAGTTTCATCCGCTGGCGCCACAGGTGCGGCAATTGTTACGCTGTTTGGATACTCCCTTACAACAGTATTTGATGCAAGATACATACTCGAACCAGTCGCGATACCGTCATCTACTATGATGACATCTTTACCTTCGATCGGAATAGGTTCAATCCCGTATTTTTCTCTTTTTCTTGCCATTTCCTGAATTTTCTCAATTGCCTTTTGCTGAATATACTCTTCATCAACAGGAATTCCTCTTTCATTAAGCATTCTAACGGCATCCTGATTAATGAAAACAAGTCCGCTCTCACTAACACTTCCAATTGCGGCTTCTTCGTTCATAGGAGACGGAATTTTTTTTACAAACAATATATCAAGTGGAGCATTAAGCTCTTTTGCTATTTCATATCCTACCGGTACACCTCCTCTTGGAAGAGCAATAACCAAAGGATTTTTTAAATTAAGCTCTTTTAATCTTTTTGCAAGAGCATTTCCCGCTTCTATTCTGTCTTTAAAAATCATTCAAATCCTTTTTAATTCAATTATAACAAAATTACCAAATTTATGATATAATTTTAAATTATAAGAATTATAAGCCTTGATTTAAGGAGGGGCAAAATGAAAGATTTGATTTTAAAAATCACAGCCAGTAAGTGGAATTATTATTTATCTCTTGCAACTGATTTTTTAACGGCAGTTGTTTTTTTGGGACTAAGCCTTTATTATTCAAAAGATATTTGGGCAAGTATTGCTCTTTTTGTTGTAGGAGTCATATTTTTTACATTTTTGGAATACGCCGTTCACGCATGGCTTTTTCATGAAAATCATCCTTTAAGGGTATTTATCGAGGGGCATGCACATCATCATCAAAATCCTTTCAGTTACGATGCAATGCCATTTTTTATGAGTGCGGTTATTGCTACAATATTTGCATGGCTTTTTCACTTTATTATGCCGACAGCAGACGCTTTGGCAATTGTCGGAGGTATGACACTTGGATATTTTAATTACGGAATAATGCATCATATTATGCATAGACGTGAATTTTCAAGCAAATATTGGAGATATATGCAAGAATTTCACTTCGTTCATCATAAAAAACCAAAACTTAATCATGGAATTACAACAGATTTTTGGGACAGGATTTTTGGTACATACTACCAATGGAATGAAGAAGATTTAAAAGGGATAGAAAAACTCAAAAAAGTAAAGAAAAAAGCCAAATAAGCTCTTTTTTATAATCCCTTATTCCGCTTTCTATTTCATCCATAATATTTTCAAGTTTTGCTGTAAATTCTTCTTCTACAAAATCTTTATATTTCAAATTTTCAATAATTTTTAAAACTTTAAATCCAAGATGTGTTGCAAATAAAAACCCGTTTTTTTCCACAATATATTTTCTCTCAATCAGTTTTTCAATTGTAATTGCATACGTAGAAGGTCTTCCTATTCCTTTATTTTTCATCTCTTCAATGACTTCTGCATATGTATACGGAGATATTTTGGATTTTTTATAAAGATTTTTAACAGTTTCATAAATACCTTCGCTTAAATTATAAATCTTGATTGGATAAATTAAATTAAAACCGTCTTTTAAAATTTTTGTAATAACTTCAATTTCTTTTCCTAAGATGTTAAAAGTATCTTTTTTTACAACCGCTTCTTTCATCTGTGAAGCTATAAATTTTCTAAAAATCAAATCATAAAGTTTAAAATGACGATAATTTAAATTTAAACCTTTTACCATACAAAAACTTTTAAGCTCCTCGGTATCCATCGAAGTTGTAGCCCTTATCGCCTCATGTGCTCCTGCTTCTTCAAAACTTCTTCCTTTAAAATAATCTTCACCGAAATTTTCAAAAATATAATCTTTTGCAATAGATATTCCAAGAGGTGAAATTCTGTGAGAATCGGTTCTGTGATATGTAATGAATCCGCTCTCAAACAGCTCCTGAGCCAAGGTCATAGTCTGTTGAGGAGGAAATTTCAGTTTAAGAGCCGCTTCTTTTAAAAGCTCAGATGTATTAAAAGGTTTTTCAAAAAGCTGTTCTTCTTTGGAAGATATAAGTGTAAGGTTAATTTTATCAGGTATGTTATCATAAAATTTTTTTGCTTCCTCTTCATTTTCAAATTCAAATTCCACTCTTAAATCATTAATTCTCACACTTACAACAAAAATTTTTTCTTTAAGCCCCTCCGTTCTTTTTGCTATCCATTTAAGTACAGGCGTTTGAACACGACCGGCTGAGAGATGAGGGTTTTTAAGCATTTTTTGAATTATTTGGGATATTAAAAATCCTATCCACCTATCGGCAATTCTTCTTACAAACTGAGCCCCTACAAGATTTGTATCGATATCTCTCGGATTGTTAATAGCCTCTTCAAAGGCATATTTTGTAATTTCATGAAATTCCGCTCTTTTAATATTTAAATTATAAGGTTTATTATTCAATGTCAAATCAAAGGCTATTTTTTCACCTTCCCTGTCAGGGTCTGTTGCTATAAAAACCTCATCAACTTCAAAACTTTCCAGGTTCAAAGCATTTATAATTTTATCTTTGTTTTCCAATACTTTAAATACGGGAATATACTTTTCAACCACTCCCCATTTTCCTTCGTTTTCATCCAAATCAAAATCATGTCCGATACTTGCAGTAATTATTAAATTTCTGTTTTCCATCAGAATTTCATAAACAATAACATCATCGATAATTCTTCTGCTTGGATTTCCGAAAAACGAGCTTATTGTTTTTGCTTTTGTCGGAGATTCAACAACAACAAAAGTCGTTTTGATATCTTCTTTTTTATCTTCACTTCTGCTTTTATCTATTTCTTTTAATATCTCATCAATATTTAGCTCTTTTATATTTACAAATTCACTTTCGCTAAACCATTTTAGTTTTTTTTGAAGTGAAAAAAATGCTTTTTCATTATCAACGAGCACAAGAGAAAGCCCCTTTGTAAGATGACCTTTATAAAACCTGCTTGAACGCCCGCTTGCCTGAATATACCCTGTAATATCCGCCGTAATGATTTTTTCCCCGTCAAAACTAATCTCAGGCGAAGTTTTTATCTCTTCTACATAAGTTTTTATTAAATTAAAAAGATATTCTCTTATTTGTTTTAATTTCTCTTCAACTTTCGGATGCAGTTGATTAAAAAAGACATATTTTTTCATAAAATTTATATTATGATGATATTCAAGTAAATTTTTAAAATCAAGTTTTTTTGCAAAGAAAGGATAAAGACTAATAGAAATAAAATACATCGAGCGGAAATCATCGCTTTTTAGCGTAAACTCCATTTTCGGTACACCTGTAAAAAGTGTATATCTGATAGCTTCCGGCAGGTCTATACCTCTTGCCAGAGGATTGCGGTAACTTGCAAATCCGGCAAAATAACATTTCCCTTTTTTAAATTCTTCCAAATGTTCATTAAACTGTTCATATGCATAGGTTTTAATGCCTTTTGAATTTAAAAACTCAATATATTCGTTTAATCTCTCTTTTGTCTCATTCCCCGGCAAAAATATAAATCCTCCTCTGCCGAGTCTTTTAATCCATTCTACCGACTTTTCCCAAGAATATTCTTCTTCATAAGAATCAATTACTTCTCTTAACGTGAGATTTGGTCTGCTTATTTCAAATCCAAGCAAGAATCTGAAAAGATAAACTCTTTTTGACCTTGGATTAGCGGTGGCACTTGATACAATTAGCTGTCCTTTTTTCTTTTTTGAAATATCTTTTATTTTTTCATACTCTTTTTTATTTATAAATTCAAGCGCCTTTTGTATATCCTCCTCATTAAAGCCCAAAAGTTTTAAGACTGTATCTATTTTCCTGCCTGATTTAAGTATTGAATCCACATCATCTACAAAAACTAAATCAAATTCTCTATTTAAATTATCAATATTTTTATAAAGAAATTGAGTTGTAGTAATGATAATTTCCCCCTCGCCTTTTAAAATTTGTTCTTTTTCCTCCTTTTTACCTGTATACGCTAAAACCTCCATTCCAAAATTTTTAAATCTCTCAACCGCCCGCAAAACAAGAAGTTTTGTTGGAAAAACAATATAAGAATTTTTTACAAAAGCGCTGAGTAAAAGACCAAATGTTGTTTTTCCAATGCCTGTGGGGGCAAGAAGGGCAAAAGAGTTGCCAAGAAAGAACCTCTTTGCCCACATTCTTTGGATGGAACTTAAATTATTCCCGGTTTTTTCTTTAAAAAATTCATTAAAAGAATTTAATTTTTTATCGGCATCGCAGTAAATTTGATAGTTTTTAAGTTCAATTTCGCATTTGTTTTCATCTTCACTCATACATTTTTCGCAAAAAAGCCCTTTTGAGAGTCTAATTGAACTTATATCACCTCCACAATTAGGGCATCTGTTTTTATAAACGGCAGGAAGCATAAAAATTCCTTTTTTTAAAAAATAATACCAAATTTTAAAATGTTTCTTTTTTTCACATCAAGCGTAAAAATACCATAAATTTAAGTATTCTTTAAGTTTTAAGTTGTAAAATTTCATTAGTTTTTCTTTCCTTAATTTTATCTTAAAGGCAAAAAGGAATGTTTAGTTTCAATCCACTTTCAGTGTTGTTTTTGTTTTTGATACTTCTTGGAGTAATTCCAAATCTTTTTTATATGAGCGGATATTTAAATCACATAAAAAGAAAAACCCATTTTTTGATTAATTATTTTACTTTTATTATCTCGATGATTGGAGTTGTTTTAAGCAATGAAGTTTTAGTGTTTTTATTTTTTTGGGAGCTTATGAGTTTGACTTCCTGGCAGTTAATTTTAACAGAAGCCAAAGAAGAAAATGTTAAAGCTGCAAGATTTTACTTTTTTATGACACATTTCGGATTTGTTTTTATATTACTGTTTTTTTTACTTTTATCGGGAGATTCTCTTTTTAGTGATTTTGAAAGTTTCAAACAAACAGCAAATAATTTTAAATACCCTTCGCTTCTGTTTTTTTTAATCACAATTGGATTTTTAAGTAAAGCGGGAGTTGTACCTCTTCATGTATGGCTTCCATATGCCCATCCCGCCGCTCCTTCTCCGGTATCGGCGCTTATGAGCGGAGTTATGCTAAAAGTTGCAATTTATGCTTTTTTAAAATTCCTTTTTATTTTTAATCACTGGCCTATTGAATGGGGAGTGATTATACTTGTTTTAGGGGCTTTGAGTGCACTTGTTGGAGTCTTATATGCATTAAGCGAACATGACATAAAAGCTCTTCTTGCAAACCACTCTGTTGAAAATATCGGAATTATTCTTATTGCATTCGGTGTTGCTATGATATTTATGACTCTTAATATGCCGACTTTATCCGCTTTTGCATTTATTGCAGGTGTTTATCATACATTTAACCATATGAGTTTTAAGGCTCTTTTATTTATGAGTGCCGGCAGTGTTTTATATGAAACACATACCAAAAACATAGAAAAATACGGAGGACTTATAAAAAATATGCCAATTACCGCTTTTATGTTTCTGATTGCGGCAATTTCAATTTCTGCCCTTCCTCCAACAAACGGTTTTTTAAGTGAATGGATGATATTCCAAAGTATGTTAAGTTCAAGCGGAATTGACAATTTGGCACTAAAACTTTCCTTTCCTTTTGCTATTTTTGCACTGGCTCTAACCGGTGGTCTTGCAATAGCATGTTTTGTAAAGGCTTTTGGAATTACCTTTCTTGGACTTCATAGAAGCACTAATGCTAAACACGCAAAAGAGGTAAACCGCCTTATGCAAATCGGTCAAATTTTAATGTCTGTCGTGGTAATTTCTTTAATGTTATTTTTCCCTTTTATAATCAAACTCATAAACTCTTCACTTCCGATTGAAAACATCTATTCAAAACTTTTCCCTACAATTTGGACAATGCACTCAATCTCAAACAACGGCGCTGTTTCTCCAATTTATCTTTTAGGAGCTTTAATAATAGTGAGCGCATTAATTTTAATATATTATAAATCGCTAAAAATTAAAGAAAGAATTTATCACACATGGGCCTGCGGATATAATACAAATGTAAAAAGCCAGTATTCAGCCACAGGTTTCGCCGGACCAATCAGAAGGTTTTTTGCATGGCTTTATAAGCCCGAAATTCATACACAGACGCAAACTCTTGCAGGACATAAAACAAAATTTTCTACATCTATGTATGAAGTGCATGTAAAACCTCTTTTTGAAAAATCTTTATATGACGGAGTAAAAAAACTTATAAATTTAATAACACTTTTTGTATACAGATTGTCTCATTTTGAAAAAGAGAGATATATTGTATTGATTTTTAATCTAATAATTTTAGTCCTTTTCAGTTTCAGGGTTTTTTATCACGAAATTTCATGGGGAAATATTTTACTTGAAATGGTTGTTATGGCGATATTCATTAAAATCTTAATTATCGGAGATAAAAAATGATTAATTACATTTTATCAATACTTTTAATCTTTTTAATTTCTCCGTTTTTAACAGGACTTATTAAAAGTTTTAAGATGTATATGCTTTTTAAAAAACCTCTCAGTCCGTTTCAACCGTATATTGATTTTATGAAGCTGATTAAAAAAGAAGTTATTTATTCAAAAGAGGCTTCAATTATAAGCAGAATTTCGCCCTTTTTAATACTTGCACCTATAATTGTCGTTGTATTTTTACTGCCTCCTATTTACAAAGGAAGCTATTATATATCTTTTATGGACGCTTTTACAATTACAGGACTTCTTAGTTTATCTACATTTTTTTTGATGCTTTTAGGGCTTGATAGTGCAAGCAGTTTTGGCGGGATTGGAAGCAGCAGGGAGGCATTTATTTCAGCTCTTGTAGAACCTGCTATGATTCTTACGATTTTTGCGGTTTCTCTTATGGCAAAAAGCATAGGTCTTGGAAGTGCCGCAATAAATCTTGCCACTCATTTTCCAACCCATCATGCCGCAAGTTTTATTTTAGCAGGAATTGCATTTTTTATTTTACTAATTGCAGAAAACGGAAGAATTCCTGTTGATAATCCTGAAACACATCTTGAACTTACAATGGTTCACGAAGCAATGATACTTGATACAACAGGAGCAAACCTCGCTTTGATAGAAACAGCAGGAGCACTTAAATTCGGTGTTTTTGCGACGCTTTTTGCAACTTTGTTTTTGCCATTCGGTGCAAATCTTTGCTGGTGTTTGGCGGTAACGGTTTTTATTTTAAAACTTATTTTAATAAGTTTGGTAGTTGGCTGGATTGAGATAAATACAGCAAAATTAAGACTTTTTAAAGTGCCAAACTTACTTGGAATTGCAATGATTTTCGGATTTTTATCACTTGTAACTTTTTATATTGTAGGAGTATAAAATGATAGATGTTTTAATAGGTTTTTTCTTAGCAACACTCATAACACAAGCTTTTACCACAAGACTTTTCAGATTAATTTTATGGTATGCCTTAAATTCACTTTTTTTAGGGCTTATTGCTTTTTATGAAGGGATAAATATAAATGATGATGAAATGAAAATAATGGGAATTGTTACTATTGCCGTTAAATTTTTTGCAATTCCATATATATTGAAATATTTTTTTGCAAAATTCAATATTCCAAGAAGCATAAAACCGATAACCTCCATTCAATATTTAGTAATTATAATTCCGATAATTTTAGTTTTTACTTTTTATTTGATAACACCGCTTTTAAATAATTTCGCTCATCATTCAAATTATATAGCAATAGCGATCAGCTCGCTTATGCTCTCACTTCTTCTTATGATAGAGCATAAAAATATTGCCGCAAAAATTATAGGATTTTTGGATATTGAAAATTCTCTGTTTTTACTAGGAATTAGTGCAACAGACGGTATGCCAATGCTGATTGAAATTGGGATATTTGTGGATTTATTAATGCTTATAGTAATAATAAATATTCTTTTCAAACATCAAGGAGAAGCGCAATGATATCCGTTTTTATACCCCCTGTTTTAATTTTTATATTTAGTTACTTTAAAATCAATAAATATTTAATGGCAATTATTGCAACTTCAATTATTATACCCGTTATTTATATATTTTTTCACCCGTTTCATAATTCTTTGTTTTATGTCGATAAACTCGGAAGTTTTATTTTACTTATATCATCAATTGTCGGCATAGGTGTTGCTCTTGCTATGATTTCCGTTGATAAAAGAATTGAAATAAAAGAAAAAAACATCAAAAGATTTTACAGATTTTTTGCTCTTTTTTGGTTTGGACTTATTATTTCAATACTTTCAAATAATTTAGGACTTTACTGGATAGGGCTTGAGCTTGCGACTTTATCCACAGTATATATGATAAAAGTAAAAGCCACCAATATAGCAAACAGGGAAGCGTGGAAATATTTGATAGTCGGAGCCGTTGCCATTTCTCTGATTTTATTTGGAATAATTCTTATTTATGCATCGGCAAAAAACTATTTAGGTGAAAATGCGATGAACTTTTATATTTTAGCCAAAAACACTTCTTTAATTAATCATTATATGTTTGAGATAGGATTTTTAATTGCAAGTATCGGAATGTTTATAAAAATGGGCTTTTTCCCAATGAATTTATGGCTTGCAGATATTGAAAGAGCGGCAATTTATCCCATAGGTGCACTTTTTAGCGGGATTTTAGAGAGTGCGATTATTTTAGGATTTATGAGATTATCTCATATAGAAATGGATGTAAATTATTCTCATTTGATTGTTTTTGTTTATATTTATGCAATTTTTACACTTTTTATAGTGAGTTTTTTAATTTACAGAAGCAAAGATTATATAAGGCTTTTTTCCCTTTCGGGAATTGAACATATGACATTAATTTCAATTTTTTGGGTAAGCGGCGGATATTTTGCGGCACTTTTACATTTTGCCGCACATGCACTTTTTAAACCGGCTCTTTTTTTAAGCGGAGGTATTTTGGAACAAAACAAAAAATATATTTTCAAAGGGACTCTAAAAGGATTTAAAAACAAATTTATTCCCCTTTTAATTTCCCTACTTTTACTTGGAGTTATTTCTCTGCCGCCAAGTCCTATGTTTTTTAGTGAAATATACGGATTTAAGGCGATGATTGATGTAAGCAAAAATTCAAATTATTTCCTTTTGATGATTTTAGGGGTGTTTTTAATTTTAATCTTTTTAAGCATAATTTTTTACAAATTTGTAAATGTATATCAAAAAGCTCTTTATGAAGACGGAAAAGAAGGAGAAAAAAAAGTATATAAAAGCGAAATTTTAATGCTTTTACTGTTTACAATTTCTTTAACTCTGCTTTTATTTAGTTTTGATTATATCAAAGGAATAGTATGAGACTGATTGCGAGATTTGCAAAAGAAAATAAAAACAATTTTGAAATTATAGATGTCTTTGATAAAGAAGTTAAAAAACATTTTTTAGATAAAAACAATCCTAAAATAAAGACTCTAACAAAAAAATATCCGGCGGCCATATGGATGGAGAGAAAAATAAGAGATGAGTTTGGAATTGAGTTTGAAGAGAGTTTTGATAACCGGCCTGCTATAAAACATGAAAGATTTCCAAAAGATATTTATCCGTTAAGAAAAGATTTTAAAGATAAGAAAATAGAATTTAGCAAATTCACTCCTTACAAATATGAAGAAATAAGCGGAGACAGTGTATTTACTGTGCCTGTCGGTCCTATTCATGCCGGAATTATCGAACCAGGTCATTTTCATTTTTCACAAGCAGGAGAAGAGATACTTCATCTTGAAGTGAGACATTTTTACAAATATCGTGCAATTGAAAAAATGATGGAAAATAAAAACCCCCTTGAAATTACTAAAATTATAAGCAGAATCAGCGGAAATGAGTCTATTGCTTATCAAAAAGCATATTTTAATATTTTATCAAAAGCATCAGGATTTGAAATAAGTGAAAATCTAAATAAAACACACGCTATCTTACTTGAAATTGAAAGAATCATTCACCATTTAACGGATTTAGGATTTATTCCAAACGATGCGGGATTTGCAGCGGCACTTGCGTATATGGGTAAACTCGCAGAAGAAGCAAGAAGAATATTTAAAAAAGTTACAAACCACAGATTCGGTTTTGACGCTATATTTAATAATGAATTTGATTTCAGTTCATTAAATAATTTTTTAGATTATCTAAAAAATGAGATAAAATTTTTTGAAAACTGGATTGAAGATATCCCGTCTGTCTGGGATAGGTTTGACACTACAGGAAGACTTACAAAAGAAAAAGCTATAAAATACGGAGTTGTCGGAGTCGGGGCAAGAGCAAGCGGAATTAAAATAGATACAAGAGATAATGATTTTTATAAAAAATACGGATTTGAAATTCAGCTTGGAGAAAAAGGCGAAGTGGCTGACAGATTCAGAGTAAGGATAAAAGAAATTTACAATTCAATTGAGATAATTAAAAACATGCTTGATGTTAAAAAAGAAGAGTTTGAATTTAGTGTTAAAGACGGAGAATATATGAGTTTTGTAGAAAGTTCTATCGGGGAGCTTTTTATGTATCTAAATATTGTTGATGGAAAAACTGACAGATTTTATGTAAGAGACCCTTCACATATTAACTGGCAGGCGTTTCATACGACAATCTATAAAGATATTATTGCGGATTTTCCTTTAATAAACAAAAGTTTTGATTTGAGTTATGCCGGAAATGATTTATAAAATGGAGAATTGAGAATGGAGAGTGGAAAAATTTTAAGTTCTAAGTGCCGAGTTTTTTTCGCAGAATAAAAAGAATGGAGAGCGGAGATGCTTAGATTTTGGGAAAAGAGAATTAAAACTGGAATTGTTACTGAAAATTTAGAATTTGATAAAGAGTTTGAAGAAATAAAAAAAGAGATTAAAGATAAAATAAAAAAACATTTTGCCGGAAGTCTTGCTGTTAGAATGGTAGACAGTGGTAGCTGTAATGCGTGTGAGGCTGAATGTAATGCTTTATCTAATCCCTATTATGACCTTGAAAGACTTGGGATTCATTTTGTAGCAAGTCCGAGACATGCGGATATTTTACTTGTGAGCGGAGTTATGACATTTAATATGTATCATCACGTATGGGATGCTTATAAACAAATGCCAAATCCTAAATGGGTTATAACTTTGGGAGATTGTGCAAAAGATTTGGGGGTGTTTGAAAAAACATATGCCATAAAAGGTATAGATTTACCCGTTGATTATCATATACCTGGATGTCCTCCAAGTCCGAAAAAGATAATGAGGGAATTTTTAAACTTCTTAAAAACAACATCTATCTCTTAACAATTTCCTTTTTTAACTTTTATTTTAACTTTTTTTTAATAAAAATTTTACCTTCTTGACCGCAGTCAATGCATTAAATCCGAATAAGCATTAAAATACTTCAAAACAAATCAAAAAGGAGAAATAAATGTTCGGATTATTCGGAAAAAAAGAAACTACACAAAAACCTCAGGCTTGTGACTTACCATTTTTATGCTGGCAATGTGAAATGAGTGCACCTGGTGGATGTGGTAGTCATGGTGAGAGCAAAGGTGTATGTGGTAAAGATGCTACAAAAGCAAGACTTCAAGATTTGATGACTTATGGTCTTAGAGGTCTATCTGCATACAGAGAACACGCAAACGAACTTATTGAAACAGAAGAAGATTATAAAAGATTAAAAGAAGTGGACGATGTAAACTCTGAAACACTTTACTTCACACTTACAAATGTTAACTTCAATTTTGAGGAGCATATTAATCAACTTATGAAAGTAGGTAATGCTGGTGTTAAAGTTATGAATTTACTAAGTGATTTACACACAAGAGCACTTGGAATTCCGACACCTGTTGAAGTTACTCAAAACAAAGCCGAAGGAAAAGGTATTTTAGTATCAGGTCATAACCTTGATATGCTTGAAAAACTTCTAAAAAGAATAGAAGAAAGAGGACTTAGTGATAAAATCAATGTATATACTCACTCTGAAATGCTTCCAGCACACGGATATCCTCATCTTAAAAAATACAAAAACCTAAAAGGTAACATCGGTAAAGCATGGTTTGACCAAACAGATGTATTTTCTAAATGGAACGGAACATGTGTTGTAAATACTAACTGTATAGTTCCGCCTGAAAAATCTCCAAAAGTTAAAAATTATATTGATAGACTTTATACTTATAAAATTACAGGTGTTGAAGGTGCCAAAAAAATTGAAAACGACAATTTTGATCCACTAATTGACCATACACTTGAACTTCCTGATATTGAAGGTTTTGAGAGTAATGAAACTATTAAAACAGGACATCATTACAAAACTGTACTTGAAGCATACGGAGCAAAAGTTCTTGATGCAATCAAAGAAGGAAAACTAAAAAGAGTATGGGTTATTGCAGGATGTGACGCACCTGGTAAAAAAAGAAATTATTTCAGAGAACTTGCGCTTGCAGTTCCAAAAGACCATTTAATCATTACATCAAGCTGTGGTAAATTCAGATTCAACGATGTAGACTTTGGAACAATTCCTGGAACAGATATTCCAAGATATATCGACCTTGGACAATGTAACGACTCTAACGGTGCAGTTCATATCGCACTTGCAGTAGCTCAGGCTCTTGGCGTGGAAGATGTAAATGAACTTCCAGTTTCAATCGCTCTAATGTGGATGGAACAAAAAGCGATTATTATTCTTTTAGCACTGCTTAGCCTTGGAATCAAAGATATCTATATCGGGCCAAACGCTCCTCAGTTTGCAAATGAAGATATCGTTAATTTCTTGGTTGAAAACTTTAATCTTGGAGTTATTTCAGGAGATATTCACAAAGACTTCGGAAAAGAACTTCAAGCAGGATAATACACATAAGCCCTCCTTTGAGGCTTTGCCTCATATTATTACCAGCTGTAATACTCTTTTATTTTTTCAATATCAGTCACTCTTAATTTTGAGCCTTCGTTTTTAATAATCCCTAACTCTTTAAATTTTTTAAGTTTTCTACTGAGAGTTTCGGGTTTTATATGCAACAGTGCGGCAATTGAATGCTGTTTTAAATCTTCAAATGCTTCGGGGTTGTCATAAATAAATTTGGCAATTTTTGTTTCGGTATCAAATATTAAATTATCCTGAATAATTCCGTCAAGATATTTCATTTTACGAAGAAGTGAGCTCATTATCTGCATACAAACATCGCCTTTTTGCATAAATTTTTTAAATTTTTCAAATTCTATTTTTAATATCATTCCATCACTTTCCATTGCACAGTTTGCTGGATATGGCATATTTTCAAAATTAGCAAGTTCGGCAATAAGTGAAACCGGTTTGAATTTATGGATTATAAGCTCGTTTCCTTTATTATCTATTTTGTATACTCTTGCACTTCCTTCAATAAGAAGATGCAAATAACTTGACTGTTCTTTTTCATAAAAAACTATTTCATCTTTTTGCAGTTTTTTTACAATTATAAATTTTTTAATTTCATTTATATCTTTTTCATTTAAATTTTTAAAAAGAAAATATTTGCTTAAATCCATAAAAAAACCTTTTTACTAAAATTATATCATTTCTTAATATAAATCAATTTTTTTTCAAAAAACGTTTGTTATAATCAAATAAAAAAGGATAATTATGGAATTTGCAAAAGTTGCTTACGAACCTATGAACGAAGTACATGACAAAGAGATTAAAATTTTAGAAAAACTTTTAGAAAAGCTTGAAAAGAACGAAGATTATACACAAGAATATAAAAAATTTTTAGAAGATGTTAAAAATCATTTTGCTTTTGAAGAAGGCTTAATGCAAAAATATGATTTTTTTGCATATATACCGCATAAAATGGAACATGATAAAATTATAAATGAACTTGAAGAATTGCAAAACAGTGATAGACAAACTCTAAAAAAATATTTTGATGAAAGATTTATGCCATGGCTTGACAATCATATAAATACGATGGATACGGTAACGGCAGGATTTTTTAATATGGTAAATGCAAAGGCTTAACAATGAATTTTAACGATTATATTGAAATTGACACTGTTTCAAAAACGGTTTTGTTTTTGAGTCACAGTAAAGGAAACAATGAAATTATTATAAAAATAAACGATAAAGAAATTAAAGAGTTAAAGCTAAAACAGGAATTCATACAGTTTTTTACTTGCAGTGAAGATTTTTCAAATCCTCTTGCAGCCGAATTTCATATTGAAATATACCTTAATAATTATGTTATATCATACGAAGTTACAGGGGACGACAAAGAAGAGATAAAAAAATTTTGCGAATATGTAAAATCAATTCTTATATAACCTGATATTTTTTAAGCTCTTCTTCGCTTATCCCTTCAATCAGTCCTAATTTTTTTAATTTTTCAATCACTTCATAAGTCGTATTCACATCAGGCGGCCATTCTCTCGTAAATCCGTCAAGATGATTTTTATTGCTTCCGTCAATTCCTATAATTTCATCTATCCATACATCACGCAGTGCATCGATATTATTTGTAACTCTCCATACAAGCATATAAGGATTATCTATCTCATCTGTATTTATAAAAACTACTATTCTTAGATTTTCTTTTAATTTTTTGATTTTTTCAAAAATCTCTTTTGCACTCTTTTCTTTTTTGAATTTAATCACACAAATCGGATTTTTTGTATCTGTCATATATTGCTTAACATTTTCTATTAAAGGTTCAACCTTTTTCAACTTTTCTAACAACTCTTTATCTTTTAACCATTCTCTATTCTCCACTCTCCATTCTCCATTTGTTGCATCAATCCCAAGTTTCCCACCCACAAGCTCTTCAATGCTTGAATGGTCAAGCTCATCTACTATACCTTTTGAAATAAGCACTTTTTCATAATCAAAATTATTTAAAATATATCTTGTAATATTTTCATAATCCCTAAGAGGCGGAGCATCTTCTCCTACAAAAACAGCGTGTTTTACAAAACTCATCTGTCCTACACCCCATAAGCTGTGCATAATCTGCAATGAATGCCCCGGGTATCTTGGAGCGATTTTACAAAGTATCAAATTATGAAACACACCGTTTTCAGGCATTGCGTAATCAATCAAATCCGGTGCCGTGGTTTTTAAAAGAGGCAAAAATATTCTCTCAGTCGCATATCCCATATATTTGTCTTCCAAAGGAGGTTTTCCGACAACTGTGGCATAATATATCGGCTCTTTTTTTGTAGTAATCGCTTCTATATGCATAACCGGAAAAGGTTTTTTAAGCGTATAATATCCCGTATGGTCGCCAAACATACCTTCAATTTCCATTTCACCCGGATCACACCACCCCTCAATCACAATATCCGCATCGGCAGGAACTTCAAGGTCGTTTGTGATACATTTAGTAAGTTTTGGATTTTTACCTCTAATAAATCCATAAAGCATAACTTCAAAAATCCCGGGAGGCATAGGAGCCGTCGCACACCAGGTCCAAAGAGGGTCCCCTCCTATTACTATGCTTACAGGCATTTTTTTACCTGCTTTTTTGTACTCCCAGAAAAGATGTGCACTGTCTTTGTGTATCTGCCAGTGAAGTCCAAGACGCTTATCATCATACACTTGGAGCCTGTACATTCCAACATTTCTGATATTTCCATCTAAACTTTTGGTATAAACCTGCCCCATTGTGATAAATTTTCCGCCGTCTTTCTCCCAGGTTTTAAGTATCGGAAGGTTTGAAAGTTTTGCTGATTCGCCCTCATAAATATGATATCGACACTGAGCGTTTTTTACTGTTTTTGGAATTGTATTTTTAATTGCAAAAAGTTTTCCAAATGCTTTTAATTTTTCACTGAGAGTCTTTGGAGGCTTCATTTTGATAAGTTCTTCAATCTCTTTTGCAATCAAATCAAGATTTTTACCGAAAATCTTCTCAACAACCTCATCATTTGCAAAAATATTCATCAAAACAGGAATGTCATATTTTTTATCCCCTTCCACAGGATTTGTAAAAAGTAAAATTTTCGGATTTTTTTTCTTCGCCTCTATGTATGCAAGATGCGGTATTTCAAGATTTACATCAAGAGGGGTATCTACTATCTTTATATAATCTTTCAGGTTTTCAAGCATTTAAATTCCTTATTAAAAAAGTTAATAATATAATCGTATTTAAGACTTCTTTTAAGATATTAATTTTTAAATCTTTATCAATTCCGGTATCTGCAAGACTTAACATTTCAAGCGATTTTATCACTGCTTCTTTTATTTCATCAGGATAAATTTCAAGTGATTTTCTTATCTTTTGGGCATCTTTTGAAAACAAAACATCTTCCGGTATAAAAACTGTAAAATAAAGCGCAAGATTTTTAAAAACTTTATCCAAATCGGCAATTTCAATAAAGTTTTTGATAAATTCATCTTTTTCATTAATCAAATCGTTTTGTAAAAACTCAAAAAAATACCCTAAAATTTCTTTTTCATTATCTTTTAAATCATAGCCTTTTATTGCACTCTCAAAATCTCTTTTTAATGCAATCGCACTCATAAAAACGGCAAAAAACTCACTTATATCGGTATTTAATCTATTGGCAATTTTTTGAATGATTTTTAAAATCAGCTTTTTCACTCACACCCTTTGTAATGCCTGTAAGATATAAGAGCTTTTAACACACCATCTTCCATCTCCGCCAAAGAAGGCTTTGAGAGTTTTATTTTAAGATTTGGTGAATGCATAATATCTTTTATTATATTACTCAAATCAGGTTCGTGTCCTATTATTGCAACAACTCCTTCTTTCCCGTTAAGTTCTGCTTTTAAATCGTTTATATTTGCTCCTGGTAAAAGTCTGTTTGTTTTAATAAACTCGGCTTTTGGATAAAACTTATACAAAATTTCAGCTGTCTGTAAAGCTCTTTTGGCAGGAGAAGTGAGAATATAATCAATTTCATAAACATCTTTTATATGTTTAAAAAATTTTTTGGCTCTTTTTATACCTTTTTCCACAAGAGGTCTGTCAAAATCATGCCCATTAAATTCATCCCTTTCAATCGCCAAAGAGTGTCTTATAAAAAGAAGTTTCATGGTTTTATCCTTAAAAGCGGTTTATTTAATTTTTCAAAAATTTTTAATTTATAATATCTTTTTTTATAATAAATTGCAAAATCATAAAAAGGCGCAAGAGAAATGCAAAGTTCATAATTTTTAAGCCCGGCATACATTCCGTTTTCTTTTATTACAGTGGCTATTTTTTTAAGATAATCAATATTCTCAACAGCACTTATAAAAAAGCCGCTGTTTTTCAAAAACATATCTCCACCACCGGCAAGTATGGCCCTGCATCCTTTTTCTCTGGCCTTTTTTATTTTTTTTATAAAATAATCTAAAACTTCTTTTTTTCTGATATCAACCCAATATTTTCCTGAAATATTATTTCCTAAAAATTTTGTATCTATTTCGTTTTTATATGTTTTTGTAAAATCAATATAACAAATAAGTTTTTTTTTATGTTTTTTTATATAATTTAAAATTATTTTATTTACATCTTTGAATTCGACAAGTATATTTTTGGCACTGCTTGGATAATATCCTATATATTTCCATTTTAACCTTGGTAGATTTTTAAAATAAAGAGGCCGTTTTGTTATTATCATTTTCCATGGGCCAAACGGTACATCATTTTCATCTACAAACTGCCAATCAATTTTATCTACATCTTTTAATCCTAAATACTCTTTAACAGCAGGAGATACATCTATTCCGGCACCTGAGAGAAACTTGTTTTTCGGTCTTTTATTTAAAAAAACATAATCAAAATCATCATATAGATTTGGACCTGCATCCTCCCATTGTGCATATGCAACTTTAATACCTTTTTTTGTATGTTTAATAATTTTCACCCATCTGTTTTTACAAATTGTTTTGCCTGTATAACCTTTATACCACGGAATTTTTTTTTGTGATGGCTTTACTTTTCCGTTTGCATACAAATCATTATAAGGAAGCGCACAGTAAAACGGATTTTCATTTGGAATAAAATATTTTGGAAAATAATTTTTTCTTAAAAAATGATTATCAACCCCTCCATAATGCCAAAGCCACATATCATCCCAGGCACTTTCAATATTTGAGATGAATTTATTGTTTTTACTTGGCAATTCTCCTACAAAAAAGTAAGTAACGGTAATATTTTTATGAAGAGGATATTTTCCAAAAAGCAAAACCGCTAAAAAAAGAATTAACAGTCTCATTTAAACCTTTCTTAATAAAACTCCCGTAAGATACAAAGAATTTGGAATATTCAAAACATATGGATGGTCAATGTCCTGTTTTAAAAATTCAACAACTTCAAGATAACAATTATCAATTACCGAACTGCTAAGCGCAAGATCTAACAAATCTTTTTGATTTATGGCGTGAGAACAGCTAAATAGTGCGAGGTATCCCCCTTTTTCAAGAAGTTTCAGGGAATTTACTATCAAATATTTCCAACCTTTAAGCGCTCCTTTTTTTGCGTTTTTGTTTTTTGCAAAAGCGGGAGGGTCTATTATGATTAAATCGTATGTTTCATTCTCTTTTTCCAAAAATTTAAAAACATCGGCTTTTATAATTTCATAATTTTGCAAATTATTCAGCTCGCAGTTTTTTTCTATCAAAGAACAGGCACTTGCGGAAATTTCCACAAATTTTGTAAAAGAGGCATTTGCATATATTCCAAATCCCCCGGCGTTTGCAAACAAATCAAGCGTTCTTTTGTTTCCGTACTCTCCTACTGTTTTTCTGTTTTTTCTTTGATCAAGGAAAAAGCCGGTTTTTTGACCGCTTATCAGGTTTGTGAAAAATTTTTTGCCGTTTTCGACAATTATAAAATCATCTTCAATCTCGCCGTATAATTTTTGAGAGATTACTTCAAGACCTTCTTTTTCACGGATTTTATCTGCTTTTTCATAAATACCTTTTGGTTTTAGAAGCTCTATAAGTATTTCTAAAACCACTCCCTTAAAATTCTCAATCCCTGCACTTGTAATGCTGATTACAAGATATTCGCCGTATTTATCTACGATTAGTCCCGGAAGAAAATCGGCTTCTGAATGAATAAGACGGTATGAATTTGTAATTTTTTCAAGCCCTTTTCTTTTTTCAATCGCTTCTTTTATTCTTTTTTCAAAAAACTCCCTGTCAATATACGTCTTTTCAAAACTTATAACCCTTGCGGTAATTTTGCTTAAAGGATTTAAAAACGCAGTTGCCACATATTCGCCTTTATATACCAAATCCGCCACGTCTCCGGGATTACATTCAGGCATTGAGATTATTTCATTTTTATAAACCCACGGAAATCTTTTTTTGAGCTTTAAAAAAGCCTCTTTATTAATTTCAGCCTTCATTTACTTCCTTTAATATTCCTGTTTTACCAATATATTCAATCATTCTTTTATATGTATCATTACTGCTGAGTGTCTTTGCATCTGCGACAATTATTAGTTTTCTTTTCGGTCTTGTAATGGCGACATTAAGTCTTCTTAAATCATTTAAAAACCCTATTTCTTCTTTGTCGTTTGCTCTGACTAAACTTAAAATAATTATCTCTTTTTCCCTTCCCTGGAATCCGTCAACGCTTTTTACTTCAAGTTGAGAAATTGTAGAGTTGTGAAGTTGAGAAGAGTTTTGTAACATTTGTTTTATATATTCTTCATGGTCTTTATACGGGGTGATGATTCCTATAAATTCTTCTTTTGCCCCGGCTTTTAACAGTTTTTCCACAAGTCCCACCACAAATTCCGCTTCCAAGGGATTGTATTTTGACGGTGAGCCTTTTTTTACGGCTTCTAAAAATCTGCCCTTTGTATCAAAAAACACAAGCGGGGAATATCCGCCAAAACTATCATCTTCTTTTATATTCAAATCTTTAATAGTGATATTTTTAATTTTTTCAAAAGTTTTTACTTTGCATTCATAAAATTCACAGCTTGGAAAATGATTAATTTTTTCATTCATTCTGTATTGTATTTCAAGCGTATGGTATGCGTTTTTATAAACAGCCGTAAACCTTTCAAACATACTCAGTTTAAGTCTTTCATCATTGCTTAAAATTGTTGGAGGAAGCTGTTTGTGGTCTCCGGCGAATATAACCTGTTTTCCTTTTATATAAGGTATAAGCGAACCCGGCTCCATTGCCTGAGCCGCCTCGTCAATAAACACAACGTCAAATTCTTTTTCTTCTAAAAAATCTCCTCCGGCTGTTGAATTTGTAGCAAAAACAATATCTGAATTATTTAAAATATCCTCAATTATCTCTTCGATGATTTTATTTTTTTTATCATAGAGTTTATTGATATTCTGCTGGATTTTAAGCCACTCGGCCATCTCTTTAACCCACTCTACTTTTACACCCCTTTTGCCTTTTCCTTCTTTTGCCAATGCTAAAATTTCTTCATCGCTCATACCTCTTCTTCTGGCAGGAGTAGGTTTTTTGGTTCGTTTTTCCTGTAAATATTTTAAATCGTCTATTTTTTTTATAATTTTTTCAACTTCTTTGTATCTTTTATCACGTCTGACTTTTACATCAAGTGAAAATTTCATCAAATGGCTCTCTATTTTTGCGGGATGCCCTATTCTTACGATATTATATTCACTCAGTTTTTCCATCAGATTATCAACCGCCACATTCGAATCGGCACTTACAAGAAGTTTTTTACTTATATGTTTTTTAATAACTTCGGCAAGTGTAGTGGTTTTGCCTGTACCCGGAGGTCCGTGTATCAGGAAAATATCGGAATTTATAGATTTAGACAATGCTTTATTTTGCGATTCGTTTAATATATCGCTTTTTACATCAACTTCTATAATTTCAGGCTCTTTTTGACCAAGTAATATCTCTAAGCCGTTTTTCATTTTCAATTTTCCGCTCTCAACTTCTTCAAGCGCTTTTAGCATTCTTTTAAATGTTATATCATTTACAAAAAGGTCAAGTCTATACAGTTTTGAGCGGAAAATAGGCTCTTTTGAATAAACTTCAATAAAATTTCTGCCAACGGCACTGACAGTGGCTTCCTGATTGAATTTTAAAGGCTCTCCTTTGCTTATAAGCACAATATCCCCGACTTTTATCTGATGGTCCGGCATATTGTTGCGGTTGAACCTGTAAATTTTAAAATCAAGAAATTCACCGACATATTTCATCCTGAGCCCCAAAACGGCTCTTCCTCTTTTTTGTCTTTCAACCCCGCTTAGTCTTTTTATTTCATTTAAATGAAACTCTTTTTCTGCGTTTCTTTCTTTTTCTATCAGTTCAGCCCAATAGTTTTTATATTCTTTCGCATCTTTAAACTTTAATTTATACAAAAACTCCTCCTAAAATTATTATTGCTAATATATTTATACCATAAAAAGCCCATTTTTTATAATAAGCCGCAAAACTTAAAAATAAAAACAAAATCCCCACAAATTCCGGGACTTTAAAATCAATAAACACATCTCCTAATTTAAGATAGGATAAAAGCAAATTGTCTAAAACACCACCCAAATTTAAAATATGCAAAACAAAACTCACCGGGTAAAAAACACTGAAAAACAATGTCGCAAAAGGCGATAAAAACTGATAATAGTTAAAATTTTTAAAAAACATATGCGATATAACAAACATCATCAAAAAAAGAAAAAAATTCATCAAAACACTGTTTTTGAAATTCGCTTTGAAATATTTAAAAAAGAGCATAATATAAAACACTCCCAAAATACTGAGCAAAAATCCAATTGAGATAATCTTCATCAAAAATACAAAAAATGAAATCAAAAATGTCAAAATCAAAATCCTGATATCAAATAAGTTTTTAAGTCTCATTGCAAATATAAACAAAATCACCTCCATCACATATGCCCTTATAAGTGAAGGCGGGAAAGATGTAATGTATAAATATATTAATTCCACAACAAGCACCAAAACACCGATATCAAAATAGATGTTTCTATAAGGAAAATATTTATGGAATTTTTTGTAAACACTCCCGAAAATCAAAAAAAGCAAAAACGAAATAAACCCCAGATGAAATCCGCTTAATGCAAACAGATGAGAAATACCAAGCGTGCTTAATTCCTGCCTTGTTTTATAATCAATCGACTCGCCTAAAAACAATGCTTTATAGATATTTATTATTTTCTTATCGCTGTGCTGTTTTTCAATCCATTTATCAATAACACTCACATCTTTTAATTTTATATCAAAAGATGGAGCGTAAAATTTACTCATATATCCTAAAAAATCTATTTTTTGAGTAAAAATTTTTATGCTTATATTTTCATTAAGAAGGTTTTTAAGATTATCACGAGATATTGTATAAAAAGTCACTTCGTTGTTTTTGAGTTTTAAAACATAATAATTTTTCTTTTTATACTGATTTACAACTTTAACATCAATTTCCCTTATAGGCTTATCAATAAAATTCAAATAGCTCAAAAAAGAGCATTGAATTCTGACAATAAAAGCCAGAAACAAAAACATAAAAATTAATATTTTTTCATTTTTCACTTTTAACTTTTTAGTTAAATATCAGGTATTTCAATCTGTGCGTTTGTAGGTTCTATCTCTTTTACCTCACTTACTTTATCGGTAAAGAGCGTGTATTTTTTTTGAAAAAGCATCTCAACAGTTCCTGTCGGACCGTTTCTTTGTTTTCCTATAATAATTTCGGCATCTTCGACTTCTTTTTCTTTAAAATCTATCTCAACCGCTTTTCCTTTTTCAAGAGCCTCTTTTTGTTTCTGTTTTGCTTCCATTGCTTTATACACATCGTCTCTATAGATAAACATAATAATATCGGCATCCTGTTCAATCGCTCCTGATTCTCTTAAATCACTTAACATCGGTCTTTTATTCGGTCTGCTCTCAAGCGCTCTGTTTAGCTGAGAGAGTGCAATTATCGGTATTTGAAGCTCTCTTGCAAGAAGTTTTAAACTCCTTGAAATCTCGGCAATAGCCAAATGTCTCTCTCTCTGGTCCGATGCAATAAGCTGTAAATAGTCAATTACAGCCAAAGACAAATCAGGGTTTTGGGCTTTAAGTTTTCTGAGTTTTGCTCTGATCGTATGAATGTTTATATATCCTTCATCATCTACAAAAAGAGGCTTTTGCGATATTTCATCCGCAATTGCGCTGAGCTTACTCCACTCTTCTTCGTTTAAGCTGCCTCTTCTTATATCTTGAAGAGGAATTCTTGAAGCAGCGGAGAGGATTCTTAACATAAGCTGTTCTGCCGGCATTTCAAGTGAAAATATCGCAACCCCTTTATCCTGTTTAATAACATTCAGCGCAAGATTCAGGGCAAATGCGGTTTTCCCCATCGACGGCCTTGCGGCAATAATTATCAAATCACCTTCTCCAAATCCGCTTGTCATTCTGTTAAGTTCAACAAATCTGGTATCAAGCCCTGTTACGATTTTATTTTTTTTAGCGGCTTGGACTTTTATAAATTCAAGTGTATCCTGAACGACATTGAATGAGTTTTTAAAATCCCCGGCAAGATTTGAAGTTGCTATTTGAAATAATTTACTTTGAATTTCTTCAACTTCCTCAACTGCTTTTTTATCTTCTTCCAAAACTATCTTTTTTATTTCGTTTGAGAGATGAATAAGTTCTCTTTTTGTAGCCAAATCTTTTAACTCTTTGGCATAGATTTCCACCGCTTCCACAGGAGCGGTACCAAGAATTTCAAGAAAAAGTTCTTCATCGAATTTGTTTTTTTTCTTTAATTCATCCCTTAAAAATATCTCATCAATTGGCAAATCTTTTTTATAAAGCTCTTCCATAGTCTCAAATACAGCCTGATGAAACGGAAGATAAAAATCGTTTGGTTTAAGTATAGCCGCAACATCTTCATAAACTTTACCATCAAACAATATTGCGCTTAAAAGTCCTCTTTCGATATCGATATTATATAAATTCAATTTTTCGCCTTTTATGTTAAAATTTTATAAAGGAGTTAATTATGATTATAAAAATCACTTATCCATATAAAGATGCACACAACACACTTGAAATGAAATCGAAATATATCCAAACTGATGATTATGAATTGATAACACAGCTTAAATCATCAAATAACCCGGTTGATATAGGTATAATTTTATCGCAAAATGAAGATAAATACAAAATAGTCGAACCTCAAAAAGAGGATTTATTAATTGAAATAGAAGAAATGGTTATTAACCCTGATTTAGTCTAAAATATGCTCATGCAACGCTTTTAAAACATCCCTGATATCCTGTGATTCAAGAAGGGTTTTAAGTCTGTTTTTACTTTTTTTCGGCAGATTTCTTATTATCTCTTTTATTTCTTCATCATCTTTTGCCTGTTTTATTTTTTCAATATTCTCTTCGCCGATTATTTTTATAAGTTTCTCTTTTGTAATTTTGCTCGGAATTAAAATTATAAATAAAAATATAAAAGCAAGAGAAAAAATCAAAACTCCCACACCGACAATCAAACCTGTCCCGCCCATTATTCAGCCTCCTTTTTTACTTCTTCCAAAAATTTTTCTAATAGTTCATTTTCCGGATACTTGCCTATTATTTCCCCTTTTTTCATAATGAGTCCGAATCCTTTACCACAAGCAATTGCAACATCCGCTTCTTTTGCCTCACCTATTGCATTTACCACACATCCCATTACTGAAAGATTAAGCGGTTTTTTAATATTTTTTGTAGCTTCTTCCACCGCTTCAACAATAGGAGGCAAATCGACTTCAATCCTTCCGCATGTAGGACATGATATAATATTTACACCTTCTTTACTAAGTCCCAAATCCTTTAAAATGGCTTTACCGACTCTAATTTCTTCTTCAAGCTCTCCTGTTATTGAAACTCTTAGAGTATCGCCTATTCCTTCAAGAAGCAAAGCACCAAAAGCCGCCGCTGATTTTATAGTTGCGTGAAATTTAGTCCCAGCTTCCGTTACTCCAAGATGAAAAGGATAATCCACAAGAGGTCTTAGCATTTTGTAAGCTTTAACTGTTCTTATGACATCAGAGGCTTTTAGTGAAACTTTTATATCGTAAAAATCCAAATCCTCTAAAAATTTTATATGCCAAAGAGCAGATTCTACCATCGCTTTTGGGCTCTGTCCGTATTTGTTTTCAAGATGTTCTTCCAAACTTCCTGCATTTACCCCTATTCTAATAGGAAGATTTCTTTCTTTACATGCCTTTACTATTTCCTTAACTCTTTGCTTTCCTCCGATATTTCCGGGATTTATCCTCAAAGCATCCACATACTCAGCCGCTTTAAGACCGAGTTTATAATTAAAATGTATATCAGCAATAATCGGAATAGGAGACTTTTGAACAATCTCTTTTAGAGCATCGGCATCCTCTTCATCCAAAACCGCAACTCTTACGAGATCCGCTCCTGCGAAATAAAGCCTGTTTATCTGTTCAAGTGTTGAATTTATATCTTTTGTTTTAGAATATGTCATAGACTGAACACTAATAGGTGCATCTCCTCCAATTTCTACATTTCTTATTCTTATTTTCCTTGTGGGATATCTTTTAATCAACTTTTCTCCTTAAATGATAAATATATTCAATATTTCCTTCTTTGCCTTTTACGCTTGATTCTTCACTTCTTAAAATTTCAAATTTTTTGCTTATATAATTCTCAAAATTTTCTCTGGCTTTATCAATAGCTTCTTTATCAATTACAACACCTCTTTTATCCCTTTTTACATCTTTTCCAACTTCAAACTGAGGTTTAAAAAGAAGTATCATCTCATCACTAAGAAAAGATAATTTATCAAAAATTTTAAGAAGTGAAATAAAACTCACATCGCTTACCAATATATCAAATTTTGACTCATATTCAAAATCTCTTATATCGGTGTTTTCATAAACTTCGACTTTTGGATTTTGTCTTATTTTAGAATGAAGCTGGTTATTCCCGACATCTACACATACGACTTTTTTAGCCCATTTTTCCAAAGCCACTTCACTAAAACCTCCGGTTGAACTCCCTACGTCAATTATACTTTTATTTTCAAATGAAATATTGTATTTATCAAGATAATTTTTCAGCTTCCAAGCGGCTCTGCTGACATATACCTTTTGCATAATTTCAATGTCCGGATTATCTACTTTTAATGAAGGTTTCGTAACTGTTTTTCCGTTAACTTTTACCTTTTTTTCTTTTATAAGCTCTTTTGCTTTGTTTCTGCTTGTAACATATCCCTTTTCAAACAAATATTCATCAAGCCTCATAAATTCTCTTTTTTTGTGAAATTTTACCATTTATTCACATACTTTTTCACATAATATATTGATTTGAATTTTTTTTTGCTATAATAATCAAAACAAAAAAGGAGAAAAAATGGGATTTAGTGGATTTATAGCAATAGCTTTATGTGTAATTGCAACTGGTATGATGCTTTATATAGCAATTGATGCGGCTAAAAAATCTCCGATTAAAGACTAAGAAAGTAAATCTTTTAAACTTCTTTTTACTTTCTTTCCTTCATAAATAATCTGATAAACTTCTGATGCAATAGGTGTGTAAATATTATGTTTTTGTGCGAGTAAATGTATCGATTTTGTTGTGTATACCCCTTCTGCTACCTCTCCGAGTTCCGTTAAAATATCATCAAGCATTTTACCTTTTGCAAGATTTAACCCGACTCTAAAATTTCTACTCATTGTAGAACTTGCTGTTAAAAACAGATCACCGCTTCCGGCAACTCCTAAAAATGTGTCTTTTTTTGCTCCAAAATATTCTCCAAACCTGTCAATCTCTACAAGTCCTCTCGAAATCAAAGCCGCCCTTGCGTTATTTCCGAGATTCAAACCTTCGCAAATTCCTGACGCTATTGCAATGACGTTTTTATACGCCCCCGCAACTTCAACACCGTAAATATCGTCATCCGTATAAGTTTTAATAAAATCGGGAAAAAACGAAGAAAATTTTTCTCTTAAAGTTTTATTTTTAGAAGCTAACACAAGCGCAGTAGGACGTTTTTCCCTTACTTCCTTTGCAAAAGAAGGCCCCGAAACAAACGCTAAATTATTTATATCAACATATTCTTCAAAAATCTCATTAAGAAATTTAAGTTTTTTTGTGTCTATTCCCTTACTTGCACATAGAATTTTTTTATTTTTAATTTTATCTTTGTGTTTTTCCAAAAATCCGCTTATTGCCTGAGCGGCTATCACTATAATTATGTATTCGTTTTTTAAGGCTTCATCAATAGAAACGAATTTTTCCATATCTCTTTTATGTTTTGAAGTAATAACAATATCAGGATTTTTTTCTTTTAATGCATAAAAAAGGGCACTTCCCCAAGCTCCCGCACCAATTACACTAATCATTATTTAATCCTTTCATCAAAAACAAATCACTCCTAAATCTTTCAATATCCTCTTTATCGCCCACTACAACAAGAACATCGCCCGCATCAAGCTTGTGATTAATTCCTTTTGTTACAAACTGTACGTTTGAGCTTATTTCTTTATCAACAATAGCAATTATTAAAATGTTGTAATTTTTTGAAAGTTCTTTGTCTATTTCTTTAATATATTTTCCATCAAGAAAAGAACCTTCCGGTATTTCAATCTCTGCAAATGAGAGATTATTATCTTCAAAGATAATCTCTTCGATAATTTTAAGCGTTAACGGTCTTTTAAGAATTGTCATAATCCTGTTTGACGTAACATCATAAGGATTAATGGTTTTATCTACACCTGCAAGTTTATATTTATATTCATTTCCTTTTTCGCTTACTTTTGCTACAAGTTTTATATTAGGAAATATCTCTTTTAAACTAAGACATAAAAAAAGATTTTTATCTTCATTCCTTAATACAGCAATAGCAATATCAAATTCATCAAGTTCTTTTAATTCATCATCATCAATTTCCCTCATTCTTATAACATGAAAAAGTTTATCTTTTGCTCTTTTTTCTTCTTCTTCATTAAAAACCACTACTACCAACTCTTTTTTACCCAAATATTTTGCTACTTTTTCTCCAAAATCATCAAATCCGAAAAGTACAGTTCTCATATACTACTTCTTTCTACAAGATATTTGAAATAATTTACACTAACACTGTATCCCATTACTACTATTATATCACCAGCATCAAGTTTTAAATCAAAAGGCGGATTAAAATAAAAATGTTTTTCACTTACTTTAAATGTTTCGCTTAAAAGTTTTGAGCCCTCTTTTTTTAAAACCCCAAACAAAAGAAGTTTATATTTATCAAAATCAATTTCTCCAATTATTTTCCCATCAAGAATTGAATTTTCAATAACAATAATTTCATCAATTACCGCATTTTTCTTTTCTGTCAAAATAGCATCAATTACTTCAAATGTTACAGGATTGCCTATATATTCCGCCATTAATATAGCTGTAACAGAAGTTGGCACTACAACAAACGATGCCCCGGCTTTTTGGAATTTTGAGATGTTTCTTTCATCATTTGCAAGAGCAATAATTTCTTTTTTCAAAAATCTTAGACTCAAAATTATAAATGCATTGGCTATATCGTCATTTGTCAGGACAAAAATTTTTGAAATATTGTCAAAATTAAGCTTTTTCAAAAACTCCTTGTTTGTAACATCGCCTTTTAAAGCAATATAATCTTTCATAACAGCCTGATTTACCCTCTCTTCATTTATATCTACCACTATAAAATCTTGATTTTCCTTTTTAAATCTCTCACACAATATCTCCGCTTCGTTTGAATATCCGCAGATGAGATAAATATTCTCCATAGATTTGGCTTCTCTGACAACCCTTTCAGCTTTAAGTTGTTCAAGCTTTTCGGCAAAAGCAGTAGCAATAATAGATGTTGCAAAAGAGATAAATCCGATACCGAAAATTATCAGCACCATTGTAAGAACTTTCCCCTCGTCAGTAACAGGGGTAATATCACCATAACCAACAGTTGATACGGTAATTAACGACCAATAAATAGCATCAAATAAATTATGAATTTTGGGATTGTCATGTGCCTCAAAAACATAAATAACAGCACCACCTATAAATGTAACGAACGTAACAGCCAAAAGCAATATAAGAAGCTCGAATTTTTTATTCGCAAGAACTTCTATAAATGTATTGACGCTTCTTACATATCTAATTAGTTTAAAAAGTCTGAAAATTACAAAAATTCTGAAAATTCTAAGGGGTCTATATCCAGGAAGTATCGCCAAAAGGTCGATAATTGCAAAAGGAGTTTTAATATATTCCCATTTTTTAGCGATAATTTCTTTTAAAACCTTAGATAAACTGAATTCCCTTCCAAGAAAAGTAGCCTCTTCATATTCTTGAATAATTATTTTATGTATGTCGTTATAAACCCAGACTCTGATAATATACTCAATCAAAAACATACCGGTAATAAAATAATAATCAAAATCTTCTAAAAGAGGATGAATTTCATGTTTTATATCATAAAGAAGTATCCCGACACTCATCAAAACCAAAACAAACATAAAAGAATCAAAAAATTTTTTATATAAAAAAGACTCATCATTCATAAGACGACAAAAGAATCTTTTGATTTTATTATATGTCTGGTTTGAATCAAGGTAAAAAGCAAAAGCAATAAGAAGTCTTATTATTGCTTTTTTAGGAGTATGTTCTTTAAAAGTTATATAAGTTTTTTTTAAGGCTTTTTTCACGACAGTTTATCTTTTAAAATTTTATTAACAACCTGAGGATTTGCTTTTCCTTTGCTTGCTTTCATCACCTGTCCTACGAAAAATCCGAAAAGTTTTTCTTTACCGGCTTTGTATTCGGCGACTTTATCTTCGTTTGCACTTAGAACCTCATCGACGATTTTTTCTATTGCACCTTCATCGCTAACCTGTTTAAGTCCAAGTTTTTCAATAGCTGCGTCAACTTCAATATCTTCTTCCATCAATAAATCAAGCACTTTTTTACCACCAGCACCGCTGATTACGGCTTCTTTTTCCCTTATGGCAATAAGTGCAAGTTTTTGAGCGCTTACAGGGGAATTCTCTATGGAAATTCCCGCTTTATTTAATCTTCCAAGAAGCTCGATAGCAAGCCATCTATTTGCCGCGTTTGGCTCAACTCCAAGCTCAATCATTTTTTCAAAAAACTTAGCAAGCTCAGGCTCGCTTGTTAAAACTCCCGCATCATATTCTTTTAATTTATATTCATCCATATATTTTTGCTTTTTCTCATGCGGAAGTTCAGGAATTTCAATATCAAAAAATTCTTCCGGCACTTCAAGAGGCAATAAATCTGGATCAGGGAAATATCTGTAATCGGCTGATTCTTCTTTTCCTCTCATACTTTTAGTCTCACCCGATTTTGTATCAAAAAGTCTTGTCTCTTGCACAACTTCATCTTCATATTCATCATATTCATACGCTTCGATATGTCTTTCAATTTCATATTCAATAGCCTGTTTTATAAATCTGAATGAATTAAGGTTTTTAATCTCAACTCTTGTACCAAACTCTTTTTGTCCTTTTGGTCTGACTGACACATTCGCATCGCATCTGAAAGAGCCTTCTTGCATATTGGCATCACTGATTCCAAGATATCTTACAATTGCATGAAGTTTTTTAAGATACTCAATAGCTTCATCACTGCTTCTCATATCAGGCTCGCTTACTATTTCAAGAAGCGGTGTTCCGGCTCTGTTTAAATCCACTTTACTCACATCACCTTCATGTATGTTTTTACCGGCATCTTCTTCAAGATGTGCTCTTGTTATACCTATTTTTTTGCCGTTATCAAGAATTATTTCACCGTTTTCTACAATAGGCACGACAAACTGACTTATTTGATACCCTTTTGGAAGGTCTGGATAAAAATAATTTTTTCTCTCAAAAGTTGAAATTTTATTGATTTTTGCGTTTACCGCTTTTCCAAACATTACCGCTTTTTTTACTGCCTCTTTATTCATTACCGGAAGTGCTCCCGGAAGCCCAAGACATGTAGGACATGTATTAGTATTTGGCTCATCCCC
>JALVVX010000035.1 GCA_027038555.1 Nautiliaceae bacterium | reverse complement strand
GGTTTTATTCCGTTATTATAAGCCTGTTTTGCATATGGTTCCATTATAAAAAATGTCAAAACAAGTGAAAGTGAGACCAAAAGCGTGGTTGGTGGAGACTGAGGCGTTCCAAGCGCCTGTCTTAAAAATCCGAATACCACCAAAATCCTTACAAAACTTGTCGCAACAAGCACAATGCTCGGAGCTAAAACAAGCACCGTTAAAATAAGCATTACATTAAGAGTGGTTACAAGCTGTTTTGGATTTGAAGGTGCGCTTAAAGATAAATTTACAGTCGGTATTTGAGGTGCAGCCAATAAAACTGCCGGAATTATTAATAAAAGTAAAAGTTTTAGTTTCAAGAAAGTCCTCCGTTATTTGACTTTGTCAAGAATAGACTTTTTAATTTTTTCTTTGTTTTTCTTAGCAAAAAACCATATTTCAACTCTTCTGTTTTTAGCCCTTCCCTCAGGAGTGGCATTTGAAGCAATCGGATGATACTCTCCGTATGCCGCGGCACTAAGCTGTTTTGGATTCACTCCGTCTTTAATCAAAATTTTAAGTACACTTAACGCCCTTGCCGCACTAAGCTCCCAATTATCACCATAAGGCGATGTCGGAGGCGGAGGAGTGTTATCCGAATATCCCCTTATTTGTATTTCTATATTTTTTGGCAGATACTGTTTTATAATTATTGCTATTCTTTTAAGAAAAAGAAGAGTATCGGTATTTGTAATTTTTGCACTTCCGGGTGGAAAAGTAATATCTGCCGGAAGTCTTATGAAAAATCCTTCTTCTCCTTCTTGGAGAGTAATGGCAGGACCTTTTCCTCCTGCCGTAAACTGTTTAAATTCAGCTATTGCGGCTGAGAGTCTATTTACTGTCTGTGCTGTTTCTTCATTTTTTTGAATAGGTGTTGCTTTTTGAATTCTCTCACGGCTAACTTCCGTCTGCGTTCCGCCTTCAAGCACACTTAATGCCCCTGCAAGCGAACCGATGGCTTCTTTTACTTTTTTGGCATCCATTGTAGACATTGACAAAAGCAAAACGAAAAAGCATAAAAGAAGACTCATCAAATCCCCAAATGTTGCCAACCATTCAGGCATACATTCAGGACATTCGCATTTACATTTTTTTGCCACTATTTTTCCTATTCAAATTGAGATTTTCTCTGACTTGGAGGCAGGAAGCTAAGAAGTTTGGCTTCAAGTGTTCTTGGATTATCTCCTGCCTGAATCGACATTATACCTTCGATAATCATCGTTTTTGCCAAAATTTCATCATCGTTTCTTAAATTTAGTTTATTTGCAACAGGGCTTCCAAAAATATTACCTATCATAGCACCATAAAGTGTAGTAAGTAACGCAACAGCCATCGCAGGACCAATTGCAGAAGGGTCTGACATATTAAGAAGCATTGCAACAAGTCCGACAAGTGTACCAATCATTCCCATAGCTCCTGCAAGTCCTGCCCAGTTACTAAAAATTGATGCCATTTTTTTGTGTCTTGCATCCATCTGTTCAAGGTCAATTTCCAGAAGTTCTCTTATTGTATCAGGCTCGTTTCCGTCTACCGCCATTGAAAGCCCTTTTTTTAAAAATTCGTCTTCTTCATTTGCCGCTACGCTTTCAAGCGAAAGTATTCCATCACGCCTTGCCTGCGTGGCATAATCTACAAGTTTTTTTATAAGTTCTTCATAATTTGGCTGATAAGATGGCTTTATGGCAATCATAAACACTTTTGCAAATTTTGTCATCATATCCATTTTATTTGCAACAAAAAGTGTCATAATAGAGCCCAAAACAACGATTAACACGGACTGCGGGTCAATATAAGGTCCGATACCTACCCCCATCGCCATCGCGGCGATGATAAGACCAAGAGCCCCAACCAAACCTATGACGGTAGCCAAATCCATAAACTAAGCCTTTTTTGATATAATTGTAACAAAAAAAAGGATATTTGTATGCCTCAGATTATTATCCTCGCTGCCGGTAAAGGCACAAGAATGAAATCGGACACTCCAAAAGTCCTTCATACTTTATGTGATAAATCAATGATTCATTATATAATCGGCGAATCTCAAAAAATCACAAGTAGTATTGATGTAATTTTGGCTCATAAATTTGAAGATGTAAAAAATAAAATAGAAAAAACAGGTGTGAGAATACATAAACAAAATCTTGAAAAACACCCTGGAACCGGCGGAGCACTTAAAGAAATACCTTTTATTGAAGATAAAATTTTAATACTTAACGGTGATATGCCTTTAATTACCGCAAAGGAAATTGAAAAATTTTTCGGTATTGACGCAGATGTTGTAATGAGTATTATGAAACTTGATAATCCGCACGGTTACGGAAGAGTTGTAATTGAAGATGGAAACGTTAAAAAAATAGTCGAACAAAAAGACGCAAATGAAGAAGAGCTTAAAATACCTTATGTAAATGCAGGTGTTTATATGTTCAAAAAAGAAGTTCTTAAAAAGTACATTCCACTTTTAGACAACAATAACGCCCAAAAAGAGTATTATTTAACCGATATTATCGAAATGGCTGTTAAAGATGGCTTAAAAGTAAAAGCACTTGAAGTAAACGAAGAAGATTTTAAAGGGATTAATTCAAAAAAAGATTTAGCCGAAGCCGAAAAAATTATGTGCAACAGAATAAAAGAAAAATGGATGCAAAATGGAGTTATTATGAGACTCCCCGATACTATTTTTATCGATGCACAAAGCGAATTTGAAGGTGAATGTGAAATTGAAAGCGGTTGCGTTATCAAAAAAAGTAAAATTATAAATTCTAAAATCAAAGCAAACTCAATTATAGAAGAAGCAATAATCAATAAAAGCGAAATAGGACCGATGGCAAGAATCAGACCTAAAAGTGAAATTATAGACTCTAAAATCGGAAATTTCGTTGAAGTAAAAGCCTCAAAATTAAATGATGTAAAAGCAGGACACCTCAGCTATCTTGGAGATAGCGAGATTGATAGCGGCACAAATATAGGAGCGGGAACAATTACCTGCAATTATGACGGCAAAGCAAAATACAAAACAAAAATAGGCAAAAACGTATTTATAGGAAGTGACACCCAACTAATCGCACCTGTGGTTATTGAAGATGATGTTATTATTGCCGCAGGAAGTACGGTAAATAAAGATGTTCCAAAAGGTTCTCTTGCAATTAGCAGAGCTCCGTTAAAAATTGTTAAAGAGTTTTATTATAAGTTTTTCGGGAAAAAATGATGAATGTTTTAATAGGAGTTAGCGGAAGTATTGCAATTTATAAAACGTGTGAGCTTATAAGACTTTTTATAAAAAGAGGAGATAATGTTAAAGTTGTAATGACACCCTCAAGTGAAAAATTCATAACCCCATTAACATTTGAGAGTTTGACAAGAAATAAAGTTTTAACCTCAAATTCCGAAAGCTGGGCCGGAGGGGAGAATCACATAGATTATGCAAAATGGGCGGATATTTTTATTATCGCACCGGCTACGGCAAACACTTTAAACAAAGCATACAGGGGAATTGCCGATAATCTTTTATTACAAACATATTTGGCAACAACGGCACCGACTCTTTTTGCACCGGCAGCAAATACCAATATGTATCTGCATCCCGCCACACAGGAAGCCATACAAAATCTAAACTGCATAGAGGCAAATTCCGGACTTCTTGCATGCGGAGATGAAGGTATAGGCAAAATGGCGGAACCTGAGGAAATATTTTTAAGAGCCCTTAGAGAAGTCAATAAGGAAGATTTTTGGAAAAATAAAAAAGTAGTTGTTACAGCCGGCGGGAGTATTGAAAAAATTGATGATGTAAGATACATAAGCAACTTTTCAAGCGGAAAAATGGGTGAAGCACTGGCAAAAGCGTTTTATATAAAAGGAGCCGATGTCACTCTTATTTCAAGTAAAGAGCATAAACTGAGTAAAGAAATCAAACAAATAAAAGCTCAATCGGCAAAAGATTATCTTGATACAATTATTTCTGAAAATCCCGATTATCTGATTATGGCGGCGGCAATTGTAGATTATAAACCTGAATATACAAGCGGGAAACTCAAAAAAGAACAAATCGGTGAAAAGATGGTATTGCAACTCAATCAAAATATCGACATCTTAAAAACATTAAAAGATAAAAAATTCAAAAAAATCGGATTTAAAGCCGAAAGAGATGAACAAAACGCATTAAAATATGCAAAAAACACACTTATAAACAAAAATCTTGATGCAATTTGTTTGAATTTACTTACAAAAAACGATTTTGGAAGTGATGAAAATGAAATAATTTTCATAACAAAAGATAAAGAAATAAAATTTTCGCAAGACACAAAAGAGAATATAGCTTTTAAGGTGGCTGATGCCGTTAAAAATCTCTGAAACCGGGAAAATTTTAAAAGCGCTTAACAGACTTCAAACGATTGAATTTAATACAACTCTTCCAGTAAAACTCGAAGTAAAAGAGAAATTAAGCGATATTAAATACTTAATACAGCTTGGGAAAAAAGAGGTTGTTACTAAAAGTCTTATCCCCTTAACAAAAGGCAAATTTTTTGCAATTGTAAAAGAAATAGAGGGGAATATTTCAATTTCAAATCTAAAACCGCTTTCAAAGCTTGCACTGATGTTTGAAAAAATCAACCCCAAAGACACCGATACAAAAGCACAGATATTAAATCATCTTGCAAACGCGGCTTCAAAAGAGGAATTTTTATTTTATATGAATATTCTGCTTGCATATAACCAAAAAATTTACCATCTTTTTATAAATGAGAAAAAAAAGGCTCTTCTTCAATATAAATTTCATAAAAATAAGTTAAAATTTTATGCAATATTTCAAAATCTCGGAGAACTGGAAGGGGAAATTTTTGATAATACCTTAAATATATATTCTCCTTTTAAAAATACACTGCAAATTATAAATGAAAATGCAAATTTAATAAATTTAAAAATAAATACTTTTTTAAAAGAGACTAAACCATTGTATGAATTTAGTGAAAATCTAATAAATTTAAAGGCTTAATGTGCATTTGGCAATAATAATGGATGGAAACGGGAGATGGGCAAAAAAAAGAGACTTAAAAAGAATAGAAGGGCATAAAAAAGGCGCCGAAGTTGTAAAAGAAATTACAACTTATTGCGCTAATAATCCCGAAATTGATATTTTAACTTTATATGCTTTTTCGACTGAAAACTGGAAAAGACCAAAAATGGAAGTCGATTTTTTAATGAAACTTCTTGATAACTGGCTTAAAAAAGAACTTGAAACATATATCAAAAACGATGTAAAATTTGAAACTATCGGTGACATTTCAAAATTTTCCGACAAACTCAAAAAAAGAATACAATATACAAAAGAAGTTACTAAAAACAATAAAAAATTAACACAGGTGTTGGCACTTAATTACGGAAGCAGAGATGAAATAACAAGAGTCGTTAAAAAACTGGTAGAAAAAAACGAAGAAATCACATCCGAAAATATTCAAAAAAACCTTGATATAAGCAGAGATGTAGATTTGCTTATACGCACAAGCGGAGAAATAAGAATCAGTAATTTTTTACTATGGCAAATAGCATACGCCGAAATGTTTTTCACCCCTACTTTATGGCCTGATTTTACAACCAGGGAACTTGAAAAAATTTTAAACGAATTTAAAAACAGAGAAAGACGATTCGGGGGAATATGAAGAGTGGATGGGTAGATGAGTATATGGGTAAATGAGTTGATGGGTGAATGGGTGAAGAGTGGATAAATGTTAAGATGTTTAATTTTGAGTTGGGAATTTGTTTGAGCAGAGGTATTTAAGAATATAAATTAAAAAAATGAATGGAGAATGAAAAATGGATAATTTAGTGACTTATATTTTAATATTTATTTTAGGTAGTGCCATAGGCAGTTTTTTAAATGTTGTAATTTACAGAGTTCCTCTTGGAAAAAGCATTATTTCACCTCCAAGCAGTTGTCCTAAATGCGGAACAAAAATAAAACCGTGGCATAATATCCCAATAATCGGATGGCTGATACTCGGCGGTAAATGTGCTGAATGTAAAGAGCCTATTTCAGTAAGATATCCTCTAATTGAACTTTTAACCGGATTTTTGGCAGTGGCGATATTTTATAAATTAAAAATATTTGATATCTTTTTTATAATTGATTTTGCCGTATTTGCCACTCTTCTTGCACTTTCTGTAATAGATTTTGATTACAAAGCCGTTCCAGATAGTCTGAATCTTTTAGCTTTAACTCTTGCATTTTTTTCATCGGCAGATGTTTTGGAAAATATAAAAAACGCTCTTTTAATGATAGGTATTTTAAGCCTTGTAAGATATTATGTATCATATATTCTAAAAAGAGAAGCCCTCGGTGAAGGCGATATTATAGTAGCGGGAACCATGGGAGCATTACTTGGTGTAAAACTCTCATTAATAGCTCTTTTCATAGCTTCTGTCATAGCAATATTTCCTTCACTTTACATAAGATTTAAAAACAGCGAGTTAGAATTACCTTTTGTACCGTTTTTGGCTTTTGCAACATTTATTGTATGGTATTTTAAAGACTTTTTTTTAAATTTATGGAGCAGTATTTATGGATAAAATTTCAAAATATATCTTAAAAGAATTTTTACCTTCTTTTTTTACTATATTTTTTATTCTCGGAACAATTGTATCTTTGATTTTTATTATTTCAATTTCAAATATGACATCAAATATAAAAATCACTTTTTTAGAACTTTTTGAAATGTATCTACTCTCACTGCCTCAGATAATATTTTTGTCATTAAGCATTTCTTTTTTTATAGCTTCTGTTAACGTATATTCAAAATTTTCAGAAACTTTTGAATTAATTGCCCTTTTTTCATTGGGATTCAAACCCTTTAAAGTATTAAAACCCATTGCAGTATTAGCTCTTATTTTTACAATAATAAATGTATTTATTTTGTTTATCTCCATTCCTTATTCAAAAGCGGCATTTAATAATTTTAAAGCCAAAAAAGCCCAAGAAGCGAAATTTAATTTTCAAAGTGCTAAAATATCCCAACAACTTGGGGAGTGGTCTTTATTTGCTTCTTCGGCAAAAAACAAACATTTTAATAAAGTTTATCTTTTTAACAGTGAAAAAAAAGAATTTATATTTGCAAATGAAGCAAAACTTTATATAAAAAATAGAGTTTTGTCATTTAAACTTCAAAACGGACGTTTATATGATTTTAATAAAAGCTTTCAAATTAAATATCAAAATATGCAAATAAATCAGATTATCCCCACAACCAGATTATCACTTTTGAATTTTAAAAATTATTTTAAAATAAACAAAAAACTTTTTACCCATTATTTGCCTTTTGCTCTGATTCCAATTGCCCTGCTTTTTTTTATTCCCGTTTTTTCTTTTTTCCATCCAAGACTTCATAAAAATCATTCTTTGATATATTCAATTTTACTTTTAAGTATTTATATTGTCTTTTCTTTTGTAAATAAAAAATTTGAAATGGCTTTAATAATACCGTTTATTTTTTTAATTATCGGAGGAATATTTTACAAATGGAAAATAAAATTTTAAAATGTATAATAAGCTATGACGGGAGTAAATTTTACGGTCTTCAAATTCAACCTGATAAAAAAACAGTAATTGGAGAAATTCAAAAAGCTCTTTTAAAATTAAATATAAAAACAGACATAAAACATGCAGGCAGAACAGACAGGGGTGTTCATGCCTTAAACCAGGTAATTTCACTTGAAATACCCGAATTTTGGGATATAAAAAAATTGAAAAATATTTTAAATCAAATGCTTATGCCCGAAATTATGTTTAAAAAAACCGAAATTACAAATAAGTTCAACCCGAGATTCGACGCAAAAAAACGCTCTTACAGATATATTTTATCACCTCATACAAATCCGTTTATTGATAATTATACAACTTACTATCCAAAGAAAGTAAATGTTTGTACGGTTCAAAATGCCCTTAATATTTTAAAAGGCAAACACGATTTTGAATATTTTGCAAAAACAGGAAGTGATGTGGATAATTACATCCGTGAAATTTATGACGCTTATATAATAAAACATAAAAAATTCCACATAATAAAAATCATAGGAAACGGTTTTTTAAGAGGACAGATAAGAATTATTATGGATTTTTTGCTTAAAATAAATGAAAACAAACTCTCATTAACGGATTTAGAACTTCAATTAAACAAAAAAATTCTGATAAACAAACATCTCGCAAAACCTAACGGTCTTTACTTAGAAAGAATATGGTATTAAGGGGGCAAAATGAATAAAGAGAAAATAATAAATGAATTAGAAAAAAAGGGTTATAAAAATATCTTCATCTGGTCCGATTCAAAAGGTACGTATTACGACTGGCACTCGCATCCTTACAATGAAATAAGATATATGCTAAAAGGAAAAATGAAAATAAATACTAAAAATAAAAGTATTGTTTTAAACCCCGGAGATATTGCAGAAGTTAATGCAGGTGAACTTCATGAAGCATATATCTTGGAAGATTGTGAATATATTTGTGCCCAAAAACATTAAAATTTGATATAATTTTTAAAAGATGTTTGAAAATATTTTGTTTAAGTTTTCTTTAAGAATTTCTCAAAAATAAAAATTCCGAAATTCAGGGCTTTTTAAATTTGAGAAAATGCAATTTTTATCGTTTAAGCAAACTTTAAGAAATTTAATAGTCTCAAAACTACCGAAATTTCGATAAAGTTTGCTGTTACAAACATATTGACCCGTTGAGGGGATTGAGACT
>JALVVX010000034.1 GCA_027038555.1 Nautiliaceae bacterium | reverse complement strand
AGAGGAAGGCTAAAATTCTTAAAGGTTTTTTAGATGAGCTAAATCCAAAAGAAATTTCTCAAAAATATGATATTTCATATGCAACGGTTGTAAAAGAGATTAAAAATATAAGAATTGTAATGGCTCAGATTTGCGAAGATGAGTTTTTAAAAAAAGAAAATATAAAAGAATTTGAAGAGTATATTTATATTCCTAAAAACAAAAACATCAAATCCGCCCAAAACTTTTTGACAATAGATTTTGGAGGGAAAATTTATAATATTATGCTAAGTTCACTTAAAAATTACGATTTTGATGAAAGAGAAATAAAAAAGATGTTAAAACAAAGCCGTATTATTAAAATTTATGAAAAGAAACTCATAAAAAATTTTTGGGAGTATTTTGAAGATTTTATTAAAAAATATAAAGGTGTAAGTGAAGAAAATTTTTTTTATTATTTAAAAGAAGCGGAATTTAGATTTAATGGGTATAAAATAGAACTAAAAGACCTAGTATATTAATTTTACATTAATTTGACATTTTTAATTTTTATTTAATTATGTTTTATTATACTTTTAGTGCAAAAAGCTTTTTCATTTTTTCTCCTTTTTTGTTTTCCCCTCTTTTTTATATGATATACTTTCTTCAAAAAGGCATAATTTGCGTTATAGGTTTGAAGTTGAAGGAATAGTCCAGGGTGTCGGATTTAGACCAACAGTATATAAGATAGCCAAAAAACTTGATTTAAAAGGTTTTGTATTAAATACCGGTGAAGGTGTTATTGTAGAAATAGAAGGTGAAAACAGAGATAAATTTATAGATGAGCTTAAAAAAAATCTTCCACCTCTTGCTAAGATAGATAAGATAAAAAAAACAATACTTCCGCTTAAAAATTATAATGATTTTGAAATTATTCATTCAAAAAATAGTTTTAAAACTGCATTTATTTCTCCTGATAAATCAGTATGTGAAGATTGTTTAAAAGAAATGTTTGATGAAAACAATAGAAGATATTTGTATCCATTTATAAACTGCACAAACTGCGGGCCAAGATATACAATAATTGAAAATATTCCTTATGATAGAAAAAATACTTCAATGAAAAAATTTAAAATGTGTGAAAAATGTAAAAAAGAATATACAAATCCTCTTGATAGAAGATATCACGCACAGCCGATAAGCTGTTATGAGTGTGGACCAAAATTAAGTTTAAAGTTAAAAGTTAAAAGTGAAAAAGGGAAAGAGTGGAGAATTGAGAATGGAGAGTGGAGAAAAATAAAAAGAGTTTTTAAAAAGGTTGCTAAATTTTTAAAAGAAGGGAAAATTGGCGCTATTAAAGGGCTTGGAGGATTTCATTTAGTTTGTGATGCGACAAATGAAAAAGCAGTTAGAAAACTAAGAGAGCGTAAAAACAGACCTTTTAAACCTTTTGCAATGATGTTTAAAGATATTCAAGAGATTAAAAAATACTGCGAAATTAATGAATTTGAAGAAAAACTTATAACTTCAATAGAAAGACCTATTGTGGTAGTTAAAAAAAGAATTGATTTAAAAGGCATTGCCGATAATATAGATAGATATGGAGTGTTTTTGCCTTATACTCCGATTCATTATCTTTTGTTTAGAGAAATTGATTTTCCAATTGTTGCAACGAGTGCAAATATATCAAATGAGCCGATTATCAGAAGTTTTGACGAATTAAAAGAAAAACTTGGAAATGTTGTTGATTTTGTTTTGGATTATGATAGGGATATTGTAAATGCATGTGATGATAGCGTAATGACTTGTGTTGATGATAAAATACTCACATACAGACTCTCTCGCGGATATGCACCAAAAAGTTTTAGTATTGATAAAAAGATAAAGCCAAATATTTTAGCAGTTGGGGCAAACCAAAAAAACACTATTGTTCTTAGTTTCAAAGATAAAGTTATTCTCTCTCCTCACATTGGAGATTTGCTAAGCATTGATGCGGTTGAGTATTTTGAGAGAACAATT
>JALVVX010000033.1 GCA_027038555.1 Nautiliaceae bacterium | reverse complement strand
TCCCCAAAAAGTCACAAAATATGAAAGAGCGATATTGGATAATAATTTAACTTATTTTAAGAAGTTTTTCAGACCAGGTTTGTTTGATAAGATATATATGAGACATTACGGTAAAGAGTCATATAAGTGCTTGGTAACAGAGTATAGATGGAAAGGAAAAGATTATAAAAATACAAAATTTATTGATTATGACTGTTATAAATTCAATCCAAGTAAGACTGAATATGAATGTGTAACAATTTCATTAACATACTCAAAACCCCTTGATCCGAAATTAGCGAGGATATTTACGTATGAGGATTTAAAAAAAAGAGCGAGAAGAATGCTTGATAGTTTGTATATCAAAAGCTTGTGGTGAGAAAACAGTCATTAAAATATTCTTTTGTGATACAGTGGATACTTCCGTGTTGTCTGATAAGAACATTTGCATTAATAGGAATAATTTCTCTATCAGTGAAAAGTTCAGAAAATAAATCATAAACATATTTGTCTTTTGCATCTTCATAAATTGGCAAAATTACGGCTTCGTTTGTTATAAGAAAGTTAGCATAAGTTGCCGGAAGTCTCTCATTTTCATAATATTTTGGGCTTGGAAGAGGTAATGGGATAAGATTGAAATTTGTTTTTTTAAGTTCTTTTTCCATTTTTTTGAGAGCTTTATAGTGGATATCGTTTTTATCTTCGCATTTGCAGTAAATTATTGTGTTTTCATTTACAAATCTTGCGAGGGTGTCTATGTGAGAGTCTGTATCATCACCTTCTAAAAATCCGTAATTTAGCCAGATTATTTCTTTTACAAAAAGTTCTTTTTTTAAAAAATCTTCAATTTCTTCTTTTGTCATTGGATAGTTTCTATTTGGTTCTAATAGACAGTGACTAGTGGTCAGTAACACTTGACCATTGGTATCAATACTTCCGCCTTCAAGTACAAAATTGTAACTTTTATAAATATCAAAAATTTCTCTTGAAATTAAATTATCGTAATTTGCCGGAAATTTAAGTCCCCAGCCGTTGAATTTAAAATCAAGAAGTTTAACTTTATTATCTATTTTAACGCTGATTGCTCCAAAATCTCTTGCCCATGTGTCGTTATTTTTTACTTTTTTGAATATAAAATTTTTGTGTTTAAGATGATTTATTGTGTTTTTATCTTGATAGCAGATTAAAACTTTTTGATATTGTGCTATTGCATAAGCTATTTCACTAAATGTTGCAACAGCTTCTTCTAAGCAGCAGTACCAGTCTGTGTTTTTGTGAGGAAAAACAAGCTGGATAAATTCCTGTTTTTCCCATTCAGGTATTAAATAATTCATATATCTCTTGGGTCTGCTATTTTTCCTGCTATTGCACTTGCCGCCGCAACTGCCGCGTTGCTTAGATAAACTTCTGAGTTTCTGCTTCCCATTCTTCCGCGGAAGTTTCTGTTTGTAGTGGCAACAGCTCTTTCACCGTCACCTAAAATTCCCATATATCCTCCAAGACATGCACCGCATGTAGGATTTGCCACAACTGCTCCTGCATCAATTAATGTATCGATAATTCCTTCGTGTTCGGCTTGTTTGTAAATTCTTTGTGTTGCCGGTGTTACGATAAGTCTTACGCGTCTGTGTACTCTTTTGCCTTTTAGGATGTTTGCCGCTGTTCTAAGGTCGCTCAAAGTCCCGTTTGTACAGCTTCCTATATATACCTGATGAATTTCGATATCGTCTTTTACAGCCTGAGAAACAGGTTTTCCGTTGCTTGGTAGGAAAGGATATGCCACCATTGGTTCAAGTTTGCTTACATCAATTTCAATGATTTGAGAATATTTTGCATCTGGGTCTGAATAGTGGATTTTCGGCTCATCCCTTAGCGGGTTATATTTTTTGACTTCTTCTAAGAATCCTTCTGTAATTTTGTCATAAGCAATAATTCCGTTTTTAGCACCGGCTTCAATAGCCATATTACATAAACTCATCCTGTCATCCATAGGAAGGTTTTCTATTGTATCTCCTGTAAATTCAAGTGCTTTGTATAACGCTCCATCAACTCCTATTTGTCTTATAAGTTCAAGTATCAAATCTTTTCCGTAAACGTGTTCGCCTCTTTCGCCTGTAAATATAACTTTGATTGATTCAGGGATTTTAAACCAGCTTTTCCCTGTTATCATACAAAAAGCGATATCGGTACTTCCCATACCTGTTGAAAATGCTCCAAGAGCTCCGTGGGTACAAGTGTGCGAATCCGCTCCGATAATAACGTCTCCCGGGATTACAAGTCCTTTTTCAGGTAATAATCTATGCTCAATTCCCATATCTTTTTCATCAAAAAAGTTTTTTAAATCATGCTCGTATGCAAAGTCTCTGTTTATTTTGGCCTGATTTGCAGAAGCTATGTCTTTTGGAGGAATGAAATGGTCTAAAACAATTGCAAAATTGTCTGGTTTTGCAAGTTTTTTGGCTCCGCTTTCTTTGAAAGCTCTAATTGAAATTGGGGTAGTAATATCATTACCGATTGTCATATCTACATCGCACATAATAATTTCACCGGGTTTAACCTCTCTTCCTATGTGCTCGGCAAAAATTTTTTCAGTTATAGTCATAGGCATTATAATCCTTTTTTGTCAAAATTATAACAAAAACAAATAATTGATGATAATCAATGAAAGTGTTTAAAATTCAGATACAATTAGAAAAAAGGAGAGAAAATGAAAAAATTATTATTAGCGGGACTTTTGGGTGTAAGTATGTTATTTGCATATAATCCGTTAGACGGAGTAAAAGCTCAAAAACAGGCAGCTTTAAAGGTTGTGGGTAACAGTTTTATTACGGTAAAAGAGCTTAAAAACTGGATGAAAAACGATAAAAACTTTGAGATTGTAGATGTAAGAGAACCAGCTGAGTGGAATGCCGGACAGATTGATTATGTAGAGACTATAAATCTGCCAAGAGGTTTGGTATATGCAGGAGTAAAGGGAGGAAAATTAAAGCCTGAAAAAACTTATGTTTTGGTTTGCAGAACAGGTCACAGAGCATTATTAGCGGCGGCTACACTTAAAAAGTGGTATAACTTTAAAAACGTATATGTATTAAAAGGCGGAATCAAAGCATGGATTCAAAGCGGAGGGGTTATTACAAATCAGCTTCATTTAGGGCCTGTAAAAGTTAAGCTTGTTAAATAATTTAGTATAATAAGCCTAAAAAGGGCTTATTTTGGCTAAGATTTTTATCTTTATCGGGGTTGTTTTTATTTTGATAGGACTTATACTTTATTTTTTTAAAGACTTTCCCCTTTTTCACCTGCCAGGTGATATTGTTATTAAAAAAGATAATTTTACCTTCTATTTTCCAATAACTTCATCGATTGTTATAAGTATTGTTTTGAGTGCTCTTTTTTACATCATATCAAGGTTTTTCCAATGAGACTTTTTATAGCTACGCCTGTTACTTTGCCAATTTACGGGGTGATAAAAAACGATTTGTCAAAATATATAAAAGGCAAATGGGTTGAGGGGTGGAATTTACACCTTACACATAAATTTATAGGAGAAGACGAGCCGGAAAAATATGAAACTTTAAAGTTAGAAGTTCCGAGTTCAAAGTTAAAAGTGAATGGAATAGGAATGTTTGGAAATAAAATTTTATATTTAAAAGCGGATATTGATGATTCAATTAATAAACAGATAAATGAAAAATTTAATTTAAAAAATGACAAGCCATTTGTGCCTCATATTACTCTTTGCAGGATTAAAGACCTTAAAGACGGATATAAAGAGGCTCTTAAAAAGTGGGAAAATATAAATTTTGAAGTGCCTGTTGAAGTTTATCTTTACAAATCAACCCTTACAAAAAAAGGACCTGTATATGAAAAAATTCATAAATACTAAGGCGGTGGCGCTTAAATATAAAGCGTGTGAAGATATGGCTCCAAAAGTTGTGGCTAAGGGAAGAGGTGAGCTTGCAGAAAGAATTATACAAAAGGCAAAAGAGTTTGATGTGCCTTTGTTTCAAAATGAAGAGCTTGCCGATATGCTTTTGAATGTGGAAGTCGGTGAAGAAGTACCTCCTAAAATGTATGATGCGGTAGTAGAAGTTTTTATATGGCTTTATAAATTGGAAGAAAAAGCCGAGCTTAGTAAATAAAAAAAATTTTTTGAATATTTTACAAAAATATTATCTTAATCTAAAATCGATTTGACTTCGTTTTAATATAATTCCCCAAAATTTTTAAAGGGGAAGGATGAATTTAGAAGTTAAGCTTTTTGAGTTAAAACAACTTGCAAAAGAAGCGGTAGAAAATAGATATTCGTATTTTGAAGTAGTTGAAGTTTATTGGGAATTAAAAAGAGAAATTGCAAAAAATTTTGATCTTATTTCAAAAGATACAATAAATTATTTAGAGCTTGCAAAATTTATTGTTTATGAAGTTTTACATACTTGCGATTTTGATGGAAATATAGAAAATCTATTACTACAATGATAAATAATTTAAAAAAATATCTTTTTAAAAATAGAAAATTAATAACATCTTGTACATATTGTGGTGTAGGATGTAAACTTGAACTCCATCAAAACCGCTTAAAAGGGAATAAAGAATATTGTATTAATCAAGGAAAACATTGTTTAAAAGGAATTACACTTTTAGAAGTTCAGTCTAAAAATAGATTAAAAGAAGTTTTATTTAGGAAAAATTTAAATGAAAATGTCCAAAAAAGTAATTTAGAATTTGTTATTAAATATATTGCAAATAAAATTAAAAAAAGTGATCCTAAAAGGATAGTTTTTTATAGTGCAGGTCAGGTTTTGATAGAAGATTATTATATTGCAAATAAATTATTCAAAGGAAATTTAGGTACAGCTAATATTGATTCAAACAGCAGAACTTGTATTGCCTCTTCTGTTGTGGGTTTAAAACAAGTTTTCGGAGTTGATTATATACCTGCTCAAATGAAAGAGGTTTTAGAAACAGATTTAATTTTGGTTATTGGAGCAAATCCTGCGCATGGTCATATTGTTTTTTTTGAAAAATATATAAAACAAGCTGTGAAAAACGGTATTAAAATAGTGGTAGTAGATCCTTTCTGTTCAAAAACGGCTGAATTTGCTTTAAAGAATGATGGATTGTATTTACAAATAAATGTAGGAACTGATGTTAATTTATTAAATGCAATTGCTAAAAGGCTTTTGGATGATAAATTCTTAGATGTCAGCTATATCGAAGAAGAATTAAACGGGGGTAGTGAATATTTAAAGCAGTTAAAAAATATAGATATTGACGAAGAATTGAAAAAATGTAAAATATCAACAGAAGAATTTAATGAGTTAGTCAGTTTGATAAAAAAATATCCTAAAATGATTAGTATTTGGTCTATGGGAATAAACCAGTCAAGTGAAGGAGTAGAAAAAAATTTTGCTATTTTAAATTTGCATTTAATTTTAAAAAGATTTGGAGAATCCGGTAATAATCCTTTTCCACTAACTGGTCAGACCAATGCAAGGGGTGGAAGAGATGTAGGAGCTCTTGCTACAATGCTTGCAATTCATAAAGATTTTGATAATCAAAGCAGAAAAGAGTTGGCATCATTTTGGAATGTACCAATCACAAATATTCCTTCGAAAAAAGGCTATACAATTCTTGAAATGATAGAAGCTGCTCAGAGGCAAGAAATAGACATAATGTTTATTATGCATACTGATCCAGTTTATAGTTTACCTAATAGAAATAGAATTGAAAAAGCTTTAAAAAACATTCCTTTAGTTGTAGAGGTGAATGCTTACGAAAATACTTTAACAAGCAAATTTGCACATATTAGAGTTCCTGCAAAAGCATGGGGAGAGAAATATGGGCGTCAAACAAATATGGATAGACACGTATCATATCATAATAAAATTATTGATGATAAAAATATACCTCAAAATGCAATTGAAGATTGGAAGTTTTTATGTTTATTAGCTAAAGAATTAGGTTTTGATGGTTTTGATTATAAAGATAGTGATGAAATATATAAAGAATTCCAAAATTTAACAAAACTATCTTTAAAAGGGCATTTGAATCATTATGATGCTAAAATTAATAAATTAAAAAATAATAAAGAATTTTACTGGGGAAAAGATTTTTTTAAAAATTATAAAGCTTTAACATATAATCAAAAACCAAATATATTTTTTCCTAAAAATCAAAATCTATCTGAAAAAACAGATAAAGAATTTCCTTTTTATATGATAAGTATAAGAAGTAAAAATCATTGGAACAGTACTGCTAAAACATCACTCTCTTCAAAAATAAAAGATGATTTAAATATGGTGTTTATTAATGAAAATGATGCTAAAAAATATAATTTATTTCAAGGGGATAAGGTAAAAATAGTTTCCAAACGTGGCTTTGTTGAAGATTTAAAAATTAAATTCTCAAATATTAAAGAAGGTGTAATTGCTTTATATGCTAATTATCCAAATATAAATTATTTAACTCCTTTTATTTATGATAAAAAAAGTTTTCAACCTGATTATAATCATACCCCTGTAAAGATTGTTAGAATGTGATATAATATATAAATATATATAAAGTTTAAGGAGGGGAAAATGCAAGAATATAAAATACTTCCGAAACTCGCAAGGCTTTCTATTTTAGAAGAATTTGAAGGCAGAAAATTAATTGACAGAGACGAATGGGTAGAAAAATATCCTTGGCTTGAAGAAAAAAGGGCTACTTTTGTAACATTAAAAATGAAAAATAAACCAAGAGGGAGTAATTTAAGAGGATGTATCGGTTCAATTTTACCTTACAGACCGTTAATTGACGATGTTGTGGCAAATGCAAAAGCGGCTGCTTTTGAAGACCCGAGATTTCCGCCTCTTACACCCGAAGAATTTAATGAAGTGGAAATTGAAGTAAGCGTACTTACAATTCCAGAAAAAGTGGAATATGAAGATGTTAATGATTTAAGAACAAAGATAAGGCCTATGGTTGACGGTGTAATACTTCAACTTGGAAACCATCAGGCGACATTTTTGCCGGCTGTATGGGAAGAGCTTCCGAATTTCGATATATTTTTCGCACATCTTTGTATGAAAGCGGGACTGCCTGGGGATTGTCTGATGTATCATCCGACAATTTACAGATATCAGGCGATAGAAGTTAAAGAGGATTAAATTATAAACATGCTTACAAGGACAATAAAACCTACTATTGCTACAAATACGGATAAAAAAAGATAAATTTTTTTATCCGTATCTATTTTTCCCTGTTTTAAATATTCTATCCATTTGGTATAATATCTGTATGTGTATAATGCTATTAAAATACCTGAAATAACGATTGCCATTCCGAGATAATTATAAAATTCTAAATTGATAAATTTTGCGGGCATTTGGATATGTCTTGATTTTAATTCTGTTGAAACGAGATACAAAAAAAGATCGAATTTTTCTATTACGAACCCAAAAGCTATCAGTGAAATTGATACGCCTATTAACGAAACTGTTGCTCTTTCTACCGCCATCAAATTTCTCGGGTCTATTTTTTTATTGTTATCCATTTAAAACCTTTTAACAAAATTTTGTTTTTATTATATCCCAATTTATGTGAAATTACTTTTTGCCGATATAAAATAAAAAGGCAAGTAATGCTTAGTATTAATTCGTATAATTTTGATTCAAGTAAATTTGATTTTAAGTTTACAACTTCAAGCGGAGATAAAATCGAACTTAGTATGTATGACAGTGTAGAAATAGATAAAAATTTTACAAAAAGTCCAAATTCTAAAACATATGAAATGACTCTCAAGCATGAATATGGGTATCATTTTCATTATGAAGGCAACGGGCTTGATAAAAACGATATTAAAGAAATAAAAGAAGCTATGAAGAAAATAAAGCCTTTGATGGAAAAATTTTTAAAAACAAAAGATATACACGAAAAAGATATGTTAAACTTTTCTCATAAATTAAAATCACTGCTTCCGAAACCAAAAAACGAGAATCACTCTCTTGCGATTAAACATCATACGGTTAATACATTTGATGAAATATTAAAAAGTATTGAGGCTTCAATGAAAGAATTGAAAAAGACAAAAGAGCTGTTTGATAGGCTCTTTGATAATAAATTCGAACTTATTGCTTAGCTTTGAGGGGTTATTTCTCTTTTATTTAATTTTCTTAAAATTATTTCGACGATAAATCCTGCTATAAAAATACCTATGAGATACCATACGACAACAGGCGATGTTTTGTAATTATAATAGCCTGTAAGCAGTGCTACCAAAATCATTGATAAGAATGCTAATATAACAAAAATTTTTTTAGCTTCTGTTTTATTAATGACTTTTAAGTGTCCTATATGGGTAATTGCCTGAATTAAAAGCATTGATATTGCGGCGGCTGAGGTTATTTCTGCAAGGTTAAAAAATAAAATCATAGGAATTGTGATAAGCGTACTTATAATAAGCCCTTCGTTTGAATGAAAAACGTTATATTCGTAAACTTCGGGAAGATTTCCTTCTTTTGCAAGAACGTAGCTGATTTGGGTAACTGCGTATAAAGTGGCATTAATTGCGCTGGCCGTTGCTATAAGGGCTGCAACAGCCATAATTTTAAATCCAAGCTCTCCAAAAACAGGTTTTGCGGCAAGTGCCAAGGCATAATCTTTTGCTTTGATAACTTCACTAAGCGGCAGATTCCCAAGTACTGCTATGCTTGTAGCTACATACAAAAACATAACGATTAAGATTGAAAGAACCATAGCTTTTAGCATATTTTTTTGCGGGTTTTGCATATCTTCAACCGTATTTGTGATAACGCTGAATCCCTGATAAGCAAAAAACGTAATTCCTATTGCAAAAAGCATCCCGGTAATAGGAGGTGTTTTTGAAAGACTTAAATATTCAGGCTTAATAGTAATAAGCGCGGCAATTGTAAAAACCACTAAAATAGAGAGTTTTATGATTACTATAATATTTTCGGATTTAGCTACAAAATAAGCACCAAGCAGATTTATTATCATAAAAAGGAGAAGTATTCCAACACCGAATATATCCGTTAAAAAAACACTTTCTTTATTAAAAAACAGCTCACTTGAATATGCCCCGAAACTCTTAGCAACTGCCGCTAATGCTATAAGCTGGGCGAAATAAAACAAAACCCCCATACTTCCTGAAAATATATTTACACCGAATTCCTGAACGAGATATTCGATAATACCACCGCGTGACGGAAAGGCAAGGGCCAGTTTTGCCAATGAATATCCGCTAAGAAGTGCAATAATTCCTCCAAAAACAAACGAAAGCCATACAATATTGCCAGCAATACTCCCGGCCTGACCTATAACAATAAAAATACCGGCACCTACCATTGCACCGATTCCTATAAATACCGCACTCCAAAGTCCGAATGCTTTCATTACTTGCCTTTTATTTTTGTTATTATGAATGATACTCCAATATTTAAAAAAAGTCTAATGAAGATTAATAGAAGAAAAGCAGAATTAATCTGCTTTTAAAATTGCGCCGTTTGCCGCATTTGTAACAAGCATTCTGTATTGTCTGAGCCATTTGCCCGGAATGTCTTTTTTGAGGGGTTTAAATTCTTTTTTTCTTTTTTCAATCTCTTCATCACTAAGTTTTACATTGATTGAAAAGTTATCAACATCTATTTCGATAATGTCCCCATCTTTAAGTAAACCTATCATTCCACCCTCCGCAGCCTCAGGGCTTACGTGACCGATACTAAGACCCCTTGTAGCACCGGAAAATCTTCCATCTGTAATAAGTGCCACTTTATCTCCAAGCCCCATACCCATAATAAGGCTTGTAGGTGCAAGCATCTCCTGCATTCCCGGACCTCCTTTTGGTCCTTCATATCTGATTACAACAACATCTCCTTCTTTTACCTTTCCGCCTGTAATACCGTCAATTGCCTCTTGTTGGGAATCAAAGCATACAGCAGGTCCCGTGAATTTTCTCTCACCTGTAATTCCTGCTGTTTTGATAACACATCCTTCTTCTGCAAGGTTACCGTAAAGTATAGCAAGTCCACCTACTTTGCTGTAAGGATTTTCCACCGGATGAATTACACTGTAATCAAGCACTTTTGCATCTTTGATTCTATCTGCTACTGTTCCGCCCTCAATCACAGGATTGTCAAGATAAAGTATTGTATCGCTTCTTTTGCTTATTTCTTTCATTACCGCACTCATTCCACCGGCTCTGTTGATATCTTCCATATGTACCGTTTGAAGTGAAGGTGAAATTTTTGCGATATGGCTTGTGTGTCTTGCTATTTCGTTAAGTTCTTTAAGTTCAAAATCAACTCCTGCTTCTTTTGCAATTGCTGTAACGTGTAAAACTGTATTTGAGCTTCCGCCCATAGCCATATCAACAACAAATGCGTTATGGATTGCTTTTTTGTTTATAATGTTTTTGATTCTGTATTGTTCTGTAAGTTCTTCGCTTTTAGCAATTTCACATATTCTTCTGGCCGCTTTTCTTAAAAGTTCTTCCCTCTCAGGTGTAAGAGCAGGAATTGTTCCGTTTCCTTTTAGGGCTATACCCATCGCTTCAATTAATGTATTCATAGAATTTGCAGTAAACATACCGCTACAACTTCCCCCACCAGGACATGCTTCGCATTCTAACTGATAAAGCATATTTTCATCAATTTCACCTTTTTCGAATTTACCTACACCTTCAAAAACAGTAGCAAGGTCAATTGGTGTCCCATCAGATAAATGTCCTGCTCTCATAGGCCCGCCTGTAACAAAAATAGTCGGTACATTTACCCTAAGTGCCCCCATTACCATACCGGGAGTAATTTTATCGCAGTTTGGAATACAAATCATTGCATCAAGTTTATGGGCGTTCATAACTGTTTCAACGCTGTTTGCAATAATTTCACGGCTTGGCAAGGAATAGAGCATACCGTCATGTCCCATTGCAATACCGTCATCTACGCCAATTGTATTGAATTCAAAAGGAACGCATCCGTTTTTTCTAATTTCATCTTTTACAATTTCTGCATATTTATTAAGGAAAAAATGTCCTGGAATTATTTCAATAAAGCTATTTGCAACTCCGATAAACGGTTTGTCAAAATCTTCGTCTTTAAGTCCACAAGCTCTAAGAAGACTTCTGTGAGGGGCTCTGTGCCATCCTTTTTTTATTTCGTCACTTCTCATCTCTTTCCTTTTTTTAGGCAATTTTAGCACTTTAAAATAAAAAATGCAAAGCAAAAATTTGATATAATTAAACTAAAAAAGGTTGAGTGTGTTTTATTTGCCAAGTAAGGAAGAGTGTGATTATATTGTTGAAAATTCAAAGCAGTTTTTTAGAAAAGATTTGGTTTTCAACGGAAAAGAAATAGCCGTTTATCATTATAAACAAGGAAATTACGAAGAGTTTGAAAAGTTTAATGCATGGGAGCTAAGAGCCCTTACTTTTGTAAAAAACGGTGAAAAATGGGAAAGGTTTATTGGGATTCATAAATTTTTTGAGCTGAATCAGGCGCCAGGGTGGATGGAAGAAGATTTGAAAGATAAAAAGGTTATTAAAGTCCAGGAGAAAATTGACGGGACTTTTGTTCATCCGATATTGATTGATAATAAAGTATATTTTAAATCAAAACTGAGATTTGATTCTTTTCAGGCAAAAAGAGCGCAGGAGATGTATGAAATAAATGAAAATTTAAAAAATTATGTAAATAAAAAATTAAAAGAAGGGAAAATCCCTCTTTTTGAATATTTTTCCCCAAAAACTCAGGTTGTGATGGATTATGGGAGTGAAAGACTTGTTTTGGTTCAGGTGAGGGATTTAAAAACAGGAGAGTATGATTTGTCATTTGAAGATGAAGCAAAAGAATTCGGCGTAGAATGTGCCCCAGTATGCGCTTCTAAGCCACTAAGTGATTATTTAGAGGAGAAAAATGTATGTATAAGCAAAGAGGGCTGGGTTATGATATTTGAAGATATGAAATTTGTAAAAGTAAAAACAAAAGAATACCTTAAAAGACATAAAATTTTAGGGGATATAAAAGAAAACAGCATTATTTCGCATATATTAAACGGGGAAATAGATGAAATAAAAGAGATTTTAAATAAAAAAAGCGAAAAATATCAGTTTATAAAAGAGATAGAAGAGAAATTTAATAAAAAATATAAAGAGCTTGAAAATAAAATCAAAAAAGCCCTTAAAATGACAAAAAAAGAAGCTCAAAAGAAATTTGGTAATGATAAAAATTATGAAATTATTGCAATATGTAAAAAACAAAATTCAACAAAACCCCTTAAAGAATGGGTAAAAGAGCATATCATTAAGCTCAAAAACGCTAAGAAATTTTTAGAATAGTTTTGTTTTTTACCATCAGTATTTCATCTGCTTTTGCTATTGTCTCAGCTCTGTGGGCTATGATGATGGAAGTTCTTGAAAGTAAAAAGTTCTCTATGTTTTTAAAGACTTTATCTTCCGTTTCTATATCAAGGGCTGAGGTGGATTCGTCCAAAATTACAACTTTTGGTTTGAATAAAAGTGCCCTTGCTATGGCAACGCGCTGTTTTTGTCCGCCGCTGAGTTTTACGCCGTTTTTGCCTACATAAGTATCAAGTCCTTTTGGCATTTTTTGAACGGTTTCAAGCAGTTCCGCTTTTTTTAATGCTTCGATAATCTCTTTTTCATCAAATTCTCTTCCAAGTGTGAGGTTAAAACGCAAAGTATCGTTAAAAAGCCTGGTTTCTTGGAGTATTAATGTTACGTTTTCTCTTATTTTATCAAGTCCGATTTCTTTAAAACTTGCGCCGTTATAAACCACATCACCCTCTTCAACTACCAAAAGCCCGGCTATGATTTTTGCTAAGGTGGTTTTACCGCCTCCGCTTGCGCCTATTAAGGCCGTGATTTTGTTCGGATGTATTGTGGCGTTTGCATTTTTGAAAATATAATTGCTCTCTTTATATTTAAACGATATGTTTTTAAGTTCAATCGTAACCGGTTTGTCAAAAGGATTTTTTTTGTGCGGGAAGACAGGCTCTGTTTTTAATGTCAAAATTTGATTGATTCTCTCTAAGGCCGCTTTTGCACTGTAAAAGCTGTATTGAATCGAGATAATCTCCTGAATAGGTGTCATCATATACCAAAGATACGCAAACACCGCTATCATAAGCCCTATGCTCAAAGTTCCGTAAGCCACGGCTAAAATACCGGCGGCTCTTATAATTTCATATCCGATAAAAAATGTAAGGTGGCTAAGCTTCGAATAAGCCTCGCTTTTATAGGAAAAATTAAAAGATTTTTCTTTGAGCTCTTTTGCCAGATTGAATATTCTTTTAAAAAAGAATTTTTCTTTATTGAATGCCTTTATCTGCTCAAAAAGTTCAAGTGTTTCGATAAGTGCTTCTTGGAATATTGAAATTGCTTTATTTTGTTCTTTTTTGTATTTTTTGACTTTGCTTGCGATTTTGCCTGATAGTACAACCACAAACGGATTTAAAAAAAGTATAAAAAGCCCAAGCCGCCAGTCGATTATCAGCAGTACAACGGCTATACCTATAAGCATAAGCGAAGAAATTATAAGTTTTGATACCGATTTTATTAAAAATTCTTCCACTGTGTTAACATCGCTGATAAGCCGGCTTGCAATGTCGCCCGTTTTTAGATTTTCATATTCGTTTATTGAGAGGCGTTTTAGATGTTCAATCACTCTAATTCTGATTTTAAAAGTTATGTCTTTTGTTATTTTTTCAAAAAGATAAGTTTGAAGTACATTTGCTCCTACAAATAAAGTCCGCAAAAGCACAACCACTAAAAAAGTAATTATCACATAACAAAAGGTGTTGCAGTTATGAAAAAAATGATTGATTATTTCTATCCATCTGCCACCTTTATGAAGCAGTACTTCATCAATTAAAAGGGGCATAAATAAAGGAATCGGAACTGAGATTAAAGTAGCTATAATTGCAACAATCTGGGCTAAAATAAACTCTTTTTTGTATTTTTTTATCTCTTTTACCAAATTTTTAAAGCTATACAAGGTTTTCCTTTTAATATCTGTTTTTGAGACATATAATATAAAAATTTTATTTGAATTGGAAATAATTATGAGTGTAATTATTAGTATTGCAGTAGAAAAGTATTTTAGGTGTGTTTATGTTAAATTATAGTTGTATCTATAAAATTTGATATGATTTTTATAGTTGTAATTATAAAATTATGACGTTATTTTTAAAAAGGATTATTCGAGGCCTTGTTTTTAGTTTAAATCTTTAAGTTATTGTATTTACAGGGATTTTAAAAGATAAACTGGTGCGGGAGAGAGGACTCGAACCTCCACGCCTTGCGGCACCAGATCCTAAGTCTGGCGTGTCTGCCAATTCCACCACTCCCGCAAACATTAGGAGAATTTTATGATAAATGTAAATAAGTGGTACGCCCTGCAGGACTCGAACCTGCGACCTACGGCTTAGAAGGCCGTTGCTCTATCCAGCTGAGCTAAGGGCGCATATTGTGAGCTTGTTATTGGTGCGTCCGGTAGGACTCGAACCTACAACCTACGGATCCGAAGTCCGTTGCTCTATCCAGTTGAGCTACGGACGCTAAACTGGATAGAGCAATGGGGTGGATGACCGGACTCGAACCGGCGACCCCCAGGGCCACAACCTGGTGCTCTAACCACCTGAGCTACACCCACCACAAGTGAGAAGCTCAGGCAAGCTCTTCACTTATAGTGGATAAATGGTCGGAGTGGAGGGACTCGAACCCCCGACCCCCTGGTCCCAAACCAGGTGCGCTAACCAAACTGCGCTACACTCCGTCTTTGTGGATTGAAATTATATGAAAAAAGATTTTAATTGTCAAGAGAATTTGTAGTTTTTATATGTTTTTTAAGTTCATTAAACGGCATAGGTTTATAAAAATAGTACCCTTGAAGATAATCACATCCTAATTTTTGTAATATTTCGGCTTGTTTTTGGGTTTCTATTCCTTCTGCAATTGTTTTTATTCCCAATTTTTTTGAAAAATTTATAATTGCATCCGTAATGGCTAAATCTTTTTTATTTTGTTCTATGTTTTTAATAAAGGAAATGTCTATTTTTAGAAAATCAATAGGAATATGTTTTATATATGAAAAGGAAGAATATCCCGTTCCAAAATCATCAATAGCAAGGGTATATCCGAATGTTTTAAGTTGTTCGAACTTTTTTATTATTTCTTGGGTATTAAATATTAATTCTCTTTCCGTAATTTCTATAATTATTTGTTCGGCATAAGGTTTTGTTAAATTTATAAGTTTTAAGAGATGATCGTGGTCTTTAAGAGAAATTGCCGAGACGTTAAAAGAAAGAGGGATAGGAGATTTTTTTAAAATATTAACCGCTTTTTTTGCCATGATTAATTCAATTTCTTTGATAAGACCGCTTTTTTCTGCGAAATCAATAAATTTTGATGGGAGTATCAGATTGTCTTTTTCTTTTATCCTTATTAAACTTTCGGCAGAAGTAATGGTATAGTCTTTTGCAAAAACATAGGGTTGGAAATAATAAATAAATTTATCTTCTTTTATTGCTTGATTGATTAATGTTTTGATTTGAATGTTTTTTTGAAGACTTTTGCTTAGATTTTTATTATAGAATATATAGGTAAAATCACCTTCTTTTTTGGCATATTCCAAGGCCGTGAGGGCTTTTTCAATAAGGTTTTCTATTTCTTTATCATCATCTGGGAAAACTGAAATTCCTATATTTAAACTTATTTTGAATGATTGAACTTCCAATTTTTTTATAATTTTTATAAAAGTTTTTATTTTTTCTTCTAATTTGTTTTTATTTTCAAATTTAGTAAGAATTGCGAATTCGTCGTTGCCGATTCTTCCTATAAGAGAGTTTTTATGAAAAAATATTTTTAAAAGAATAGCAAACTGTTCTAAAAGTTCATCTCCGAATTTATTACCTTTAATAGCATTAATTGCTCTGAAATCTTTAATGTCAATAATTGCAAGAGCAAGTTTTTTATAGGTAGAGTTTAATTTTTCGCTTCCGGTAAGTATAAAGCCATTTCTATTATAAAGTTCTGTGAGTTTATCTTTGAATTTTATATTGGTAATTTTATCTTCAAGGTGTTTTTGAAGTGTAATATCTATACCCATGGAAACAAAATATTTTTTACCATTTGGAAGATTTACCGGCAGTATTTTATTTTTAAGATAAAAGATTCGATTGTTTTTATTTTTGTTTTTAAATGTTGTTTCATATATTTTATTATTCAATATGTTTTCCCACAATTGTTTATATAGAGATTCGTCGTGTTTACCCGATTTGAAAATACTCGGACTTTTTCCTAAAAGTTCGTGTTTTGAGTAACCGGAAATCTTTGTAACGGCATCATTTACATAGATAATTTTGCCGTTTTCATCTGTTATTAAAAGCCATTGGAATGACTGTTCTAAGGCCTGTTTTAATATCATAAGAGTGAGATTTTTATTAATATCGTTGATTGTTTTTTGGATATTTTTTTGTAATTCTTTTAAAGTATCTATACAAAGTTCGTCAAAATCATCATTATATTTTGCCTCAAAAATCAAAAATTCATCTGTTATTTTTAAACTTAAAAATCCTTTTTCTTTAATTTCAGTGTTGCTCAAAAAAACATCTTTAAAATAAGAAACGTTTTTTATTTGTATAATAATTTCTTTAAGCAGCATTTGTTTGTTAAAAATTCGTTTAAGAAGTGTTGAATTAACATTTTTAATAATTTCAAGTATTTTTTTATGCTTGAAAAATTTTGTTTTATCAAGAACTATTACCAATCCGGCATATTCCCCTTCATAAGTTATAGTATATCCGTAAAATTCAACGTATTTTCTGTTGTTTTTAAAAGTAGGGAGTTCAAGAGAGTGATATTTCCCAAACCGTTTGCCGCTTAGTCTCTCTTTTATTATTTTTTGTATGTTGGGTTTCATAAAATCTGGAAAAAGCTCTGCGGGAGATATGCCATATATTTCGTCTCCGGCTTCAAGTAGGTTTTTGGTGTAATTGTCACAAAATACTATTTTTTCTTTATATATCAGAATGCCCATATGGTTTGAATCTGTAACGGCTTCGAAAATTTGAGAGAATTCTTCTTCTTTTGAAATATTAATGCCAAGTCCCAAGAGGGTATAAATATTGTCTTTTTTTTCCATAATTTTTAAAATGTCTTTAAAAGTATGAATTTTACCGTTTTTGTCTTTAAATTGATATTTTATTTCGATTTTACCGTCTTTTTTTTCTTTTAAAAGTTTGGCGAATTTTTTTAAATCGGAATCTTTGAAATTATTGGCTATAAGCTCTTTTGTAAACTCTTCTTTGGAGTATTGGGTGTTTTTGCCGTGATTTATAAGTTTAAAATCTATTATTTCCAATGTATTGTTAACGGCTACTTTCAACAGATATAAAGTGGTAGGAAAATTTTGTAAAACTTTTTCATCCATTGGCCTCTTTTCCCCTTTTGAATTATATAAGAAATTGTATCAGATAATTAATTTAAACAATATTAAACAGCATATTTTTTATTTCGTCAAAAGTGTAAATTTGCTTAGGGATTTGGGTTAGAAAATTTTCCATTTGCTCTTTTTTTGTAACTGCTTCATCGAGTTCTGGGTCGGTTCCTTTTTGGTATGCGCCGATTCTTAAAAGTACTTCGTTTTCTTTAAGCAGTGAATATAGTTTTTTAAATTTTCTTACCTTTTGCATATGAATTTCATCTATCACGTTTCCCATAACTCTGCTTGCGGAAGTCAAGATATTAATAGGCGGATAAATACCAAGGTCTGTTAAATTTCTATCAAGTATTATATGTCCGTCAAGTATGCTTCTTGCTTGGTCTGCAATAGGGTCTGCGGAAGTGTCGTCCCCTTCTACAAGGACGGTGAAAAATGCGGTAATGCTTCCTTTTCCTTCTTCTTTTCCTGCGCGCTCCATAAGCTGAGGTAAAATCATAATTGAACTTGGAGGATAACCTTTGCTTGTGGGAGGTTCTCCAAGAGTCAGTCCAATTTCTCTTTGAGCCATTGCAAAACGCGTTATACTGTCCATCATAAAAAGCACGTCTTTATTTTGGTCTTTGAAATATTCAGCAACAGCCATTGCCGCAAATGCGCCGTATTTTCTCATTAACGCCGAATCATCGCTTGTAGCGGCGATAATTACCGTATTTGTTAAATCCCCTCCAAGATTTTGTTCAATAAACTCCGGGATTTCCCTTCCCCTCTCACCAATTAGCGCTATGACTTTTATATCTGCACGGCTTCCTTTAACAAGCATTCCCATAAGCGTTGATTTCCCGACACCGCTTCCTGCAAAAATACCGACTTTCTGACCTTTTCCGCATGTCAAAAGTCCGTCAATTGATTTGACACCGGTTGGAAAAGGTTCATTGATAATTCCTCTTTTAAGAGGGGATATGGGTTTTTGCATAATAGGGATTTTTTCTTTATAGATTATCGGTCCTTTGCCATCAATCGGTCTCATAAAAGGGTCAACCACTCTTCCAAGAAGAGCTTCTCCCACTGGTATTTTCATTCCGTTTTCATCAAGATAGATTTTATCGCCGATTTTAACGCCTTCAATAAATGAAAAAGGAGTGACTGTAAAACTGTCTGAGGATACGGAAGTTACCATTCCTAAAATATTGTTTTCGTCTGATTTGATGGTAACCAAATCACCTATTGAGACATTAAGATTATTGCCTATTATGTTTAGGGGTGTGATTTTTGTAACAAAGCCAAAAGGCTTTGAGAGGTTTTTTTGTTTTATTTTGTTTTTTACGTGTTTAAGTGCCATCAGAAATGATTTTGTGTCGGTGCGTTTATGATATTGAAAAATTCTTCCCTTGTTTTTTCTTCAAGGAAGATGCCTCTAAGAGCAGAGCTTGACGTGTATGAATGTTTGGTTTTGACTCCTCTCATCTCCATACACATATGTCTTGCGTGAATCACCACACCGACTCCTTTTGGTTTTACCACATCCATTATCGCATCTGCAATCTGTTCTGTGAGCTGTTCTTGAATTTGCAATCTTCTTGCAAAAACTTCCACCATCCTTGGGATTTTTGAGAGTCCCACAACTTTTTTATCAGGTATGTATGCCACATGGACTCTTCCGAAAAACGGCAAAATATGATGTTCGCACATTGAATAAAACTCTATATTTCTGACAACTACCATTTCATTGTTACTGCTCTCAAACAGTGCATCGTTAAGCACTTCTTTTGGGTCTTTGAAATATCCGCTGCAAATCTCTTCAAACGCTTTTGCCACTCTTTTAGGGGTTTTTACAAGACCTTGTCTTTGAGGGTCTTCTTTAATTGCTTCAAGAATCATTTTCGTGGCAAGTTCTATTTTTTCTAAATCGACACTCATTGTTATCCTTTAAAATTTTTGGTATTATACCCTTAAAAAAAGGAAATTTAGATGGTAAATGTTGATAAAATTGATTCTGCTAATAGTATAATCAAAGCACACATAGAAAATCAAGATTTAGAAGCAAAAAAAGAAAAAGTTGCAAGAGCAATTGCAAAAGACGCAAATGTTCCTGGATTTAGAAAAGGGAAACTTCCTGCAAAAGCACTTGAAAGAAAAGTAAAAGCTGTTAAAAAACTTTATGCGGCTGATATCGAAAGAGAAGCTATTAACGAAATTTTAAAAGATATTCTTGATGAAGGGATGAAAGCTCTTGGTGTAGCTGAAATTTTAGGTGAGCCGGAAGTTGTTAAATTTGATAGAAACGACAACGGAATAGATGTTGAAATCAAAGTTTATACAAAACCTGAAATTAATATCGGAGATGATTATAAAGAATGTGTACCGGAAGTTGAAGTACCGGAAGTTAGCGAAGAAGAAATTAATAAAGAACTTGAAACTATCGCAAAAGAAAACGCAACTACAAAAGTAAGCGATAAACAAGTGGCTGAAAAAGGTGATATTGCGGTAATCGATTTTAAAGGTTATGTAGACGGTAAAGAGATGGAAAACGGAAGTGCTGAAAGTTATCCGCTTGAACTTGGAAGCGGAAGTTTTATCCCGGGATTTGAAGAACAAATCGAAGGTATGAAAGTAGGGGAATCTAAAAGAATAAAAGTAAAATTTCCTGAAAATTATGTAAAAGAACTTGCCGGAAAAGAAGCTGAATTTGACGTAACTTTACAAGAAATCCAGGAAAAAGTTCCGGGAGAAATTAACGACGAGCTTGCAAAAAAATATCTTAATGATGAGAATGCAACTGTTGAAACACTCAAAAACTATATTAAAACAACAATTGAAAACAGAAAAAAAGCGGAAATTTTCGCTCCTAAAAAAGAAGAAATTCTTGAATGCCTTGTTAAAAAATACGATATCGATATCCCAGAAGGCATCGTAGAAAAAGAACTTGATGTAATCGTTGGCAATGAAGCGGCGAAATTAACTCCTGCTGAAATTAAAGAGCTTCAAGAAAATCCGGAAAAACTTGAAGAGTTTAGAAATAAATTTAAAGAAGAAGCAAGAGATAGGGTAAAACTTACTTTTATCATTGATGAAATTGCTAAAAAAGAGAATGTTATTGTAAGCGATGACGAGCTTAGCCAAGTGCTTTTTTATGAAGCGTTGATGCAAGGGCAAAATCCGCAAGAACTTATCAAATATTATCAAGAAAATAATTTACTTCCGGTTCTTAAAATGAACCTTGTGGAAGAAAAACTTTTAAATAAATTACTTGAAGAAAAGGCTGGTAAATAATGAGTATTTTAATACCTACGGTTATAGAAAAAACTGGAAGAGGTGAGAGGGCGTATGATATCTATTCCCGCTTACTTAAAGACAGAATTATTATGCTTCAAGGCGAAATTAATGACCATGTGGCAAGCATAATAGTGGCTCAGATGCTTTTTTTAGAAGCTGAAAATCCTGAAAAAGATATATATCTTTATATAAATTCTCCGGGTGGAGTGGTAACAAGTGGATTTGCCATTTATGATACTATGAACTATATCAAGCCTGATGTAGTGACTATCTGTATGGGACAGGCCGCAAGTATGGGCGCATTTCTACTCAGCAGTGGAGCAAAAGGAAAAAGATTTGCACTTCCACATGCAAGAATTATGATCCATCAGCCACTTGGGGGAGCTCAGGGTCAGGCTACAGATATTGAAATTCATGCAAAAGAAATTCTTAGAATGAAAAAAGAGCTTAATAAAATTTTGGCCGAAAACACAGGTCAGAGTGTAAGAAAGATAGAAAAAGACACGGAAAGAGACTTTTTTATGAGCGCAGAAGAAGCAATGAAATACGGTCTTATTGACAAGGTACTAAAAAAAAGAGAAGATTAATGGGAGAAAAATATTCAAACTATACTGTAAAAGATTTAAACGAACCTATTTCGCCCCTTGAAAAATTTGCAAAAAAAGTTTTGGATAAACTTATAGAAGAGGGGATTCCCCCAATTCCTTCCAATTATTCCCTTTATTTTTTTAATCTTCTTGAAGAGGAAAAACCTGAATTTAAAAAACAGGTTTATGAGCTTATATCTCTTGAAGATAGTGATGATATGGATAAAAACCTCGAACTTGAAAAGAAACTGAAACTTTCATTTAAATATTCAAAAGAGATACTTCAAAAAACGGCTTTAATGTATAAACTTACAACGCAGCTTAAAAAAATTTTAGAGGATTCCATTGCCCAGATGGCACACATAGCATCTCCTAAAACCGTTGAAAAATATTTAAAAAGTGTTGATTCAAAAATCAGCAAAATATCTTCAAATATGGATAAAGAGTTAAAAGAGATAAAAGAAATTTATTCAAAAAACGTTGAGATAATAAAAGAAATTGAAAGTAACAGTGTTTTTGATATGGTATACGGTGTATACAATGCCAAATATTTTAAAAAACTTCTTGAAAACGAAATTAAACTGATTAAAAAATTTTCTCATAAAAGCTCTCTTATAACTATAAAAGTAAGCGATAAAGTTTTAAAGCATTTTAAACTACATAAGTCTTTGACAATTGTAAACAGAAGTGTGGCAAAAATACTTTTGAAAACTTCAAGAAGAACGGATGTTATTGCTCATCTTGGAGAAGGTGTTTTTGCCATGCTTCTTAAACATACGGATATTATAGGTGCTGAGAAGACAGTTGAGAGAATTTCCGATATGATAAGTAACTCTGCTGTATTTATAGAAGGAAATGAAGTAGAGATAAAAATAGTAGGTGCAATATGTAACCTTAAACCGGGAATAAAAGCGGATGATTATTTTAAAAAATGTAAAGAGGCTTTGAAAAAAGCTGAAAATGAAAATAAATTGTATGTAGTGGAAGGGGCATAATGGCTGTACTTGATATAGTTACATATCCGAATAAGATATTAAAAGAGATTTCAAGACCTGTTGAGAGGTTTGATAAAGATCTTCATAAACTGCTTGATGATATGTATGAAACAATGCTTGTCAAAAACGGAGTGGGGCTTGCAGCTATTCAAGTAGCGGTTCCAATTCGTGCACTTTTGATTGATATAGGAGATGAAGAAGGCAAACAAAGCAAAGATACGCTTATTGAAGTAATAAATCCGGAGTTTTTGGAATGGAGTGGGACTCAAAAAGACAAAGAAGGATGTTTGTCTGTGCCTGATTATTTTGATGAAGTTGAGAGGTACGAAAAAGTAAAAGTTAAGTTTTTTGATAGATTCGGCAAAGAGCATATTATGGATGCCGACGGGCTTTTGAGTGTGGCATTTCAGCATGAAACCGACCATTTAGACGGACATCTGTTTGTAGAAAGACTTGATTACATAAAACGCAAAAAGTTTGAAAAAGAGTGGAAAAAATTACTCAAAAAACGAAAAAAATAAATTCAGCCACACTTGATGGATTTATTGCCAAAAATGTAGAGGTAGAAAGCTCATTTACAAGAGCTTTGCCCGGATTTTCGATTGTCGGGCTTGGAAGCCAGTCTATTCAGGAGAGCAAAGAGAGGGTAAAATCGTCACTGCTTAATAACGATTTTGAATTTCCCCCTTTAAAAATCGTGATAAATTTATCCCCATCAGACCTTAAAAAAGAAGGAAGCCATTTTGATTTGCCGATAGCTCTTAGTATTTTATTTCACAATAAAGATATAAATCTTGATGAATATCTTGTTTTAGGAGAACTTGGGCTTGATGGTAGGATTAAAGATACCAATTCGATTTTTCCTATTATTTTATCATTGAAGCCAAAAAAAGTGATTATTCCTTTTGAATCTGCTAAAAAAGTATCAAAAATTCCAGGGATTGAAATTTATCCATTTTCGCATTTGAGTGAATTTAACGAATTTAATCCCCAAAAAATAGAAAATGACGAATTTAATTATGAATATATAAAAATCGAAGGCAAAAAATATTATTACAAAAGCGATTTTGAGCTTGATTTTAAAGATGTAATAGGCCAATCGCAAGCAAAAGAAGCGGCTTTGATTAGTGCCGCAGGGTTTCATAATATTTTGTTTGAAGGAAGCCCGGGAGTCGGGAAATCTATGATAATAAACAGACTCAGATATATTCTGCCTCCAATGAGCTTGGAAGAAATTTTAGAAGTTGAAAAATTAAAAGCGATTGAAGGTAAAGAGGTTGATTTTTCTCCTCTTAGGCCATACAGAAGTCCGCATTACAGCTCAACAAAAGCGGCGATATTTGGAGGCGGAAGCAGGGGTGCGAAAATCGGTGAAATCGCTTTTGCAAATAAAGGCGTTTTATTTTTTGATGAGCTTCCTCATTTTCAAAAAGATGTTTTGGAGAATTTAAGGCTTCCTCTTCAAGATAAAAAAATGCTGATAAGCCGTGTAAATAATAAAGTGGAGTATGAAACGGATATTTTATTTGCTGCGGCGATGAATCCGTGTCCGTGCGGTAATTTGCTGAGTGAGAAAGAGTGCAGGTGCACTGATTTGGAAATAAGAAGATATAAAAATAGAATAAGCGAACCTCTTTATGACAGGATAGAAATTTATCATCAAATGCTTGAAGATGACGATACTTCTACTATTTCAAGTAAAGAGATGTTTGAGAAGGTTTTAATTGCTTTTGAGATGCAAAAAGGCAGATTTAATGCAAACCTTCCTGAAAATTATGAGTTTAAGATTGAAAATAATGCAAGGGATATGTTAAATAAAGCGATTAAAAATTTTGCATTAAGCAAAAGAAGCGAATTTAATATACTAAAAGTGGCTAAAACGGTTGCAAATTTAAATAAAAGAGATAAAATAAACAAAGAAGATTTGCTAAAATCCCTTAAATACAGAAGGAGGGGTAATGAAACCGGTTTTTAGAGAAGTATATAGTTTTGATAAGAAATGTTATGAAAAATATAAACTGACAGAAGATATTTTAATGGAACACGCCGCAAACGCAATGGCGGATGTGATAAAAAGCAGAGTTAAAAAAGGCAGTACCATAAATATTATCTCAGGTCCAGGAAACAACGGGGCTGACGGAATTACACTTGGGAGAATTCTTTTAGGTGATTATAAAATAAATCTTTATTTACCTCTTGGAGCAAAATCCGAGATGGCAAAACTTCAACTTGAAAGATTTATGGCAGTTGGGGGAGTAATTAAAGAGACTTATGAAAAGTGTGATTGTCTTGTGGATGCGATATTTGGCAGTGGACTTAAAAGAGATTTGAATAAAGATTTGGTCTGTTTAATTAAAAAAATGAATAATATAGACGCTTTAAAAATTGCCTGCGATATTCCAACAGGTATTGATGACGAGGGAAATTTAAGACCTGTGGCTTTTAGGGCTGATATTACTGTTACAATGGGGGCGGAAAAACTAAGTCTATATAGCGACATAGCAAAAGATTACGTGGGAGAGATAATAAAAGCAGACCTTGGTGTTGCTTTTTCAAAATACAGAGGTAAAACCGATTATCATGTATGGGAAAAAAGTGATTTAGTGCTTCCATTTAGAAAAAAACAGAATTCTCACAAAAGAACATACGGGCATCTTGGAGTTTTGGCGGGGGATAAAAAAGGAGCGGCAGTTTTAGCGGCAAAAGCTGCTTTTAATTTCGGATGCGGGCTTGTTAGTGTAGTAACACATGAATATTTTAATCTCCCGTATGAGATTATGTTTAGCGAAAAGATTGAGAGTTCTTTTAATTCTCTTGCTTTTGGTATGGGAATGGGAAATTATTTTGATGATGAAATTCATAAACTTTTAAATTTTGATATGCCTATGGTAATTGATGCAGATATGTTTTATAAGGATATAATCAAAGAATTTTTAAAAAAAGAAAAAATTGTCATTACTCCTCATCCAAAAGAATTTGCTTCTCTTCTTAAAATTTTGGGATTTGGGGAATATTCAACAGATGAAATTCAAAAAAATAGATTTATATTGGCTGAGGAATTTAGTAAAAAATATCCAAAGGTAGTTTTACTTCTTAAAGGTGCAAATAAAATTATCGCTTTTAATAAAAAACTACATATTGACCCTCTCGGAAGCGTTGCCTTAGCAAAAGGCGGAAGCGGAGATGTGTTAGCCGGAATGATAGGAGGATTATTAGCCCAAGGCTATCATCCACTTAAAGCTACTATGATGGCAAGTTTAGCACATTCTATTGCAGGTAATTACGAGCCAAATTATGCACTTACACCTGAAAAACTGATAAAAAGGTTAGAAGAAATTGCGTGAGTTTTTCAAAATCATAACAGAAGAGCATAATTTTATAAATCTTTTTTGGACTAATTTATCAAAAGTTGATGAGGGAGTTTATAGAAGCGCTCAGCTTACACCTTGGAAACTTAAAAAACTTATTAAAAAATATAAATTAAAAACGGTTATTAATCTTAGGGGAAACAATAAAAATTATCTTTATAAAAGAGAAAAAGAGATTTGCAAAGAGATGAATGTTGAATATTATACAGTTTCTCTGCTTTCTAGAAATCCCCATAAAATTAGAAAAGAAGAGCTTGAAAAATTGATTTTTTTATTTCAAAATGCAAAAAAACCTCTTTTGTTTCATTGTAAGGCGGGAGCTGACAGAAGCGGTTTTGCGGCTGTTTTATGGCATTTGTTAAATGGAAAAAATAAAGATGAAGCTATTAAAAAAGAATTAAAACTAAAATATGGATATTTAGCTTTTACAAAAGCCGGAAGAATTAAAAAACTTTTTGAAATTTACGATGAAAAAGAGGATTTTTTAGATTGGTTTGTTAAAAACAGAGAAATTATAGAAAAAAGCTACAAATCAAACAAATTTGCGGATTTCATATACGATAAAGTTTTAAAAAGAGAATAGGTTTATCCCCCAGATAATAACTGCTTGAATCAAAGAAAAAAATACTGCCGCACTTGCTATATCTTTTGCTTTTTTAGCTAAAATATGCCATTCATCTGTAACCAAATCCACAACGCTTTCAACAGCGGTATTAAGCGCTTCTGTGATTAAAATAAGCATTAAACTGCCTGCCATTATGGATTTTTGTATTAAATTTAAATCAAGAAAAAAAAGCAATATCAAAAGCGGTATAACAAATAAAAGTTCAAGTTGAAAAGCTCTTTCTTTGAGTAAAAACCAAACTCCGCTAAATGCATATGATGCGTTTTTGAATAAGTTATATTGTTTTTTCAATATTTAACCTTTTTGATTAATTTAGGAGGCAGTTTGTCTGTAAGATTATATTCCATCCATCCTGCGCTTCCGTCAATTTGAACCCCATTTACAAAATAGCTTCCGTTTTCATTAGGGTTAATTATTTTATACCCCAAATCACGAGTTAACATTTTTGATATTATATAATGATTGTAAATTTTTTTTGAGAAGTTTTTATCAAATCTGTCGCTGTAATAAACAAACGGCACATACGTATCTCCCCATACAAGCTGGGAATGTCCTCTTTTTCCTCCCTCCCAAGGAAACCCCATCATTTCTCCGTGGTCTGATGTAAAATATATTACAAAATTTTTGTGATGTTTTTTCATATAATCGATTACATTATAAACCACATAATCCGTATAAAGAATTGCATTGTCATATTCCCAGATTTTTGAATCTTTTTTACTGAATTTATAAAACTTTTGCGGGACATATTTCATATACGGGGAGTGGTCGGCTTTTAGATGCAACACCACAAAAGTTTTTTTGTTAAAGGGTATTTTTTTTAGCTCATTAATAAGCTCGTCATCATACTGTCTTTTAAACTCCCATACAAACTTTTTATGTTTGGCATAGTTAAAAATATTAGACATTAAACTCACATCGCTTTGCATGCTCAGCCAATATGTGTCATATCCGTTTTCATTGGCAAGTTTCATAATGTTTGTGTAGTTTTTGGTGATAAGAGAGATATTGTCAGGCTCACGTTTATTGTAAAAAAATGTAGTAACAGAGCATATTGTCCTAACCGAACAGCTTATGGCTTTTTTATAGATAAAATGAGGGTCTTTTTTAAGCGAATCAAGCAAAGGGGTGTTTTTATCCTTCCATCCAAAAAGATGCATATATCTTTCATTCATACTCTCGCCCATAATCATTATCACAATTGTTTTGCCAGAGTCTATTTTTTTAACAATATATGGTTTGTAGTTGTGATGTGGATGAGGTTTTAAAGCTTTAAGTCCAGCAAGATAGATGGTATTTAAGGTATTAAACCAGCTAAAATGCGTAAAATTTGCCAGATATATATTTGCTTTTTTGTGAATGAAATAAGGATAGATTATTAATGCTATCAAAAACAGAGGCAGGGCGAATTTTTTGGTTTTTGGGTTTAGCTTTTTGAGGATATAATAAGTCAAAAATGTTAAAACAGCCAATAAAATCAGTAAAAATATTACAACTCCCGCAATGTCGCCAAGAGAATAGAATATATCTTTTACATCGTCGCTGTTTTGTAAAATTCCTAAATCATAAGGCATTAGATAATTATGAAAATAAGCATAAAATCCAATGCTTATAAACGCAAAAAGCAAAAATATCGAAGTGACAATAGTAGTAAAAATTTTTGGTGCAAAACTTAACAGATACCCTATTAAAAAGGTGGCAAGCAATTCTTTTGGAGTTCTATAAGGTGTAATGGTATAAAAATCATGCCAAAAAATATCGGCTATAAAATCAGGAAGCAATAAAACCAATGTAAAATATAAAGCAAAAAGCAAATTTTCCTTATATTTAGATATTAAATTTTTCAAATAAATCCTTCATTGAAGTGTCTTTTTTTAAGACATTTAAATCAAGTAAACATTTTATTTTCTCTTCATTTAGTAGAAGTTTGTTGTAAAATTCTTCTTCAAGTTTGCCTTCTTCTAAAAGTTTAGCCCATTTTTTTATATGGGCTCCCATTTTTGCACCTTGTTTTAAAGCTTCTATTCTAATTTTTGCATTTATTAAAAATTGCTCAAAACTTCTTATTGGATAGTGATATACTCTTATTTTTTTAAACTCTTTTTTTTGCCAAAAAGCAATATGCTCTGCGCTGTGATTTCCTGAATTTGTTTTGAAATATCCATGAGGATTTATTATAACTTTTCTGCCGATTCTTCCAAGTTGAATATTTAAATTTTCGTAATCTTCTAATGATAAAATTTGATTTGCAACTCTATAAATAGAATTTTTCCAATTATCAAGCCCTTCATATAAAATCATATTGTTTCTAGGGATTTGTAAAACACCGCCTTTAAAATTTAAAACTTCTTTTAAATTTTTAGCATCAAGTGGTCTCCAAAATTCATCTGCATCAGAGGTAATTATCCAGTCTGGATTATATTTATTTTTTGCAATTTTTGTAATTTTTGTAGTTAGTTTTGATTGGTGAAAAACTCCTGTGTCTCTAAGAAGTGTTATCTCATAATCTTTTTTTAAATTTTGCAAAATCTCATAAGTTAAGTCAGTAGAGCCGTTGTCAAGTATTACAAAATTATCAACTCCTATTTTTGAGTGAAAAATAATATTTTCTTGAATAATGTCTTCTTCGTTTTTTACAATCATTACCATCGAAATTTTTATATTTTTAGGCTCTACTTTATGAAAAAAATAATCAATCACCTACATACTCCCATTTAAGCGCAGTGCCTTTTTCTAAATCTTTACATGCAATTTTACCAAGAATCTGAGGCAAATATTTTGGATGAAGTCCAAAGCCAGGTCGAATAGCTCTTATATTTTCACGGGTGAATTTTTCACCTTTTTTAATATCTTTTACAACATATAAACTTCTAGCAAATTCTCTTCCTTTTTTTGGTTTAAAATCTACAACTCCCATCATCTCTTCAACTTCTCTTATGGCACTAACCATTTCTTTAAATTCATTAGGAGTTAGGCTAAAATCTTTATCAGGAGAATCAATATTTTTATCTAAAATAAAGTGTTTTTCTACTATTCTAGCCCCCATGGTAACTGCCGCAACAGGAGCTGAAATTCCAAGAGTATGGTCGGAAAATCCGATAGTTACATTAAAAATTTCTTTTAAGGCTTTAATAGTTTTTAGATTTACTTCGCTTCTAGGAGCCGGGTAGGCTGAGGTGCATTTAAGTAAAGCTATATCAACATTATGTTTTTTAGCAGTATCAACTGCATTTTGTATGTCTTCAAACTCTGCTATTCCTGTTGAGACTATTATAGGTTTTCCTTTACTTGCCGTATAATCAATTAGCTCATAATCTGTTATTTCAAATGAAGCTATTTTATAAGCCGGGGGATTAAATTGCTCTAAAAAGTCAACTGCTTCTTTACTAAAAGGAGAGCTGAAAATTTCAAGTTCAATACTTCTTGCATAATTAAAAAGCTCTTCGTGCCACTCTAATGGCATCATAGCTTCTTTATAAAGCTCAAACAGATTTTTGCCATCCCAAAGTGTTCCACCTTTTATTAAAAAATCTTGCTTTTTACAATCTATTGTTATCCACTCAGGTGTGTATGTTTGAAGTTTTATTGCATCAGCACCTGCTTCTTTTGCTGCATAAATTGTATCTTTTGCAACTTGAATTGAATGATTATGATTTGCACTAAGCTCTGCAATTATAAAAACTTTTTTGTCTGTATCAATTTTTCCTATTTTCATAATTATCCTTTAATTTTTCACTTTACACTTTTCATTTTTCACTTTTTAAAAGCTCCATTTTTATAATATTATCCTTTTTATTACTCTCAACAAATCCAAAATTTTTATACAAATTTATAGCTTTAACATTATTTTCAAAAACATAAAGAATTATTTTTTTAATTTTTAATTCATCAAAGGCATAATCAATTGCCGTTTTTAATAAAATATTTCCAACTCTCTTTTTTTCTGGATTTTTGTGAAGGCCGAGTTCTGCTGTGTCGTTAATGATTTTAAAATTAATAACTCCTAAATCTTCTACTTTTAAATAAATCCTGTTTTTTGGCATGTTATCAATGAAATTTAAATGATTTTCAAGAGATATTTTATTTGTATCATACATCCATTTTCTTATATCCGGATGATTTCGCCATTTTAAAACTTCTTTTTTTTCTTCTATGGATAAGTCTTGGAATTTTGTTAATTTCATTTTCATTTAAAACCTTATATTTTCTTTTTAGATATTTTGCAACTTCTTTTTGATTATCTGCTGTTTTTATAGCTAAAAAATTTAAATCCATAAAAATTGCTTCATAACTTATCACACTTGGAGTAATTATCCCAAATTCACTTTTTGCCATTCCTTTTGCTACATCTTCATCAATATGCAAATTTACCCATCTGTTTAAAAAAGCAAATTTTTTTATTTTATCCAAATTTTTATTAGCACTTGTTATATACAAATTTACTTTTGGCTTTATTGGTTTTAAAATTTTTAAAACTTTTAAAGTAAGCCCTTTTGCATCACTTCCTCCAATTGAAATAAAAATTCCTTCTTTTTTAAATTTTCTTTTTTTTATTTTTTTAAATTCTTTACGAATTAAAGGTTTTATTATTTTTACTTTCTCAGGATTTTCATATTTTTCTTTTTTAGCCCCAAGGTTATGATTAATTATAACATCTGCAAAATGTTTTTCATAAGTATCGTCAAATACTGTAAGTTTTATGTAAGGAAAAAGCTCTTTAAATTTTTTTTCATCTTCATATGTAAAATTATAATTATCAACAATTACTTCTTTTGGATTTAATTCTTTTACCTTTTTAAAAAACTCTTCTTTATCTTGAATTTTTATAATGGGTAATTTTGTTAGCTTTTCATCACACTCTTTACATAAAACTACTAAATTTTTAATATTTTTTCTTTGAATATAGGCTTCCTGTCTTCTTAAATGCCCAAGTCCGATTGTAGATGAAAAATCAATTCTTAATATAACCATCTTCTTTTAATACTTTAAACATAAGTTCTGCTAATTTAAAATCCTCCATAGTGTCAATATCTTGAACTAAATATCTTGGAATAATTATAGGAATACTGCCGTTAAAATGAAATTTTTCAAGACAACTTAACTTTTTCCAATAAAACTGTCCTGCGTCGTGATATGCTTCTTTTAAATCCTGACTTCTTGTATTCATATATTCATCAAAAATCATTTTAGCTTTACCATCAACTATTTCAAATCCCCTCCATATAGGAAAATCATAAGTAGTTGCTGAGAAGCTAAAACAAGCATTTGAGTTTTTTAGTTTTTCAAGGCCTTCTTTTAAATATTCAACTTGCAAAAACGGAGCAGTTGGATAAATCATACAGGCATATTTGAAATCTTTATTTTTATTAAGTTTATTTATTGCATGTTCAAATACATCAACGCTTGAAGAAAAATCATCTGCTAGCTCTTTTGGGCGGTAAAGAATCTCAGCTCCTAAATTTTTGCTAATTTTAGCTATTTCTTCATCATCTGTTGAGACTACAATTTTATTAAATAAATTACTTTTTTTAGCAGTTTCTATTGAATAAGCGATTAAAGGTTTTCCGCAAAATTCTTTTATGTTTTTCCTTGGAATTCTTTTACTACCACCACGGGCAGGGATAATGCAAAGATTCACTGTAAATTTTCCTTTAATTTTTCAATTACATAATTTTGCTCAACTTCGCTTAAACTTGGATATATAGGCAGGGAAAATGCTTCTTCATAATATTTATACATATTTGGCAAATCTTCTTTTCCATAGCCAAGTTTCTTATAATATGGCTGTTTATTTATCGGGATATAGTGAAGTTGTAAGAAAATTCCAGCTTCTTTCATTTTATAAAAAAGCTCTGCTTTTGTGATATTTAGTTTATTAAAATCAACCCTTACAACATACAAATGATAAGCACTATTTTTATTAAATGGATAAAGAGGTTTTATAATTGAATTTTCAAATGCTTTATCGTATTTTTTTGCTATTTGGTGTCTTTTTGCAATAAAATCATCAAGTTTTTTTAGCTGAGATAAACCTAATGCACATTGAATATCTGTGATACGATAGTTAAACCCAAGCATTTGCATTTCATAATACCAAGGATTTAGATTTCCTTTTTTATCATATGCCAAATCTTTATTTATAAAATTTTCTTTTACCATTCCGTGATTTCTAAGGATTTTTGCTTTTTTATAAATCTCTTCATCATTTGTAAGAATTGCTCCTCCTTCTCCTGTTGTGATGTGTTTTACCGGATGAAAAGAAAAAGTTGCTATATCACTAAATTTGCAATTTCCAATTTTACTAATTCTCCATTCTCCATTCTCCATTCTCCATTTGTAATTTGCTCCAATAGCATGTGCGGAATCTTCAAGAATTTTTATATTAAATTTTTCTTTTATATATTTTAATTTTTCCATCTCAACAGGATTTCCTGAAAAATGCACGGCATAAAGGGCTTTTATGTTTTTGTTTTTTTCAAGGATTTCAATGCATTTATCAAGGTTAATGTTTCCGTCTTCTTTTATATCTACAAAAATAGGTTTTGCACCTACATAAAGAATGGAATTTGATGTGGCAAGAAATGAATTTGGAGTTGTTAATACCAAGTCTCCTTTTTGAAGTAAAATGAGTGAGCTTATATGAAGAGCCGCAGTTCCATTACTTACAGCTACAGCATATTTTGCGCCTGTATATTCACAAAGAGCACTTTCAAATTCTTCTACCTTTGGCCCTGTTGTTAAATAATCGCTATCTAATACTTCAATAACGGCTTTTTTGTCATTCTCATCTATTGTTTGTTTGCCATATGGTATTTTAAATTCTCCATTCTCCATTCTCCATTCTCCATTTTTATAAAAATTCTTGTGCTTTTTGCTTAAATTCTTCGCAACTTAGCCACCAGTCATTAGTTCCTGATGAATATTCAAATCCTTCTTTTTCAACTCCTTTTTCTCCAAGTTCATTTATTGTATAATCAGCTTCAAATCCGAAATTGATTGTAGGTTTTATTACAAAATGGTCATCAAATTCAACTATACTGTCGTCTCTTGTAATCATTACTTCGTGAAGTTTTTCTCCCGGTCTTATTCCTATAATTTTTATATCAAGCTCAGGTGCTAAACATTTTGCCAAATCTACCATTTTCATTGATGGCAGTTTTGGAATAAATATTTC
>JALVVX010000032.1 GCA_027038555.1 Nautiliaceae bacterium | reverse complement strand
TACATCAAGCTCTACAAATTTTATTTTTTTACTTTTTTCCATTACCGCATAATCAATACTTATATCAGGGATTTTTTCCATATCCTCACTTAAAATTCTAATATACTCACCTTTTTTCGCTTTTTCTATTGCAATTTTTACATTTTCATAAATTTCAGGTGCATATTTTTTAAGTTCTTCAAGATATGTATTGGAATGAAACATAAACATACCGCTATTCCAGTAAAAATTCCCTGATTTAATATATTCTTGTGCAGTTTGTAAATCTGGTTTTTCATGAAATTTAATAACATTTTCACCATCTGTCTCAATATATCCGTATCCTGTTTCAGGATATTTAGGTTTAATTCCAAAAACAACTAAATATCCTTCTTTTGCAAATTTTTCAGCCTTTTTTACAGCTTCATAATATTTTTTATTTGCATCAATTTTATGATCAGACGGCGCTATAAATAAAATATCATCATTTAAAAACGCTGCAAAAGCAATTGCTCCTGCCGTATTTCTTCCAAATGGTTCTACCAATGCTGTAAAAGTTTTATATTTAACGTCGTTTTTTATCTCTTCAAACTGATCAAGAGCTAAAAAAAATTGATTTGCATTGGCTACAATAAATACTTCATCACAAAAAACATTATTTCTTTTTAAAGTCATTTGATACAAAGATTTATTATCAAACATTTTTAAAAACTGTTTAGGAAGATTTTCCCTACTTATAGGCCAAAGCCTTGTTCCGCTTCCACCGCATAAAATAACATTTACCATTTAAATCCTTACATTAATATCCGGTTAATTTTTGTAATTATATCAAATATTTAAATATCTTCAAACCCGTCCAAATCATCAAAATCGCCCTCAAAATCATTACCGATACCTTCTTCGTCATAATTCTCAAAATAATCGCTACTCATTACATCATTATCTTCAAAATTATCAATTTTTGAATCAAGCTCATCTATCTTTGCATCAATTTCGTCAAGTTTTGAATCTATTTCATCAAAATTACTCTCAATCGCCTCATTTATTTCAGTTTCGTTCATACCAAGCTTATGACCAAATTCAGCAGGTGATACGGAATGGTTAAATAAAAGATTATAAAGCCCCATCCCTGCAACGGCTCCGGCCATCGAACCCAAAAAGCTACTTTCAAAGCCACTTCCAAAACTGCTTGAAGTAGAAGTTTTGGTTTGCGTTTGAGGTATTACTTTCAAATCCGCGCTTGAAAACTTTTTTTCATTTTCTCCTAATTTTTCTTCAAGTTTTGCTACCCTTTTATCGATTTCATCTACTTTTTGAACCACTTTTTCTAAAACAAGCCCCATTTTTTTAAGTGTATTTTCAATGTTTTGCATCTCCATTTTTCCCCTCCTCTTTTTTTTCTATTTTATCAAATTTATCAACTACATAAAAATAATTCGGCTCTAAATCATTATAAAAAAGTTTTATTTTTGCTTCTTTATATAAATTAGTTTCTTTTATATTTTTTATAATTCCAACCTTTACACCTTTATAAAATATCCCGTCAAGTCCGCTTGTAATTACCAAATCGCCTTTTTTTATATTTTTAAATTTAGGAATATATTTAACAGTATCTATTTTCCCATAAAAAATACCGGGAACAGAATTATTTCCATCCAATATATATACGGTATAAGATGTCTTTTTATTAGAATTCAATAATGCCAAAGAATAATCCCCTGTACTTTTAACAACAATCCCTGCTGCGAGATTATTGTAAACAAGTCCTTTTGGGAATTTCCCTTTTGGTTTATAATCAATATAAATCATAGAAAAATCAGGTAAAGCTGCATAAGAAATGGTTTTGGCAAGTGTTAAATTAGAATCTTTTATAAGTTTTTTTAAATCTTTACAATTATATACAAGTGAATCAAGATATACAATTTTATTTTTTAAAAACCTATTTTCATTTTTCAATTTTTCTATTTGCAAAGATTTACTTTTAAGAGAGCTTAATTCTTCGGAAATATTCGTTTCTATTTTATTAATATTTAATTTTATAAAATTAAAAAAATCAATTATTTGAGTTTTAAAAACAAAAAGAATCAGGACAAAGCCCGTTAAGAAAAGTAATAAATATCTTTTATTCATTTATTGTAGATAATAATTCTATTTGTTCCAGTGCTTTCCCGGTACCTTTGGCTACTGCCAAAAGAGGATCTTCGGCTATATAAACAGGAAGAGAAACAAGTTCACTGAAATATTTATCAAGCCCTCTAAGCAAAGCTCCACCACCAGTAAGAACAATTCCGTTTTCAACAATATCCCCCGCCAAGTCTGCCGGTGTATCTTCTAATACTTCTTTTAGAGCTTCTCCAAGTTCTTTAATCGGTTCTTTAAGCGCTTCTCTTACATCTTCGCTCGTTACGGTAATTGTTTCAAGAAGACCTGAAATTCTGTTTTTACCTTTCACAAGCATTTTAAGCTCTTTATCAAGCTTAATTGCACTTCCTATTTCTATTTTTATCTCTTCTGCCGTTCTTTCACCGATTACAAGATTATATTTTTTATTTATATAATCGACTATCGCTTTATCAAACCTATCCCCTGCAACCCTGATTGATTTAGACACTACAAGTCCACCAAGAGAAATAACCCCTATTTCGGTAGTTCCCCCACCAATATCAATAACCATACTTCCCTGAGGTTCTTTTACAGGAAGTCCAGCCCCAATAGCCGCCGCCATAGGCTCTTCTATAAGGTACACTTCCCTGGCCCCAGCACTCATAGCGGATTCTTTAACAGCTTTTCTCTCAACCTGAGTAAGTCCGTAAGGCACACATATTACAATTCTCGGTCTAATCAAACCTTTTCTGTTATGAACTTTTTGTATAAAATATCTTATCATCTCCTCAGTTACACTAAAATCGGCAATAACCCCGTTTTTCATAGGTCTTATCGCCACAATGTCTTTTGGGGTTTTCCCTATCATATCTTTTGCTTCCTTACCGACAGCCAAAACTTTTGTGCGGTGTTTGCCTTCTTTTATAGCTACAACACTCGGTTCGTTTATTACGATGCCTTTTCCTTTTACACTGACAAGTGTATTTGCAGTTCCAAGGTCAATTGCCAAATCATTACTAAAAAGTCCAAGAATTCTATTTAGCATTATTATCCTTTTTTATCAAAATGGGCTCTACTTTTTTTTCAATCACATCTTTTGTAATTACAATTTTATATCCTCTATATTCAGGAAGATTAAACATAATATCAACCATTGCATCTTCAAGTATCGCTCTAAGACCTCTTGCTCCCGTACCTCTTTTAATTGCCATATCCGCAATTGCTTCAAGCGCATCTCGCTCAAATTCAAGCTCTACATCATCAAGTGCAAAAAGAGCCTGATATTGTTTAATTAAAGCATCTTTTGGTTCGGTTAAAACTCTTATTAAATCCTCTTTTCCAAGCTCTCTTAAAGTGGCAATTACAGGAAGTCTTCCTATAAGCTCAGGAATAAGCCCGTATTTAACCAAATCCTCAGGCTCTACAAAAGATAAAATATCGTCTTTTGTAAGTTTTTCTTTCGGTTTACCCAAAAATCCCATTGTAGCACCTTCAAGCCTTCTTTGGACTATCTCTTCAAGCCCTTCAAAAGCACCGCCACATATAAATAAAATATTTGACGTGTCAATTTGTAAAAATTCCTGATGTGGATGTTTTCTGCCACCCTGAGGCGGAACATTTACAACACTTCCTTCTATTATTTTAAGAAGCGCCTGTTGCACACCTTCTCCCGAAACATCTCTTGTAATTGAAGGATTTTCGCTTTTTCTTGAAATTTTATCAATCTCATCTATGAATATAATACCTCTCTCAGTTTTTTCCAAATCCCCATCAGCCGCCTGATAAAGTTTTAAAAGCACATTTTCAACATCTTCTCCAACATACCCAGCTTCCGTAAGAGATGTGGCATCGGCAATAGCAAGAGGCACATCAAGAAGTTTTGCGAGCGTTCTTGCAATAAGCGTTTTACCGCTACCTGTCGGTCCTATCATCAAAATATTTGATTTTTGAATCTCTACATCACTTTCACTTCCAAACATAATTCTTTTATAATGATTATAAACGGCTACCGAAATGATTTTTTTGGCTCTTTCCTGTCCTATTACATACTCATCAAGATGTTTTTTTATCTCTTTTGGAGTAAGAAGTTTTATACCTTCTGGTTTTTTATTTTGTTTTTTAACTGCGCCCATTATAATATCATATGCTTGTAAAACACAATTTTTACAAATAAAAGCCTTATTATCAGGTGCAGCTAAAAGTGGATTTTCTTCCGTTTCAACACTGCCGCAAAAACTACACTTTTCTATCATAAGGTATTCCCCTTTTCGAATTTAATACAAACTCTGCAAGATGTCTTACATATTGGTTTTGACTCTCTTTTAATTTTTCCGCAACTTCCCTTATAGGTTTACCGCTCTCAAAAAGTTCTTTATATGCTTTTTTTATCTCATCAATATCGCTTCTGTTTTGTAAGTTTCTTCTAAGCCCTGTTAGGTTGAGTCCTCTTAGTTTTGCCCTGTTTCCTTCCGCAAGACAGTATGGAGGAATATCTTGGCTTACGGCACTTGCACCTGCAACCATTGCAAATTCTCCTATTTTTACAAACTGATGAATAGGCGTCATACCGCCAATTACTACATTATCTTCAAGTTCCACATGCCCGGCAAGTGTAGCGGCATTTGCCAAAATACAGTTGTTTTTTATAATTACGTCATGTGCTATATGAACATAACCCATTAAAAGATTGTTATCACCTATTTTTGTAACTCCTCCACCACCTTCGGTTCCAGGATTAATAAGCGTAAATTCACGGATTTTATTATTATTTCCAATAACAAGTTTTGTTTTTTCGCCTTTATATTTCAAATCCTGAGGAATTGAACCTACAACAGCATGGGAGAAAATATGATTATTATCTCCTATTTCAGTATATCCCGTAATAACGGCATAAGGTTCCACTATACAGTTATCGCCTATTACAACATTTTCATCAATTATTGCACCTTCGCCTATTTGGCAGTTTTTGCCGATTTTACCTTTAATATTTTTCATTCTTAATTTTCCATTTTTTAATTTGTTATTTATCCATAATCATAGCTTTTAGCTCTGCTTCTGCTACAAGTTCATCATCTACATACGCTTTTGCGTCAAGCTGCCAGATTTTACCTCTGTGTTTAATGGTTTTTACCCTGTATACAAGTCTGTCTCCCGGAAGCACGGGTTTTCTAAATTTCGCCTTGTCAATACTCATAAAATATACAACTTTGTCGTTTAATTCTTCTTTACTCATTATTGTAAATGGAAGTATCGCACCTGTTTGAGCCATACCCTCGATTATAAGCACTCCCGGATATATAGGATGCCCCGGAAAATGTCCCTGAAATACCTGATTAGTAATGGAGATATTAAGATATCCTTCTACTTCTTCGCCTTCTTTTACATTTGTAATTCTGTCTACAAGCAAAAAAGGATATCTATGAGGTAACATTTCCTGAATCTGATTGATATCAAAAACCATATAATTTCCTTTTTTTTAAAATTTTATCAAAATTTCTTTATTGTCAGGATAAATTTTTGCATCTATATCAATATCATATCTTATTTCTTCAAATTCTTCCAAAACAATTATCGGAGAGAGAGAATATTTTGTATTTGTAATTTTCTCCCTAATGATTAACTCTTCATCCAATTTTAAAGGTTTTTGATAAATTTCTTTGATATTTTTATATGTTTTGTTTAAAAGTTCATTAATTTTACTGATTTTTATAAAAATAATTTGAGCTCTGTTTGCATATCCTATACCATCTTTTTGAGTTTCAATTCTAACACGCTGAGGTCTATCAAGCAAAGAATAAAACAGAGTATAATGAAAAATTGGCTTTTTTTTAGAAGTTATAAGTGATTTTAAAAGACGATAATTTAAAAAATTCTCTTTTACAATCTTATAATTAATTCCTTCATTTTCAAGTTTAAGTCTGTTTTCATAAAATGAAAGTTTTTCTTCTATACTCGCCGGAAGTATTTGGAATGGAAAAGGAGAAATAAGCTCATCTATAATTTCCTGTTCGCTCTTTTGCTGCCAGATACCGTAAATACATCCACAGTAATCCTGTCTGTACATCTGATTTTGCTTAGCATACTCCTGCTGAGCCTGGGTTCCGCCTTTTTTGCGGTAATCAACCGCTATAAAATCAACACCGTATTTTCTTTTTATAACTTTCCCGATAGCCTCCAACTGCTCGTGTGATTTCATAGGGGACATAAGAAGCGAAGTTGTTACTTTATTATCACCCTTTTCTTTTGCAAATCTTGCGGCTTCTTCAAGCGAAAAATCAAAACATACCGAACACCTGCTCCCTTTTTCCGGTTCGTTTTCTTTTCCTTTTACAGCCTTTAACCACGCTTCATAATTATAATCCCCTTCAACATATTCAATTCCGAGTTTCTCACATATTCTCTTCGTATCAAGACTTCTTAATTTAAATTCCGAGTAAGGATGAATATTCGGGTCGTAAAAAAATCCGATTATTTTTTCATTTGGATATTCCTCTTTTAATCTTTTCAAAAAATATCCGGCATCTACACTGCAACAAAGATGAGCAATCATATTAAACCTTTAAGTGAAGTAAGTAATTATAAGAAAAAAAGGAGAGATTAGCTAACTTGAGGACAAGAAAGCTCTACATAAATTTTAAATGTATCTCCTTCTTCATTTACAAAAAATCTGTGTTTTTTACAAAAATTTGCATTCATATAGTTTGCAAGTTTTAAAGCTTCAAATTCAGCCTCTTTTTTATCTTCAAAAGTTTTTGGGAATTCAATCCCGCTTTTTTTTACACATCCGCATTTTTTTTCTATATCAACTTTGTACATTGTTACTCCTTTAAGATAAATTTTATCCGAAATATATCAAATTTTTTTGTTTTTTAAAAATTTTTTGCTATATTAAGCCAAAAAAGGATTTTTATGAGTATTAAAAACGAAATGATGGCGTTAGTTGGCGGATGCACGAGTGAAGGTACAAAGATACTTATTCCCAAAAATCTAAAAGATGAATTCAAAAAAATCACAATGGCAAAATTTGATATTCATACAGATGACAACAGCGAAAAATATGATTTAATTATTGAAGATACTCCAAGTGATATTATTAAAATTTATGAAAAACTAAATGACAAAGGTATATATATCACAACCCCAAAAAGTCTGACTGATAGAGACCTCTTTGCAAATCTCAGCAAACTTTTCTGGATTGTAATGCCTTTTTATTATTTAGATGAAAACCTAAATGCAAAACCTCTTGTGTTTGCAAGTAAAAAATTTCATCCTCAAGCTGATATCATAAGACACAGAAGCGATTTCGTTGAAGGCACAAATTACTATACAACTGACGTTCATTATGGAAGTTTTATACTGCCAAAATATATTTTTGAAGAAATAAAAGATGTCATCAAAATTTAAAAATGCTATTGTATTAACCGGAGGAATAGGCACCGGCAAAAGTACGGTTGCTTCTTTTCTTAAACTCTACGGCTATAAAATAATTGACGCCGATGAAATAAGCAAAAAAGTTTTTGAAAAGAAAAAAGATAAAATAAAAGAAATTTTTGGCACAACTAATAGAAAAGAGCTTAGAAAAATAGTTTTTAATAATAAAGAAAAACTAAAAATCTTAGAAGATTTGATTTTGCCGGAAGTAAAAAAAGAGGTCTTACAAAAAGCCGCTTTACTTGAAAAAGACAATGTCCCCTATTTTGTGGATTTACCTCTTTTTTTTGAAAAACAAAATTATGATGAATTTGATAAAGTATTAGTTGTTTATGCCCCAAAAGAGCTTCAAATCCAAAGAGTTACAAAAAGAGACAATGTAAGCGAAGAAGATGCAAAAGCCATTCTTAACAACCAAATGGATATTGAAGAAAAAAGAAAAAAAGCCAATTTCGTAATTGATAACTCAAAAGATTTAAAACACCTCCAAAAAGAGATAGAAAAATTTTTACAAAAGATAAGTTAAGTTGATAAATATCAACTTTTTTTCATAACTTTTTGTTATAATAAAGAAAAAAGGAGGGGAATATGAAAAAAACAAAACTGCTAAAAACAATTCCGCTTGCAAATACAAAAGAAGGCATCATTACAGTATCTCATATTGAAGAGCCTTACGGAGAAGGAAGCAAACCAGTGGTAAGTATAGGTATTTCACTAAACGGAGAAGAAAATAATCCTGATTGGAAAGCACACATCCCATATGAAAATATAGATGATGTAATCGAAGCTCTCAAAGAAGCTAAGAAGAAATTTTCTTCTTAATTTTTTTTAGTAATGAAAAGTTTATTTTTTAAAAACTTTCAAATTCCTTATATAGAGTGTCGATATACTACTGATTCAAAACTTCACTATAAACCTCATCTACACAACTCTTTGTCAATTGGAATGGTTATAGACGGAAATACTAATTTTACACTTGAAAATAATTCTTATTTATTAACACCTGAATTTTTAGCTGTTATTAATCCAAATAATGTGCATTGTTGCAATCCTGTTAAAAACGAAGCAAGAAGCTATACAATGCTTTATTTAGATAAACAATGGTGTTTTAATATCCAATCTACAATATTTGATAACATAAACGAATACATTCCAATTAATAAAGTAATAATACAAGATAAAAATCTAATCAATTTATATTTAAATTTGATAAATATCTTATTTTCAAATACTATCAATTTGGAAAAAGAAGAAGCAATAGAAAATTTTGCCATTACTTTATTTACAAACTATTGCAATAAAAACAAAATTAATTCAATCAAAAAAAATGAGAAAAAAATTAAAACCGTAATGGAATATATGCAAGAAAATTTTAATCAAAACATCACAATAAAAGAACTTGCAAATATTGCAAATTTAAGCCCATACCATTTAATTAGAACCTTTCATAAAACTACCGGTATAACTCCTAAAAACTTTCTTTTTAACATAAGAATAGAAAAAGTAAAAAAATTATTAAATACAAACAAACCTATTTCAGAAATTGCATTAGAAACTGGATTTTATGACCAAAGTCATTTAAATCGAGTATTTAAACAAATTGTCGCCTGCACACCTTATCAATACCGAAAAGGTATTAAAAATTAATCTTCATTTATGCTGGATTTTTGAGCTATTAACAATCCTGCAATAATAAAAAAAGAAGCAATTAGTAAGTTTAATGTTATTTTTTCATTTAATATTACAACTGCCGCAATTGCATTAATTACCGGAACCAAATATATATATAAAGAAGTAGAAGAAGAGCCTATTTTTTTTACTGCATAATTCCACATAATAAAACAAATTCCAGAAGCTATTAGTGAAAGTATAAGTAAATTACCCCATACTACAATATTTTTATAAGAATCTAAATTAAAAGAACTTCCAGTGCATAAATAATATATCAACAAAAAAATCACTCCGTAAAAAAAACTTTTTCTGGTAACAATTAAAATATTGTATTTTTTATCTATTAATCCAAGTAACACGGTATAAACACCAAAACATACAGCACCTATTAAAGCCAAAAAATTTCCAAAATTAAATTTAAAATTAAATCCCATAAAGAATAAACCTATCATAACAAAACTAAAAGATATAAAAGTGAAGATTACGGTTTTCTTATTATAAGGTTTAAAAAATATTAAAATAAGTGCAGTAAAAATAGGAGCAGTTGTAACAATAACACCTATATTTATCGCTTCACTGTATTTAAGAGATAAATTTTCAAATAAATAATAACCAAAAATTCCACTGACACCAAGTAGTGCGAACAAAAATTCGTCTTTTAATGAAGTTTTAATTAATTTTGGAGTAAAAATAAAAAATAATAACCAAGCTATACTAAATCTATCAAGCAATATTTCTATCGGTGTTAAAAATTTTAATAAAATTTTTGTTTGAACAAAAGTTAAACTCCATAAAAATATTGTAAAAAATGCAACAAAATGACCTAATAATTTACTTGATTTCAATAATAATTTTTCCTTTTGTTATTTACTTTAACGTTTTTAAATTTCCAACAATTTTATTAATATCTTTTCGCTTACCGTGAATTGCCAAACCCAATATTTCCATATCACAATTTTTGGTATTTAAACATTTTTCTACATATTCTTCATATGTTTTACAAGACTGAGCTAATTTAGTAAAATCGGCTATAATAAATTTATCATTGTTTTTAACTTTTTCATAAATGATTCTAAGAGTATCAGAATCTGCTGATAATATAGGAAGAGGAGTTTTAATAACACCTAAATGTTTAATTCCATCTGCATCTATTGTATCCTCTCCTCTAATATTTTTTACAATATCTCCAATGTTAATTGACAAAATTGAAGCTGTATTTATAAGTAATCCCAAAGGCTGACGAGGCTCTAAAATAATAACCGTTTTCATATACACCCTTTTTAGGGAGTATAATACAAAAAGCTCAAAAATAAATCTTGGATAAAATTGCGCTTTTAATTTTTCTTTATCTTACAAAAGAAAAATCCACTATAAGCATCTTTTGGCAGAATTCTAATGGCTTTTTTAACCTCAGGGCTAAATTCTTTATCTTCCCATTTAGTAATTCCCTCTTGAATATTATCAATTGGAAGATTTACTTCTAAAATCTCGGCATTTGGATATTTTTTGAGTAAAAAATCTACATTTTCTTCGTTTTCTTCTGGGGAAAATGTACAGGTTGCATATATCATCTCTCCACCCGGTTTTAATGCTTCAAAAGCGGAAATCATAAGTTCTTTTTGAAGTTTAGAAAAACGCCTTACTCTTTTTAAATTCCACCAAGTAATTCCTTTATCAAGCTCTATATGAGCCTCACTACTACAAGGTGCATCAAGAAATACTTTATCAAACATCTCCCCCGTGGCTTTATATACAAATCTTCCGTCTTTATTGTATGTTTGGATATTTTTTGCTCCGTGTTCTTTAAAATTTCTTTTCATTCTGAAAAATCTCTTTTTATCAGGCTCAACGGCACTAACCTTTTTTGCTTTTTCGCTAAAAATAAGACTTTTTCCACCAGGTGCCGCTGCCAAATCAAGCACCCAGTCGTCTTCATCAATATCAAGAGAATTAGCAGCTATAATTGAAGAGAGGTTTTGGATATAAATTTTATTTTGGGTATAAGGAGCAGATTTTGTAATTTTTTTTCTATCTTCAATCGGGAGAGTATAAACATAATCACTCCAAGCTACTTTTTTTGGATTATAACCTTCTTTTTTTAGCTCATCAATAGCTTCCAAATCAGCCTTATGTCTATTTATCCTAAAAGAAAACTCTTTTTTATCTTTAAGCCCTTCAAGAATTTTGGGATTTATTTTATTTATTCTTTCAAAAAAAATCTCCTCCATCAAATAAGCCTTTCATATTCATCAAAATCAAGTTTCCAAACTTTAACACCGCAAAATCTCTCACCCTCAGGACAAACGGGTTTTATATCTTGCATTTTTCTTATTGTGCAAGGTGGCAGGAATTTATCAGCCGCTTTTACTCCTTTTTCTTTTAACTCTTTTACCTGCTTATAAGTTATATCAAAAATCTCTTCTTGTGCGTTATAGCATAGTCTCATTTGAGCTTTATGGGCGAATTCATTAAAATCATCATGCTCTATTATTTCAATATTGTGTGCATTTAAAAGAGCATATGCCGCTTCGCCAAATCCAAGAATTTCTTTTTGTTTTTCAAAAAAATCATATGAAAATTCAACTGCTTCATTATAAAGTTTTTCAATTTCTTTATTTTGTTTTATAATTAGAGGAGTGTAAAAATCCCTTTTGTAAATATCTTCTAACTTTGCTCTAACAGCAGGTGAGCGGCGGTGTCTTTGATTTTGAGCATCAGCAGATAGAGATAGTTTTATATAAGAATTAAAACTTCCTAAGATACTTTCATCAAGCCATATGTTTGAGAGTCTCAAAACTCCTGCGTAATTTTCATTGAGTTCAAAATCATAATCAACTATATCAAAAACCTCAACATCTTTTTTGATATTTTTTTCTTTTTTAATTTTTTCTATATTAATATTAGGAAATTTTGAAGGAGCATTTTTGGCAAATTCAATTAAAGGCTCTAAATCCTTATCGATTTTAAGCATTTCTCTTTCTATCTGTCTTATAAACTCTTCAGCTTCATCCTTTGCTTCCGGGATTGATTTAATGGCTGTAATGTATCTTAGAGCCGTAATTACATTTATTGTATGGTAAAGATGTGCATTCATTCCAAGAGGAAGCAGATATCTTGCAAATTCCTGAGCTCTTTTAGTAGCTTCTTTTTTTTTGAATTTTGGAAGCACTTTTTCAATTTCAGGTGTTAAAAGTTCAATCAGTTTTTCATAATATTCAAACATTTTTTGATAATAATTTTGCCATTTAGCCTTTTGAGCATTTTTCGGGTATGTAAAATTATCGATTTTCATTTTTGCGTATCTTTGAGATACCTGTTCGGAATTGTAAAAAGGATGAGAATGCAAAAGCCTCCAAATTAAAAGGCGGCTCATTCCCTCAATCAAAAACGTAAAATTATAATGCATTAAAGTTGTATGATGTCCCGCTTTAAATATTGAATTCAAAAGGTCGTTTTTTTTATCCCACCCAGCAGCACTCTCGGGAGTTACGATATTTTTACCAAAATAACAACTTCTTGCGCTTCCTACTGCTATATCCGTTGGCTTGTATAAAGAATTCAGAGCAGTTACTTTCATAAAGAGCCTTTTTGCTAATTGTAGCAAAAAAGAAGTTAAATTTCTTTTTGAAATGTATCGCTATCTATTTCTATTACAGTATGAACGTTACCTCTTGGATTAAAATCCATTACAATTTTCATCCATTTAGGTTTTAGTTTATTATATAAAGTATCAAAAATTTCATTTGCACTATCTTCATGGGAGATGTATCTATTCATAAACGAGTTGATATATAGTTTTAAAGCTTTAAGTTCAACTACCCATTCATCAGGAATATATTCAAGATACACTGTCGCAAAATCAGGATAACCTGAGCGCGGACATTTACACATAAATTCAGGCAAGGTTATTTTGATTTTATAGTTTTTTTTGTTTTTATTAGGCCATATTTCCATTTTATCAGGACTGAATTCCACTATTTCTTTTTCTCCGTATCTCATTATCACACCTTAAATTTATTTATTTCTTCATTAATTTCTCTTGTAATCTCTTTTAATTCTTTTGAAATTTTTTCAAGTTCTTTTGCTATTTTTTCAGTAACTTCGGAATCTTTTAATAAATTATCGATTTCTTTAATTAAATATCTTACATTATTGTTAATTTTGATCGTTTCTTCAATAGCCTCATTTGAAAGCTCTATTGTATCTCTTAATTTTGAATTTGTATTATCTGCTTTTTCTACCAATAAATTAGTAGATTCAGCAATTTGCTGAGAATTAGAAGCAACTTCTTCAATTTCTTGTTTTGTGGTTTCTACACTTTGAATTATCATCTGAATAACACTGTCAATCTCACCGGCGCTTTTTTGAGTTTTTTCGGCAAGTTTTCTAACTTCATCCGCTACTACCGCAAATCCTCTTCCGTGTTCTCCGGCCCTTGCCGCTTCTATCGCCGCATTAAGTGCAAGCAAATTAGTTTGATCTGCAATTTCTTTAATAATACTTATAATCTCTTTAATTTGTTCCGTTTGCTCTGCCAAAGAAGTTACTTTATTTGCAGTTTCAATTTCTTTATTTGCAGATGAATGAATTTCATTTACAACTTTTTTCAATGATTCAACCAAATCTTCCAAAACTTTTTGAGTCTCTTTAATATCTTCCGCCGTTTTTTTAACACTCTCTTCAGAAGGATCCAAATCGTTTTTAATATTGTCGATATACCCTTTGATTTTTACAATGCTTTTTTGCTGGTCTTTTACTGCATTTGAAACCACAACACTGTTTTCCGTAATAGTTTTGGAAACATTGTCGGCAACAGATACGGAATGTCTTAAATGAAGAATAATGTTTTTTAATTTTTCAATAAAAATATTAATACTTCTGGCGATTTTACCGATTTCATCATTTGCTTTGACTTCAATAACTTTTGTAAGATCACCTTCACCCTCTGCCAAATCTTCCATTTTATCGCTTAATATTTTTATTCTTTCGATTATCTGTTTTTTCATAAGAATCAAGATTATTCCCATAATAACAAATGCAATAACAAATATTATTCCAAGACTTATTTTTATGGATTTAATTGCATCATCCATCCACTGATTTGAATTGTTTAAAAGAGTATTTGCTTTGTTTAACAAATTATCAGAATATTGATTTAATTCTGCCCTGTACTTATCTTCTTGTTTGAAATATTTATGAATCTTAATCAAATCATTTTTATAATTATTCAAATATTTGGGAATTCCAGCATTTTCTTCCAAATCTCCGGGTGTGTTTTCTATATGTACCTGAACTTCATTTAAAAGTTTTAAAATAAGATTATAATATTTGTCATCTCTAAACAACAGATAATCTTTTTCTTTTATTTTAATTTCCGTTACCCTGTCAAGTAAAAAAATCTGATCTTTCAGAGTTTCAATATCATCTCTTAATTCACCTTTTAGGCTTTCAAGCTGTTTTAAAGCCTCGTTTCTTAACATTTCAGAGGCTTTTTTAGCTTTATTAAGATTTTTATGAGCATCTTCTTCATATTTGTTTTCAAGATCAACAGCTCTTACATATTTTGAAAAAACCTTCTCAAATCCTTTTATATCAGCCGGCATTCCAATATCTTCTTCCAAGCTTCCCTGAGTGTTTTCTATATGGTCTTTGATTTTATTTATGTAATTCCATACGATATTCTCACTCTGCTTATCTTCTTTTAAAAAAAAGTCTTTTTCCGCGAGATTCAAATTATAAACAAGATCTTTTAAAACAACCTGATCATTAAAAACCTCTTTTGAATTTTCAATTTTTCTTACACCAAAATAAACACTGACAAAAACCAGCAAAAACACCAATACAATACTTCCAAACCACAAAACAAACTTTTTAAAAAGGCTCATCGGTTAATCCCTTTATACGTCGATATTTTCCACCTCTTTTGCATTAGCCTGAATAAATTCTCTTCTTGGTCCAACTTCACTGCCCATAAACAATTCAAATTGTTTGGCGGCATTTTCCGCATCTTCAAGCGTTACTTGAATAAGCGTTCTGTTTTCAGGGTCCATAGTAGTATCCCAAAGCTGGTCAGGATTCATCTCACCAAGACCTTTGTATCTTTGGATATGGGCTCCTTTTCTTGCTTTATCAATCACTTCGTTTAGAAGTTCAAGATAATCACCTTTTACCAAGTCTTTATACTCTTTTAGTTTTTCGTAAACTTTTTTGGCTTCTATAAACAAAGGGTGGTTTAATAATTTATCGTCAATTGTTATTTCTTCTAAACCCCTATTTGTCTGAATATAGTAATGATTGTCATGTTTTGAAACAATATTAAACCCGAATTTTTTAAGATACTCTTCCATTTCGTCAAGATTCCCATTTTCAATCAAAAATCTGATAACCTCCGGAATATTAAACCTGTTTGTAAGTTTTTCAAGCAATAATTTATAATAAGCCGCATTTTTTAAAAGTTCTTTAAGTTCAGGTTTTCCCACACCTTCAATTTCAATGGAATTAATACCTTGTTCTATTAAAAATTCGTTAAGTTCTTTATCGTCTTTTAGGTATTTTTCAACTTTTCCTTTTTTATATCTGTATAGAGGCGGCTGAGCAATATATAAATAACCTCTCTCAATTAATTCTCTTAAATGATTAAAGAAAAATGTCATAATTAATGTTTGAATATGGCTTCCGTCAACATCGGCATCCGTCATTATTATGATTTTTTTATATCTTGTTTTATCCGCGTCAAAATCCTGCCCTATTCCGGTACCAAGTGCTGTAATTATATTTTTAATCTCTTCGCTACTAAGTGCTTTGGCATCGCTTGATTTTTGAGTATTAAGAATTTTTCCTCTAAGCGGAAGTATTGCTTGAAAATATCTATCTCTTCCTTGTTTTGCACTTCCTCCCGCACTATCCCCTTCAACCAAATAAAGTTCCGCTTCATCCGCATTTTTTGTCTGACAATCAGCAAGTTTCCCGGGAAGTGTTCCAACCCCTACTTTTGCCTGTTTTCTTGTTAAATCTCTTGCTTTTTTAGCTGCTATTCTACTTCTTGCCGCTGCAATTGCTTTTTCAGCTATGAGTTTGGCAGTATTAGGGTTTTCTTCAAAATATCTTGTTAAGTATTCATAAGTTACTTTTTGAACGATAGGTTTTACGTAAGAGCTTCCAAGTTTTCCTTTTGTCTGACCTTCAAACTGAGGCTCGCTCATTTTTACACTAACTATTGCGTTAAGCCCTTCTTTTACGTCATCACCAGTTATTTTAATATTGTCTTTTAACTTCATATTTTTGTTTATATAGTTAATTACAGCCTTGCTAAGTCCGGCTTTAAATCCGCTTTCATGTGTTCCGCCCTCAGGTGTTCGGATATTATTTACAAAACTGAGTACTTTTTCATCATACCCGCTATCATAACAAAGAGCCACCTCAACATCAAGCGCCTTTTCTTCGTCAGAATAATGCTCGTTGTAATAAATTACATCAGTTATACATTCTTTATTTGTCAAAGTCTTTACGAAATCTTTAATTCCGCCTTCAAAATGATAAACTTCTTTTACTCCGTCAATTTCATTTTCAAAATAGATTGTAATATTAGGATTTAAATAAGCAAGTTCTTTAAGTCTTTTTCTTAAAATATCGCTTTTAAATTCTGTTGTTTCAAAAATTTCCTCATCAGGCCAAAACTGAATAGTCGTACCGGTTCTGTTTGTATTCCCTATTACTTCAAGATCAGTTACCGGTTTGCCTCTTTCAAATTCCTGTTTGTAAATTTTACCGTCTCTTTTGATTGTCATTATAAGTTTTTTACTAAGTGCATTTACGACAGATACACCAACACCGTGAAGACCACCTGATACTTTATATGTTTTATTATCAAATTTTCCTCCGGCATGAAGTACGGTAAGAACAACTGTCGCCGCCGGAATTTTTTCCTGAGGATGTATATCAACTGGAATTCCTCTACCATTATCTGATATTGTTACACTTCCGTCTTTGTTGATTTTAACTTTTATTTCAGTAGCATAACCTGCCATTGCTTCATCGATTGAGTTATCTACCACTTCATAAATTAGATGATGAAGACCTTTGAGTGATGTATCACCGATATACATCCCCGGTCTTTTTCTTACAGCTTCAAGTCCTTTTAAGACTTTAATATTTTCTGCACCGTAATTTGCCATTAAATTCCTTTTTGAGATTTTTAATATTATATCAAATATTAAGAGGCATTACTATTGTTATGAAATTGCCGTCTTTTAGTTCAAAAGGTATATTAGGTTCATTAAGACACAAATCAAAATTTTCGTTGTTTATAGTATTTAAAAAGTCTAATAAATATCTACTGTTTACAGCAAAATTGAATTCATCAATATTCGTATTTATTTTAAAACTTGTTTTTGCTTCCATTGTTTCGTCACCAAAACTCTCAAAAATAATTTCATCTTTTTTTATATTGATTTTTACTTCGTTTGAAATAACGCTTATTTGTTTAAGATGCGATATAAACTCATTTTTAGGTAAAGTTAATTCATATTTAAAACTTTGCGGTATGATTTTCTCATATGTCGGATATTTACCATTTATTAGTTTTGTGAAAAACATAATATTCTCGTCTTTTAATATCAAATAAATGTCATCATAATATATTTTCATATCATTATTGAAAATTCTTTTTATTTCGCTTATTGCTCTTTTGGGAACAATTATTTTTGCTTCTTTTCCTTTTGCATTAGATTTATAAAGTGCAAGTCTTCTTGTATCGGTCGATACGAAGTTAGTGTTTTCTTTTATATCAAAAAGTGCCCCGTTTAGTTCATATTTGGGATTGTTATTATCAATTACCGGGAATATTTTTTTAATTGCGTCTGTAAATTCCTCATTTTTTATTTGAAGTTCGTTCAAATCATTGGGATTTGGAAATTCCGGAAATTCGTCTGCATTGAATGTGGAGAGTTTATAAACGGAAGTATCTTGTGTTATTACTATCGTATCGTTTTCTTTTTTTATTTCTATTTCTTTATTTTGAAGTGCTTTGATAATATCGTTTAGTTTTTTTGCATTTATTGTAATTTTACCTTTTTGCAAAATTTGGGCTTCTGTTTTTATTTTTATTCCAATTTCTTTATCGGTTGCTTTTAGTATAAGATTTTCATCGGCTATAATAAGTACATGAGATGTTATCTGTGTATTATCTTTTTTCTCTGTAAACGGTACAACTTGATTTACAATACTTTCAAAGACCGGTTTTTGGATTTTAATATGCATGATTTCTCCTTTGTTTTAAATTCTTATAGTAGTAATAGTAGTTTATGTTGAATAGGTGAAAAAACTTTAAAACACCCGGTATTTGTAAAAAACGGCAGTGAATGTGAAAAACTTTTATATTCACTTCATTCACCTTTTTTGATTAATATTTTATTTTTCAGCTCTTCTATTTTGATTCTGAAATCATTATCTTCATTTAATTTTTTATTAAAAGCTTTTATTGAATGACTTACTGCACTATGGTCTTTAAGTCCGAAATATTTTGCAATTGTAGGTGTCGATTCTTTTGTGAATTCTCTTGCCAAATAAATTGCAGTTCTTCTTGCCGCTACAATATTTTGGTTTCTGCTTTTTGATGTTATTTCGCTTGGTTTTATATTGAACTCTTTTGCAATAAGCTCGATTATGTCTTCAAGCGTAATTTTTTCTTTTTTATCTTTTATGTGCTCTTTAAGTGCTTGTTTTGCAAAATCTATTGTTATTTCATTAACTCCGAGAAGTTTAGCAAGGGCGTGTAATTTTACTATCATTCCTTCAATTTCTCTAATATTGCTATCAAGTTTTGTAGCTATAAATTCTATTACATCATCTGGCAGATAAATTCCGTTTATTTCGCATTTTTTTCTGATAATTTCTATTTTCGTTTCCAGTTCAGGAGGTTGAATATCGGCTATAAGTCCGGCTTCAAAACGGTTTCTTAGTCTATCTACCAAATCATGAAGTTTTTTAGGAGGTCTGTCAGCTGTTAGGCAAATTTGTTTTTTTTGATTGTAAAGTTCATTAAATGTATGAAAAAATTCTTCTTGGGTTTGTTCCTTTTGGGCGAAAAACTGCACATCATCTATTAATAAAACATCGCAATTTCTATATTTTTCATGAAACCTGTCCATTGTGTGGTTTCGAACGTTTTCTCTGAATTCATTCATAAACTGTTCGCTTGTAACATATATGACTTTGAGTCTGTTTTTTAGGTAATTCCCGATAGCCTGGATAAGATGAGTTTTACCAAGTCCCACACCTCCGTAAATAAAGAGCGGATTGTAGCTTCTTCCAGGATTTTCAGCTACGCTTTTTGCGGCTGAGTAGGCGAATTGATTTGAAGGACCTGTAATAAAACTTTCGAATGTATACTCAGGTATCAAAACTGATGGTGTTGATATTATCTCTTCATATTCTTCAAATTTTTTTGGTTTAATTTCTTTTGTAATTACTTCCAAAACTGCATCAAGCCCTGTTTCTTTTTTATAAAGGTCAAGTATTTTTTTGGTATATTTTCTTTTTACGTAATTTGCTATAAAGATATTAGGTGCTTTTATTACAAGTCTTGCGGAATCACTTGCATCTTCATCGAATTCCAAATTTTTTATAAATTTATTATAATTCACAGAGTTTTCACTTTTAAGCTGATTTTTAATTTTATCAAATAGCAAATGTATACCTTTTGTGAATAGTTTATTTTTCACATATGTGAAATTACGGTGAATACTTATGTGAATATTATTTTAACATAACCTTTTTAAAATGTCTATCATAGTTATTCACATAGTGAATTAAATGTGAAAAAATATTGAAAGAAGTATGAATGAAAATACTTGGAATTGACCCCGGAACAATAAGATGCGGTTACGCAATAATAGAAACTGTTCCTAAAATTCATCTTATTGATGCAGGATTTATAAAAATTACCGAAAAAGTTCTTCAATACCAACTGACCCAGCTTATAGAAGGGCTTGATATGATTTTAAGTGATGATATTGATGAAGTAGCTATTGAAGATATATTTTATGCCTATAATCCTAAGACTGTGCTTAAACTTGCTCAGTTTAGAGGAGCTCTTTCTCTTAGGATTTTACAAAAGCATGGCAATTTTGCCGAATATACTCCTTTGCAGGTCAAAAAAGCGGTGACTGGTAATGGAAAAGCCAAAAAAGAGCAGGTTGCATTTATGGTTAAAAGGATTTTGGGACTTAAAGGCGAAATTAAACCGCTTGATATTACAGACGCGATTGCAGTCGCCCTGACGCATGCACAAAGGATTAAAAATTTTTGATTTTGTAAGAATTATAATTTGATTTGTATATTAACCTTTTGTAATAGTTTTATATTTAAAAATTTACATTTACCGAAATTTTCAGTTATAATAAAAAAAAAGGAGTAGGAAATGAAAGTTGGAGATTTGGTAATTGTTGCATCTCTTGGAGAAATAAAAGCATACAAAGCTAATCCTCGCACACCAGAAGCGGAAGCCGGTCTTAAACCAAATGAAGTTAAACTTGATTTAATTAAAGCCATTGATATAGTTCACGCACATAAAAAGCTTAACGATTTGATAACAGGAGTTGATGAAGGAGTTAAAAAAGCAGGATTTTTAAACAGAGCCGCAAGCGGGGAAAAACATAATCTTAAAGATGAAATATATAAAGAAGCGGTAAAATGTGTAGCGGAAGATATAGATATGTTAATTGATGAATTTGGAGATAAAAAAGTATTTTTATCACTGCCGCAGATTGTAGCCGATGATATTTTAGAAAAAGTAAAAAATAAAAATAAAATATTCAGAATTGTTAAAAAAGATTTATTAAAAATAGATAAAAACAAATTGATAGATGAATTTAAGCCTGAAATATTAAAGTAGGGGATTAAGCCCTTACTTCTTTTGCAACCCTGTCAAGTATACCGTTAATAAAACTTTTTGCTTTGTCTTCTGAGAAGTTTTTTGCTATTTTTACAGCTTCGTCTATTATTATTTGAAATGGCGTATCTGTATATTTAAGCTCATATACCCCAAGCCTTAAAATCTGTTTGTCAATTTTATCAAGCCTATCAAAATTCCAATCGATAAGATGCTCTTTTATAATTTTGTCTATTTCATCTTTATGTTTAAGTACACCTTTTAAAAGCTCTTTTGCAAATTCTGCTTTTTTATTTCTTATCTTTTTTTCTTTGAGTAATTCGTCAAATTGTTCTATCGCCTGGTCGTTACCCTGTTCAAGCGCATAAAGGGTTTGAACCACCGCTTCTCTTGCATGTGTTATTGTTGCCATTATATCCTCCATATTTTATAAGCTAATAATCCCAAAAAAATTAATGTTTCGGGAATTAAAGCGTAAGTGACTTTTTCAAGTGTAATAGGCTCGAAAAAGTATTTAAAAAATCTCAAAAAAGCTCCTGTTAACACTAATATCATACCGCTGATAACAATAGCCAAATCAAGTTTGTTTTTTAAATCAAATTTGAATTTCATAAAACTTTATATAGATTTATCATTTCAATTAAACCTGTCATTGCTTCAAAGCCTTTGTTACCGGCTTTTGTACCGGCCCTTTCAATTGCCTGTTCAATTGTGTCAGTTGTCAAAAGACCGAATGTCACCGGCGTGTCAAAGTTTAAAGTTGTATTAGCTATACCTTTTGTAGCCTCTGCCGCAACATAATCAAAATGTGGTGTCGCCCCTCTTATTACTGCTCCAAGACATACTACCCCGTCATAATAACCTTTTTTAAGAACTCTTTTTAATGCAAACGGTATTTCAAATGCTCCCGGTACCAAAACAAGATCCAAATATTTTTCATTTCCACCGTTTCTTACGAATGCATCTTTTGCACCTTCGATAAGTCTGTCAGTTATAAGATGGTTAAATCTGCTGGCAATTATTGTAACCTTTTCAATTCCTTCAAGTTTTAAATTTCCTTCAATTAGATTCATACATTTCTCCTTTTAGCATTTGTTTATACATTCAATATCTTTTAAAACATCTTCAAGCATATCGGGTGTTATCATATTAGGTCCGTCACTCAAAGCTTCATTTGGATTATAATGAGTTTCAAAGAAAAAGCCGTCTATCCCCACAGCCGCCGCCGCACGGCTTAGAGGTTTTACATATTCCCTTTTTCCGCTGCTTTTACCGCCTGCGCCTCCTGGCATTTGAACGCTGTGAGTCGCATCAAAAACAACTGGTGCAAACTCTCTCATAATATAAAGACTTCTCATATCGACTACTAAATTTCCGTATCCAAATGTCGTACCTCTCTCAGTCAGCCATACCCCGTGTTTTTTGGCATTTTCATAATTTACCTCATCACATCCTCTGGTTTTTAGAACTTTAAGTACCGAATATTTCATATCATTAGGGTTCATAAACTGTCCCTTTTTGATGTTTACGATTTTATCCGTTTTAGCCGCTTCTACCAGCAAATCCGTCTGTCTGCAAAGAAAAGCCGGTATTTGTAAAACGTCTACAACTTCGGCAGCTTTACTTACCTGCCAGGTTTCATGCACGTCTGTTAAAAGTTTATATCCAAATTTTTCTTTTACTTCGTTTAAAATTTCAAGCCCTTTATCAATTCCCGGACCTCTGTAACTGTCAAGTGAAGTTCTGTTTGCCTTGTCATAACTTGCCTTAAAATAAAAGTCGTATTTTTCACTGTAAGGTTTTAGATATTCGGCAATTTTAAAAATCTGCTCTTTACTTTCAATCACACAAGGACCTGCTATTAAAATCATTTTTTGCCTTTTTTATTATAATTATAACTAAAAAAGGTTAACTATGACAGTTTCAAAATATTCTGCAAGCGGTAATGATTTTGTAATTTTTCATACTTTCAAAAAAGAAAACAGAAGCGAATTAGCTAAAAAACTTTGTAACAGGTTTAACGGAGTAGGGGCTGACGGACTTATTGTAATACTGCCTCATAATGAATATGATTTTGAATGGCAGTTTTATAATGCCGATGGAAGTGAAGCTGAAATGTGCGGTAACGGGAGCAGGGCGGCTGCCCATTATGCTTATACAAATAATCTCGCACCTGCAAAAATGAAATTTTTAACACTTGCCGGTATTATAGAAGCTGAGGTTGACGGGGATATTGTAGAATCTCAGCTTACACCTTACAAAAGAATAGGGGATTATGGAGAATGGTCTTTATTTGATACGGGAGTGCCTCACCTTGTAAAAATCGATAATTTGGACACATTTGATGTAAATGAGTGTAGGGAATTAAGAAATAAATACAATGCAAATGTAAATGTTGCGGATGTAAAAGATGGCAAATTATATGTCAGGACATACGAAAGAGGAGTGGAAGATGAAACTCTTGCATGCGGGACAGGTATGTGTGCAAGTTTTTTAAAAGCAAGAGAAGCTGGACTTATTGGAGATAGTGTAAAAGTATATCCGAAAAGCGGGGAGGAACTCATTATTACTATTCGTAACAACAGACTTTATTTTAAAGGGAAAGTAAAAAATACTTTTGATGCTTTTATAAAAGAAGTGTAAAAAAGTAACATTTTGTTTTAAATAGGATAAATTTAATCTTTTATTAATAAGTGGTATGTTATACTCCAAATAAAAAAGGAGGCTCTATGCCAGTAACAACAAAATTAAAAGGAAACGACGTAGCGCTTTACGGAAATCAGGTAAATGTAGGAGATAAAGCTCCGGTTGTAACTTTGCCAAATACAGCACTTGAAGAAGTAACTATTGGTGGAGCAAGCGATAAAGCTCAATTAATTATTGCAGTTCCAAGCCTTGATACACCTGTATGTGCAACTGAAACAAGAAAATTCAACGAAGAAGCGGCAAAAGTTGAAAATGCGGCAGTATGTGTGGTATCTATGGATTTACCGTTTGCGGCTAAAAGATTTTGTTCAACAGAAGGTGTTGAAAATCTTCAAGTTTTAAGTGATTACAGAGAAAAATGTTTCTCAACTCAATACGGAACTTTAATAGCAGAAGGTCCGCTTAGAGGTCTTAGCGCAAGAGCTATTTTTGTAGTTGGCAAAGACGGAAAAGTAGCATATAAAGAACTTGTTCCTGAAATTACGGAAGAGCCTAATTACGAAGCGGCACTTGCTGCACTTAAAGAAGCGGCTTCTAAATAAGCCCTTCTTTGATATAATTCCCTTTAAAAAGGGAATTAATGAAAAAATTATTTTTAGCTTTTTTACTTACTCTTTCATTAGAGGCGAAAATTGTTGATAAGGTAGTGGCAAGCGTAAACGGCGAACCTATTACCTCTTATGATATTGAAAAGACTTCGAAAAAATTAAATCTTCCTCCAAACAAAACACTTAATTTTTTAATCGACCAAAAACTAATTGATAGTGAAATCAAAAAAAGAGGTATCAGTGTTGATGATTATGAAATCGATGAGGCAATGGATAAAATTGCAAAAAGAAATAATTTGACTCTTTTTGAATTTAAAAATATTTTAACGCAAAGAGGAGAGCTTCAAAAATTTAAAGCAAAATTAAAACAAGATTTACTTAAACAAAAACTTTTTGCTAATATAGTAAATGCAAAACTCAAAATTACTCCTGATGAAATAAAAAATTACTATAATTCTCATAAAGATGAATTTAGTATTTTCAATACGATTCAAGTGGTAAAATATACTTCAAAAAATCCGCAATCACTAAAAAGTTTATACAGTAATCCTTTTTATACCGATGAAAATATTTTAAATGAAACAAAAATTTACAAATGGAATGAACTTCCTCTTGATAAACTTTATCTTTTTAAAAATACAAAAGAGGGTGCATTTACACCTATTATAAATGAAGGTCTTTCATATTCCACATATTATATTACGAAAAAAGAGGGTAGAGTGATTTTACCTTTTGATAAAGTGAAAAATATAATTGCCAATAAACTTATTCAAGAAAAAAGAAATGGAATATTAAAAGAATATTTTGATAAAATAAAAAACAGAGCCGATATAAAAATTTATAATTGACAGCTTTTGGCTGTTATATTTCCTTCAATTTTTTTAAATTCTTTTTCTTTTATCCATATTTCATAATTTATATTATTTTTTTTAAGAATGTTTCTTATTTTATCTTTTTCTTTGCTTAAAATTGCCACTCCACACTCTTTGAATATTTCATTCGGGACGGGAATTGATTTTATATTTTCATTTTTTAAAAGTTTTTCTGCTTTTAATCCTGTTGGAATATCTTCAAAATGAAAATAGTAATATTCTTCTAAATTATCAGTAAATTTATAAAATATTTCTTTTATATGAAGTCTTATTCCTGCTGGAACATATTTTAATTCAGCCATTTTTTATCCTTTTATTTTACTTTCTACTAACTCCTTCTCCCTTAACTGGCCGCATGCTGCTGAAATATCTATACCTTTACTCTCTCTTATCGTACAAGTAATTCCTCTATCAAGCAGGTATCTTTGAAACTTTTTCATTGTTTCTTCGTCAGGTCTGTTATAAGGACTTCCCGGATACGGGTTAAAATAGATAAGATTTACTTTACTTGGAATTCCATTTAAAAGTTTTACGAGTTTTTTTGCCGAAGCTATATCATCATTTACATCTTTAATAACCAAATATTCAAACATTACTTTTTTTCTTTTATCAACAGGAAATTTTCTGATTGCATCTATTACGCTTTGGATATTGTAGGCTTTATTTAGAGGAATGAGTTCTTCTCTTAATTTATCGTCTACTGCATGAAGAGATATAGCAAGCTGTACTCCTAAATTTTCTTTTCCGAGTTTTTCTATTTTAGGGGCAATACCTGATGTTGAAATAGTCTGTCTTCTTGTCGATATGTTAAGTCCGTCCGGATGAGAAATAATTTTAATTGCTTTTACCATATTATCATAATTATCAAGAGGTTCTCCCATACCCATATAGACAACGTTTAACGCTTTGTTTTCATCAAAATTTTTAAACTTTTTCATAAACCATACCTGAGCGACAATTTCACCGGCAGACAAGTTTCTTACAAATCCTCCCTTTGCAGTAAGACAAAAAGCACATCCTACTTTACATCCTACCTGAGTGGATACACAAACAGTCCATTTTGCTTCTTTTACTTTTCCGTTTTCGATTCGCTCATCTTTCATTTTAATTAAAACTGTCTCAACCGTATGATTGTCATGAAGTTTAAAAAGAAATTTTTCCGTTCCATCACTTGCCACTTCGTGGTTTACCATTTCAAGCGGATTTACAATAAATTCTTCTTTTAATCTTGACCTTAAATCTTTTGGGAGGTTTTGCATTTTTTCAAAATCAGTTTCATATTTTCTGTATACCCAATTATATAATTGTTTCACCCTAAATTTTGGCTCAATACCCATTTTAAGTAAATCTTCCGGTAAATAATCCATAAATATTTTTTTATCCATTTATTTCCTTTATGATTTTTTTATCTATTAAATAGTGTATGAGTTTTTCTTTTGCTTTTTTTATATTTTTGATATATTCTTTATGTGCATTTTCATAGCAATAATTTGTAATTACGAAAATTCCTTTTACAGGAATATTAAATTCTTTTGCCACTTTTACAACAGAGAAAAATTCCATATTTTCGGCATCAATATTTAATTTTAAATATGCTTTCGAAATTAATTTGCTTTGTGTAATATAGTTTGATGAATTTATTACTGTTTCACGTGAAACATTAAGTGAAATTATGTTATCAATAGGAGTGTAACACTCTTTTTTTAAAAAACAATGTTCAATATTTGATGCTGTGGAAGTTTCTATAAGTTCAAAAATATTTAATTTACCATAACTTCCAGCACTTCCGATAAAAATCAACATATCGGGTTTATCAAAAAGACAGAGTCTTGTAAGGTTTATTGCAGAGTCAATAAGACCAATACCAATAGGTATAGCAAAATTAAATATCTCTTTATTTCCTGAGCTAATGATTGCTATTTTTTCATTTTTCATTTTTAATTTTCCATTTTTTATATATAATTTGTTTCACGTGAAACATTATTTACATTCCAGCATTATTTTATATCTGGTTGAAATAGTTTGTGGTTTAAAAATGATTTTTTCTTCATCTGGTGATAGGAAAATAACTTTTTTAATTTCACATTTTTTATATATTTTATTAATTTTTCGAATAATTTTATATTGGATTTTATCCATATCGACAATTGCTATTTTGATGTTTCGAAACTCGGTATCATCAGGTGCATAAAATTCATTATCTAAATATTCATTGATTTGCTGCATATCTCCAATTAAAATATAACCGTTTTTTACTTTATAAAATTTAAAAGGAAAAGTTAAATCGTTTTTATGAGTTTTGATAAATATAGCTTCTTGTTTTGGAATAATATATTCTTTATAAACTTTTGTAAATTCAACCTTAAATGCAAACAATGGTAAAAATAATATTATTAATATTAAAAGTAATTTTACATTTTTCATTTTACATTTTCCATTTTTACAGTCTTACACTTATTCCTTCATTTTTTAGATATTTTTTTAAATCCATTATATCAATTTCTCGGAAATGAAATATACTTGCGGCAAGTGCGGCATCGGCAGAGTGTTCAAAAACTTCTTTAAAATGTTCCATTTTACCTGCACCTCCACTTGCAATAACAGGCACATTTACAAGTTTAGAAATTTTTTCGGTAATTTCTATATCAAAACCCGCTTTTGTTCCGTCCGTATCCATTGATGTCAGAAGTATTTCCCCGGCACCTCTTTCTACCACTTCTTTTGCCCATTCAATAGCATCAAGTCCAGTATCAACTCTTCCACCTTTTATATATACATTCCATTTCCCGTCAGGTTTTTTCTTTACATCAATTGCCACGACAATACATTGACTTCCGAATCTTTTTGCCCCTTCGTTTATAAAATCAGGTCTTTTTACAGCAGCTGAATTTATAGATACTTTATCACACCCAACATTTAGCAAGTCATAAATATCGCTTAATGAGCTTATTCCTCCACCAACAGTTAAAGGTATGAAAACTTCTTTTGCCACTTTTTTTACAATATCGACTATTGGTTTTCTGCCTTCATAGCTTGCCGTGATATCAAGAAAAGTAAGCTCATCCGCACCTTCTTTATTGTATCTGATAGCGGCTTCGACAGGATCTCCCGCATCGCGCAGACCTTCAAAATTGACACCTTTTACAACTCTTCCGTTTTTAACGTCAAGGCAGGGAATTATCCTTTTAGCAAAATATTCCATTAAAAATTACCTTTTTTGTTATAATTTTAACAAAATTTGAAAAGGATATGGTATAATCAAGGCAAAGAAACAGTTTGGCCAAAATTTTTTAAAAGATAGACATTATTTGAACAAAATCGTCGAATCGATGCCCAATACACAAAATCTTGTAATAGAAATTGGGCCTGGGTTAGGCGATTTAACAGAAAAGTTGCTGGAAAAAAGAAGAGTTCTGGCAGTAGAAATAGATAGAGATTTGTGTGAAATTTTGAAAGAAAAATTTCCAAATTTAGAATTAAAATGTGGTGATGTTTTGGATTATTGGCAAAATAGTTTGGCAGAAGAAAAATATGATTTAATAGCAAATCTGCCATACTATATTGCTACGAATATAATCCTAAGAGCGCTAAAAGATAAAAACGCTCAAAATATATTAGTGTTGATACAAAAAGAAGTTGCAGATAAATTTTCAGCCAAACCTGGTGATAAAAATTATTCTTCATTAGCGATTTTGGCACAGAGTGTTGCAAATGTAAAAAAACTTTTTGATGTGCCTCCCGGAGCATTTGTACCTGCTCCGAAGGTGACAAGCAGTGTGATTTTATTTGAAAAATTCAAAGATACTTATGATGAGAATTTTGCAAAATTTTTAAAAGTGGCTTTTGCCAATCCAAGAAAAACACTCAAAAAAAATTTATCTGCTCTTTACAAGTTCGACCCTTCCAAGTTCGAACTTAAAGACACTGTAAGACCTCACCAGGTTGACGGCTCTGCTTTTTTCCGGCTCTTTTCTGAATTGGCCACAGAAAGGAGTAAAGATGGAAAAAGAACAAACAAATCTTGAACAAGCAATTAAAAATACAGTAGAAGAGAATTTGAAAAATGAAACTGAAAAAACAGTTTCAAATTATGAAAGAAAAAATGAAAAGATTTTTAATTCGCAAAATAATCAAAATAATATAAAAAAGAATGGTAACAGACCTCAAAAAAAATATCCGATGCAACAACAAAATAAAAAAATAGACCCTAAAAATTTTGTATGGTTTAAAGATTTAAACAAAGCATTTGATGAAAATGAAAAAATACATCAATCAAGACTTTCATGTTTTAATAAAATAGATACAAATTCAAAAGGATGGGTTAAATTTACTCCTCTTGGAGGTCTTGATGAAATAGGCGGAAACTGCGCGGTTCTTGAAACAGAAAACAGCGCGATAGTAATTGATTGTGGGATGAGCTTTCCAAATGAAGATATGCACGGAGTTGATATTTTAATTCCTGATTTTTCATATCTTAGAGAAATAAGACATAAAATTAAAGGTCTTATTATTACTCACGGTCATGAAGATCATATCGGGGCAGTTCCATATCTATTTAAAGAGATGCAATTTCCAATTTATGGGACAAGTTTGCCTCTTGCAATGATAGAAAACAAATTTAAAGAGCATAAACTTCTTCAATATAGAAGTTATTTTAGAAGTGTAAAAAAAAGAACCCCTATCCAAATAGGGGATTTTAAAATAGAGTGGATTCATATGACCCATTCAATTATTGACGCTTCTTCTCTTGCTATTCAAACACCGGTTGGGACTATTATCCATACAGGTGATTTCAAAATAGACCATACACCAATTGACGGATATGCACCTGATTTACACAGACTTGCATATTATGGAGAAAAAGGCGTATTGGCTCTGTTTAGTGATTCAACGAATTCATATAAACCGGGAGTAACTCCAAGTGAAAGTGTAGTTGGAAAAACATTTGAAGATTTATTTATGAAAACAAAAGGAAGAGTTATTATGTCTACATTCTCTTCCAATATTCATAGAGTTTATCAGGCAATTGCTACGGGTATTAAATTTGGAAGAAAAGTATGTATTATCGGAAGAAGTATGGAACAAAACCTGAATGTAGCAATGGATTTAGGATATATAAAACTTCCTCGCGATATTTTTATAGACCCGTATGAAATAGGAAAATACCAAGACGAAGAGATTTTGATTATTACGACAGGAAGCCAGGGTGAGAGTATGAGCGCGCTTTATAGAATGGCTATTGATGAGCACAGACACGTAAAAATTAAAGAAGGCGACCAGATTATTATCAGTGCAAAAGCAATTCCTGGAAATGAACCTACTGTATCACAGCTTATTAACTTTTTAATGAAAAAGGGTGCAAAAGTAGCATATCATGATTTCAGTGAAATTCATGTTTCAGGTCATGCAAGCCAGGAAGAGCAAAAACTTATGTTAAGACTTACTAAACCAAAATATTTCTTCCCGGTTCACGGTGAATACAATCACCTTATGAAACACAGAGAAACGGCTCTGAGTGTAGATATTCCGGAAGAAAATATTTTTGTGATGGAAGATGGGGAACAGTGGGAAATAACACCAAAAAGAGTCAGAAAAGTTAAAAATGTTCCGACAGGAAAAATTTATATAGACAATCAAATTAACGAACAGATTGAAAATGATGTGGTAATTGACAGACAAAAACTTGCAAATGAGGGTATTATTATGATAGTAGCCCAGGTTGATAAGAAAAACAAAAAACTTATAGCAAGACCTAGGGTTACTACATACGGAATTATTGCGGATAAAGAAGATAAAGTATTTGCAAAAGAGATGGAAGATTTGCTTGTAAATTATATAGACCATGCAAAAGATTATGTATATGAAAAAAACAGAATTTTTGAAAACGAACTTAGAAACGTCATCAGAAAGCATGTGTTTAGAAAAACAAAAAAATATCCTACAATAGTCCCGGTAGTTTACTTTATGTAAAAACGGGAATTTTTAACTTCTCACTTTTCCTTCTTTTAAAACTTAAACTTTCCTTAAAAATTTGATATAATTAATATAAAAAAGGAGTATATATGTCTAATGAAAAAAAAATAGAATATCCGAGAATGTGGGGATTTAGAATAATAGGAGAAGATAAAGAAAAAATGAGGGCGGCTGTGAAAGAGTGTATTGACAATCAGGAATGTAAAGTGGAAGATAACAATTCACATGGTAAATACCATTCACAAAAATTTGAAGCGTATGTAACAAGCGAAGAAGAAAGAAATGAGTTTTTTAAGAGACTTCAACAGCACAAAGATATAAAATTTGTTTTATAATTATAAAAAAGGCTTACTATGATACTTAATACTCCAATTGATATGCATCTGCATTTAAGAGAAGGTAAAATACTAAAAGATGTTATTCCTTATACCACAAATCAGTTTGCCGCGGCTGTTATAATGCCAAATCTTATTCCTCCTGTGGATAACAGAGAAAAACTTGAAAGTTACAAAGCCGAAATCTTAGAAAATAGCGAGAATTTCACTCCTCTTATGAATCTTTTTATGAGAGAATATACTGAAGAAGAACTTTTAGACCTTTCAGAAGATATTTTTGCTATAAAGCTTTATCCTGCGGGAATTACTACTAATTCTGAAAACGGAGTTAAATCAATAGAAGCTATCTATCCGGTGCTTGAAATTATGCAAGAGCTTGATATTCCTCTCTCAGTTCATGGTGAAACAAACGGATTTGTGCTTGATAGGGAAAGAGAATTTGGAGCTGTTTATAAAAAATTAGCTATTGATTTTCCAAAACTTAAAGTCATAATGGAACATGTTGGAACTGCTGATTTGCTTAGCTTGCTTGATGAATATGAAAATTTATATGCAACTGTAACACTTCATCATCTGCTTCTTACACTTGATGATGTGGCAGGCGGAATGCTTAATCCTCACTATTTTTGTAAACCAATTATAAAAACACCAAAAGATAAAATGGAAATTCAAAAATTTGTAAAAAGCGGACATAAAAAAATTATGTTCGGAAGCGATTCAGCACCTCATCCGATTAAAAATAAACTAAAAGGAGCCGCCGGAGTATTTTCTGCTCCTGTGATACTGCCGGCACTTGCCGAATTTTTTGAAGGAGATAATGAGACTTTTCAAAAATTTATAAGCGATAACGCAAGAGAAAACTTTAATTTGAATCTGCCTGAAAGACAAGTTGAACTTATAGAAGAAGAATGGATTGCTCCTTATATTGTAGGAGATATTAAACCTATGTGGGCGGGTAAAAAATTTAGATATAAAGTAAAAAATGCTGTTTGATAATTTAGTAAGTGAACACGAAGAGTGGTTTGAAAAACATCTTGAAATTGTTGAAGAATTTGAATGCGTCAAAAATTTTTATGGTAAAAGTTTTGATGATTTAAAATTTGAAATTAAAAAGTGCGATGGTGGTGCTTTTAAGGTAATAAGGGATAAAAAGTGAGATTTTCAATAGTATTTGATAACTACAAAGCAAATGAAAAATTAGAGAGCTTTTGGGGATTTTCTTGTATGATAAATGACAATTTTTTATTTGATACAGGAAGCAATGGAAGAGCTCTTATTAGAAATATGGTAAAGATGGGATTTGATATTGAAAAGTTGGAATATCTTTTTATATCCCATCCTCATTGGGACCATATAGGAGGAATTGATTCTGTTGTTGATGTAAATAGAAATTTAATTCTTTATTTGCCCGATAGTCTATCTTCGCTTTATATTAGAGATTTAAAAAGACTTAGCAAGGAAGTAAAAGTAATAAATGAATATCCGAGAAAACTTTTTGATAATTTTTATTCCACGGGCGTAATGCATCCTATTGGAGAGCATAGTTTAGTGATAGATGAAGGAGAATTTGGTATTGTTGTGGTGGGATGTTCTCATCCAGGGATAACAAATATAGTAAAAAGGGCAAAAGAGATTTTAAACAAACCTATCCTTTATGCAATAGGTGGATTTCATCTTATGAGAAGCAGTGAAGAAGAGATAATTGAAATTGTAAAAGAGATGAAAAATTTAGGAGTTGAGTATGTGACTCCGACTCATTGCACGGGAGATTTGGCTATTGAAATGTTTAAAGAAGCTTACAGAGAAAATTATATTCCGGGAGGGGTAGGAAGAATAATTGAATTTTAGGAGGAAATATGAAAAAATTGTTTTTAATAGGACTTGGTATTTTTATTTTTACGGGATGTGGTTCAAAGGTTATTATAAAAAAAGATAATTCAATCTATCAACAAAAACAAGATGCCAATAAGGCATGGAGGGATTTAGATAAAGAGCATTAATTTTTATGTTTAACTCTTCTTAATTCCTTTTCTATAATATCATCATAAGCCCATTTTTTGAGGGTTTTTTCTATTGTTTCTTGTGAGAGCTGAGGTGTTTCGTACATTCCTTTTGCGGCTCTTTGGCGCTGGGCTTCATACAAGATTACAGCATTTGCAACTGAGACATTAAGACTCTGGCTCATTCCATACATTGGGATTATTACTTTTTTATCAGCATATTTTATGCTTGTTTCACTTGCCCCGTCAACTTCATTCCCAAGTACCACCAATGTCGGTTTGGTATAATCCACTTCCCTAAAATCCACCGTATCTTCATCAAGAAGCGTTACAACCACCTGATAGCCTTCGGATTTAATATCCTGATAAAATTTTTCAATATCTTCAATGTATTCGTTAAATATCCACTTATGGGCTCCCATTGTAATTTCATTGTTTAAGCGTACCTGTTTTTGATGTCTGTAATAGAGTTTTCCGATATTTACAGCATCACATGTCCTGACAATTGCTGCAAGGTTATGCGGAGAATATACATAATCCATAAATACCCTTAAAGTATCCTGTCTCGTTTGGAGAATTTTTTTCATTTTATTAAGTCTTTCTTCGCTTACTAAATACAACTCAGTCCTTTTTGTTGAAATTATACTAAATTTGTCGTATAATATTTGAAAAACTATAAGGCAAAAGATGAATACTAAAATAACACTTTATTCTGAGAAAGAATTGATTGAAAGAATAAAAAAATATGCTAAATCAAAAAATACGAGTGTTTCTAAGATTGTAAATGAATTTTTTAAATCACTGCTCGAAAAAGAAGAAAGTGCACCTGTTACTAATTCTCTTGCGGGAATTTTAAAAGGTAAAAATTTAAATAAAGATGATTTTTGTAAACATATAGAGGATAAATATTTATGAAAATTTTGTTTGATATAAATGTAGTACTTGATTTCTTTTTGGAAAGGGAGCCTTTTTTTAAGGAAATATACCGGTTATTTAGTGCAGTTGAAAATAATAAAATAAAAGGTTATCTGTGCGCTTCAAGTATTGATACCATTCATTATTTGATTTCAAAATCTTTGGGAAAAAACGAAGCTAATGAAGTAATTTATAAACTTTTGAAAG
>JALVVX010000031.1 GCA_027038555.1 Nautiliaceae bacterium | reverse complement strand
CTTTAAAAGAAGAGTATAAATTAAAACATTCAAATAGCGTTTATGAGCTAATTATAAAGCTTTTAAATAAAATTTATCAGGGAATGCAAAACAGGGATAAAAGAGTAAAAGCATTAATTGAAAATTTGGAAAACGATGCTGAAAGTGAGCTTGACTTTTTGATTAAAGAAGCTAAAAGCATACTTGATAGAATAACCGAAATTATGGATAAGAATGAAAAAATTTATTTTGTATTTGAGACGTTTTTGGAGTTTGAAGAATTTAGTGAATTTATAAAAGATATTTTATTTGAGCTTGTGATGCTTAATCAAAATATTGACTCTTACTTAAAAAGACTTCAAGAATTTATCGCTCAAACTGAGAGAAAAAGAAGATTTAATCAAAAACTTTTTAAACTTGCAGGCGATATAATAAACGAAAATAAAAAAATTGATAATTTTTTAATGAGTAAAAGATTTGTTTATAAACAAAAAATAACGCCTCTTCCTGATACTGCTTATATAAACACTTCAAAAATCAAAAAAATAATAGGAGATATTAAAAAAGAAAAGATTATTAAAAAAAGTGAAGTAAGGACATTTGAAGAGGTTATAAATTTAATCGATTTAAAAAATCTTTTAAAATTTATAAGAGGAAGTGAAGATATTTTTAAAAGCATTATTGAATATGTGGGAGAAATTGATAAAGAGCTTTTAAATGAGAGTGTGAGGGTATTTGTGTATATACTTAATCATTATGACAAATATCTTGCATATGAAAAAGAGTATAATGAATTTAATGTAAAGGTTGTAAAATGGAAGAAGTGATTTTTGATGTTTTATCAAAAGGAGTGATAATTTCTCTTAATTCTTCAAAATATAAAAATGAAGCAATGTATCTACTTGATGAAGATAATTTTAATTCATTTAATGCTTTGCTTAATAGGCTTGGATTTTATCTTGTTGGAGAGAATGGATATTTCTATTTGAGTAAAGAATTAAAAGCGGATGAAGAAGAGAAATTTTTTAATTCTCATAAAAATGTAATTTTGGCAATAGCTCAGCTTAAAAAAGTTTTTGTCCATCTTGATAAAGGACATAAAATTAAAAAGAGTGAATTTATAAAAAGATTTGATTCAAAAAAAGATGAAAAAATTATTAAATACCTTTTTAATACAAATGATTTGATGGAAATTACCGAAAAACTTTTTAATTTGCTTGATAGAAATTATGTAATTGAATCTAAAAACAAAGATGAATATCTTGTTTTAAATGCAATCGATTATTATCTTGATATTGTAGATTTAGTTGAAGGAGAAGAATGAAAAAGATATATTTTTTTAATGCGGCAAACTTTCCTTATGCTGAGATTGATTTAAGCAAAAAAAACATATTTTTTGTAGGGGATAACGGAAGCGGTAAAACAACTGCAATAAGGGCAATTCACTTTTTTTACAACTCCGATGTAAAAGCTCTTGGAATTGATGCTAATAAAGAGAGTTTTAAGAATTTTTATTTTAAGTATGACAACTCTTTTATTGTTTATGAGTTTGAAGAATATTTTGTATTGATGTATAAAAAAAGAGGGGAAATTAAAAGGATTTTCAGTAAGAAAAAATTTAATGTAAAAGAGGTTGATACTAATGACTTTGAGAGTATGATAAATTATGCAAAAAGCGCAGAGTTAAAATATTCTCCTCCTACAAATGAAGAGTATAAAAAAATAATTTACGGGCTTGATAGGAAACATCTTGATTTTAAACTAACAACCATTAGAAATTACAATACTTTTATAAATCTTTACAATAAAATTTTTAATGTAAACAAAGCCGTTTTTGATGCAAATTCTATAAAAGAGGTTATTTTTACAACACTTGATAGGGTTGAGGCGGGTGAGATTGATTATGAAAATTTCTTAGATGAAATTTCTATTTTTAGAAAATATTTTGTTTTTTATAACAGGTTTAAAAATCAATTCTCAAACATAGAAAAATTATATGATTTAAAAAATACGCTTTTAAATTTAGATGAAGAAGTTAAAACCCTGCTTGCAAAAATAGCTTATCGTAAAGAAATTGAAGAGAAAGAAGTTGATGAGCTTATAAAAAAAATTGCAGAGATTGAGAGAAAAATCAATAAAAAAAGAAAGCAATACGGGCTTTTTGAGAAAAAAATAAGAGCGTTAGAAGAGAATATTAAAAATGAAATTTTTGATTTAAAAAAGATTATTGAAGAGATAAAATCTTTAAAAGAGAAATTTAGTATTGAAAAATTACAAAATGCAAGAAGTGAAGTAGCTAAAAAAGAAGAGTTGGAAAAAAGATTAATTGCTCTTAGAACTTCATTAAATGAGCTGATTAAAGGGATAAAAAGTCAAATAGATGAGATTGATGAAGAGATTGAAAGAAACAAAAGAGAAAAAAGAATTTTAAAAGAGAGATTAAAAGAAGAAGAGATTGTTTTAAAAAGAAATTTAGAAGAGATTTATGAAGAGAAAATTGAAAAAATTAAAGAGGAATTTTTAAATAAAGAGAATGATTATTTAACTGAGATTGAAAATATCAAAAAAGAGATAGAAAAAAAACTTGATGAAAAAGAACAGTTAAATGATGAAATTAAAAAAGTAAATGAAAAATACCATATTGAACAAGAAAAAATTAAAAATGCTTTTGAAGATGAAAAAATTAAATTAATTAATGAAAAAAAATCTCTAAGAGCTAAAAAAGATGAATTGATGGATGAGATTTATAATTTAAAAAGAGAGTTAAAACATATAAAAAGAGATTACGAAGAAAAAGAAGAGAATATTTTAAGAGAATTTGATGAAGAGATTAAAAAAATAGAAGAAAAAAGAATTTTTTATAAAAATATTTTAAAAACTATTCCTAATTCATTTAAAGAGTTTTTAAATCAAAATGTTGAAGGCTGGGAAGAGGATTTGTATCCTTTGATTGATAAAAAACTTTTGAGTATGGATATTAAAGATTTAAAACCAAAAATAATAAATGAGCCTGTGTGTGCAATTAAAGTAGATACTACAAAACTTGAAACAATTCCGACTATGGCAAAAGCAGAAGAAGAATTAAAAAGGTTAAATCTTCTTGAAGAATCTTTAAAAGAAGAAAAAGATAAAAAAATTGAAATATTAAAAAAAGAGTTAAAATCAAAAGAGATTGAAATAAATTCAGTTATTGAAGTAAATGAAGAAAAGATTAAAGATTTTGAAAAAAGATTTAAAGAAATTGATGAAGAGATAAAAAATTTAAATGAAAAATTAAATATTGAGTTTAAAAAGTTAGAAGAGATAAAAAATGAAGAGATTAAGCTTATTAAATTGAATATCCAAAAAATAGATGAAATGATAAAATCTTTAAACAATCAAATTAATGAAATAAGAATTAAAATTAAAAGACTTAAAAAAGAGCAAAAAGAAAAAATTAATGAGCTTTTAAAACAAAAAGATGCTGAATTTAGAGAAAAAAGAAATGAGCTTGTTGAAAAATTTAAAATTAAAGAAAAACTTATTGATGAAAAAATAAATGAATTAAATATCAAAAAAAATAAAATTTCAAAAGATGAAAGAATTAATGAAATTGAAAAAGAGATTAAAGATATTGAAGAGAGATTAAATAAAATTAAACAAAGTGAGCTTTTTTTAGAGGAATTTAAAAAGAGAAAAGAATTGATTGATTCTTTAAAAGATAAAGAGAATGAATTAAAAAAATATGAGGAGTATTTAAATAGGATTGATGAATTTTCAAAAAAACTTTTTGCAAAAGTGGATGCAAAAATTTTAGCTTTTGAAAAAGAAGTTAAAGAATTAAATGAAAAACTTGACATTATAAAAGATGGTATAAGTGAAGTTAAAAAAGTTCCTTTAAGTGAAGAGAAAATTCCTACAAATGAGTTTTTGAAAAACTTAATAAATGATTACAGAGTAAAAAAATCACTTTTGAGTGAAAAGAAAATTGAATTTAAAGAAGTGGCGAGTAATATAAAAACTTCTTTAATTGCATTTTCAATAAACGGGCTTGATGTGAATTTTATTCTTGAAAAACTTGCTGATTTACTGCCTGAGGAGCTTGAAAAAGTTGATGAATTGTATCTATTTAAAAATAAAAAGTTTGAAGTGCTTAAAAAAGCTAAAATGAAAGAGCTTAAAAATATACTTGATGGGCTTTTAAGTAAAAAACTTGAAGGATTTGAGAGAAGTAAAGAGGAATTTTTAAATCAGGTAAGAAGAATAAATCAAAATTTAAGCAAAATTGACTTTGGAATTATTAGAAATATAAAAATTGAAATTGAAGAGAGCAAAAGAAATATTTTAAAAGTATTTGAAGATATTAGAAAAATCATAGAAGAGTTTATGATAATTGAAAATGAAAATGAGTTTTTTGAAAGAAGTGATAGTGAAAGAAAATTAAAAAAAGTTGAAGAGCTTTTAGGATTTATTAAAAAAGAAGTTAATAAAGAGAGTTTTTCGCTTATTGATGTAATTGAAATAAGTGTTAAATTTATAGAGAATGAAAAAGAAAATGTTTTAAAAATAATTAAAAATGAAAGCTCAACAGGAGGTAGTATACTTTTAAAAATAGCAATTGCTGTAAGTCTTTTAGAATTATTTATTAAAGAGAAAGCCGATTTATTTTTGATATTAGATGAGGTAAGTGTGCTATCTACTAAAAATCAAAAACTTTTAAAAGAATTTGTAAATGAAAAAGGTCTTGGAGTTATTTATGTCACTCCTGATTTGCCGCTTGTAGATGTTGATGATATTGATATTTATAAATTTAGAAATGTTAAAGGTGAATTTGAAGTTGTAAAACTTATAGCTGATGGGGGGATAAAAATAAATTGAAAATTAAAGATGTTTTAAAAGAGCGAAATGGAAGTTATATTCTTGAAAAACTTTTTAATAAAGATAAAGCATGGCTATTTTTGAATGATAATTTGGAAGTGCCAAAAGAGTATTTTGAAATTAAAAAAAAGATTGATAGCGGATATCCGATTGAGTATATTTTTGAAGAGGTTTATTTTTATGGAGATAAGTTTTATATTAAAGAAGGTGTTTTAATTCCAAGGGATGATACTGAGGTCGTGGTTGAGAGGGCAATAGAGGTTATAAATGAAAAGTGTAAAGTGAAAAGTGAAAAGTATAAGGTATTAGACTGTTGCACGGGAAGCGGGGTAATTGCAATTGAGATTGCAAAACATACTAATGCAAAAGTTATAGCTACGGATATAAGTGATTTGGCTTTGGAAGTTGCTAAGAAAAATGCAAAAATGCATGGTGTTGAAATTGAATTTAAAAAATGCGATTTATTTAATGAAAGCGCAGATATTTTGGTGGCAAATCCTCCATATGTTGAAAATTTTTGGCAAAAGCCAAATGAATATGAGCCAGATATTGCGTTTTTTGGTGGAGAGGATGGGCTTGATATTGTAAGAGATATTATAAAAAAAGCACTTAAATTTGAAATTAAGCATTTGATACTTGAAATTGGCTATAATCAAAAGAAGCCTTTAAGTGAATTTTTGGAAAATTTTGATTGTCAATATGAGTTTTTTAAAGATTTAGGTGGAAGAGTCAGAGGAGTTGAGATTTTATTTAGCTAATTTTTCATTCATTTTAATGTATTCCGGTCTTGTTTCGATACATTGCATTGCAGGAGATGTTCTTGGGTCATCTCTAAAAATTACAACACAATGCATTCTTGGATATCCTTGAGTGTCAAATTCATAAACTCTTGGATTAATTCCACTTGTTTCTATTGTATAGCTGAGAGTATTTACCGTTTTTTTAAAAAATCCAACAACCGTATTCCAGTTAAATGCAAAGCTAAATGATATTAAAATTCCCATAAATAGTAACTTTTTCATTAAATTCCTTTTTGATATAATTATATATAAAAAAGGCAAAAATGGATATTAATAAACTTCTTAATTCTAAAAAGCTTTTGACTGAAATATATTTTGAAATTCAAAGGTATTTTGACTCTCTTTATCCTAATGCTGTTGTTTTAATGGAAGTAGGGACTTTTTTTGAAACGTATGAGGCAGAAGGTGTGGGAAAGGCTAGAGAAATTGCAAATGTATTAAATATACAGTTAACGAAAAAGAATAAATCTATTCCTGAAATTGATGTCAAAAACCCTTTAATGGCTGGTTTTCCAAATCACGCACTTGATAGGTATCTTGAAAGACTTATTGATGAGAATAAATATACAATTATTCTTATTAAACAAAAAGGAACTCCCCCTAATGTAAAAAGATATCTTAGTGAAATTATATCACCCGGTGTAAATATTGAATATTCAAAGTCAGAAGAAAATTATGTAACAAGTATAATAATTGAAAAGTATAGTGCCTTTCATGTCGGTTTTGCAAATATAGACCTAAATACTGGTAAAAGTTATGTATATGAGAATTATTCTACAAAAGAGGATAAAACTTTTGCTTTGGATGAACTTTTTAGGCTTCTTCAAACATATAAAAGCAATGAAATAATTTTAACTCTAAAAAATGTAGAATGTGATGAAATTATAAATTATTTAGAACTTGACGGTAAAAATATAGTAATTAATAAAACGAGGATGAAAATAGAGTATCAAAACGAGCTTTTTAAAAGAGTTTATAATATTCAAAGTCTACTAAGTCCAATAGAGGTTATGAATCTTGAAAAATATCCCCTAATTACGGAAGCGCTTGCAATTTTACTTGAATTTGTATTGACACATAATAAAAATCTTTTAAATAAATTAAAAGAGCCGCAAATTATTGAAGATGAAAAATTTGTCTATCTTGGAAACAATCCGATAAAACAGCTTGAAATAAATAAAGTTTTAAAACTTATTGATAAAACCAAAACACCAATGGGAAGACGTCTTATAAAAGAGAGGCTTTACAATCCGATTTTTGATGAAGATGAGTTAAATAAAAGATATAAAGCAGTGGAGTATATGCTTAACCGTTATAAAGAATTTGAAAAATATTTAAAAGAAATTTATGATATAGAAAAAATAAACAGAAAAATTAAAATAAAAAGGCTTCATCCTTTTGAGATTAATTTTTTATATTCGTCTTTGAAAGCAGGGATTGAAATATATATCAAGCTTCGTAAAAAAACAACAAAACTTGATAATTTTTTAGACTATCTTGAAAATAATTTCGAGCTTGATAAAGTAAATGTAAAACTTGAAGACATCAAAGAATCTTTTTTTAAAGAAGGAGTTGATAAAGAACTTGATGAATTGGTTAAAGAGAGAAATTATTATGTTAATGAAATGAACAAAATAAAAGAAAAGATAGAATCACTTGGGGATGTAAAGGTAGAACTTGGAATTTTGGATAAAGAAGGACATTATCTTACACTGACGAAAAACAGATTTAATCTGATTAAAAACAGATTTGTTGATACATTTATGGAAGTGGATAACAAAAATATATTTTTTAAAGATTTGAATATAAAACATCTGACAAATTCCGTAAAAATAACCGGGGATATTATAGATGAGCTGAGTGAAAAGATTTTGGCATTAGAGAGTAAAATAATAAAAAGAACATCAAAATTATATCTTGAAACACTTGGTGAGATTGAGAGAAAATTTGATTTTTTAGATGATTTTTCAAGTGAAATAGCAAAAATCGATGTAGCTATATCATCTGCAAAAACTGCAAAAGAGAGAAAATATTTCCGACCAAAAATATCAAATAAAACCGTTTTAAATGGTTTAAGACATCCATTGATTGAAGCAAATCAGGAAAACGGTGTTTATGTGCCAAATGATGTTGATTTTAGTGAATTTGACGGTATGCTTTTGTATGGTATAAATAGTTCAGGAAAAAGTTCGCTTATGAAAAGTGTTGGAATTGCAATATTTTTGGCACAAAGCGGTTTTTTTGTACCAAGTGAGATGGAATATAAGCCTTTTAAGGGAATTTTTACAAGAATTGAGGCAAAAGATAATCTCTCAAAAGGGCTTTCTACTTTTGCTGTCGAGATGTTAGAACTTAAAAACATTTTCAAAAGAGCTGATGAAAATTCTTTGGTTCTTGGTGATGAGATTGCACATGGGACTGAGACGCTTTCTGCTTTAAGTATTGTAGCAAGTGCTGTAATTAAACTTTCAAAAAAACATATAAAATTTGTATTTGCCACTCATCTCCATCAGCTGATGGATTTGGATGAAATTAAAAATTTGCCAAACGTTGTGGCAAAACATCTTGAAGTCTATTTTGACGGGGAAAAACTTATTTATGACAGGAAACTTAAAGATGGAAGTGGAAGCAGTGTATATGGACTTGAATTTGCAAAATCGATATATATGGATGAAGAATTTTTGAAAACTGCTGAGAATATAAGAAAAAAACTAACAAACGAATATAATGAGCTTGAACTTTTAATTAAGAAAAAACGCTCACGTTATAATAAAAATCTTTTTATCTCTACTTGTGCAATATGCGGGGCAGTGGTGGAAGATGTGCATCATATAAAAGAAAAAGAAAAGGCAAAAGAAGGTTTTATAAATCATATGCCAATAAATCACAAATATAATCTTATTCCTCTTTGTAAAAAACACCATAAAATGGTGCATGAAGGAAAAATAATAATAAAAGGGTTTGTGACTACGAGTAAGGGAATTGAATTGCACTACAACATAAAGGATTGAATTTTATTCAATTGATGATGTAAAAATTCGCTTAAATTTTTTTGCTTTATTGCTTTAATGATTGTGAAAAATTTTACGAGTGTTTATTCAATAATTTCTTATGCATACATAAATATAGTTCTTTCTCCAACTTCCCTTGCAAAACCCATTACTTGCATAATATAGTATAACCATTCCAACTTCTTGTCTTAATTTATTAATATTGGTTTTTTTATCGTATAAACCTTTGCCTAAAATATTAGACAATAATATTAAATTTTACAATTTAAACCTCTGTTTTTAATATCAGTTTAAATTATTTTGATAAAATATTTAAAAAATTCAAGGGTTTTAATGATTGAGATAAAACATTTAAGAAAGGTTTTTGGCACGAAAGAAGTTTTAAAAGATGTCAATTTAACGATTTATGATAATAAAATAACTTATATTTTAGGACTCTCAGGTCAGGGAAAGTCGACAATTATCAAGCATATCGTAGGACTTCTCAAACCTACATCGGGAGAAATTTTGGTAGATGGTGTTGATGTAGGAAAAGCCGATTTGAAAACTTTATATGAAATAAGAAAAAAAGTAGGATTTACATTTCAAGAAGGCGCTTTGTTTGATAGTATGAATATATATGACAATGTGGCTTTTCCTTTAAGAGAACATACTAAGCTAAAAGAAAACGAAATAAAAAACGAAGTTTTTAAAACCCTTGAAATGGTTGGACTTGAAGCAAATAGAGTTGCTTATTTATTTCCTCATGAGCTAAGCGGTGGTATGAGAAAAAGAGCAGCTACGGCAAGAGCTATTATTCTTAAACCTAAATATGTTTTATATGACGAGCCTACAAGCGGACTTGATCCTATTATAAGTGACAGAATTACAAAAATGATAGAAAAACTTACAAGAGAACATAATATGACAAGTGTTGTAATTTCTCACGATTTGAAAGAGACGTTTAAAAGTGCGGATTACGTGGCTTTATTGTATAATGGCGAAATTGTCGAATACGGCACTGTTGAAGAGTTTAAAAATTCAAAAAATCCAATAGTAAGGGCGTTTATAGAAGGAGATAGTGAAAAATTCGAAAAAGTTTCCAAACAGGCGGTGTAAAATCGATATGAAAGGATAAAAGTGAGATATTTATTGTTATTTTTTTCGGTTGTTTTGTTTGCTTATGAAGCAAAAGTTGAGCCTATTCATACATATCATATAAAAGCGGCTGTAAACGGAATTGTGATAAAAAGCGCTAAAAATTTTGAAGGGAAAGAAATTTTAAATAAACTTATTGTAAAACTTGATGATACAGTTGAGAGGAGCGAGCTTAAAAGCATTGAAAATCAGATAGAAATTTTAAAAAAACAGATAAAAAATCAAATAGAAATTGTAAAAAGAAAAAAGCTTCTTTATGAAAAATATAAACAGTTAAAATCAAAATCAATTGAGCAAAAAGATATGAAATTTTTTGATTACATTTCGGCAGAAAACCAGCTGTTAAATTTACAAAATCAGTTAAGTTCTCTGTATACTCAACAAGACAAAATAAAAGATATTTTGGATAAAAAAAATATCATATTCAGCGGTTATTTATATTCTGTTGATGTTGAAAAGGGAGATTATGTAAACATTGGAAGAGATTTGGCTCTCGGATATGACATTTCAAAACAAAAACTTGATATTTATGTTCCAATTGAAAAAATTGATGAAATAAAAAATAAAAAAATTTATATTAACGGTAAAAAAAGCAATTTTAAAATAAGCAAAATATGGAATGTTACTGACTCTAAATATATTACAAGTTATAAAGTTGAATTAATCGGTAACGGACTTAAATTCGGTGAAGTCGTAAAGATAGATTTTAAAAAAGAGTAGGGTAGTTTTCGCTTGGTTTGTAAATATAAATATCTTCGATAATTTCTCCTATTTCGTCAATATCCAAAAAATCGGGGAAAATATATTCAATTCCCCATTCGTTATAAAAAACGGCTTTATCCCCTCTTATTTCTTCAAAAGTAATAATTTCTTCATTATGAAAAATTTTGGTTCCTTTTTTAAGTTCATAAACTTTTCTCATTTTAAGCCTTTAAAGCGTATATTTATTTCCATTTTTTGATTGTCTCTTCAAAAACTTTTGTTAATTTAATAACTTCATCTTTGCTGGTACGTTCATTTGGTGCATGAATTGTATCGTTTTTGACTCCGAATTCAACAACTTTTACGCCATACTCTGCAAAAAATCTTGCATCGCTTGTTCCACCAGCAGTTGAGTGTTTAGGTGTAATACCCGTAACTTTTTTTATTGCATCATCAAGCGTTTTGACAACCTTTGTATTCGGGTTGGTAATAAAAGGTTTTGCACTTTGTTTAAGTTCAAGAGTATAATTCATATCTTTAAAATGTTCGTGTATAAAATTTTTGATTTTTTCTTTATTGGTATGAGTGTTGTTTCTGACATTAAACATCATTTTAAGCTCTCCCGGAGTAACATTTGTAACTTCCATACCGGCTCTAATATCAGTTACTACAAATTTACTTGGTGCAAAAAACTCATCACCACTGTCTAAATCCACTCCCGCTATTTTATGCAAAACCTGTGCCACTTTATGAATAGGGTTTATTGATTTTTCAGGATATGCGGCGTGACCTTGTTTGCCGGTTTTTTTTAAAACACCGTTGATTGAACCTCTTCTTCCTATTTTTATAGCATCACCAAACTTTTCTTCACATGTAGGTTCTGCTACTATTGCAAAATCAGGGATTAGGTTTTTTTCTTTTAATATTTCAAGCATATATTTGGTTCCCCATACAGCATCGCCTTCTTCATCGCTCGTAATAAGAGTGCTGAGTGTTCCATTAAAATTTTTGGCGTGTTTAAGCGCGTATAAAAACGCCGCAACACCGCTTTTCATATCCTGAGCGCCTCTTGCGTATATAAAACCGTCTTTTTCGATAGGCTCAAAAGGATTACTCTCCCATCCCTCTCCCGGAGGCACTACATCTATGTGACCGGCAAAGCAAAGATGCTCTCCTTCGCCGAATTTTTTATATAAAAAGATATTTTTAACGCCTTCTTTTTCAGTCTCAATAACTTCAAAATCTTTTAAATAATCTTTTATAAATTCCATAGCCCCTGCGTCATTAGGGGTGATTGATTTGAATTTTAAAAGTTTTTTAAAAAGTTCTATTATATCCATCTTTTTCCTTTTTGAGATAATATCAAAAGATATTTTAGTTACTTAAAATAATAACAAAATGTTAAGTCTTAAAAAAACTAAAAAAACTTAAACAAAGCGGCTCAAATATGTTATAATTTATATATAAACTCTATTAAGGAGCTTCAATGAAACTAATAAAAGAAATTGATAAATTAAAAGATTTGATAATTGAAGTAAGAAGGCATCTTCATATGTATCCTGATTTAAGCGGTGAAGAAAAAGAGACAAGAGATTATATAAAAGCGGTTTTGGAAGAAGAAGGAATTGAAGATATTAAAACTTTTGATAATCATTACGGAATGGTTGTGGATATAAAAGTAGATGATAAAAAACCGACTCTTGCATTTAGGGCGGATATGGATGCGTTGCCAATTCAAGAAGAAGGAGATAAGCCTTATAAATCAAGAAAAGACGGTATTATGCACGCATGCGGTCATGACGGTCATTCGGCGGTGCTTACCGGTTTTTTGGTTGCGGCTAATAAACATAAGAATGAGCTTCCTTATAACATAAGAGGGATTTTCCAGCCTGCTGAGGAGGTAATGGAGGGCGGAAGCGAGGATTTGATAAAAGACGGGGTTCTTGAAGGAGTTGAAGCGATTTTCGGGCTTCATATGTATCCTTATCTAAAAACCGGGGAGATTGGATATAAATACGGGGAAATGATGGCTAGTGCCGATATGTTTGAGATAGAAATATTTGGTAAAAGCGCTCACGGGGCAAGACCTCATGAGGGGGTTGATGCTATTCTTACCGCTTCTCTTGTAATTAATTCAATTAATCATATAGTAAGCAGAAAAATAGACCCTCTTCATCCGGCTGTAATATCAATGGGGACTATAAAAGGCGGGAAAGCTGCTAATATTATTTGCGATTATGTAAAAATTACCGGTACTGTCAGAAGTTTGAATGACAGAGTCAGACAGCATATAAAAGAGATGATGGAAGAAGCGATTGCAGGAGTGTGCAGAAGTATGGGGGCAAGGTATAAATTTGAATATAAATTCGGAAATCCGGAGCTTATAAATGATGATAAAATGGTGGATATTGTAGTTAAAGCCGCTAAAAAACACGCAAGAGCTGTGGATTTAAAACTTCCTGTAATGGGAGGAGAAGATTTTGCGAATTATTTAAAAGTTGTAAAAGGTGCGTTTTTCAGACTGGGAAGCTGTAATGAGGAAAAAGATACATGTTATCCGCAACATCACCCGAGGTTCGATATAGACGAAGATGCTTTGATTATCGGCGCTAAAATTTTTGCACAGATTTTAAAGGAATACAGATGAATCAAAATATTATTACAAACATACGTTCACCCATTGTTTATAAACAAAAAGAGCTTAATGCAGTTATAAGAAATATTAAAACAGGAGACGGAAAAGATATAGTTGAACTTTTCAAAGAAAATTACGGAGATACATATTATAAAAAAAATTTTTATAATCCTTCCGTTTGGGATGAAATGGTAAAAAGCAATAAATATTATCCGATTGTTGCCGAATATGAAGGAAGGGTAATAGGGCAGTTTCTTTTGACTCTTAATGATGAATATAACGGCGAAATAGGTGCTGTGGTGGTACATCCCGATTTTAAAGGGAGAGGTCTTATGAATAAGATGTTTGATTATCTTATACAAAAAGCAAAAAGTTTGGGACTTTTTGCAATATACGGAGAAGCGATTATGTTTCATCCGTTTTCTCAAAAAGCAAATTTAAAACACGGTATGATTGAGACGGCTTTGCAACTTGGAGAAGTAGCTTCGTTTATTGCCCAAAAAGAGATAAAATTTGAAAAAAGAACCGGTACGCTTGTGGGATATAAACTTTTTAAAACAACACCTAAATCTCTTTATATTCCAAAAATTTATGAAAAAATTATAAAAAACAGATACAAAAAAGCAGGAATTAAACTTAAAAAAACATCGATAAAACCTATAAGAAAAAAAATAAAGTTATGGGAAAACAGGCTTCTTAAAATAGCCGGAATTATAATTGACGGAAAAATTAAAAATTTTGAAAACAGATTTAATCTGCTTTTTTCGCGTGCGAAAGTTAGTGCCGAAATGATTTATGCGGATATAAATTTACAAACGAAAGAAGTTGATGAAATAGTGAAATTTTTAAATAAAAAAAGATTTTTTTACAGCGGGGTTTTGTTTTATAGATACGGAGGTAAAGATTATTTAAGACTTCAATTTGAAAATACTCACAATGTGGAAGAGAAATACAATGTGTGTTACAGTGAATACTGTAAATTTTTAAGTAAATATGTTTTAAGGGATAAAAAAAGAGTAAGCAGATTATAAAATTTTTTATTATACATCCACGGTATTTGTAACAAGTATATTTATTGTATTTTTGAAGAAAGAGGAAGGTTCGGGGATAAAAGAGGATAATTCAATTTTTTTGATTTATTTGAATTATCAAAGCTTCCGAATCTATGAATGTATAATATTTTCATTGTAAAGGATTTTCGTAAAAAACATATGTTTCGTAATTCGTCACTTCAAAATATAGTTTTTTCTTTTCGTCAGGGTCGACTTTATAATTAAAGTTTTTATCAAGATAACCGTATGCAAACCTGTAAGGTCTTGGTTCATTGTCATCTGTCCCGTGTGCGGTTGTGAGTTTGTCTACTTTTAAAAATCTCATAACGAGTTTTCCTCCACTATATACGTCTACAACTCCGTTTACTCCTGTTATGTTTTGAATAGAGCGTCCGATTTTATTTTGCTGTTCTTGTGTACATCCTGTAATTAAAAGCAATGCAAAAATGAAAAAAACCATTTTTTTCATATAAATCCTTTTTGATAATTATACCGAATTTGGTTGGAATAAATTATTAAAAAAGGGTATAATGAATTTTCAAGTAAGTTTTATAAAAATTTGGCAAAATAGTGTCACAAATCTTTAAGTCACAATGACTAAACTTTGTTGATTTTTTTTCTCTTTTTTGATATAATCTAAATACTACGGGGCTTTCATATGCTACAATAAGAAAAAAAACGGAGTTAAAATGATAAGAAATCATAAAGAATATGAAAAAGCCGTTAAAACATTAAAAAAATGGGCATATTATTATTATGTGCTTGATAATCCTTTGGTTACGGATGAAGAGTATGATAAATTATATAAAGAAGTTGAAAAGTATGAAAAAGCACATCCTGATGAAATAGACCCAACATCACCGACTCAAAGAGTTGGTGATGTAGTGCTTGATGAGTTTAAAAAAGCCAGACATATTACAAAAATGTGGTCGATGGAAGATGTATTTAGTAAAGAAGAATTCAATGATTGGCACAACAGAGTAAAAAGACTAATAGGAGATAAAAAATATAGTTATTATATCGAACCGAAATTTGACGGGGCAAGTCTTAATATTGTATATAAAGACGGAAAATTAATAAGGGCTGAGACAAGAGGTGATGGAGAAATAGGAGAAGATGTAACATTAAACGCAAAAACAATAAAAACGATTCCTCTTGAAATTGATTATAAAGAATTAATAGAAATAAGAGGAGAAGTTTTAATAAGTAAAAAAGATTTTGAGAAATTAAATGAAGAGAGAATTAAAAAAGGGGAGCCTACATTTGCAAATCCAAGAAACGCAGCAGCTGGAAGTCTTAGACAGCTTGACCCTAAAATTACAGCTAGCAGACCTCTTTTATTTTATCCGTGGGGTGTTGGTTATCCGGTGGAAGTTTTAAATTCTGATGAAGTGAGTGAAGAGCAATATAGAGCTGATAAAGAAAAATTTATAAACAGATTTAAAACTTATAAAGCAATGATGGATTTTGTATATTCACTTGGATTTAAAGAGCCTCCAAAAAGAGGAGAGTGTGATTCAAAAGATTTGGAATGCGTATATAAAAAATATAATGAATTTGTTGAAATCAGGGATGATATTCCTGTTATGCTTGATGGGATGGTTGTAAAGGTTAATGAGCTTAATTTACTTGAAGATTTAGGATATACAACTAAATATCCGAGATGGATGGTGGCTTTTAAATTTCCGGCTGTTGAGAAAGAGACAATTGTAAAAGATGTAGTTATTCAAGTCGGAAGAACTGGAGTGCTTACACCTGTGGCAATACTTGAACCTGTTGAAATTGGAGGAGTTATAGTTGAAAGAGCAACTTTGCATAATTTTGATGAAATTGAAAGGCTTGATATAAGAATAGGGGACCATGTGATAGTAATTAGAAGCGGGGATGTTATACCTAAAATTACAAAAGTTTTATATCATAAAAGAAAAGGAGATGAAAAACCTATCCCAAGACCTACACATTGTCCTGTGTGCGAGGCTGAGGTTTTGGATGAAGGTGCAATAATCAAATGCCAAAATTTAGCATGTCCGGCAAGAGCTGTAAATACGATAATTTATTTTGCAAGCAAAAACTGTCTTGATATTGAAGGGCTTGGAGAGAGCGTTGCAAAACTTTTATATGAAAAAGGTCTTGTAAAAGATGTTACGGACCTTTTTAAATTAACAGTTGAAGACCTTGAAAAACTCCCGGGATTTGCAAGGAAAAAAGCTGAAAATTTAATCAATGCGATTAAAAAAGTAAAAGGGGTTGAGTGTTGGAGGTTTGTAAATGCTCTTGGGATTGAGCATATAGGAGAAGTTGCAAGTAAGAAGATTTGCGAAACATTCGGTGTGGAATTTTATAAACACGACCCAGAAGAATTTTATAAAATAGAAGGTTTCGGACCAGAGATGGTCAAATCAATCGCTGAATACGTAAAAGTAAATAAAGATCAAATAGAAAAATTAATAGAACTTATTCAACCTAAAAACCCTGAGAAAAAAGAGGTTGAAAATTCTCCTTTTCTTGGTAAAAAAATAGTATTAACAGGAGCTATGAGTAAGCCAAGAGAAGAGATAAAAGAACTTCTTGAAAATCTTGGGGCATATGTGACAAATTCCGTATCCAAAAAAACGGATTATCTGATTGTAGGAGAGGAGCCTGGAAGCAAGCTTGAAAAAGCTAAAAAATTAGGAGTTGCAATACTTCCGGAAGAAGAGATGTGGAAAATGATAGGAGAGAGTAATGCCAACTAAGGTAGTTGTGGAGAATGATGTTAAAGTAATTACTCCAAAACTTTATAAGGTGGTGCTCTTAAACGATGATTACACCACTTTTGATTTTGTTATTGAAATACTAAAAACAGTATTTCATAAAAGTGAAGAAGAGGCTATAAATATTACGCTCAAAGTGGACAGAGAAGGCAGTGCGGTTGTGGGTGTGTATCCATATGAGATAGCACAGATGAAAGTAGAAAAAACACACACCCTTGCTCGCTCTGCCGGCTTTCCGCTTAGGGCAAGAATCGAGGAGGTATAGATGAATATAACAGAAAATTTAAGAAAAATATTAGCTGATATTATAAATGAAGCAAAAAGAAGAAAGCATGAATACATTACTCTTGATCATGCTTTTTATATTCTATTAAGAAACAAAAATATAAAAGAAATACTGGAAGATGTAGGGGTTGATGTGGATTATATAAGAAGGGGACTTGATTATTATCTTGACAGATATATTGAAAAAGTCCCCGTAGAAGTAAATCCGACTGAAACCCTTGCATTTCATAAAGCAACTGAAAGGATGATAAATCATCTTCAAGGTATCAGAAAACCGATAGCCGATGAAATAGACTTTTTTGTAGCACTCCTTGAAGATGAAACAAGCTACACTTCTCAGCTTTTAAAAGAATTCGGTATAGAAAAAGTTGAGATTGTAGAGTATGTAACAGAAATAAAAGATTTGGAAAAAGAGATTGAAAATTTAAAAGAAGAAAATAAAGAATCGGCTCTGAGTGCCTTTACTACTGAACTTACAAAAGAAGCGGAAAAATTTGATGATGTAATAGGCAGGGAAAAAGAGATTGACAGAGTAATTCAGGTTTTGGCAAGACGTAAAAAAAACAATCCTGTATTGGTAGGTGAACCAGGTGTCGGTAAAACCGCAGTGGTTGAAGGTCTGGCTAAAAAAATATCAAAAGGCGAAGTGCCGGAAGTGCTTAAAAATAAAAAAATTTACGCACTTGATATGGGAAGTTTGATAGCAGGTACCAAATACAGGGGTGAATTTGAAAAAAGACTTAAAAAAATATTACAGGAGCTCAAAAAAGAAAAAGAGCCTATTTTATTTATAGATGAAATTCATATGATTGTAGGAGCCGGAGCGGCAGGAGACAGCAAGATGGATGTTGCAAATCTGCTAAAACCGGCTCTTGCAAAAGGTGAAATCAGATGTATAGGGGCTACTACATATGAAGAGTATAAAAACTATTTCGAAAAAGACAAAGCCCTTCACAGAAGATTTCAAAAAATAGATATAAAAGAGCCGAGCATTGAGGATACTATTAAAATATTAGAAGGATTAAAACCTAAATATGAAGAATTTCACGGTGTGAGATACTCAAAAGAGGCTATTAAATCGGCGGCAATTTTGGCTAAAAAATATTTAAGAGAGAAATTTTTGCCGGATAGTGCTATTGATTTGATAGACGAAGCGGGGGCAAAATTTAAAATAAGAGGTAAAAAACTTATCACAAAAAGCGATATTGAAGGAATTGTTGCGAATATCGCAAATATTCCAAAAGAATCAGCTTCTCAAAATGAAGTTGAAAAATTAAAATATTTGGAAGAAAATTTAAAAGCAAAAGTTTTCGGTCAAGAAAAGGCCATAAAAGAGCTTGTAAAAGTTATAAAAAGAAAAAAAGCAGGGCTTACAAGAGAAGACAAACCGATTGGTAGTTTTCTTTTTGTAGGACCGACGGGCGTTGGAAAAACGGAGATTGCAAAACAACTTGCTTCAATTCTTGGAATTAACTTTTTAAGATTTGATATGAGTGAATACCAGGAAAAACATTCAGTTGCAAAACTTATAGGTTCGCCTCCGGGATATGTAGGATATGAAAAAGGCGGACTTTTGACCGAGGCTATAAGAAAACAGCCTCATACGGTATTATTGCTTGATGAAATAGAAAAAGCACATCCGGATATTGTACAGATACTTTTACAGGTTATGGATAATGCAACTTTAACGGATAATGACGGAAGAAAAGCCGATTTTAGAAATGTAGTGCTTATAATGACAAGCAACTTAGGAGTAGGGGAAGGACAAAATCTCGGATTTATGCAGGAGTTTAGTGAATTTAAAGAAGAAGCAATTCACAGATTCTTTGCACCTGAATTTTTAAACAGGCTTGATGCAATTGTAAGATTTAAACCTTTAAGCAAAGAATCAGTGCTTATGGTTGTAGATAAATTTATAGATGAATTACAAGAGAGACTTAATAATAAAAAAGTGAAAATTTCACTTACTAAAAGAGCAAAAGAAGCGCTTGCAAAAAAAGGATATACACCATCACTTGGTGCAAGACCTCTTGCAAGGATTATAGAAGAAAATATAGTCGAACCTTTGAGTGACGAGATACTTTTTGGAGAGCTTAAAAGCGGAGGAGAAGTTAAAATCGATTATCTTAAAGATAAATTTACGTTAAAGAGAAAAAATGATAAAAATAAGCGATAATCCTCTTTTATATTTACTTGATGATTTTTCTTTTCCCTCCCCTTATGAAAATTTTGAAGACGGATTTATAGGGGCAAGTTACGATTTGCATCCAAAAAGGCTTCTTGAAGGATATTCAAGAGGTTTTTTCCCATGGTATCAGGACGATGAAGGTCTTTTTCACTGGTTTGTTTTAAATGAAAGAATGCTTTTAAAAACCGATGAAGTCAAAACAACAAAAAGGCTCAGACAAAAATTAAGAAGTAAAAAGTGGGATTTTAAAATCAATACAAATTTTGATGAAGTTATCAGACACTGTTCAAAAGTTAAAAGAAAACATGAAGACGGAACTTGGATAAACAAAAGTTTTATTGATGCCTATACAAAATTATATGAGCTTGGTTTTGTAATATCGGTTGAGAGTTATTATGAAGGTGAGCTTGTCGGAGGATTTTACGGGGTTGCTATAAATAAATATTTCAGCGGTGAGAGTATGTTTTATTTAAAACCGGACGCTTCAAAACTTGCTTTGATTTATTTTTGTGATTTATTAAAAGAAAACGGAGTGGAATATATCGACTGTCAGGTGCCAAGCGAACATTTAGGCAGTATGGGCGGCAGGGTTTATAAAAAAGAAGAGTTTATACCTATAATTCAAAAAGCAAGTGGATTTTTAAAATAATTTAAGACAATATTTTAACTACCTTTCCAACAATTTTCACCTCATCTGTTTTTAGGTTTTCAGGAGGGTATACTTTATTGTCTGAAATAAGTTCAATTTCTCCGCTGCTTTTTATTCTTACTCTTTTTACGAATACACCTGCGGGTGTGCTTATGACAAATATCCCGCCGTTACTTATATTCGTGTCGTTTCTGTCTATAAAAATAATGCTTCCGTCTTTTATTGTAGGTTCCATCGAATCGCCTATGACGTTTATTGCATCAAGATTTTTGTCAATTATTTTTTTGTCTATATAAACAGTTTCATAATTTTCTTCAAAATTCAAAGCCCCTCCGCCGGCACTTGCATTTATGTCTTTGAAATATCTTATCGTTGCAAACTTTTCTGTTTCTTTAATTATGTCGTCACTTAGCTGATCGAACAAAAGCCAGTTTATCGATATTTTTCTTTTAGCACAGAAATAGGCTATTTCCTCATAAGGGATTTTGTTTCTTTTTTTAAGTATTGAAAGATTTTCAGGTGTTATTCCAAGTGCTTTTGCCACGTCTTTATTAAGTACTTTTTTCTCTCCTATTTCATTTGAGAGAATATCTTTTATTTTTTCTATTATTTTTTCAAAATCCATTACATTACCTTAACAAAATGTTAATTTGCCTACTCAAATTATATCTATTTGTTAATATTTGTCAAGAGATTGTGGGTAAATGAGTGGATGGGTGGATGGGTGGATGGGTAAATGAGTGGATGAGTGGATGGGTAGATAGGTAGATGGGAGAAGGGAAGAGGAAAATGGGAGAAGAGTTTTGAGTGGTAAGTGTTGCAGGTTCTATGTTTGGAGGGATTAAAAATTTGAACTGATAAAAGGAGAGAGGATGATACTTCATATGGATTTGGATTCGTTTTTTGTATCCGCTCACAGGATAAACGATAAATCTCTTCTAAACAGACCAGTGGTAGTCGTAAAAAGAAACGATAAAGAGATATTTCAAAATCAAAAACATGAAGTTTTGAATTTAAACGAGGGGGCTTTTACAGGGGATATCATAATAAATAAAAATGGATATGACAAAAGCTATTTTTTGGAAAACGGCAAAATAAGGGGTATTGTGGTAACGGCCAGTTATGAGGCAAGGGCACTTGGAATCAAAACAGGCACCACTTTAAAAGAAGCGCTTGAAATATATCCGGATTTGATTGTATTGCTTCCTGATTACAGACTTTACCATACACTCTCTTACAGACTCAAACTGTTTTTGAAAAAACATATTCCTCAAATCGAACAATACAGTATAGACGAATTTTTCGGAGATGTAAGCGGATGGGTGGAGGAAGAGGATGTTTTGGATTTTGCATATCAGCTTAAAAAAAGCATAAAAGATAAATTTTCGCTTCCCATATCCATAGGAATATCAAAAGCCAAATGGATAGCAAAACTAGCCACTTCCTTCGCAAAACCAAACGGAGTTTATAAGGTTGATAATATTTATGAATTTATAAAAGATATTCCGATAGAAAAGTTTCCGGGTATCGGCAAAAGAATAGAAAAAAGACTGAAACAAAGAGGTATTCTTACTCTAAAAGATGTGATTGAAAATAGGGATTATCTCTATTCGTGGGGAAAACTGGGAATTGTTCTTTATAAAAGAATAATAGGCGAAGACAATGAAGAAGTTAAGGAAAAAGAAGTTAGAAAAAGCATAGGAATATCAAGAAGATTCGATGCGGTTTACAATAGAGAAGAATTAATAAGAAGAGTTTACATACTTTGCAGATATCTTTCGTTTTTAGTAGCCAAAAAGAAGGTAAATCCGACTTTTTATTATCTGAAAATTCGATATAAATCGGGCAAAAAATCAAAAGCGCATAAAAGCGTTTACAGAATTTTTAACGAGCTTTTGCTAAAAGAGATTATGAGAGAACTTTTTATAAAAGCGGACAGTGAAGAAGAAGCGGTTATTTCGATAGGACTTAGTGTCTCTAAATTTAAAGAAATTACAAATCTTTTTGATTATGAAAAAGATTTTAAATTGAAAAATCTTAATAAGGCAATAAATAAAATAAGATTCAAATACGGAGTTGGCTCCATTATAGGAGCTGATGAAATATGAAAAATAGTAATTTTATATATCTTGGAGATTATGGATGATGAATTTATCGTCAAAGCTTTTGTATGAGAGTAAAGATTTTGATGATGTTTTAGAAAAATTTCTAAAAAGTTGATAAAATTTCATAAAAAAAGGTTAAAATTGAGAAAAGCCGTTGCATTTACAGGTCCGAGTAATTCCGGAAAGACTACATTAATTGAAAAAATTGCAAAAAGACTTATAAGCTCTTATAAACTTGCAATTATTAAAAATGACCCGAGTGATAAAGCAAAATTTGACACTCCCGGAAAAGACAGTTACAAGTTTTTTGCAACCGGAGCCGAAGTAGTAGTGACATCTCCTACAAGAACGACATATTTTTCACACAGACAAAAATCTCTTGATGAAATTGTCAATATGATAAATGATTTTGATATTCTTTTAGTAGAAGGCCTTAAATATCTTCCTCTTCCAAGAATTGCGGTATTTAGAGGTGATATTGATGAGAGTTATTTCAGGTATGTAAAAGCGGTTGCCGTGGATGAAAGTGTAGACAAAAGTAAAATCCCTTCTAATATTGAAGTACTTGATTTGAATAATACCGATGAAATAATTGAATGGGTATTAAATAACGCCGTGGATATATAGTGAATGGGTAGATGAGTGAATGGGTGGATATATAAAAAAGGAAAGAAGAAGGAAGCAGAAAATAGGGAGAAGGAAGTAAAAAAATGGAAAAAGAGAAAAAGGAGAAAAAATGACCGAAATAATTGAAAATATAAAACGAGCCGCAATAGAAATAAGTGAAGCGATAAAAACTCAGGATACTGGAAAAGTGGAAACTCAAAATTCAAGCGGTGATATTCAGGTAAAACTTGATGTTATAAGCGATACCATAGTCGAAAAATATATGCTTAATACTTCAAGTGTGAAAGAGATTATCAGTGAAGAAAAAGAAAGTCCTGTTACAAAAGAGAGAGGTAAATATATGGTGGCTTATGACCCTCTTGATGGGAGCAGTTTGATTGATGTGGATTTGAGTGTAGGGAGTATTTTCGGAATATATGAAAACGGTTATAACGGAGAAAATATAAAAGCGGCGATTTATGTGGTATACGGACCAAGGGTTGAGATGGTTGTGGCAAGAGATGTGGTTGAGCTTTTCAGACTTAATGAAAAAAGGGGAGAATTTGAATTTATTAAAGAATTGAAACTTCAAAACAAAGGTAAAATTTTAGGTCCGGGAGGCACTCAAAAACATTGGTATCCTTATCATAAAGAAATGATTGATTCTCTTTTTCAAGAAGGTTACAGACTGAGATATTCAGGTGGAATGGTGCCTGATTTGCATCAGATTTTGTTAAAAGAAGGCGGTCTTTTCGCATATCCAGGAACTACTGATAAGCCAAAAGGCAAACTTAGAAAACTTTTTGAAGTGTTTCCTTTTGCATATGTATATAAAAAAGCCGGAGGATATGCGGTTGACGGGCATAAAGATTTATTAAGTCTTAAAGCGGAACATTATCACGATACCACACCTTGTTTTTTTGGAAGTGAATATGAAATAAACAGAGTTTTAGAAACTTATAAGGGGAAAAAATGAGCGATTGTAAGACATATTATTTAACTACTCCGATATATTATGTAAATGACGTGCCTCATATAGGACATGCATATACGACTATTATAGCCGATACCATTGCAAGATATTCAAGACTTAAAGGAATAGATACATTTTTTCTTACGGGTACTGACGAACACGGTCAAAAAATAGAAGAAGCGGCAAGAAAAAGAGGAAAAACGCCAAAAGAATACGCAGATGAAATAAGCGCAAAATTTAAAGAACTTTGGGACGAGTTTGAGATAAGCTATGATAAATTTATAAGAACTACTGATCTTGAACATATCAAAGGAGTTCAAAAAGCGTTTCTTGAAATGTATAAAAAGGGCGATATTTACAAGGATTATTACGAAGGGCATTACTGCGTAAGCTGTGAGAGTTTTGTGGCTCCAAGCCAGCTTGTAAACGATGAGCTGTGTCCTGACTGTGGCAAACCTACAAGAATTATTAAAGAAGAAAGCTACTTTTTTAAACTTTCAAAATATCAAGATGCAATTTTAAAATGGCTTAAAGAAAAAAAACCTATTCTACCCGAATCAAGAGCCAATGAAGTTATTAGATTTGTTGAAGAAGGACTGAAAGATTTATCAATTACAAGAACTTCTTTTGAATGGGGAGTGAAACTTCCAAAAGAGATTAATGACCCGAAACATGTGGTTTATGTATGGCTTGACGCTTTATTTAACTATTTGACTGCCCTTGGATACGGAAGTGAGGACGAGTCTCTTGTAAAAAAATACTGGCCTGCAAAACTTCATATCGTAGGAAAAGATATACTTAAATTCCATGCCGTTTACTGGCCTGCGTTTTTGATGAGTATAGGATACGAACTCCCTAAAAAAATCGCAGCTCACGGATGGTGGACAAGAGACGGTGAGAAAATGAGTAAAAGTAAAGGAAATGTAATTAATCCAAAAGAAGTGGCCGATGCTTACGGGATTGAGAATTTCAGATATTTTATGCTAAGAGAAGTGCCTTTTGGGGCTGACGGAGATTTCAGTGAAAAAGCACTGATTGACAGAATAAACAATGACCTTGGAAATGACCTTGGGAATCTTCTAAACAGAATAATAGGAATGGCTTATAAATATTTTGATGGAAAAGTGAGCAGCAGGGATATTGAAAAATATTATGCAAATGAGCTTAGTGAAGCAAGAGAGATTATAAAAGATATTGAAGAAAAATACCTTTGGAAAATGCAAACACATAAATACCTTGAAGAGCTTTGGAAAATTTTAAGTATCGGAAATAAAGCTATTGATACATATAAGCCTTGGGAGCTTATGAAAAACGGCGAAGAAGATAAAGCTATGGCGCTGATAGGGCTTATTGCAAATCTTCTTGCAATGGTAGCCGTTTATCTCCATGCAGTTATGCCTAAAACCACTTCAACAATAGCCGATACGCTTGGCTTTGAAATAAATACCGAAAGATTTAATGCAATTAACGAAGGAATACTTCTTAATGATTTTGTTATCAAAAAAATTCCACCGCTTTTCCCTAAAATAGAAAAACCTTTAATGAAAAAAGAAGAGGTTAAAAAAGAGCCTGAAAATATTATTACAATTGATGAGTTTTTTAAAGTTGAGCTTAAAGTCGGCGAAGTTATTGAGGCCGAAGAAGTTAAAAAATCAAAAAAACTTTTAAAACTTCAAGTTGATTTAGGAGAAGAGAGACTTCGTCAAATTATTGCTGGAATCAAAGAATATTATAAACCTGAGGAACTTGTAGGAACACAGGTATGTGTGGTAAGTAATCTAAAACCTGCAAAACTTATGGGAATGATGAGTGAGGGGATGCTTCTTGCCGCAAAAGATGATAGTGGACTTAGTCTGATAAGACCGGAGAAAAAGAAAAAAACAGGAACTCCAATAAAATAGGAAATTTATGAAAATTGAAACACTTGTCAATTTAACGGGGGGTGAGCTTATAAACCGCCCCTATATTAGCGAGGTGGTCTCTTTTACACAAAATGTTGATGAGGTAAATAGAGGCACTTGTTTTTTTGCACTTAATAAAAAAGATATAAAAGAAGCTGTAAAAAAAGGCGCTTATGCAATAATCTCAACAGAAAATGTCGAAATTTTGGATAATGAAATTGCTTGGATAGTTGTTGATGATTTTAAAAAGGCCGTTTTTAATATTTTCAAGTATGAAAATCTAAAAACAAAAATTTATACTACCGATAAGATAACTGCTTCAATAATTAAGTCTATGAATTTAGAAAAAAATGTTGTTGTAATAGAAGATGAGTTTGATGATATGATAAGAGCACTTAATCTTCACGATAAATATATAGTTACATCCAATACTTTGATAAAAGAACTTTTTGTTAACACCGAAGGATTAAAGAGTAAAAATATTATGTTAACAATGAAGTCCCTTTTTAAATCCGAATTTAAAAAAACTGAAATAAATCTTCCTTTTGTTTATAAAAACTATTTTGCAAAAGCTCTTAATTTTTTTGAGAGTAATAATTTAAAATATACGCTTGAATTTGAAATTGAAAGATTTAAACCTGTTTTTATTAATTCTAACTTTGAAGAAGTAGAGTATGGAAAAAGTGAAAAAGTGTTAATTACAGGTTTAAAAAACGATGAGTTTTTAATTGATGAATTAAATTATATAATCAAATACACAAAACATGCTAATACTGTAATTGTAGATAAAAAACATACAAAATATCTCAAAGAAAAATTTAATTTTGCTGCGCTTATTGACTATATGACGGGATTAAAAGAAAAAAAAGAAAAAGGTCTTTTTGATGATTGATATAAAAAATATAAACACATTGTGTAAAGGAAAATTTTTAGAGCTTAAAGAAGTGTTTTACAGATATAAAGATAAAGATAAAAGATGGGAAGTTTGCTCTTCAATGGATAGTGTTTCCATTCTTATTTATGATAGGGATTTAGATTCGATAATACTTGTCAAACAGTTCAGACTTCCTGTATTTCTTAAAAACAATGACGGATTTACATATGAACTATGTGCTGGGCTTTGTGATAAAGACAAATGCAATATAGAAATTGCAAGAGAAGAAGTTTTAGAAGAGTGCGGATATGATGTTGAGAGTAACAGACTTGAAAAGATAACTTCAACATGGGCAAGTGTCGGAAGCAGTGCCGCAAGACAGGAGATTTTTTATGTGGAAGTTACGCAAAAAGATAAAGTAAATGAAGGTGGGGGTCTTGAAGATGAAGATATTGAAGTGATTGAGCTTAAATCCGAAAAAGTTGAAGAGTTTATTTTTGATGAGAGTATTGTTTTGACACCCGGTGCAAAATTGGCACTTTTGTGGTGGTTAAATAATAAAATGAAAAATGAAAAGTGAAAAGTGTATATGGGTTATTAGTGTAGTTAATTTATGTATTTGTTATAATACAACAATATTCAAATTAATTTAAAGGAAAAAAAATGAAACACATATTCAGAGAATATGATATTAGAGGAATTTTTAAAAAAGATTTAAATGAAGATATTGTTAAAAAGATAGGCTATTTTTTGGGTAAAAAGATAAAAGATGATTATGTTTTTGTAAGCTATGATGCAAGAACTCACTCACCTGTGCTTCATAACTGGCTTGTAAGCGGACTGAATAAAGCCGGTAAAAAAGTAATTAGCGGAGGGATGCTACCGACTGGTGCAAATTATTTTGCAAATTTCAGACCTTTGTGTATTGACGGTGTGGGGAAGGTTGAAATTGGAGGAAGTATTCAAATTACTGGTTCTCACAATCCTCCCGAATACAACGGGTTTAAAATTACAGTCGATAAAAAACCTTTTTACGGTAGTGATATTTATGCACTTGGTGAAGAAATATTAAAAAGCGATATAACAATACAAGACAATGAAAAAGTTATTGAATATGATTTAAAAAATGATTATATCGATTTTATCTCAAATCAGTTTTCTCATCTAAAAGGTTTAAATTTAAATGCCGTATTTGATTGTGGAAACGGAGTTGCAGGAGTTGTTTTAAGAGATATTTTGGAAAAAATAGGTATTGAAAATTATGAAATTTTATTTGAAGAGCCTGATGGAACTTTTCCTAATCATCATCCAGACCCAACGATAGAAGAAAATTTGCGATGGGTAAAAGAAGAACTGAAAAAAGGAAAAAAATACGCATTTGCTTACGATGGAGATGCTGATAGAATTGCATTTTTAGACCAGAAATACAACTATAAAGGCGATATTTTAGCTTACTTTTTTGCAAAAAATATGAAAAATCCGTGTGTAATAAGTGAAGTGAAAGCATCTCAGGTCATGTATGATGAGATTAATAAATTCGGACGTGCTATTATGTATAAAACGGGACATAGCAACTTAAAAACATTGCTTAAAAAAGAAAAATGCGATTTAGCGGCAGAGGTTAGCGGACATATATTTTTTAATGACAGATATTTTGGAATTGACGATGCTATTTATGTGACGTTTAGAATCATAGAACTGATAGATAAAGGGTTTGATTTTGTGGCAGAATATGAAAAACTACCAAAAGTTTATAATACAGATGAGCTTAAAGTAAATACAACAGAAGATAAAAAATTCAAAATTATTGAAGAACTTAAAAATTATCTCAATGAAAACAGAGAAAAGTTAAATATAAAAGAAATTGTTGATGTTGATGGAGTCAGAGTCATATTTGAAAAAGGATGGGGGCTTATAAGGGCGAGTAATACAACTCCCGTACTTGTGACAAGATTTGAAGCAAAAACAAAAGAGGCTTTGGAAGAGATTAAAACAAAACTTCAAAATATACTTCAAAAATTTCTTTAATCTTTTTTCTTTCTTTAAATTTAATAAAAATTTTACATAACTTTACATACATCTCTGTAACTTTATTTAGAAATATCAATTAGAATTTATTATTTTTAAAATTTAAAAAAAATATTGTTAATATAGTTGATTGACTTTCGCTCAAATATTTTGTATAATAAATCATCCAAAATAGGTGAAGTATAAGGAGGGGAAATGAGCAAAAGTTTATATGAAGTTTTGGGTGTTAGCGAAAACGCAACTCAGGATGAAATAAAAAAGGCTTATAGAAAGTTAGCCAGAAAATATCATCCCGATATTTGTAAAAAACCTGAATGTGAAGAAAAGTTTAAAGAGATAAATACTGCGTATGAAATTTTAGGTGACCCTGAAAAAAGAAAGCAGTATGATGCAATGGGTGATAGTATGTTCAACGGTCAAAACTTCCAAGATTTCTACCGTCAGCATAAAGATGTTGATTTGGAAGATATCCTTTCTCAAATATTTGGAGGAGGATTCGGACAAAGCAGAGGTTTTGGCGGTTTTGGCGGTTTCGGTTTTGATGGTTTTGGAGGTTTTGAACCTGATTTGGATGTGCACGCTAAAATTCAAGTGCCTTTTGATATGGCTATAAGAGGAGGAGTTTTACCCATCAATTACAACGGTGAGACTATAAAAGTTAAAATACCAGAAGGTATTAAAACCGCTCAAAAGCTGAGAGTAAAAGGTAAGGGTAAAACTTTTCAAGGTAAAAGAGGCGATTTGATTTTGGAAGTAGAAGTTACACCTTCAAATGAATGGGAAAGAAAAGGAGACGATTTATATAAAAAACTTGATGTCCCTTTGAAAACTATGATATTCGGAGGTAAAATCGGTGTAGATACTTTTAAAGGCCATATTAATGTTAAAGTGCCTAAAAATTCGAAATGCTGTCAAAAACTGAGAGTTAAAGGTTATGGTGTAAAAAACGGTAACCTTTATCTTGAACTTAGACCTATTTTACCGAAAGTTGAAGAACTTGACCCTGAACTTGCAAAAATGATGGAAGAAAAATTACCTGAATAATCCTGCTTAGCAGGGAAAGGAGGTGAATCATGTATAGTTATGATGAACCGGTATATCTAATAAGCGTGGTGAGTAAAATTTTAAACATACACCCTCAAACACTTAGACAATATGAAAGAGAGGGGCTTATTAAACCGAGCAGAACAGAAGGTAAAATGAGACTTTATTCTCAAAGAGATATTGACAGATTAAAGCTAATATTGTCTCTTGTAAGAGATTTAGGTGTTAATCTTGCAGGAGTTGAGATTATTCTTCAACTTAAAGAAGAAATCGAAGAGCTTCAAAAAGAAATTGAAGCGCTTAGAAAACAGCAGGGACAAATTCCGAGAAACAGAAGCATAGTAATTAGAAAAGAAAATTACCAGCTTGTGTTGGTCCCTAACGATAAAGATTTAAAACAATAAAATTAAAAAATATTAAAAGGAAGTGTTAAAATCCTTTTAAATAATTTAAGAGGAGATTCTATAATTCCTCCTCCCATATCTTTTTCTATTTTAGGATTGTCTATATTTCCTTTTACAAAAATATTTATATGAAGATATCCGTCTTTTCCAAAAAACAGATAACTTAAACTTTTTCCTATTATAGGTATTTTTTTAAGTTTTATTTTTATAATCGTATGAATTTTCATTTTTATATATTTTCTATTCAAATCAACATATCCTTTTCCATTAAAACTCAGATTGGTTCCGTTAATTTTAATTTGTTTGAAATAAAGAATATTATTGTAAAAAAGATAATTGATAAACCCACTTTTTATTTTATAACCTTTTGCCGAAAATCCAGGATTGTTTAATGTCAACAAGGCAGGAATTGTATTGATAAATGCTATAATATTATTTAAAGCCCCAAGGTCTTTTATTGCTCCTTTTTTTATATATATTTTTCCCGTATAAAAATTTTGAGGAGAACGCACTGTTATAAAATCAAGATTAATGTAATTAAAATGATTGAAAAAATCAAATAACGGTACGAGTTCTTTTTGTGTGTAATTTTTACCTTCGATTAATAAATATTTGTTTTTAGTATAACCTTGCAGTGAACTTTTTTTGTATGTTGCATTGAATTTTATTTCTTTATCAAAGTAAAAATTTGCATATTGAGTCAAAAATTTATGATTTTTATAAATAAAGTTGGTGTTTTTTGCATTAATTGTAATTTTTAAACTGGAATTATTTTGTTTAGGTTTTTTAGAGAGAGTTTTTGTTATTTCATTAGTGGCATTAATAATATCAATCAATCCTTGAATATTTATATCAAGACTGTTGATATGAGCGTTTATTTTTCTTAAATTAACAATTTTCACATTTATAAATTTATTATAAATATATACATTGTCGTTTTTAATTTCGAAAACAGCATTAATATTGTAAGGATTTTTTTGATTTAGAAAAAGCGGATATTTGATATAAGATTTTGCAATAATATCGGTTTTATCTTTAAATAATTTTATTATGATATTTCCATCAGTGAATATTTTATTAAAGATAGAATATTTCAATAGCCTTTTAAGAGAATATAAATAAATTGTTTTATTGTGTAGATTAACAAATATTGCGGAATTTAAAAGATATAGAAATTTTTTCTTTAAATCCACAACTATTTTTTCATTAAAATTTTTTATATTCAGATAATGGTCTATATTTAAAAAATAAAAATGAGTAAAAGAATTAATATATTTTTTATTTAAATAAATGGAGATATTCGAATCAAATTGTGTATTTAAAAATTTATTAGATAAATTAAAATGATTTAATTTAATAGAGGTATAATTCAAATCTCCATTGGCAATAAGATTTTTATATGAAAAATTTAGTGTTTTATTGTATTTAAAAAAAGAATTTGCAGAATTTAAATTATAAGTAATATTTTGTAATTTATTATTGATATAAACTTTAAAAACAAGTGAATTTTTTCCTTTTAGCTGGGATATAGGAATATTTATATGAAATTTACTTAGAATTGATGTTATGTTTTTATTAAAAAGAGTATTGGTTGAGGATGATAAAATAAATGGTTTTTTATTAAAGTTAAAAGCTGTTTTATTAAATTTAATTTTATTGAAAATTATATTGTTTGATGTTGCTATTTTTTTTGAAATGTCTATTTTCGGATTTGAAATCTTAGTATTAAACCCTATTACTTTCCCTAAAATATCTGAGAGAATAATAATTTTTTTATTACCGTTAATTAAATTGTTTTGTAGATGAAAATATTTATGAATAACGTTGTTATCTTTTAAATAAAAATAAAGTTTAGGAAGTTTTGAAACGACGATTTCTTGGCTTGTAGCATTAATATCATTATTGAGTTTTAAATTAAGAGCATGTAAAAAAAGATTACCATTATTTAAATGATAATTGAAAGTCAAATTTTTTGCGTTTAATTTATTTTTTTTGTAAATAATGAAAGCTTTTTTTGCATCACTCATTAAAGTTTTGTTTTTTAAATTATATGTAAATATTAGATTTTTAAATTCAAGTTTATTTATATCTTTATATTTTATATCTGCTTTTTGAGTCATTATATTTATAATGTTGTTTTTTATATTTCCGTTTGGATTATAAGATAAGATATCAAGGTCTTTGTTTTTTAAATGGAACAAATTGCTATTAAATTTTATATCGTAATAAGTAAATATTGTGTTTATTTTCCCCAAAGCGTTTAAATTATTAGTATATAAGGAATAATTATTAAAATGGGTTTTGAATTTTTTTGCATTTAATGAATAATTTATGAAATTATCATCTGCTTTTAAAGCGATATAAATAATATCTTTATTAAAATGTGTTTTTATATTTGCAAAGACGTATTTTTTTGTATAATAAGAAAAAACCGAAGTGTTTTTTAATAGATATTTTTTATATTTGATAACTGTAAAATAAGTGGAGCTGTATTTTTTAAAAATTTTAAAATATCCGCTGATAAAAATATCTGGTGAAATAAGTTCAAAATTATTTTTATTTAAAATAACTTTTTTTATCAATAAATTATTGTCAGTGTAAATACCGTTAATTTCAATTATTTTAAATAACGGAAGTGTTTTGGTAGCATAATAAAAAAAATTATGGATTTTTATTGCATCTTTATTATATTTTTTTGTAGTATAAATTTTTAAATCATCGATTTTTAAAATAATTTTTTTATCGAGTTTTATAAAAAGTTTGTTAATTAAAAATTTATTAAAATTTAAATTATATAAGGTAATGCCTTTAAAAAGGGAAATAAATACAATGAATAAAAAATATATTATTACAAAAATTATTGCCGCAATCGAAGTTTTACTGGTTTTGACCATTTTTTTCCTTTTTTATTTTAGCCATCAGGTTAAATCAAAAAGAGTAATATATATACCAAAAGGTAATACAAATTATACTATAAAAGTATTACAAAAATCAGGCTTTGATATAACAGGCTTTGATAAATTGATAATTTATTTGATGGGATATCCTCAGGCCGGATGGGTCGATTTAAAGGGTGATGTTTTTACAAAAGCTGATTTTTTATACAGGCTCACACACAATAAAGCGGCTTTGGAAGATATTAAAATAATTCCAGGTGAAACAAATTATTTTATTTTTAAACAAATTGAAAAAAAATTAAAAATAAAAAATTTTTACTGCAACATCGACGAAGGTTTTATAAAACCTGATACCTATAAACTTCCCATAGGTATGAAAAGAGAAGATGTTTGTAAATATTTATATGAAAAATCACTTAAATGGCATAAACAACTTGCAAAAAAATTTTTCGGAGTTTGGAACTATAAAACATATAAAAAATATTTGATAATTGCATCCGTAATACAAAAAGAAGCGGCTAATTCAAATGAAATGAAATATGTATCCGCAGTTATATACAATCGTTTGAAAAAACATATGAAACTTCAAATGGATGGTAGTTTAAATTATGGAAAAAATTCTCATACAAAAATCACACCCGCAATGATAAGAAACGATAAATCTTATTATAATACTTACAAAAATTATGGACTTCCGAAAAATCCTATTTGCGTAGTAAGTAAAGAAGCTATAATTGCCGCTGTATTTCCTGCCAAAGTAAATTATCTTTATTTTGTAAAATGCGGTAAGCATCATTTATTCGCAACTTCATATAAAGCTCATTTGAGAAATATAAAAAGATGTAAATGAGTTGATGGGTGGATGAGGGAGTAGGGATGAGGGAGGAGTAAGTAGGGAGGAGTTTTAAGTTATGAGTTTAGAGTTATGAATGTATATGGGGGATAAGTTTATAAATAATATAAAATAATTTCCCCCATTTCTCATTCCTCATTTCCCATTTCCCATTTCTCATTCTTTTGCTACTTTTAGTAACAAGAAAAAATCATAAAATTATAAAATTGTTACAATTTGTATAAAAGCTGATAAAATTTAGAAAAAACAAAAGGAGAATATATGAAGCCAACAATCGTATGGACAAAAATTGATGAGGCGCCTTATTTAGCTACATTCAGCTTACTTCCGATAGTAGAAGCGTTTACCAAAGATGCAAATGTAAATATTGAATTAAGAGATATTTCACTTGCGGGAAGAATAATCGCAGAATTCAGTGATATGTTACCTGAAAATTTAAGACAGCCTGATGAACTTGCTTATCTTGGTGAGCTTGTAAACAGACCTGAGGCAAATGTTATTAAACTTCCAAACATTTCAGCTTCGGTTGTTCAGCTTAAAAATGCTGTAAAAGAACTTCAAAGCCAAGGATATCCGCTTCCAGATTATCCAGAAGAGCCTAAAAATACAGAAGAAGAAAAAATTAAACTTAAATATTCAAAATGTATCGGTTCAAACGTTAACCCTGTTTTAAGACAAGGGAATTCAGATAGAAGACTTGCAAAACCTGTTAAAGATTACGCAAAAGCACATCCTCACAGAATGAGAGATGTAAAAGAAGGATGTAAATCATATGTAAATCATATGAATGAAAAAGATTTCTATCAAAACGAACAAAGTTATATTTCTCCAAAAAATCAAACAGTTACTTTTGTATTTGAAGACTATGAAGGAAATAAAAAAGTATTAAAAGAACTTCCGCTTGAAAAAGATGAAATTTTAAGTGCAAGTTTCTTAAATAGAGCGGCTCTTAGAGATTTTTATGCAAAAGCAATTGAAGAAGCAAAAGAAAAAGATATTTTATTTAGCTTACATTTAAAAGCTACAATGATGAAAGTCAGCGATCCTGTAATGTTTGGTGATGCTATTAGAGTTTATTACAAAGAGTTATTTGATAAATTTGGTAAAGAGCTTAAAGAAATAGGATTTAATCCAAACAACGGGCTATCTGATTTAGAAGCTAAACTTGATAGATTACCAGAAGATAAACAACAAGCTATTAAAGAGACTTTAAAAGAAATTTATGCTAAAAATCCAAGACTTTATATGGTTGATTCTGATAAAGGTATTACAAACCTTCATAAACCAAATGATGTTATTGTTGATGCTTCTATTCCTGCTGTTATTAAAAACGGACTTCAAGGTTGGGGACCAGATGGTGAGACTGAAGATTGTGAAATAGTAGTTCCTGATAGAACTTATGCTACAATGTATAAAGAAGTTGTTGCTGATTTAGTTAAAAATGGACAATTTGACCCTACAAAAGTAGGAACTGTTCAAAATGTAGGCCTTATGGCTAAAAAAGCAGAAGAATACGGAAGTCACGATAAAACATTTTTCCCTCCAAAAGACGGATTTATAAAAGTTATTGATGAAGATGGAAATGTTGTAATGTCTCATGAGCTTCAAGCCGGGGATATTTACAGAGGTTACCAGGTAAAAGATGATGCGGCAAAAGATTGGATTAAACTTGCGGTAAACAGAGCAAAAGAGAGCGGATATCCTATTGTATTTTGGCTTGACAGTAACAGAGCTCATGATGCAAATTTAATTAAAAAAGTACTTGAAGAGCTTCCAAAATATGATTTAAGCGATGTTGAATATTACATTATGGCACCAGAACAAGCTATGAAATATACTGTTAAAAGATTTAGAGCCGGAGAAAACACAATTTCTGTAACAGGAAATATTCTTAGAGATTATTTAACAGACCTTTTTCCAATTATTGAAGTTGGAACAAGTGCTAGAACACTTTCAATAGTTCCATTACTTGCAGGCGGAGGACTTTATGAAACAGGTGCTGGTGGAAGTGCACCAAAACATGTAGAGCAGTTCTTAAAAGAAAATCATTTAAGATGGGATAGTTTAGGAGAATTTTTGGCACTTGCAGAATCACTTAAACTTGCTAAAAAACAAGGCGGAAGTGAAAAAATCACTACTATTGCCGAAGCACTAAATAGAGCTGTGGCAAAATATCTTGAAAATGACAAAACTCCAAAAAGAAAAGTAGGTGAACTTGATAA
>JALVVX010000030.1 GCA_027038555.1 Nautiliaceae bacterium | reverse complement strand
TTAGTTTATCAATAAGTTCGTTTAAATAAGGATATAATGTAGGCTCTCCGTTGCTCGTAATCGTAAGCACTTCAAAATCAAATTCATCAACCGCTTTTTTTACCTCATCGAATATTTCTTCAACCTTTGGTGGATTGTCATATACATCCACAGGTTTTGCAGGTTCAAGTTCACAGTAAATACAGTCAAAATTGCATCTTTTTTTATCCGGAGACAAATCTATCCCCAAACTCATTCCAAAACGTCTGCTTGCCACAGGGCCGAAAATATATTTCATACCGCTACCTTTAATAAAAGGAAAAAAAATTTTCCTTTTTATTTTCGTTTGAATTAATGTTGCCCTTTATGCATAAAGTAAAGTGCAAGAGCCAAAGCAAGGATACTTCCGGCAAGATACATCATTTCAAGAGGAGTTGAAAAGTCCATATTGATAACTTTTTTGAAAAAACTAACAATCAGAACCATTACAACGACTTTTCCGAGTTTGTCTTTAAGTTCATCCAAACTGTGAATAGCCAACAATTTACTACCTATTTCAGAATCTTCCGCATCATCGATTTTACTTATAAAAAGCTCATAAAGACCAAATGAGAATATTAGCATTACAACAGCTATTAAGTATAAATCCACTGCACCTATAATACCGCTTATAATTTCCGCATGAAAATGCTCAGGATGGTAATGATGAAAAATAAATTTATAAACATCAACAATTATATCCCACACATCAAAACTTGCAACTATAAAAAGTGCAATTCCTCCAAGCATTCCGAAAATCACTGCAAGTATGACTATAAGCCTACTCTTCCATAGACCACCTTCAAAAATTGTTTCTAAAATATTTCTATTTTCCATATTTATCCTTTAAAAAACTTTCACCTTCCATTTCTATCCATTTAAGCCCTATTCTTACGGCATTAGTTGCGGCTCCTACTCTTAATTGGTCAGCCACATTAAAGAAATGTAATACATTATCTTCATATAAATCTTTTCTGATTCTACCTACATACACATAATCGGTATCAGTTGCAATTACAGGCATTGGGTATTCGTTTTTTTGTGGATTATCTATTACTTTTACATCTTCAAAATTTGCAAGAACTTCTCTTGCTCTCTCAACACTTACAGGTTTTTCACAGTAAATCGTAATTGCCTCACTGTGGCTTCTAAGAACAGGTACTCTCACACAAGTAGGTGCCACTTCGATATTAGTATGCATAATTTTATTTGTTTCATTTACCATTTTAAGCTCTTCTCTTGTCCATCCCTCGTCCATAAATTTATCGATATGAGGAATTACATTAAGAGCTATCTGCCATGGGAAAACTTCTCTTTCTTCAACTTTTTTATCAAGTTTAAAATTAAATAACGCTCTCATTTGTTCAATTAGCTCTTCCATACCCTTTTTCCCGGCACCGCTTACGGCTTGATATGTAGCTACATCAACTCTTTTTATACCGAACTCTTTGTGTAAAGGTGCCAAAGAAATCACCATCTGAATAGTCGAACAGTTTGGATTTGCAATTATTCCTTTTTTCTTCCAATAAACAATGTCTTCTGGATTTACTTCCGGAACGACCAAAGGAACATCGGGATCCATTCTGAAATGACTTGTATTATCAATCACAACCGCACCGGCAGCTGCCGCACACGGTGCAAATTTCGCACTAACACTTCCACCTGCGCTAAAAAACGCTATATCAATCTCTTCTTCTTCAAAAACTTCACATGTAAGCTCTTTTACTTTTAGATTTTTTCCTTTAAATTCAACCTCTTTCCCCACGCTTCTCGCACTTGCAAGAGGTACAAGTTTTTTGACTGGAAAATTATACTCTTCCAAAACTCTTAAAAGCTCTTCTCCGACAGCTCCTGTTGCTCCTGCTATTGCTACATTATACATTTTATCTCCTTATAAAAATAAATCTTCCGGCTTAATCTCTTCACTTTCGCTTAAAATAACCGCCCTTTTTATAACATTTATTAGCTCTCTTACATTTCCAGGCCACTCATATTCCAAAAGCGCTTTTTCGCTCTCTTTTGAAAAATATTTCTTTTCAATTCCGAATTCTTTAAGCGAATTTTCCAAAATTTGTTTTGCGATTGGAAGTATATCATTTTTTCTCTCTCTTAAAGGAGGAATATATATCGGCACAGTGGCAAGCCTATAATATAAATCGGTTCTGAATTTATTATTTTTTATAAAATTTTCAATATTTTGATTGGTTGCGCTTACTATTCTTACATCAAGTTTCACAGGCTTTGTAGCCCCAAGAGGAAAAAATTCTTTTTCTTGCAAAATTCTAAGTAATTTTGCCTGCAAAGAATAAGGCATTTCGGCAATTTCATCCAAAAACAAAGTCCCGCCCTGAGCTAATTCAAAAAGACCTTTTTTATCATTCACAGCATCAGTAAAGGCACCTTTTACATATCCAAAAAGTTCACTTTCAATCAGATTTTCAGGTATTGCACTCATATTTATAGCAATAAATTCACCTTTTCTTCCGCTCTCTTTGTGAATGAATTTCGCAAACTCCTCTTTTCCGACTCCACTTTCTCCAAGAAGCATTATTGGTACATTTGTTTTAGCAGTTTTTTTTGCTAATTCAAGGGCTTTTAGAGTATTTTCATCTTCTACTATAAATCCGGCTTTTATCTCTTTGGCTTTTATTTTTTCTTTATATCTTTTTTTCCTTTGTATTGCACTAATCAAATCTTCCAGTTCAAACGGTTTTGTTAAAAAATCTTTAACACCAAGCCTTATACACTCAATCGCCCTATCAAGGGACGCATTACCTGTTATCATAATAACATCGTATTTGCCATTAATCTTTTTTACAAATTCAATACCGTCCATTTTCGGCATTGTAATATCAGAAATAATCAAATCAATACTGTCATCAAGCTTTTTAAGAGCACTCGGAGCATCTCTGAATTCAAGCACATTATACCCTTCTTCTTTCAAAGCAAGAGTAAGAGATTTTCTGACGTTTATGTCATCTTCTACAAGTGCTATTTTCAATTATTCTCCTTGACATAAAAATATGCTTTTTTATCTTTTATAATAATATCAAATAGTTTAGGCAAAAATACCCCTTTTGTTTTAAAAAAAATCGAATTGTTAATTTTTTTATCATATGAACTTAAATGTAACTTATATTTTAAAAGATAATCTACTATTTGATTTTTTTGAAAGTGACATAAATTTTTTACATTATCGTACTCTGTATCTAAAACAAATATTAATTTGGAAAAACGGTAAGAAATTCTCATTGATTTTGAACAATTAAAATTATACGAGGTTAAAATACCGTTTTTTGAATAAAAATCAAAAGATATATAATAATTTTCAGCATTAATTACTATAATTGCTATAAGAAGAATAATTACTGTTTTCAAGATATTTGTTCCACTTACGAACATTTAATTTGACACTCATTACAACACTGTATACACCGTTATTAAAAGATTCGTCTTCTATTACCGCACCTCTTACAAGGCCTTCTATATGAGCCCTTACAACAGAAGATTGAAGAGCCATATTTTTTACTGTATCTCTTCCGTTAATTTTAATACCGTAAATTTTTTCAATTAAAGCTCTGTACCCGTCAAGTATAGCAGCCCGTCTTGCCATAACTTTTGCCTGTGCCGTACTGCAAGCTCCATTACAAGGAACTATACCTTCTCCTTTTGCTTCAATAGTTAAAATACAACTTTTTTTTGCTTTATTATCAATTATACACGTTTTATTATTGTAATTCACTTTTTTAATTACAGGATTTGACTGTTTTGACATTTTAACAGGTGCAAGAGGAGAAAGTTTGTTTTCACATATATTTTCTGCGCATTTTGGTGTTGTTTTACAACAACACCCGCTTAATAATAAAACCGAGCCGATACTCAATAAAAGTGTTTTATTCATTTTAAACCCTTTTTATTTTATATCGGCATTATTCTTCATTAATTAACAGTTCTTCCTCTTTTTGTGACGGAGTTTTTGCAACACTTACCACTTTATCATCATTGTCAAGTTTTACAATTCTTACTCCCTGAGTATTTTTACCTGTTTTGCTAATTGAATCAATACTAACTCTTATCATTTTACCTTTACTTGTTAAAAGCATTAAATCATGATTTTCTTCCGTTGCGACAACTCCTACCAAATCACCAGTTTTATTGGTAAGTTTCATAGCAATTACACCTTTTCCGCCTCTGTTTGTAAGCCTGTATGCATTTGCTTCCGTTCTTTTTCCAAATCCTTTTTCACTGACTGTAAGTATTTCTTGATTTTCATCTTTAAGTGAAAGTGCCCCTACAACCTCATCACCTTCAATTTTAAATGTTATACCTTTAACACCTCTTGCACTTCTTCCCATCTCTCTTACTGTATCTACCGGGAATCTTATCGCCTGTCCTTTTTTTGTAACGATGAAAAGTTCTTTATCCTCAGAATAAACTATTTTGGCAGTTACAAGCTCATCACCATCATCAATAGTAATTGCCCTAACTCCTGTACTTCTTATGTTTTTAAATTCACTCAGATTAGTTCTTTTTACAATTCCGTTTTTGGTAAAGAATGCAAGGGATTTACTCTCGTCAAAATCGCTTGTTTTGATAATTGTCTGAATCTTTTCATCTTTATCAAGATTTATAAGGTTTACAATTGCCTTACCTTTACTTGTTCTGCTACCTTCTGGAATTTTATAAACTTTCAGCCAGTGAAGCTGACCTTTATCCGTTATAATCATCAGCGTATCATGCGCTTTTGCAATATAAAAATCTTCTATAAAGTCGTCTTCATAGGTTGTAAGCGCCTTTTTGCCTTTTCCGCCTCTGTTTTGTCTCTCATAAGTTTTTAAAGGAACTCTTTTTACATATCCTCTGTGAGTAATTGTCACAACCATCTCTTCATTTGGAATCAAATCTTCGATGTCTATATCGTCATAATCATCCACTATTTCCGTAAGTCTTTTAGTTGGGTATTTTCTTTTTATCTCTTCAAGCTCTTCTTTGATAACTCCGTTTAAAACTTCTTCTTCTTTCAAAATAGAATTAAGATATGCTATTTTTTCCATAAGCTCGGCATACTCTTTTTCTATTTTTTCAATTTCAAGAGAAGTCAGTCTGCTAAGTTTCATATCAAGAATTGCCTGAGCTTGTATTTCGCTTAATATAAATCTTTCAATAAGTTTTTCTTTTGCGTCTTTTGTATCTTTTGATTTTTTGATAAGCTCAACTACCTCATCGATATTTGCAAGTGCAATTCTTAAACCTTCTAAAATATGAGCTCTTCTTTTGGCTTCTTGGAGTTCATAAATAGTTCTTCTAATAACCACAGTTTTTCTGAATTTTATAAATGTATTTAAAATTTCAAGCAGATTAAAAAGTTTTGGTTCTTTATCTATAATAGCCAACATATTAATACCAAAACTTACCTGCATTTGAGTGTGTTTATAAAGATTGTTCAGAATAATTTCACTCATTGCATCTTTTTTAAGCTCAATCACAACCCTGATACCTTCCCTGTCACTCTCATCTCTAACTTCTGAAATGCCTTCTATTATTTTATCTTTTACAAGGTCGCTTATTTTTTCAATAAGTTTTGCTTTGTTTACCTGATAAGGAAGTTCGTCAATTACTATAATTTCTCTGTTTCCTCTGTGCTCGATATGATGTTTTGCCCTTATTTTGATAGAACCTCTTCCGGTTTTATATGCTTCAAGAATTCCCCCTCTTCCAAAGATAATTCCGCCTGTCGGAAAATCCGGACCTTTTACAAACTGTAAAATATCTTCAAGTTGAGCGTCTTTATTATCAATCATATAAATAAGTGCATCAAGAAGTTCTGTAAGGTTATGAGGAGGTATGTTTGTAGCCATACCAACGGCAATACCGCTGCTTCCGTTAACCAAAAGATTTGGGAATCTTGCGGGAAGAACCACCGGTTCTTTTTCGCTTCCGTCATAATTCGGTATAAAATCGACAGTGTCTTTATCGATATCTCTTAAAAGTTCCTCTGCAATTTTTGTAAGTCTCGCTTCGGTATATCTCATAGCCGCGGCGTTATCACCGTCGATACTTCCAAAGTTCCCCTGACCGTCGATTAAAGGCATTCTCATTGAAAAATCCTGCGCCATTCTTACAAGCGCTTCATAAACGGCACTGTCTCCGTGAGGATGATATTTACCTATTACATCCCCAACTATTCTTGCCGATTTTTTATATGGAGAGCTTGAAGTAATACCCATTTTATACATTGCATAAAGTATTCTTCTATGAACAGGTTTAAGCCCGTCTCTGACATCAGGAAGAGCCCTTCCCACAATTACACTCATTGAGTATTCAAGATAACTTTTCGCAAGGGTATCTTCAATTCTAACAGGAATAACTTGCATTAATATCCTTTTTTAAACAATTATACCAAAATACCGAAAACTTTAAAAGTATGAAAACATCAGCTTAAATTTAAAAAAATCAACACATAATCAATCATCCACCCATAACATCAAACTAAATACTCATAACTTATCCACTCATCTACTCATCCGCTCATACACCCATCAACTCATTTACCCATCCACCCATCATCTTCTCAAATCAGCTAACACCAGACAAAACAAAACATTCACATTATGTTTTTTAAGCACTTCTTTTGCTTCATTAAGTGTGGTTTTGGTAGTAACTACATCATCAATAAGTACAACATCAATATTTTCAGGACCGGTGTATTTAAAATCTCTCGGATTTTGCAGTCTGAATTCAAGTGATTTTCCGGCATATTTGATATTATTTTGCGAATGTAGGGTTGAATAAAGCTTTTTATCTTTTTTCATAGCATTTGCAAGAATTGCCGTATGAGAGTATCCTTTGTATGTTTTATCATCAATTGGCACAATATTTAATTTACCGGGATAGTTTTTAGAAAAAACACCAAAAGGTTTAGAAAGTTCTTTAAATACAATGTTACCGAATTTTTTATATTTGAATTTTATTAAATACTCAATATTTTCATAATTATAAAAACTTACAACATCGTCATTATATTTTATTTCTGGTTTAATCAATTTTTTACATTTTGTACAAAAAAGAGAAAAAGAAAATTCCCCGCAAATCAAACAATTAAAAATTCTCGTCATCCTTTTTAGGTTTGTATTTAAACAAAAGATACAAAGCTATTGCACTTCCTATACTAAAAATTCCAACACCGCTCCAAAACAGTTTCATATTACCGCTTGCACTTCCTCCCATTATCATTCCTACACCGAAAAACATTAAAATTGCCGCACTAACTCCCGCCATCTCAGGACCTGTAAGCTTTCTGTCTTTATAATCCTGCATTAAAATCCTTTAAAATGTTTTTCATAATTATATTTTAATATATCTTTACCCGTGTCGCATTCGGTTATTAAAATTTCACTTCCCGAATTATAAAATATTGTACTTTGGTCAAACTGTTTTCCGATTTCAAGAGCTTCTTTTTTTTCGATATCATATATTATAAAACTCTCTTCACTGTGGTCAAAAAGTTCTCCAATACTCGTCATATATTCATATCCAAGGGTTTTAATAAGACTTTCAAGTTCGGTATTTCTTATGAAATTCAAAAAATCGTTTAATATAAGGTTTTTAGGATTGTATGCTGTAATTATTGCAAATTTTCTTTTTAAATATTCATAATTTATGGGAATAAATTGAAAACTAACCCAATTTCTGTCAATTTCCGTATTAATCATAAATTTTGTATATTTTAGAAAATTTTTATATTTTTTTTTAAAATCCAAAACAATTTTATTATTAACCAATAAAGCATCTTCTGCTTCATCGTATATACATTTGCCAATATAATCGCCAATTCCGATTACATTAAATTTCATTATTCTCCTTTAATAAAATTAATGTTATAATAACCAAAAAAAGGTTTTAAATGAAGAGAGTATTTTTCTTTTTGATAACTTTGGGCATTATTTTTAACGGATGTGCCATAAAAAACGCTTTTCATAAAGATTCATTATATGAAAAAACATTAAAATATACACAAAGAGGACAAATAGTAAATTCACTTGAAACAAAAGCTTTAATTGATGCTGTGTATCTTAACCCTCTTTTCCCGGATAAATTTCAAAACACTGCTTTTTTGGTAGGAGTTTATAACGACTTTGACAACACACTCCAAAACAGAGAATTCAATCTGACACTTAACGGTTTAAAACCTCTGAAAATATCGTCAGAAATTCCTAAATTCATACCATATAAATTTTATCCTTTTTATAATTCATGGATGAGCTACTACCTTGTAGAATTTAACCAGACAAACAAACCTTATAATTTAATATACAAAAGCAAACACTGGGGAGAGGTAAAACTCACTTTTTAAGGAGTTTGTGAAGAGTTATATTTTTATCGCCGAATATATGAGAATAAATCACATAATTCGCTAAAACTTTTTTCCCGTATTCTCTGCTCTCATCATATTTTACAAGTTCCATACTCAAAAAAGGCTCGTATTTCCCTTTATATTTAAAAAATGGTTTTACTTTTCTTTTTACAAACCCTATACCCCCGTTATATGCATAAGCAACCATTAAAGGATTATGAAGTTTAGCAAAGAGCCATTTTAAATGTTTTACACCAAGCCTTATGTTTTCTTTATAATCAAACTGTTTAAATACGTTACCTTTATAACTTCTAATCAAAAAAGGCATAATCTGCATAGCTCCAAGAGCATAACTTCTACTCACACACGCAGGTATAAATCTACTCTCTTGTCTGGTAATTGCATATACAAAGGCTTTAAATGAAACATTTTTATCATTATAAATATTCGGTGTTATAAAATAATTATATTTATAATGAAAAGCCTTATCAAGAACAATTGCTTTTAATGCAACGGAATTATAATTATCAAGTTTTTTTGCAAGAGCAAAAAAGTTTTTCGTGTTATTTAATGTAGCAAAAAATTTAAGCACATCCCATGGATTATTTTGATTAAAAACAGGTTTTTTTACTGAATTATAAATTATATCGGTTTTAATGTTTTTAAATTTTTTACCTGCTTGCTCATATGCATACAGAGTATAAAAGTTCACTCTTGTGTTTTTCAAAAGATTATCTAAGTATTTTTTATTATCACTTAATTTCCAAAGCCAAAAATTGATTTTCGAAGTTTTATTTTTTATAGATTGCAAAATTTTAAAAGCCCTTTTTTGATTATTTAGAGTCATGGCATTTAAAAAAAGCCACCATTTTACCTTATCGTTAAATTTTTTATAATTTAGCTTATTTAAAGATTTTTTAATTTTTAAAAGACGATTTTTTACCGCACTTTTTACAAAAAGATAAAAATATTTGTCTTCAAAAATTTTGAAATTATTAATTTTTTGATCTATTTTTTTACTCGGATAGTTTAAAATAAAATAATAACCCAAATCTCTGTTTTTAAATATTTGTGAAAAATCATTATTTAAAAAAACTTTTACGGCTTTTTTTTGTTTTGAAGGAGGAAGGTTATTATACAAATATTTTAAATCGTTTTTATTTAGTTTTGAGATTGTTCCAAGCGAAAGTCCATTGTTCAAAATACAACTAATATCTACTTCTTTTAAATATTCTTTTTTTACGTTTATACATCTATATATATCTTTGAATTCTGGAAATTTTGAGAGAAGTCTTGTGTGTTTGAAAAGTTTAACTTTATACAAAGAAGAATACGCTTTAAAGGCCAAAACGGAATTATTAGTTTCTCTCATAAATTCCGTTAAATAAAAATCTCTGACATAACTTTTCGGATGGGTTAAAATTTCACTAAGATTAAGGGAAAACAAAAAAGCCGGGATGAAAAAATATAAAAACTTCAATATAGCCTCGCAATTATGTTATTTATAAGAATCTGTAAAAACTGCAAAGCTAAAATCAAAATAATCGGTGCGATGTCAAACCCTCCGAAATTTGTAGGAATAAATCTTCTTATATAAGCATATACCGGTTCTGTCACATTCCACAAAAACCTTACAATAGGATTATACGGATTTGGCTGAACCCAAGTTATCAAGGCTGCAATTATTACAACCCATATGTAAATACTTATAATTAAACTTATAAATTGTAAAATACTTATTAAAACAGTATTCATTTCCCCTCCGTTTTTTTATTTAATTTTACCAAATTATCTTGTTTTTATAACTTCTTTTAAATAAGGTCTCATAGTTTTATATAAATCTTTAATTTCCGCACCGTGTTTTTGATTTATTAAAAGTTCTCTTAATGGCATAAACAGTTTTTTACCTTTAAGACCTGTATTTGTTTGAATATGTTTTTTAAACTCATCATAATTTTCTTCAAGTTCGTTTTCCAAAATCTCTTTTTTTATAATTTCTCTTTCATTTTTAAACTCTTCATCTTCACATTTTTCAAACACCATATCAAATTTTTCTTTTATCTCTTTTAAAGTATCACTTTCATCTTTAAAAATCTGCAAAAGTCCTTCATATATTTCATTTACCCCGAATCTTTTAGCAAGATTATTTAATTTTTTCATATGTTCTTTATTTAAAAATTTAAGTTTATCAATATCAAATTTCGCTGGTGCACGTGAAATTTTGCTTAAATCAAAAAACTCAACTGCCTCTTCTAAAGTAAATACTTCTTTTTCAAAACTATTTCCAAGCAAAATTAAATAATTTGCAATTGCCTCTGGTAAAAAACCTTCTTTTAAAAGCCATTTAACACTGCTTGCATTATCTCTTTTACTCATTTTTTTGCCTTCTTCATTAAGAATTATAGGCAAATGGGCATATTCTATTTCTTTATCATATCCAAGTGCTTTTCTTATAGCAATTTGCTTTGGCGTATTGCTTAAATGATCTTCCCCTCTTATTACAAGAGAAATATCATAAAGCATATCATCAACCGCACATGCAAAATTATAAGTAGGAGTCAAATCAGCTCTCATAATTACAAAACTGTCAATATCAAACGGTGAAAATTCCATTTCACCTTTTATAAGGTCGCTAAATTTAACCGGTTTTTCAGACTTTTTAAGTCTTATTACAAATGGTTTTTTATGTTTTATTTTTTTCTCTATTTCTTTTGAATCAAGATATTCGCATTTGCCCGAATACCTGTAAGGTCTTTTTTCGATTTTTGCTTTTTCCCTTTCAACTGCAATTTCATCTTCATTACAAAAGCAGACAAATGCCTTTTTATTATCAAGAAGTCTTTTAGCCATTTCTCTATGAATATGAAAATTTGAAGACTGATATACAACCTGGTCATATTTTATCCCGAAAATATCAAGGATTTCCAAAATCTCTTTATCTTTACCTTCAATATTTCTTTCTTTATCGGTATCTTCGATTCTTATTAAAAGTTTTTCATTTTTCTGTTTTGCCACAATATAATTAAAAATAGCAACTCTTAAATTTCCTATATGCATATCTCCCGTAGGACTCGGCGCAAATCTGAGCATTAAATTTCCTTAGTTTCTTTTAAAATTTCATTTACCTTTTGTATTTTAATAATGAATTCTACCAAATCGTTGAATAAATCGAATAATTTTCCCGTATTTTCTTCCAATTCTACCAATTTTTTAAAATAATACTCCCGATTTTCTTTCTTAACTCCGTCTTTTTTCACATTTGCCAACACTTCTTGACCTAAATCGTGAATTTTCTTATGTAATTCGATTAAAAGATTGTAATTTTTATAATTTTTTAAAATTTTTTTTATTTTAGGATTATCAAGCCATCTTCCAAGAGCACAAGTTTTATCGGTTAAATTATAGATTTTATCATCTACTTTTTCTCTTGCAATTGATGCATAAATATTTGATTTATAAATAATATGATGAATTTTAAATGTAACAAGTATCAATTTTAACATATTTTTTTCCGTAATATCATTTACCATACTCAAATCTTTTTGGAGAGAAAAAAGCAATTTTTCAAAATCTTCCAAAGTTTTGTATGAAGTATTACCTATCTCAACTATATCATTCGTATTTTCGTTTATACTCATAAACTGTTGTTGTAACGTCTGAATTGTTATTGCAATTTCATTAGTCGCTTTTTGTGTTTTTTCCGCAAGTTCACGAACATTATCGGCAACAACTGCAAACCCTCTTCCATGCTCCCCGGCCCTTGCGGCTTCAATTGCCGCATTTAATGCAAGAAGATTTGTCTGGTCAGCAATATCTTTAATAAGCTCAACAATATTTGAAATAGAAGTTATATGCTCGTTCATATCTTTTACTTCATTTGATGTTTCATGAACTTTTTGAGATAAAATTTCAAAATTTTGTTTAGCTTCTTTCATCTTTTCAAATGTTTCATCCGCCTGTTTTGAAGAAGCTCTAACTTTTTCGGCAATCTCTTTAAAAGAAGAACCAATATCGAAAATATTATCACCCACCAATTGCAAATTGGCGCTAACGCCCCCATCAATTTCTATAAATTTATCGGACATTTCTTTTATAAGTTCCACTTTTTTCGATATTTTAAGAGATTCGGACACTTTTTGAAATTCATCAGCAACATTTTTAAATTCCCCGTGAAGACCTCTGGGCATTATATATCTGTATTCCTGTCCGTCAACAATACCTTTGATTGTGTTTTCGGCTTCTCTTAGCAAATCCTCAATCTGATCAAGCATTTCATTGATATTCCAGGCAATTTTCTCTTCTTTGCTTTCTTCACCGTTTATAATGATTCTGTGATAAAGTTCTCCCTCATATGCTTTTTTTACCACATCTTCAATTTTATCAAGGACTTCTTCGTTCACTTTATTTTTTTTAAAAAACATTTCTCACCCTTTTTGTAAATCAAATACTAATTTATGATATTTATCTATTATATTATCGTCATCGGCATTTAAAAGTTCTTTTAAAAGCTCATAACCCTCACTCATACCTCCGCTCATTTCCGCTTCTTTTAATTTTTTATATATTTCAGACATAGCCTCAACCCCTTTTCCGCTCGGCTTTTTTCTAAAAGAGGTATAGCCTATAATATTTCCGTTTAAATCCAAATCAGGTGTGATATATGCCAAAACCCAGTAAAATCCACCGTCTTTTCTCAGGTTTTTGACAAATCCGAAAAATTCTTTTTTATTTTGTATCAAATCCCAAAGAATTTTAAAAGCGATTTTTGGCATATCCGGATGCCTTATTATATTATGATTAGCTCCAATCAGCTCAAACCTGCTCCACCCGGCCATTTCCACAAATATTCTGTTGCAATATGTAATATAGCCTTTTGTATCTGTTTTACTTACAACAAAATCATTCTCGCTTAATATTTTTTCTTTGTTTATGATGGTTTTGGGCGCATCAAGTTTTGAGAGCCTTTTCCCCGCTTTTAATTTATCTTCTATTCTTTTATTATTCATTATTTATCCTTTAAAACGGTCTAAAAAGAGTCAAAAACAAAATAAACACGAATATTAAATATGTCATCCAATAATTTATTTCCGCCAGTTTTAACGATATCTTTTTTCTTCTTACAAACTTATAAAAATAATATATATTTTCTATACCCAACATCAAAGCCAGAGTAATTTTCAAATGAAGCCATCCGCCAGATTTGAAAATATCATGATTAAACCCTATTAGTTTTATACCCAAATAAAAAGTTACCACCAAAAAAAACAGACTTAAAAATCCAAATACATAACCTTCATTGATTCTTTGATGTTGCAGAGATTTTATAAATTGAAGCAAAAACATTATCCAGCTTGTAACAGCTATTATGTGAAGAGAAAAATAAAAAGAAAGCATATCCATCCTTTAAAAAAACAGAGGTTTCAAAAAAGGAAATTTTTTAACAAGCTCTTTATAAAACTTCTCTTCCGTTATATCTTCTATATACCATTCTTTTATATGATGAATAGTAGTATCAATTTTATCTTTATCAAGATTGGATTTTTTAATTTTTTCAATAGCTTTTTGTTTTACATTCATAATATGCCTTTTTATTTTATTATATCACATAAATCGGATACTTTAACAAAAATTAAACATAAAAAATTAAAAAAACGATTTAATTAAAAAGAAGATAAATTGCAGGAGAAAATATTAAAAAAAATAAAAAGACCCTGTTATTTAGGGTCTCTTGCAACTTCAACTCCGTTAACTTTAACTATGATATGATTTTCATCAACGTCAAATTCAACTTTGTCTCCGTCTTTAACTTTTCCAGCCAAAATAAGCTCGGCAAGTTTATCTTCCACAACATCTGCAAGAGCTCTTTTAAGAGGTCTTGCCCCAAATACCGGATCAAATCCTACTTCTGCGATAAAGTCTTTTGCTCTTTCACTAAGCACAAGATCGATATCTCTTTCAGCAAGTCTGCTTTTGATTTTTTTAAGCAGAATTTCAACGATTTGTTTAACTTGTTCTTTTCCAAGCGGATTAAATACCACTACCTCGTCAAGTCTGTTTAAAAACTCAGGTTTCATTCTTCTTTTCAGTTCTGCCCATACAGCCTCTTTTCTTGCTTTCGGGTCTTTAATTTCCATAATAATATCGCTTGCAATATTACTTGTTAAGATAATAATTGTATTTTTAAAATCAACTGTTACACCTTTATTATCCGTAAGTCTACCATCATCAAGCACTTGTAAAAGAATATTAAATACATCAGGATGTGCTTTTTCAATTTCGTCAAATAAAATTACACTGTAAGGTTTTCTTCTCACAGCCTCTGTTAACTGTCCGCCTTCTTCATATCCTACATAACCAGGCGCCGCACCGATAAGTTTTGATACGCTTATTTTATCCATATATTCACTCATATCAAATCTGATAAGTGCTTTTTCATCATCAAACAAAAATCTTGCCAATGTTTTGGCTGTTTCAGTTTTACCAACTCCTGTCGGACCTAAAAACATAAAGCTACCAATTGGTCTATTTGGGTCACCAAGTCCCGCTTTATTTCTTTTAATCGCTCTTGCAACGGCTTTAATTGCTTCATCTTGTCCGACAACCCATTTTTTAAGCTCATCTTCAATATGTAATATTTTTTCAAGTTCGCTTTGAAGCATTTTAGATACAGGAATTCCTGTCCATTTGCTTACAACATCTGCAACTGCCTCTTCATCAACAGCACTTTTTAAAAGTGTGCCTTCTTTTTGCATTTCTTCCCATTTTTTCTCTAACTCTTCTAATTTTTTATTAAGTTCTACAATTTTTCCATATTCAATTTCAGCAGCTTTGTGGAAATCACCTTCTCTTTTTGCAATTTCAGCTTCGTTTTTGAGTTTTTCTATTTGTTCTTTAATATCGGCTATTTCTTTAAGAACTCTTTTTTCTTCTTCGTATTTTGCTTTAAGCTGTCTTTTTTTCTCTTCTAAATCAGCCAGTTGTTTTTCAATTTCTTCCAATCTTTTTTTTACTTTTTCAGTATTTGAACCTTCCATTTCAAGTGCTTGTTTTTCAACCATTAACTGTTCAATTTCTCTTTTGATTTTAGAAAGCTCAAACGGTTCAGACTCAATTTGCATTCTAATCTCAGCCGCCGCTTCATCAATTGCGTCAATAGATTTATCAGGCAAAAATCTGTCAGTTATGTATCTATCTGTAAGTTTTGCCGCCGCAACCAATGCTTCATCTAAAATTTTTACTTTGTGGTGCGCTTCAAGTCTATCTTTAAGACCTCTTAAAATTCTTATAGCTTCATTAACGCTTGGCTCATTAACCATTACAGGCTGGAACCTTCTTTGAAGCGCCGCGTCTTTTTCAAAATATTTTCTGTATTCTTTTAAAGTTGTCGCACCGATAGTTCTAAGCTCCCCTCTTGCAAGTGCCGGTTTTAGGATATTTGCCGCATCCATACTTCCTTCACTTGCACCTGCTCCGACAATTGTATGAATTTCATCTATAAACAGAATAATATTCGGATTTGCTTTTACTTCATCCACAACGGCTTTTAATCTGTCTTCAAATTCACCTCTGTATTTCGCGCCTGCGATTAAAGATGTCATATCAAGTGCTATAATTTTTTTATTTTGAAGTGAAGTTGGAACTTCTTTTTTAACTATTCTTTGTGCAAGACCTTCAACAAGTGCTGTTTTACCAACCCCTGGTTCACCGAGTAAAATAGGATTGTTTTTTGTTTTTCTAATTAAAATCTGAGTCATTCTGTTAATCTCTTCATCTCTTCCGATTACAGGGTCAAGCTCACCCTTTCTTGCTTTTTCTGTCAAATCAATTCCGTATTTATTTAATGCATCAAGATTTTCATCAGCACTTTTGCTTTCTATTTTTGCATCCCCTCTTATTGCTTCAAGTGTTTTTTTAAGCTCCATTAAATTGACATATTTACCTAAAATATCTTTAAAAGTATCAAGATTTGCAATAAGCCAAGTATCAACCGCTACATATTTATCCCCGAGTTTTGTCGCAAGAGCTTCCGCTTTTTGTAAACTTTCAATAAGCTCTCTTCCTATTCTGATTGATTCTTTTGTAATATTGTCTACTTTCGGGAGTCTGTCAACCGCACTTTTTACTTCAAGTTCGATAGCTACTTTATCAACTCCCATTTTATTTAATGCCTGATTTAATACAGTATTGGTATTTGTCAAAAGTCCCCATAATATATGTAAAGGATGCACTTCCGGATTTTTATTGTGAAGCGCAAGGCTTAGTCCGCTTTCAATAGCCTCCATCATTTGGTTTGTTAATTTTTCGAATAATTTTTCCATTTATTCCCTCCTTAAAAGTTTTAGTTGGCAAAATTATAGCAAGTTTAGTCGTCTTATGTCAAGTTATTTTCAAACTTTTTTATAGCTTTACCCATTTGTATAAAATTTAATACTTAAAAGTATTACCAAACCACCTGCTGATTATTTAACACCACACTTACAACTCTATAATCAAAACTTCCAACTTGGAACTCAAAACTCAACACTCCTCCCTACTCCCTACTCCCTACTTCCTTCTCCCTACTCTCTCTATCCTCACTCATCCACTCATCCACCCATCCACCCATCCACCCATTCACCCATTCACACCCATATCCTTGATTTTTATTATAAATTAAAATAGAATTTCAAAAACCCCAAGGAGAATTCTTGAAAAAAATATTATTAATATGTCTAATCGGATTATCACTTTTTGCAAAAGATATAAGACAAACAAGACTTGCAGCTTATGAGAAATTTGTAAAAGTTGTTAATATGATAGAAGCTTATTATGTTGACGATTTAAATACAACAACAATAATTAACAAAGCTTTAAAAGGACTTTTACCTGAACTTGACGCACATTCAAGCTATCTTGACAAAAAAGCATATAAAGAACTCAAAATACAAACGAATGGAGAATTCGGCGGGCTTGGCATAGTAGTAGGTATGAAAAACGGTGTTTTGACAGTAATTTCTCCAATTGACGATACTCCTGCGGCAAAAGCGGGACTGAAAGCCGGAGATGTTATTCTTATGATAAATGATAAAGCGACTCTTGATATGAGTTTGGATGAAGCCGTTAATCTTATGAGAGGAAAACCGGGCACAAAAATCACTCTTACGATTGTAAGAAAAGGGCAAAAACCTTTTAAAGTCACCATTACAAGAGCTATTATTAAAGTTAAATCAGTCAAACAAAAAGAGATAAAAGGATATCCTAAAATCGCTTATATTAGAATAAGTTCATTTGATAAAAATGTTGTCGATTCCCTTAAAAAAATACTTCCTAAACTTAAAAACGAAGGAAAAGAAGGTATTATTATCGACCTTAGAAATAATCCTGGCGGTCTTTTAAATCAAGCGGTTGGAACTCTTGATTTATTTATTGACAAAGGAATTTTAGTTTCTCAAAAAGGAAGAGTAAAAAGTGAAAATTATACATATTACGCACACAAAGAAGACACTTATACAAATATTCCGATAGTAGTATTGGTGAATGGCGGAAGTGCAAGTGCAAGCGAAATAGTAAGCGGAAGTCTTCAAGACCATAAAAGAGCAGTTATCGTAGGTGAAACAACATTCGGGAAAGGCAGCGTTCAAGCAATACTTCCGGTAAACAAAGACGAAGCGATAAGACTGACTATTGCAAGATATTACCTTCCAAGTGGAAGAACTATTCAAGCAAAAGGGGTAACACCTGATATCACTGTACATCCTGCCAAAATCAAAAAAGAAGATGAAGGCGTAATTATCAAAGAAGCGGATTTGAAAAACCACTTGAAAGCGGAACTTGCAAAAATAGAACATAAAAAAATTAAAAAAACAGATAAAAACGAGCTTAATCCTCAAAATGATTTGCAACTTTTAACTGCATCTGATATTTTAAAAGCATTAATTATTTCAAAAGAGGCCAAGGAGAATAAATGAAACTTTTATATGAAGGAAAGGCAAAAAGAATATATGAAACTCAAAATCCCAATGAAGTAATATGCGAATACAAAGATGCACTTACTGCATTTAACGGGGAAAAAGCTGACACTCAAAGCGGTAAAGGTGCGTTAAACTGTGCCATTACAACCTTGATTTTCGAAGCTTTACAAAAAGAAGGGATTCCCACACATCTCATAAAACAAATAGACGAAACTAAACAACTGGTTAAAAAAGTCGATATTATTCCAATAGAAGTAGTTGTGAGAAATATTGCGGCAGGAAGTCTTTCAAAAAGATTAGGTTTAAAAGAAGGAACAAAACTTCCTTTTTCAATAGTTGAATTTTATTATAAAAACGATGAACTTAACGATCCGCTGATAAATGACGATCATGCAATGATTTTAAATTTAGTTGATGAGAGAAAAGAGCTTGATATTTTAAGAGAATATGGAAGAAAAGTAAATGAATTTTTAATAGATTTTTTTGACAAAACAGGTCTAATTTTAGTAGACTTCAAAATTGAATTCGGAAAAGATACAAATGGAAATATTATTTTAGCTGATGAAATTACTCCTGATAGTTGCAGATTATGGGACAAAAAAACAGGTAAAAAAATGGATAAAGACCTATTTAGATTTGATTTGGGTGATATTAACGAAGCATATAAAGAAGTATTAAAGAGAATAAAGGAATCGAAATGAAAATTGCCGTAAACGTTCATTTGAAAAAGGGTGTTTTAGACCCTCAGGGGAAAGCGGTTCTTCACGCACTTGAAACATTGGGTTTTGATGATGTTAAAGATGTAAGAGTAGGAAAGCAAATCTTAATAGACATTAATACAACAAATAAAGAAAAAGCAATTGAAGTAGCAAAAAAAATGGCAGATGAACTATTGGCAAACCCTGTTATTGAAAACTATGAAATCGAGGTTAAGGAATGAAAGTCGGTGTTATTGTTTTTCCAGGTACAAACTGTGACAGAGATACAAAATGGGCTTTTGAAAAAATAGGTGCAAAAGTTGATTTTGTCTGGCATACTGAACATTCTTTAAAAGAATATGATATAATAGTGTTACCTGGTGGATTTAGTTACGGTGATTATTTAAGAAGCGGAGCAATTGCAAGATTTTCTCCGGTAATGCAAAATGTAGCCGAATTTGCAAAAAAAGGCGGATATGTTTTGGGAATATGTAACGGATTTCAAATTTTACTTGAATCCCATCTTTTACCGGGAGCAATGACAAGAAATGAAAATTTACATTTTATTTCAAAATTCCATCATTTGAAAGTAATAGACAATAATAATAAATTTTTACAAAATTTAAATGTAAATGATATTGTTAATATTCCGATAGCTCACGCAGAAGGTAACTACAAAGTTGATGACAATACATTAAAAGAAATGTATGACAACGGACAAGTACTTTTAAAATACTGTGATGAAAACGGTAATGAACTAAATCCGAACGGAAGTGTTGATTCCATTGCCGGAATATGCAATAAAGAAAAAAACGTATTCGGTCTTATGCCTCATCCTGAAAGGGCAATGGAAAGTATTTTAGGAGGAATTGACGGAATTAAAATGATTGAAGGTTTTTTTAAATGAAAAAGATAATAACAATAATTTTTATACCTTTTTTACTTTTTGCTTATAAGGTAGATATTAAAAAATGGAACAGTCATTATACTTTTTATGAATTTCTTAAAGATTACCATATTCCATTAAAGATATATTATACTCTTAACACAAAATTAAAAAGAGAAGTAAGACATATAAAAAGTGGAACAATGTACTTTATATTAAAAAACAATAATAATTTCAAACAGGCTCTTATTCCTCTAAATGACAAACAACAGATACAAATAATAAAGAAACGAAATAGATTTATAACAAAAATAGTACCTATAATTTACGATACCACTAAAAAAAGAGTATCTATTACGATACATAAATATCTTACCTATGATATTTACAAAGCAACCGGTTCAAATATGTTAACACGTAAACTTTTAAATATATTCGGTGATAAAGTAAATTTCAAATCTATTCCCAAAGGTACCGTAATCAAAGCGGTGTATGAAGAAAAGTCAAAATTTGGAAAAGTAAAAGATATTAAAGTACTCTTTGCTTCTGTGAAAAACAGATATTATAATTATATGGCTTTTTTAAATCCCCGTGACGGAAGATATTACGATCAACATGCAAAAAGTTTAAAAGGAATGTTTTTACCTACTCCTATTAGTTATAAAAGAATATCTTCTTACTTCGGTATGAGATACCACCCTATTTTGCATAGATGGAGAATGCATGACGGTATTGATTTTGTAAACAAAATAGGAACTCCGGTTCACGCCGTAGCTGATGGAAAAATTATATATAAAGGATGGATGCACGGATACGGGAAAGTTATTAAAATTAAACATAATGACGGATATATTACACTTTATGCACACCTACACGGATGGCCAAAAGGTATTTATAAAGGACAATGGGTAAAACAAGGACAAACAATAGGGTATCTTGGAAATAGCGGATTATCAACAGGCCCTCACCTTCACTTTGGAGTTATGCATTTTGGAAAATGGATAAATCCATTGAATATCAGAAAGTCTGCAAGGATTACCCTTTGGGGTAAAGCAAGAAAAGCATTTTTCAGTTATATTAAAAAATTCTCGAAAAAAAATAAAATCGCACTCAAATGAGATTTATATTTTTATTAATAATACCTTTTTTTCTCTTTGCTTCCGATTTTATAATTAAATATGAGAATTTAAAACCTTTTTATTATAAAAACCAAATAGTAAATCTTAAATTCAAGCTTATTTCTCCAAAACCTAATTTAATTTTTATAAATAATTCCGATGTTGATTTAAACATTACTAAAATAAATCCTTATATTTACGAATTGACAACAAAATTTAAAGCCGATAATAAAAATAAAATTATTTTAATCTCATCAAAGAATAAAAAAGAAAAAATTTACCTTAATAAACAAATAAAAATTAAAAAATTACCTCATATCAAAAATTTTTGCGGAGTTTTGGCGGATAATTTTCAAATAATCAATCCTATCGCGTCAACTTATGACAATACTAAAACGATTCTTTCTTTTACCATAAAATGTAAAAATTGCAATATTAATGATTTCAAACTCAACAAAGATGAAAATCTGACAATTGTATCTCCTACCGAAGCAACATTTTACATTATTTTACCCAAACACCAAAAAAAATTAAGTTTTTATTATTACAATATACATCAAAGCAAATTTGAAAAATTAAATATACCTGTAATACTAAAAGAAGAGACTATCAGTACACAAACCGATATAAATCCGAATGAAAATAAAATATTTACACCTCTTAATATAATTATTCTTATTCTTATAGCAATAGGAATTATTATCTTTTTAATTTATCAAAAAATATGGATTTTATTGTTTCCCATTATTTTAGTAATATATCTAATAATTCAAATTTTGCCAAAAGGTGATATCATCCTAAAAAAAGGAACAAAAGTTCAAATTCTACCTACTAAAAATTCCACTGTTTTTTATATAGTAAAAAAAGACACAAAAGCTGAAATATTAAATAAAAGGGCTAATTATATTAAAATTAAAATAAACAACAAAATAGGATGGGTTAATGAAAATAATTGATTATATTTCATCTTTTTATAAAATTATACGTGGTGGAACTGCTATTTTATATGCGTCGGCTATGTGTGGAATAAACCCTAAAAATGAGCTTAAATACAGAAAAAAAGTTTCTAAAATTTTAACAAATTTAATTGCCGAAAAAGTAATTATTGAAGGAGAAATTGACCCTGATGCTAAACTTCTAATCGGAAATCACACACATAATTTGGATATATCATTAATGGAAAGCGTATATAAAGAAAAATTAATATGGGTTACAAAAAAAGAATTGGGGGATATTCCTATTATAAAATATATGGTTACTAAAACCGATATGATATTAATAGACAGAAAAAACAAACGCTCTGTTTTACAAATGATTAAAGAAGTTAAGAAAAAAATAGATGAAGGCTTCAAAGTCGTAGTTTTTCCAGAAGGTACAAGAAATAAGATAAACCCCAAAAAAATGCTTCCATGGAAAAAAGGGGTAAAAGCACTGGCTGAAAAATTAAATCCTAAAATTCAACCTTTTGTTATTATCAATCTTCCATACGCCTTCAAAGGAAAATTTTTAATAAAAAAAGTACCTATTAAAGTAATTTTTCTTAAAAGTTTTTATCCGGAAGAAAATCCGAACTGGTACGAAGAGACAAGAGAAAAAATGCAACAAATTTTAGATAAAGAATATAAAAAAATAAAGGAGTAAAATGAAATTCGATACTTACTTGGCAATAGGAATAGGAGGATTTATCGGTGCTATTTTAAGGGCCTATACGGCAGGATTTGTAAATCATGCATTTAAACACGATATCCCGTTTGGAACAGTTGCCGTCAATTTAATCGGAAGTTTTATATTAGGCTCTTTAATTGGTCTTATTCAATTCTCAGCCATACAAAATCCTTATCTTAAATCTATGCTTACAACAGGTATGATGGGTGCATTTACCACATTTTCCACATTTGCGGTAGAAAGTTTTTTTCTTATGAAAAACGGTCTTATTATAGAAAGTCTTGTTTACATCTCTCTTAATGTTATAGGCTCCATACTTTTAGCCGCAGCAGGATATAAATCTGTTGAGGCTATATTTGGATAATTTTTTAAAACTTTTAATTATTCTATGGCTCGTTTTTTTTCTTTTTTTAATATATGAAATATTTGATTATATAAAATTCAATTATTATCTTAAATCACTGAAAAACAAACCTTGTAAATGTAAAAAATACTTCGAAAACTCGGGTTATTACTATAAAATCCCAAATGAATTAAAAGAGATATTGGAATTTAAAATAAAAAGATTTTTAAATGAAAAAAAATTTATTCCGAAATATATGGAAATAAATGAAGAGATAAAGTGTTTAACAGCTTTTTATGCATGTATTCCGACTATCGCATATAAAAATTTCTGCTATCCATCCCTGAAATATATCTATATATATCCTCATACAATCATAAAAAAACATATCAATCAAAACGGCATAATTAAAAAAGAAATGTTAATAAGCGGAGAAAGTATAGGTGAAAGTGTGATAATAGCTTGGGATGAAGCCAAAAGAGACATTTTTCATTATCAGAAAAGAAATGTAATTATTCATGAATTTGCCCACGAACTTGATTTCGAAGAAGGTATTGTTGATGGAATACCTGTATTTGCGCTAAACGATTATGAACATTTTAAAAAAATTTTTAATGAAGCTTTTGAAAAAGCTATTAAAGACAGAATAATAGATAATTATGCATATACAAATAAAGCTGAGTTTTTTGCCGTTACCACAGAATATTTTTTCTTAAAACCAAAAACACTTAAAATTCATTACCATGAATTATATAAAGAATATGTAAAAATTTTTAAATTTGACCCCTTAAAAGAAAAGTTATAATTTTCCTTCAAAAATCTTGACTTAAAACTTATTTTTACATATAATTTCAGTCCGCAACGAAAGTTATGACGGATGACCCGTTAGCTCAGTCGGTAGAGCATCTGCCTTTTAAGCAGAGGGCCGCTGGTTCGAATCCAGCACGGGTCACCATGTGTCCCCATCGTCTAGTGGTCTAGGATACCGCCCTTTCACGGCGGCGACACGGGTTCAAATCCCGTTGGGGATGCCACTTCATAAAAAATTCTTCATTTTAACATTTGACACCAAAAGTTAACTTGGTCGCTTAGCTCAGTTGGGAGAGCACCAGCCTTACAAGCTGGGGGTCGCAGGTTCGAGCCCTGCAGCGACCACCACCTATAAGACATTGGAGCCGTAGTTTAGCTGGTTAGAATGCCGGCCTGTCACGCCGGAGGTCGCGGGTTCGAGTCCCGTCGGCTCCGCCATTTAATTTAACACTAAAACTCTCTGAAACCTGTTAAATTAACTTCATTTCTTTTTGATAATTTATAATATCTTTAATTTTCATAATATTTTTTTATTTTGCTAAACTACGCTACAAAAAAGGTCTATTGATGAAAAGCAGATTTAATGTATTTTTATTATCGTTTGCACATTTAACTCATGATATTTATACTTCTTTTCTTGCACCGGTTTTGCCAATTTTGGTACAAAGGCTTGGCCTTAATGTAACAGAAGCATCTTTACTTGATGTGATAAGAAGAATCCCTGCTTTGTTTAATCCCTATTTGGCACTTCTTATTTCAAGAAAAGACATAAGGTTTTTCACTATTATATCACCACTGACAACGGCGGTTTTTATGAGTTTAATAGGTATTGCGCCAAATTATATTATTTTGATTATTCTTCTGTTTTTAGCTGGGATTTCCGCTCAGATTTTCCATATCTCAACACCTGCAATTGTAAAAGAAGTTACTCCAAAAATGGGATTTGGTATGAGTATGTTTATGGTAGGAGGAGAACTTGCAAGAACCGTTGCTCCTCTTATAGCTACTTTCACCATTGCAATGTGGGGACTTGAAGGGCTTTTCAAAACAATAGTTATTGCATTTATAGCATCACTTTTTTTATGGTGGCAATTAAGTAAACTTCAAGGAGATTTCAAACCAACAGTAAAACAAAAAGCTGATTTTAGAATATTTATAGAATACAAAACTTTCTTTTTGATTATGGCAGGTTTTATGTTTTTTCAAAGTTTTGCAAAAATATTTTTTGCTTTTTATTTGCCTCTATATCTTACACACACAGGTGAGAGTTTTACACAGGCAAATGTATCGTTGTCGTTTTTTCAGTTTTTTGCAATAATTGGAACATTTCTCTCGGGAAATATAGCTGATAAAATAGGCAACAAAAAAACCATTTTAATATCAACAATATTAGCTATTACTTCAATGCCTCTTTTTATATTTTTTAATATGCTTTATCTACCTTTAATTCTTTTAGGACTTAGCCTTTTTTCAACAGGCCCGGTAATGCTTTCTATCATACATCATCAAGAAAACTCTACTGCTTTAAATGGTGTATATATGATGCTTGCATTTTTAATACCGGCATTCGTTACTTTTTTAATTGGAGTATTCAGTGATATTGCGGGATTGGATAATATTGGGATAATATCATTTATATTTTTGATAATTTCTCTTCTTTTTGCAATGAAGGTAAAAGAAAATTAATTAATTTTTAAAACGCTTAAAAACGCTTCTTGCGGAATATTTACTTTTCCTATAGCTTTCATTCTTTTTTTACCCTCTTTTTGTTTTTCCAATAATTTTCTTTTTCTACTAATATCCCCTCCGTAACATTTTGCCGTTACGTCTTTTCTGAGTGCTTTTACAGTTTCACGCGCAATAATTTTATTTCCTATACTTGCCTGAATTGCAACTTCAAAAAGCTGTCTTGGAATGAGCTCTTTCATCACCTTAATAAGCTCACGCCCTTTTCTCTCAGCTTTATCTTTTGGAACAATTACACTTAAAGCGTCCACAACTTCACCCGCAACTCTTATATCCATTTTGACAAGGTCACCCTCTTTATAACCTATCGGCTCATAATCAAAACTTGCATAACCTTTTGTAAGTGTTTTTAATTTATCGTAAAAATCGGTAACTATTTCATTAAGAGGAAGTTCATATTCAAGCAATACCCTCTCTGGTGAGAGATATTCCATCCTAAGCTGAATTCCTCTTTTTTCGTTAAGAAACTGAATCAGATTTCCAACAAAGTCATTCGGGGTTAAAATAGTCGCTTTTACATAAGGCTCATAAATTTTATCTATTTTATTTGGAGGCGGAAGTTCACTTGGATTAGAAATTTCAATTTCGCTTCCATCTGTCAGTTTTACTTTATATGTAACGCTTGGCGCGGTTGCAATAAGCTCAATTCCAAATTCCCTTTCAAGTCTTTCTTTTACAACTTCCATATGAAGCATACCAAGAAATCCCACCCTGAATCCAAATCCAAGAGCCTGTGAAGTCTCAGGCTCATATGTAATTGAGGCATCATTTAATTTTAATTTATCAAGCGCGTCTCTTAAATCGTCGTATTTATCCGTATCAATTGGATAAATACCGGCAAAAACAAAACTCTTCGCATCTTCAAATTCATCTGCCGGTTCGCTTGCAGGATTTTTGGCATCTGTTATGGTATCACCTACCCTGATATCGGCAACATTTTTAAGACCCATAACCACTACACCGACTTCACCTGTTTTAATTTCATCCGTTTTAATTTTTCTTAAAGGATGCGGATAAAAAAGGTCTAAAACTTTATGTTTTTTACCGGTACCCATCACAAGAACTTCCTGGCCTTTTTTAATACCCCCGTCAAACACCCTCACAAGACATATCGCGCCTAAATAATTATCAAACCAGCTGTCATAAATAAGTGCTTTTGCCGGTGCTTCGGGATTACCGTTTGGTGCGGGAATTCTTTCAATTACCGCATCTAAAAGTTCTTTAATCCCCTCACCTGTTTTTGCACTTACGAATATAGCCTCTTCTGCCGGAATGCCTATTGTTTGTTCAATCTCTTGCGCAACTCTTTCAGGTTCTGCGCTTGGGAGGTCTATTTTATTTACCACTGGAATAATTTCAAGGTCGTTTTCAAGTGCAAGATAGACATTTGCAAGTGTCTGCGCTTCTATACCCTGAGTGGCATCCACTACAAGAAGTGCACCTTCGCTTGATTTAAGTGATTTTTTAACTTCATAAGAAAAATCAACATGTCCGGGTGTGTCTATCAGATTTAAAATATGCTCTTTATATTCAAGCCTAACACTTTGAGCTTTTATTGTAATACCTCTTTCTTTTTCTATATCCATAGTATCAAGAAGCTGGTCTTCTTTTTCTCTGTCCGTAATTCCACCGCAAAATTCTATAAGTCTGTCGGCTAATGTGGATTTTCCATGGTCAATATGGGCAATTATGGAAAAGTTTCTTATTTTTTCTTGCATCAAGCGCCTTTTTTATTGAAATTATACCAAGTATACAAACACAAAAAAAATATTAAGTTAACATTAAATTCTTAAAAAACTTGACACCATTAGACTTAATTTTATATAATTATTTCGTTCAAAAAAATTAAGGAGGGACAAATGAAAAAAATATTAACATCAGTTATTGCAGCAGGTTTAGTGGTTACAGGTTCATTTGCAGCAGATGCAAAAACAAAAAATATCAGTAATAATGCCGTTATAAAAGCTGAAAAAAAAGCTCAAAATAATAATCAGCTTGTTAAAGAAGCAATAAATGCTATCAGATACACACAAGATACACTTATTTATTTAAACGGAAATCAAAAAGACAAAGCGAAAGAATCAATTAAAAAAGCCATTGCAGAACTTAGTGATGTGCTTAACAGACCAAATCCGCCATATCTACTTCCAGTGGATATAAATATAGAAGCATATCAGTTTGCAGGAGATTTAAATACTATTAAAAAAGCAGTGGAAAAGGCAAAAATTCTTGTTGTGGCAAATAAACTTCCTCAGGCAAGAGAAGTGCTTAATACCCTAAGGGATGAAATTGTAGTTAAAACAGTAAATCTGCCTCTTGCAACATACCCGGCGGCACTTAATTTAGCACTTAAATATATCAATGAAGGCAAAATAAAAGAAGCAAAAGAAGTACTTGCAATGGCTCTTTCAACGCTTGTGGAAGTTGATACGATTATTCCGATTCCACTTGTAAAAGCGACTCAATTGGTTATTGAAGCAAATAAAATCGTCAAAAAAGACCCAAAAGAAGCTATTAGATACCTTGAAGAAGCAAAACATCAACTTATACTTGCAGAAGCTCTGGGATATACAAGCAAAAGCGATACAACATATAAAGCACTTAAAGAAAGTATCGAACACATAGAAAAAGAAATAAAAGCAAAACACAAAACAGAAGGATTATTCGAAAGATTAATCCAAAAACTTAAAGAATTTAAAGAAAAAGCAGTTACTCATACTTCTACTAAGTAACTCTTCTTTTCTTTTTTTCTTAAATTTTTCTTAAATGCATTAAAATACAATTCACTACAAATACATATAACAAAAAAAGTTTTTTCAAAAGTGCAACTACATTTACCTTTACATCATAAACTTATTATGGCGGATATTGGCCATTTCAAACAAAAAATGATTTTTAAGCAGATGATATGGGAGAGTATGTATTAAAAGAATAATTATAAAAAACATAAGGAAAGAAGAAAAATTTACAGATGAGACGGCTAAGAATTTGTCATATTATTTACTGATATGACGATAGAGCAAGCACGTAAGGAAATAAAAAAAATATCATAATTTCAACGGCAAAAAATAACGGCAAGTTTCGGTATTAAAGAAATCACCGGAAAATCTTCGAATGAAGACCTTAAAATTATGGATAATGCTTTATATATTTCAAAAGAAAAAAAACAGAATAACTGTTTTAGATTAAGATTTTTTCTTTTTCTTAATCGGGGTTACAAGCATATTTATATAATTACCTTCAAGTTTTGGTTCATTTTGTTTTTCAGCAACATCTTTTAGCATATCCCAAACTCTGTTTATTACCTCAAAACCTTTCTCAGGCGTAGCAAGTTCTCTTCCTCTTAGGAATACTCTTAATTTTACATGTTTTCCTTTTTCAAGAAAATCCCTTGCATGTTTTACTTTGTAATTTATATCGTTATCCTGAATTTTTGAAGTGAATTTAATCTCTTTTACTTCAATTTTTACCTGTTTTTTCTTCGCTTCTTTTTTCTTTCTTTCCTGTTCGTATTTATATTTTCCGTAATCCATTACTTTTGCAACAGGCGGATTGGCATTTGGTGCCACAAGAACTAAATCAAGCCCTTTATTATAAGCAATTTCAAGAGCTTTTTCACTGTCAACAATTTTCGGCTCACCTTCACCGTCCACCAGTCTAACCCTGTCTGTAAAATTTATAATATCCTCATTAATCATAGTTTTGTCTTTACTCATAGTTTAACCTCGCTAAGTTTTTTTATCATTTCCACAAATTCTCCTTTTGTCATTTTGTATTGTTCTCTTTTTTTTCTGTCTCTAACGGCAACAAGTCCGTTTTCAACCTCTTCATCACCTATTACAACCACATATCCGACACGCTGTTTTTCTGCATTTCTGATTCTTTTATTAAGCGAATCGTTGCTTGCAAAAATTTCAGTTTTCAAATCGTTTTCAAGCAGTTCTTTTTGAATCTCTTTTGCATATTCTACATGTTTGTCTGCTATTGGTACGAAAATCGCTTTAACAGGCGCTATGAAAGTCGGAAATTCACCTGCATAATGTTCCGTAAGGATTGCTATAAATCTCTCGAAACTTCCTATTATGGCTCTGTGGATCATTACAGGTCTTTTTCTTTCATTATTTTCATCTACATAGCTTATGTCAAATCTCTCCGGAAGGTTAAAATCTACCTGAATTGTTCCACACTGCCATTTTCTGCCTATTGCATCAGTAATTTTTATATCTATTTTAGGACCGTAAAACGCTCCTCCTCCTTCATCCACACCGTAAGTTCTTCCTAAATTATCAAGCGCTTTTTTAAGCGATTCGGTCGCTTTTTCCCAAATTTCATCACTTCCTATTGATTTTTCAGGTCTTGTTGATATTTCCATTTCATAATCAAATCCGAATTTCTGCATAATAGTATCGACAAAATCAAGTACTTTTATAACTTCTTCTTCTATCTGGTCGGGTCTGCAAAAAATATGCGCATCATCCTGGGTAAATTCCCTAACTCTAAGAAGTCCGTGTAAAACACCGCTTTTTTCATGTCTGTGAACCGTTCCAAATTCAAAAAATCTTAAAGGAAGCTCTTTATAACTTCTTGTTTTGTGTGCGAAAATTTTTACGTGTGAAAGACAGTTCATAGGCTTAATACCGTATTCTTCGGACTCTTTATTTTCATCGTCGTTTTCTATTTCAGTAAAATACATATTTTCTTTATAGTTATAGTAATGCCCTGATATTTTCCACATGTAGCTTCTTAAAAGTTCAGGTCCTCTTACAGGGTCGTATTCTCTTCTGATATGTGCTGAAAAAAGAATTTTTTCAAGATTGCTTCTTAGCATCGCCCCTTTTGGAAGCCATATCGGCATTCCGGGTGCCACATCTTCATCAAACATCCAAAGCTCTAATTCTTTTCCAAGTTTTCTGTGGTCTCTTTTTAGAGCTTCTTCAAGCATTTTCAGATATTTTTGCAAGGCGTCTTTTGTTGCAAATGCCGTTCCGTAAATTCTTGTAAGCATCTCGTTTTTTGAATCCCCTCCAAGATACGCACCTGCTACTTTTTGAAGTTTTACATTTTGGAGATATTTGGTATTCGGCACATGAGGTCCGCGGCAAAGGTCTTCAAAATCCCCCTGTTTGTACATAGATACCGTATCGCCCGGTATCATTTTAAGAACTTCTTGTTTAAGCTCATCGTCTTTAAATTTTTCAACCGCCTCGGCTTTGCTTATTTCATATCTCTCAATTGGTATTTTTTTCTTAGCCAAGGCTTTCATTTTCTTTTCTATGTTTTTTAAATCTTTATCACTTATAGGTGTAGAAGTTTTTAAATCATAATAAAAACCGTTTTCAATTGTAGGCCCCACATAAAATTTGGCATCCGGGTAAAGCTCTTTTATAGCCTGTGCCATAAGGTGTGCAGCAGAATGTCTGATAATTTCAAGTGCGTCTTCACTGTCATTAAAATAAACAGGCTCGGCATCATTTATATCTATATTTTTAGCTTCTATTGTCTGTAAATCGACAATATTATCGCCTATCTTGTAACCAATAACATCATTACTCATTTATATCCTTTTGAAATTTTAAAATTGTGAAGTTAAGTGTAGAAAGTATTGCAGTCAAAATCCTATTCAAACAAACCCCTATTTATTGCAATCTCCTTTTTTATGTGAATTTTAGCTTAAATTGATTTTAATGTCAATTTAACATATTTAATCGTTAAATATTATTTTATTGCATATTTAATTTTTTGGTTTTAACACAATTGTATAATCATCGGTAATTTGATCCAATAAAGATAAATTCAAAGAATTACAAAATTTATCGTTAAGATTAAATGATTTTGAATAAAGACCATTAGTTATATTCAATATCAAATAAGCTCTTTTAGATGCGGAAAAAACATTGGCTTCTTGATTGCAAAAAGTAAATATAACAGCTTGCGTGGCAATTTTAAAAAACTTTTCATTATCAAAATACGGGTTGTTTTTATCTATTTTAACATCAACAATAAGACCCGGCGGACTTATATGTATTTCTTTTTTCAAAATTTGCATTTTAATAAACAATTCTTTTTTTTCATTTTTTAAATTTTTATATTCTGTTTGATTTACAGATTTTGATTCTGTTATATTTGAAGAATGATTCAAATCCAAAAATGAAAAATCTTTTATAGGTTTATATTCATTTTGCATTTGATTAATAATGTTTTGTGTTGTGTGTTTGATTGATTCATCAGAATTATTTCCGTTTTGTGTAAGAAATTTAAAAAAAACTATTATTATTGCCAATATTATTGCAGTTCTGAAAGTTTTCATTAAAAATAATTACCTATTTTTTAATTCAAAAAAAGAAATATTTTTAAATTTTAAATGGTGGTCGCAACAGGACTCGAACCTGTGACCCCTACCATGTCAAGGTAGTGCTCTACCAACTGAGCTATGCGACCGCGAATCAAATTTTATCATTTTTTTTGAAAAAATAAAAGTATAAAAATCCTAAGATTGACAAATCAATCATAACATCCGCAAAGTTAAATATCGCAAAATCAAAACCGCAGTGCCAGTATACATAATCAACCACCCCGCCTCTTGTAAATCTGTCAAACAGATTAGAAAGTGCGGCACCAAAGAGTATCCCGCTTAAAACAGGATGTTTTGAAATAACTTTTTCTTTTATGAAATAAACAAAAAGCCCTGCAATTATTGCAACCTGAATATATTTAAGATTTTCACCCAAAAAACTGAACATTGAAAAAGCCACGCCTTTATTTATCGCCAAAATCAGTGAAATACACTTGCTTTTAAATTCAAATCCGTTTAAAAAAAGCATTTTTATCAGCTGGTCGGCTAAAAATACAGAAAAGAAAGAAAAAAGGAATTTTGAAATTTTCATTATGAAAGTTTACTTTTAAAAAATTTTGTTATTTTTTCCAAAAGCTCTTTTGCTTTTTTACTATCCTCTCCCTCAATAAGAAGTCTTAATTTGTTTTCCGTCCCTGAATATCTCACAAGATGTCTGTATCCGGCTCTCTCAACTTCATCAAGGGCTTCTTTTGCCCCGTCAATTTTATCGAGCGGAATTTTTTCACTTACTATTATGTTGGTCTGAACCTGCGGATAAAGGTCAAAAAGCCTGAAAGCTTCACTAGCTTTTTTCCCGCTTTGAATCAAATACGCAACCGCTTGAAGCGCACTTACAAGCCCGTCGCCGGTTTTTGCATAATCGCTGAAAATAATATGGCCTGATTGTTCTCCTCCGAAATTCAAATCATACTGTTTCATCACTTCTAATACATATTTATCACCGACAGCGCTTCTGTATACTTTGATTCCGTGTTTTTTAAGAAAATCTTCAAGCGCCCCGTTGCTCATAACCGTTACAGCAATTGCGTCGTTTTTAAGTTTGTTTTGGGTGTGAAGATAATAAGCAAGCGCACCTAAAAGCAAATCACCATCAATTATATCACCGTTTTCATCCACCACAACAAGCCTGTCCGCATCCCCGTCAAGTGCAAAACCTATATCGGCTCTGTATTCTTTCACTTTTGAAGCCAGTATTTCAGGGTGCATAGCTCCTGCGTTTTGATTTATGTTATATCCGTTAGGTTCTTTATTTATAGTAATCACATCGGCACCAAGTTCCGTAAAAATTGTAGGCCCTACTTTATAAGCCGCACCGTTTGCGGTATCAAGGACAATTCTAAGCCCGCTTAAATTAAGTTCTTTTGGAAAAGAGGATTTTATATGAACAATATATCTTCCTATAACATCATCGATTCTTTTGCTTTTTCCAATCTCTTTTCCGGTTTTTAATTTAAAATTATTTTCAAAATAACGTTTTTCCACTTCTTTTTCTATTTTTTCTCCAAGTTTGTTTCCATGGGAATTGAAAAATTTTATACCGTTATCATAATACGGGTTATGACTTGCACTTATCATAATACCGCCGTCACATCTCATATCTTCTGTCAAAAACGCAACAGCCGGAGTTGGCATAGGACCTATTTGTATAACATCATACCCAATTGCCGTAAGTCCGCTTACAAGGGCGTTTTCTATCATATATCCGCTTCTTCTTGTATCTTTGCCTACAAGTATTTTACCAGTTTTTTTAGGGATAACCTCGCCAAATGCCATAGCAAGTTTCATCGCAAGAAACGGTGTTAAAAACTCCCCCGCTTTCCCCCTTACTCCGTCAGTTCCAAATAATTTCATCCTTTTTCCTTTTCATAATGAAATTTTGATTTGCAAATTTTACCAAATTTTTATAAAATACGCTTTAAAAAAAGGAACTAAATGGCAAATACTAAATCTGCTCAAAAGAGAATAAGACAAACAAGAAAAAGAACTGAAAGAAATAGATATTACAGAACAAGAGTTAAAACACTTACAAGAAAAGTAAGAGAAACCGTAGAAGCTGGAAATTATGAAGAAGCATTAACTGCATGGAAAGCTGTAAACAAAAAATTTCAAAGCTATATCAACAAAGGTATTTTGAAAAAAAATACAGCAAGAAGAAAAATTTCTAAATTACATAAATTAGTTAAATCCATAGAGCCTCAAAACGCTTAATAAATTTTCTTTCCCCTCCTTTCATATACTTTTTACTTTACATTTAAAGGAATATTTATGCTTTTAGAAAAGCTTCAACCATTTATAGACAAATACAATGAAATAAATCAAAAACTAAGCTCACCTGAAATTACCCAAGATATAAAACAGATGACAAAACTCTCCCGTGAAGCCAAAAGTTTAGAGCCTATCGTAGAAAAAGCAAAAGAATATAAAAACCTTCTTGAAACCATTGAAGAAGCAAAAATGATGCTTGATGATGCCGAAATGGCTGAACTTGCAAAAGAAGAACTAAAAGAGGCAGAAGAAAAACTACCAGTTTTAGAAGAAGAAATTAAAATTTTACTACTTCCAAAAGACCCTAATGACGATAAAAACATTTTCCTTGAAATAAGAGCGGGAACAGGTGGAGATGAAGCAGCTTTATTTGTGGGAGATTTGGTAAAAGCATATCTCAGATATGCAGACAACAAAGGCTGGAAGGTTGAAATCGTCAGCGAATCTAAAAGCGATATGGGAGGGTATAAGGAAATAATCCTTCTTATTAAGGGAGAAAGCGTATATTCAAGACTAAAATATGAAGGTGGAACACACAGAGTTCAAAGAATACCGGCAACTGAAAGTCAAGGCAGAATCCATACATCAGCTGTAACAGTTGCTGTTATGCCGGAAGTTGATGATGTTGATATAGAACTTGACCCAAAAGACATTAAAATAGAAGTTATGAGAGCCGGAGGTGCGGGAGGTCAGCACGTTAATAAGACTGAGAGTGCCGTTAGAATGACACATATCCCAACAGGAATTACCGTTTCAATGCAGGACGAAAGAAGCCAACAAAGAAATAAAGAAAAAGCCCTTCAAATTCTAAAAGCGAGAGTTTTTGAAAAGCTTGAAAACGAAAGACTGGCTGAAATCGGAGAAGCAAGAAAAAGCCAAGTAGGAAGCGGTGATAGGAGTGAGAGAATTAGAACTTACAACTACCCACAAAACAGAATCACCGACCATAGAATTGGACTTACCCTTTACAGACTTGAACAGATTATGAGCGAGGGGCTTTTTGATGAAATAATAGACCCTCTTATTGCCCACTATCAGGCAGAGGCTCTTAAAGAAGCCGGCTTATGAAAATTTGTGAAGAAGCTAAAAAACTAAATATTCCCGAGTGGGTAAGACCAACTCCTTTTTTAACAGTTGATGGAATTATTAAAATTTTTAATCCAAATTTTAGTGGGATTGTTCTAATCAAAAGAAAAAACTCTCCTCTTGGATTTGCACTTCCCGGAGGTTTTGTCGATTATGGAGAAAGAGTTGAAGAGGCTCTTAAAAGAGAAATGAAAGAAGAGACAAATCTTGATGTAAAAATTGAAAAACTTCAAGGCATCTATTCGGACCCAAACAGAGACCCAAGACTTCATACCGCAAGTGCCGTTTTTGTTTGTGAAGCAAACACTCTTCCAAGAGCGGGAGACGATGCAAAAGAAACTTTTGTTTTTAAGCTTGAAGACATTCCATGGGATGAATTGGTTTTTGACCATAAAAAAATATTAGAAGATTTTTTAAAAAACATTTAATTTATTTGTTTATAAATATCACAATATCTTCTATTCCCTATTCCTCCCCAAAAACACTTTTGTGCCAATATGTACTTTTTTTTCTGAGTAAAATCATAAATATAAACTGCATTAAAAATGTTATTTTCTAAATTATTAGAAATAAAACCTGTTACTTTTATTTTATCTCCCTTTTTAAGTGGAATGCTTGATAACTTATTAGCAGGCATAATTGCAATATTATAAATTTTATTTTGCACAGACAAATCTATAAAAAACCATTCTCTTTTTATGCTGCCATAATTATAAAATTTTTTATAACACTTAATAATTTTGCCGTCAATCGTATAATTACCCCCAAAATTATAGGCACTCTGTTCCCCAAAAAGAGCCAAAATCACAGACACTGATAATAAAATTTTTTTCATCCCTTCCCTTTTAAAAAAACTTATGTGATATTTTATCAGGGATTAATAAAAAAAGAAATATTATATTATAACTCCTTCTAAATGCTCTTTTACTTCTATTTTTTTATCAACAATCGTTAAAACTTTATCACAATAAGGTAAAAGTCTTTCATCGTGTGTTACCATAATAATAGTTACTTCTTTTTCTTTTGCAATTTTTCTAAGCAGTTTAACAACATCAACAGAGCGTTTTGCATCAAGCGCGGCGGTTGGTTCATCTGCTAAAATAATAGAAGGGTTATTTGCTAAGGCTCTGGCAATAGCAACTCTTTGGTTTTGCCCTCCACTTAGCTCACTTGGCATATTTTTTAGTTTATCTCCAACTCCAAGATAATCTAAAAGCTCTTTTACTCTTGGTTTTACAACTTCTGGTTTTTCTCCATTTTCATAAGGAAGCAATGAAACATTTTCTTCAACATCTAAAAAAGGAATTAAATAGTGCGCCTGAAAAATAAACCCAAGTTTTTTTCTCCTAAGAGCTCTGTCATCTTTTATAGTCCATCTGTTATCATAAACAACTTCCCCGCCTATTTCTATCCTCCCGCTTGTAGGCTCTAACACACAGCCTATCATCATTAAAAGCGTTGTTTTACCAGCTCCGCTTGGTGCGACAAGAGCTGCAAATTCGCCTTTTTTAAGAGTAAAATTGGCTCCGTTTATTACAGTTACTTCATTTTCCCCTTTTCCAAATTTTTTGACTAAATTTTCTACTTTTATAGCTATATCATTCATTTATGTTTCTCCATTCTTCATTAAAAACTCAACACTCAACACTTTAACTTTATAACTAAAAATATCTAACTTAGGAACTTGGAACTTGCAACTAATATTTCCTATCCTCCTATCGCTTCTGACGGGTCTGTTTTTAACACTTTATAAACTCCGAAAACAGAAGCAAAGGCAGATGCAACAATTATTACAATAAATAATGTCCAAGCGTCATTTGCTTCTAAAACCACCCTTTTAGGAAACTTATCAGCCATAAAGTGGGCAAAAATATTTCCTGAAATAAAAGCCAAAATTCCTAAAATTAACGTCTCTTGCATAATCATTTTTATAATTTTAAAATTTGAAATACCAATAAGTTTTAAAATGCTTATCTCTTTTATTTTTTCAAGAGTCATTGTGTAAATAATCAAAGCAATAATAACAATAGATACTATAATCAAAATAGCTGTAAACATTCCTATTTGTTTAGATGATTTTTTAATAACCCTTTGAAGCAGTAATTTTATCTCTTCATCTTTTGTAAAAACTGTTTTATGAGTGGAATTTTCTATTTCCCTTGCCACCTTTTTGGCATTATATCCGCTTTTTAGTTTTGCAATAACGGCATTTACCAAATGTGGATTTCCTCCTTTTATTCCTCTTGCCTCATCACTTCTGATTCTTTCATTTGAATAGGTAAACTGCAAAATCTGGGCATCTTTTAAGCTAACAAACATCAAATAATCTCCGCCGTTTGAGACGGTATTTTTGGTAATTCCCACTACCGTGTAATAATCTCTTCCAAGCTTTATTTTTTCTCCTAGTTTATAATGTGTTTTAGCTGATACCACTATTTCATAGTGCTCTTTTTTTAGAGGTCTTCCGGCTATAATTTTATTAGGATTTATCGGACTTATTTTACCAAGCGGGTCGTATCCGACAAGCATTACTTTAAAAGCCCCGTAAGAATTTTTCATTTGCATATTTTGAAATGTTATTCCCTCTGCATATTTAACTCCGTCTTGATATGAAATTTGGTCTTTTAAATCTTCGTGAACTTTTGAAGTTTCGGCAAAAGGTCCAAGAGTATTTTGCTGGACTACCCAAAGCTGGGCATCAATATCTTTTACAAGCTCTTTTGCATCAAATATCATTCCGCGGTATACCCCAATCATAATAATCACAATCCCAAATAAAATCCCTACACTAATAGCTGTGATTATAAATTTCGTAAAAGAATATTTTATATCTTTATAAGCTAAATTAATCATTGTATATTTTCATTCCGTTTTTTAGCGGAGCTTTTTTAGGATTTGGGATAACTATTTTATCATCAATATTAAGCCCTCTAACTCCCGCTTCATTTTTGTAACGAGTTAATATTTGTATAGGTTTAAAAAACACTTTATTATTTCTCACAATCCAAACACCCTCTTTTTCATTATAAAACACAATAGCTTTTGCAGGGATTTTTATAACATTTTTGAGATTTTTAATTTTTATCCACACTTTTGCCTGCTCCTCCATATAAAATGGAATCGGCACTTTATTAAATTTTACATCAATTTCTCTTTCGTAAGTTATCGGATTATTCATAGGATTTATATCAACAACTTTTCCTTCATATCTTTTATTGGATGAACGAAGTTTAATTTGTGCTTTGTCTCCTATTTTTACATCTCCGCTTATTCTTGTGTCAATATAAGTTTTAACCCACACATCTTTTGGATTAACAACTTCAATTAAAGTATAATTTGGAGGCAAAATTTGATGGTTTACCGCAATTTTTTTGGTTACATATCCGCTCACAGGTGAAACAATAGTATAAAATTTAAGTCTTTTTTCAAGTCCTTTTATATTCTCATTTATCTCAGATATCTGTTTATTTAGAGCTTTTATATTATCTTCTAATGTGGATATTTTAATTTTTGCCGTATCTTTTGCCGTTTTATATTTTTCAAATTCCAAATCTGAAATAGAATGAAGTTTATAAAGTTTTGCATTCTTTTTAAATACATCAAGCTGATATTTATAATTAACCTCAGCACTCTTTTTTTCGT
>JALVVX010000029.1 GCA_027038555.1 Nautiliaceae bacterium | reverse complement strand
TCCCGCTGCTTACCATTACGAAACTTTTTACATTTGGCATTTTATTTACACCGCGAGAGCTTGTTTCTCTCGGTTTTTTGGGTCTTATGATATTTACACTTGCTTCAACTCCGATTTTTCTAAGCTCATCAATCGTGGTGTCATTTAATTTTTGAGCCACTTCATCATCGCTTGAAGGGATTTGATATGTAATAATCGCACTTTTTCCATCTTCACTTACTTCAATCTCTTTTAAAAATCCGAAATCAACTACCGATTTTTTAAATCCCGGATAAACGACGTTTTGTAAAGCCTCTTTGATTTTTTCTTTCAATTTGTCTCCTTAAATTTTTTTATGACTTATATAACTTTTTTTTATTTTTGTCAAGAATCCATTTTCTCCATGGCTTCTTTTTTAAACTCATCCCAATTAAAATCTTCAAGTGCATTTTGTGTTACTTTGTAACTGCAAAATTTAGGTCCGCACATAGAGCAAAATTCCGCTTCTTTGAATACTTCCTGAGGAAGAGTCTCATCGTGATACTCTTTTGCCCTTTCAGGGTCTAGGGCCAGTTCAAACTGTTTTTTCCAGTCAAAATGATATCTTGCATCACTCATTTCATCATCAACATCTCTAACTCCCGGAATTTTTCTTCCGATATCAGCCGCATGAGCCGCAATTTTGTAAGCCATCATTCCCTCTCTTACATCTTCTTCGTTTGGAAGTCCGAGATGTTCTTTTGGCGTTACGTAACAGAGCATACTAACCCCATAAAACGCAGCCATTGCCGCACCTATCGCACTTCCTATATGGTCATACCCGGCACCTATATCAAGTACAAGCGGCCCAAGCACATAAAAAGGCGCTTCGTGGCAGTAAATCTGCTCCAATTTTACGTTTCTTTCAATCTCATTAATAGGAACATGCCCCGGACCTTCTATCATAACCTGAACGTCTTTATCCCATGCTTTTAGAGTAAGTTCACCTAAAACTTTGAGCTCTTCAATCTGTGCTTTATCGCTTGCATCATAAAGACACCCAGGTCTCAAACTGTCCCCAAGTGAAAGAGAGACATCATATTCTCTACAAATTTCCAAAATATCATCAAAAATAGTATAAAACGGATTTTCTTTGTGGTGTTTTAGCATCCAAGAAGCCGTAAGGCTACCACCACGGCTAACTATTCCCATTTTTCTTTTTGCAATTTCAGGCATATGTCTTAAAAGAAGCCCCGCGTGAATCGTAAAATAACTCACTCCCTGCTTTGCCTGTTTTTCAAGAACTCTTAAAATATCATCGTAAGTTAATTTCTCCACATCTCCAATCTCATCCATTATCTGATACATAGGAACAGTACCGATTGGCACGGGAGACGCTTTAATGATGGCTTCTCTTATCTCATCCATATTTTTAGCCCCGGCACTCAAATCCATAACAGTATCGGCTCCGTATTTTACTGCTGTTTGAAGTTTTCTAACCTCTTCTTCAATATCACTTGCCAAAGCGCTTGCTCCGATATTTGCGTTTACTTTTGTTTTTGTAACCCTTCCTATTGCCATAGGTTCAAGATGCGTGTGGTTTACATTCGCAGGAATTATAAGTCTCCCTCTTGCCACTTCACTTCTTACTATTTCAGGGTCTAAGTTTTCTTTTTTGGCGATATATTCCATCTCTTCAGTAATTATGCCTTTTTTAGCATAATACATCTGAGTTTTTACTTTGTCATTTTTCCTTTTTTCAAGCCAAGGTCCTCTCATCAAAATCCTTTATAAAAATTTTAACTCAATTTAACCAAAAAACCTTAAAAACAGCTTAAATTTTACAAAAATGAATATCAAAAAAGAAAGGAAAAATTAAGAAATTACGGTAAATACGCAAAATCATACATTTTTTCTCTTTTTTAAATAATTAACTACAAATATTCACCTCCTCTACCTAACACAAAACACCCAAAACTAAAAACTCAAAACTCCTCCTCCACATCCACCCATCCACTCATCCACCCATCCACCCACGCCCTCTATTACAATTTGTAACATTTTTATGTATAATTTCGTAACAAAATTACAAAAGGAAACATTTTGGACGTTACCTTAATAATATTAAGTGCCGGTAATTCCACAAGATTCGGATATGATGTAAAAAAACAGTGGCTAAGAATTGGAAAAAAACCTCTTTGGCTGTTTGTGGCTGAGAGATTTAATGATTTTTTTGATTTTAAAAAGACGGTAATTACAGCAAATGAAAAAGAAGTAAGACTTTATGAAAAATTATGTGATTATACTATCGTAAGCGGAGACAAGGAAAGACAGCTCTCTCTTAAAAACGCCTTAAAAGAAGTTGAAACTGAATATGTCCTTGTCTCAGACGTTGCAAGGGCATGTGTGAGTAAAGAAATTATTTATAAGCTCACAAATACAAAAGCCGACTGTGCCGTGCCGTATTTAACACCTGTGGATACGGTGGTTTATGAAGATAAGACAATAGACCGCGATAAAGTAAAACTGATTCAAACTCCTCAGCTTAGCAAAACTTCCCTTTTAAAAAAAGCTCTTGAAACCGACAGAATTTTTACGGATGAAAGAGCCGCCATTGAATCAATAGGCGGAAAAATTGAATACATTAAAGGCAGTGAGGAGCTTAGAAAAATAACATATTTTAAAGATTTAGACCTTCCTTGTCTTACTCCTCCAAACAAAGATATATTAGTTGGAAACGGGTATGATACGCATAAATTTGAAGAAAACAAAAAAATGATTTTAGGCGGAGTGGAAATAGATGTAAATTACGGTCTTAAAGCCCACAGTGACGGTGATGTGGTAATTCATTCGCTAATTGACGCTCTTTTAGGTGCGGCAGGATACGGGGATATCGGAGAATTTTTCCCAGATACCGATGAAAAATATAAAAACGCAGATTCAGTTGAGCTTTTAAAAGAAGTTATAAAAATATTAAAAACAACGGGATTTGAAATAGTAAATGCCGATATCTTAATCATTGCCGAAAAACCGAAAATGAAAAATTACAAAACAAAAATTCAAAGAAATTTAAGCAAAATTCTAAACGCACCCGTAAACATAAAAGCCACAACAAATGAAAAAATGGGCTTTATAGGAAGAAGTGAGGGAATAGCCGTCATTTCAACAGCAACACTAAAATATAAGGACTGGTATGAAGATTACAATAGTAGAAAATGAACTTTATCTCGCTCAAAGCATTCAAAATAATCTGAGCGAAAAATTAAATGCAAGATGTGATATTTACGGCTCATATGATGAAGCATTAAATACCGATGCCGATATTTATCTTGTAAATACAAATCTCCAAGGCAATATAAAAAAATTGATAACATCAAAAAAAGATAAAATTATAATCCTTCTGGCTCCTTATGTAACATATACCACGGTAATGCAACCGATAGAAATGGGGGCGGACGATTACCTTCAAAAACCTTTTTCCATAGAAGAGCTGATAAGAAAAATAAAACATTTAAGGGAGTTTTATTCGCTTAAAGAAGAAATTGCCCTTTTTAAAGAATTTATTAATTTTATATTTGACGATATTGAACTTGAAATACCTAAATACACATTTCCTATATTTGTCAAAAGCTCATTAAATAAAGCTGTTGAAAAATTTATTTTTGAAATATCAAAAAAAGAAAAAGCCCCTGTAAAAATAATAGATTTACAAAAATTCGACAAAAACAAAATTCAAAACAAAAATTTAATTTATGTATGCTTAAATTATCATAAAGTGGAAAACAAAGAAACACTAAAATATCTATCAAAATTTAAAGCGATTTTTATTCTTCCTAAAAATTACGATGCAATAGATGGCTGTATCGAACTTGCGGCAAAAGCTCCAAGTCTTCTTGAAGAAGAAATTTTAAGCATTGAAGAATATATTAAATTTATAATAAACGCTTATCAATATAAATTTCCTGATACTGAGCTTAGCAGAAAACTTGGTATAAGCAGAAAAAGCCTGTGGGAAAAAAGGAAAAAATATGGCATCTTTAAACAGAAATAAAATTTTTATCGACAAAGAAGCGTGGATTACCCTTGCCATGGTCCAAGCAGGACTTTTAAAACCGATTGATAAACTTATGAACAAAAAAGAGGCAAAAAAAGCCAACGAAGAAAATATTTATAAAAACGGTCATGTCCCTTTTTCTTTTATACTGGCTCCCGCAGGTAGAAAAAACGAAGAAATTTTAAAAACAAAACCCCAAAAGATAGACCTTTACTGTGAAGGCAAAAAAGTAGGCGAAATTGATGTGGAAGAGATATATGAAATAGACCCTTATGATAGAGTTGAAAAAATTTACGGTACAAAGGATTATAAAAACTATCCACAAGTTGCCAAAACACTTAAAAGACTCGGTAAATACGCAATAGCAGGAGAATACTGGGTGGAAGATACCGGAATTCAAAAAAAAATTGATTATGTAAAAGAAAAAACCAAAAACGCTGAAAATATTGTCGGTATGACAATGCACGCAAAACCTATCCACAGAGTTCATGAAAAAATTATGAGAATGGCAATTGAAAAAAACGATGTTTTGGTAGTATTTTTAATTAAAAATCTTCAAGAAGAAGATATTCCCTATAATCTCAGATACCAAGCTCTAAGAGAAACGGTTGATAACTATTTTCCAAAAGATAAAGTTTTAATAGTGCCTCTTTTAAACACATATATTTTTTCAGGTGTAAATGAAGCGATACTTGATGCAATGATTGCAAAAAATTTCGGATGCAATAAATTCATTATGGGACAAACTCACAAAGGTCTCGGTATTCATTATCAAGCAAATCATCTTCGTTCAATATTTGATTCGATGGAAGTGGGTATTGAAATTGAAACAATAAACGAATATGTTTATTGCGATAAGTGTAAAACAATAGTAAGTGTCAACTCATGCCCCCACGGAAGCCATCATCACATAAGCTATCACAGCGATTCGATATTCGAACTTATAAAAACAGGACTTATTCCTCCAACTATTCTTATGAGAAAAGAGATAAGCGCAAAATATCTGGCGTATCTTTATCCTGACAGATTTAAAAATCTTCAAAAATTATACTATGACATAGCCCCTAATAAAGGTCTTATTGAAGAAAATAAAGAAGAAGACTTTTATATCGCATTAATGAAACTTTATCAAACAAGTTCACTTACTTAATAGTGAATGGGGAATGAGTGGATGGGTTAAGTGATAAAAAAATAAAGGCAAAATAATGGAAAATTTTAATAAATTTAAATGGTTTTTACTAACAGGATTTTTTAGCGGATTAATTCCAAAAGCTCCTGGAACTTGGGGAAGTTTAGTTGGAATAATAATCGCTTATGGAGTTATTGTTTATTTCCCAAATCCAAATCTTACGATTATGCTTTTAGCGGCCCTTTTTTCCATAATAGGCTATAAACTTGTAAACGAATATGAAGATTTAGGCGGGATTCACGATGATAAAAGAATTGTAATCGATGAAATTGCCGGAGTTTTAATAACTGTCGGACTTTTAGGTAATTTGAAACATGATACTTTAATAAAATTAATATTTGCTTTTATTTCTTTTAGAATACTTGATATATGGAAACCTTCAATAATAGGCAAAATCGATGAAAAAGCCCCAAAAGGTTTAGGAGTTATGGGAGATGACATTGTAGCAGGAGCATTTGGGGGAATACTTGCGGGTATTATGTATATTGGATACTTAAAAATCGTATCCTAATCCGATGTAAAACTGAGATATTACAAAACTCAGTTTAGTTGATTTAATCAATAAATTTTGATTACTGATTTTTATTGATTTTACTTTCCAATAATTATATCTGTAACCCAAAGTAAAAAACATAGCTGGCGTTAGTTTTATCCAACCAAAATCTTTGACAGTTTTTAGTTGAAATTTTGCTCCAATATCATAAAAAAAATTATTTCCCGAACTTTTTGAGTTTATATTAAGTTCATTGTTTTTTACTCTTGCTGTCTGAAAAGAATAAGAAGCGTCACTGTATATTTGCATAAAAGGATTTAATAAAAAACCACCTTTAATAATTCCACCTATTTTATAAGTAATGATTTTTGTTTTGGTTTTTTTCAAATAATTACTATCTGAATTTGAAGAAGATTTTATATAAGGTAAAGTAACACCTGCTAATATTCCCACTCCAAGATATGTGTCCTGAATATTTTTATTTATCAAATCACGACCAAAAATAAAATTGATATCAAGTCCTCTTATTTTATTTGAAAGATTTACAAGAGTAGGAACGCTTGAATTAGAATCAGACCCGTTATTGTAATTATTATTGGTATTATTAACATTTGTATCTCCACTTGTATTATTATCGGATGTATTAGTATCGCCAGTTGAATTTGTAGAGTTACTTGTATTATTAATACCACTATAATCTGAGAGTAATTTGTTTAAATTATTAGTATTATTTACATTGGAATTATAATCATTGACAAGTGTTTTTATTTTTTTTGATTTAAACCAAGAAAATCTGTAAGCATAAAACCAATTGGAAGATAAAATATTTTTATGTCTTTGAAGAATAGAAAATGTTTGAATTTTTTCAGTATGATTTTTATTTAAACCGAGTAAACCAAAATCAATATTAAAATCACCATGACCATATTCAAACTCAGTAGCATTTAAAAAAACAAACAATAAAAAAATGAGCCCTTTTTTCATCATTCCCCTTTTAATTGGAACGGATTTTAGCAAATGAAAATGATAAAAAAATGACAAAAATCAAGGAGCGGTAATAATTCCTCCCTGACATTGTCTAACTCCTATCATCGGTTTAGCCTTATTAATAAGAGTATTCAAATCTTCTTTAATCGGATTGCCTTTTAAACTTATACGTATTTCCGCTATATGCCCTTTTATACATAAAAGCTGAAATTTTCTTTTGTTTTTACTTCCAAAAGTCCCACCAAATAAAAATCTAAGTCTTGCAAGCGAAACATATTCACCCAAATGAGTTCTGAAATAACCCGCAAAATTTGTTTCATTAAATTGTTGTGTTAATTTTATAGCAGTTAAAAAATAAGTATTGGCATCCACACCAAAGCATGTCCCGTGTTTTTTCCACTCATGCCTTGCGAGTCCATATTTAGCCGCAGGCATATACTTTTGAAGAACTTTTTTAAGTAGTGGTGAAAGTTTAAAAGGATATCTTACACGGCAAAAATTTTTGTGTTTAGGCCAAAGCCCGTGAATAGTAAAGTTAGTATAAGAATATCTGCTTCTTGTTTTACATTCTCTTGAATGATGAAATTTACAATATGTGTTTTCCCAACTAAGCGCAAGAATATTATTAGTAGAAAGCGCAAATAAAAATCCGGTTAAAAATATAAATAAAGCAAAAAATTTTTTCATAATTTTTCCTTAATTAAATTTATTTTTTCAATTGTATCTCTTATTTTGTATTCGATTCCCTCAGCCCCAAAGCCTCTTTCCACCACAAAAACATCAAACTTTTTTATAAGATACTCAATTTCTCTTGTTTTATTATAATCAACACAAAAATCATACTCAAAAACAAAAGAAAAATCTACTAATTCAGCCTGTTTTATTACCATATTTGCTGCGTCGCTATATGCTTTTACAAGACCTCCTACTCCCAATAAAATACCACCGAAATATCTTACGGTAATTATCGCAGCATTTATTATATCATATCCTTGCATAACTCTAAGTGTGGGTCTTCCACTACTGCCTCTTGGTTCACCGTCATCGGAAGAACTTTCGATAATTTGATTTTGAGAATTAAGATATCTAAATGCCGTTACAAAATGTCTGGCTTTTGGATGAAGTGATTTTAATTCATTGAGAAGTTTTTCATAATTTTCATAAGGAGTCAAATAGGAGATGAATTTAGATTTTTTCACCTCCAACTGAGCCTGATATGTTTTATTAACCGTCTGCATTAATCAAAAAGTTTATTAATACTTTCGTTATATACGATTCTTCTTATAACCTCAGCAAAAAGTTTTGCCGTTTTAAGCACTTTTATTTTTTTACATTGGACTTTTAGAGGAATGGTATCTGAAATTACAAGCTCGTCAAGAACGGAATTTTTAATTCTCTCAATTGCCGGACCGCTTAGAACTCCATGAGTTGCAAACGCCATAACCGATGTTGCACCGTTTTCTTTCAAAGCCGCCGCAGCTTTTACCATAGTCCCTGCCGTATCAACCATATCATCTATTAATATGACATCTTTTCCTTTTACATCACCGATAATATTCATCACTTCGCTCACATTTGCCTTTTCTCTTCTTTTATCTACAATTACCATATCAAGCCCAAGTTTACTTGCAAAATATCTAGCTCTTGCAACTCCTCCGATATCAGGAGAAGCAATAATAGGATTTTTAAGATTTTTTTCTTTAAAATAATCAAAAAACAGAATACTTCCATAAAGATTGTCAACCGGAATATCAAAAAATCCCTGAATCTGACCTGCGTGTAAGTCAATTGTTACAACCCTGTCAATTCCAGCTTTTTCCATCATATTTGCCACAAGTTTTGCAGTTATCGGAACTCTTGGAGCCGCTTTTCTGTCCTGTCTTGCATATCCGAAATACGGCACTACTGCCGTTATGCTTTTTGCACTCGCCCTTCTCATGGCATCAGTAATAATCAAAAGCTCCATTAAGTTATCATTTGCTGGTGCACATGTAGGCTGAACAATAAAACAATCAATCCCCCTCACACTTTCACCTATTTGCACATTAATCTCACCGTCACTGAACCTGTTAACTGTCAGTTTGCTTAAAGGCCTGTCTAAAAATTCCGCTATTTCTTTTGCAACTTCCGGATTTGCAGTACCGCTGAAAAGTTTGAATTTCATATTTACTCCTTTAATTTATTAATGAAATATTACCAAAATTTTACCTTTTAGCTCCTCTTATCCAACCGCCGCCAAGCAGTTTTTCTCCTACGTAAAATACACAAGCCTGACCCTTAGCCACTCCGATTACTCCTTCTTTAAAATCCACAACTGCCTTGGATTTTGTCTCCATTTTTACAATTGCGGGAATTTTGGGTGCTCTGTATCTGACTTTCGCTTCGCATTCAAAAACTTTCTCGTCAATAAAAATATTAACACCTTTTAAAAATACTTTTTTCTTTGCCAAATCCTCTTTATCCCCTACTATGAGAGTATTTGTTTTAGCATCAATTCCTATTACATACTGAGGTTTATGGGATTTAAAAAGTCTAAAACCTTTTCTCTGACCTATCGTATAGTGCGCATATCCTTTATGAGTGCCGATTTTCTTACCTCTTTTATCCACAACTTTTCCTGGTCTGTCAGGATTAAAATGAATTTTCAAAACATCTATATAACTGTTATCTATAAAACATATATCCTGAGATTCTTTCCCCTTAGCTAAATTTTCAAGTCCTATTTCAGAAGCTATTTTTTTAACATCATATTTTAGATAATCACCAAGCGGAAAAATAAGTTTAGGCAAAATATCTTTTTTTATTGCAAAAAGAAAATAGCTCTGGTCTTTGTTTTTGTCTTTTGCCTCGTATAAAAATTCCCCGTCACACCTTACATAATGCCCCGTAGCCGCTTTTTCGCAGTTATATTTGTCCAAAAATTTCATAAATATTCCGAATTTAATTTGCTTATTACACATAGCACAAGGATTTGGCGTAGCGCCTTCTTCATAACTTTTTACAAAATATTCATATACTTCTTTTCTAAACTCTTCCCTTACATCCTCTACTACATACTCAAATCCTATTTTTTTGCTTAGATATTCAATCTTTTGCAGATTTTCTTCATGGGGACCTTCGTGCATTTTCATATAAATCCCAACTACTTCATATCCCTTTTGTTTTAAAAGATACGCCGTTACTGCACTGTCAACCCCTCCGCTAATTCCTACTAATACTCTCAACTCTTTCCTTTAATTCATTTAAAATTTTTTCCAATCTTGGTAAAATTTCTTTAAGATTATTTAATGCCTTTTTTATTTCACTTATATTTTCCACATACTCATGAGTAATTGAATTTCTTAATAATCTAAGCTCTCTAAAAAATTCCCTATCTATACTAAAACCCATCTTTTCAGCTAAATTTATTAAATCAAGCATTGTTAAACTGTCAGTATTTTCTTCAACTAATGAAAAATAAAGTTTTATCACTCTACCTAAACTATCTTGAAATTTAATAAGTCTATAAGCAATAGAATCAAGCTTATCAATATCACTGCTTTCTAAAATATTCTTGATATATTCGTCTTTTAAAGGAAATCCATAAAAAGCATCTAAATACTTAATATTTTTTTTAAGCTGTAAAAGATGTTTTTCAAGCTCATTTAATTTAAATCCTATTCTTTCAATCATAATTCCACTCCCTCTTTTAAAGCCGTTTTTTCAATACTTCTATTTGAATCTTCACTTAAAATAATATCTATTTTTTGCTCTCCTAACCTTTCTTGAAGCTCAATCCAAAATTTTGTCTTTTTTTCATAGCTTGGATCATCGGTAATTACATACAAATCAATATCACCGCCTTTTTTATTATCATCAACCCGGCTTCCAAAAAGGATAATTTTTACATTTTCTCCAAATACTAATTTAGCCGCTTTTTTAATCTCTTCAATTTCCCATTTTTGAAGTCTCATTAAATTCCTTCATAAAAAATGTATCGCAGTCTATATGAGAAAATGCATTTTCAATTCTTTGAAACAGTTTTGGCTCTTCTTTTTCAAGATTTTCTAAAAATTTTTTTACTTTTTCTCTGGCATATGGGTGTTTTACGCCTTCGCTTGATTTATAAGCAAGACAAGACTCTTCCCCGTTAATTATTGGAAAATTATTTTTACTTGCCATATATTCTATCCATTTTTCCCTAACTTTAATTAAGGGTCTAATTACTTCTATTCCATTATATGCTGTGTATTTTGGTGGCATACTTCTCATTATCCCATTATAAAAAAGCCCCATAAAAAAAGTCTCAACAGCATCATCAAAATGATGACCCAAAGCTAATTTATTATATCCAAGCTCAAGCGCTTTTGTATAAATAGCTCCTCTTCTCATCCTCGCACAAAAACTACAAGGACTGCTTCCAGGACGCTTTTTTTCTTCTAAAATTTCAAGTATAGGAGTTTTATACCAAATAAAATCAATATCAAACTTTTCGCAGTGAGCTTTTAAGGAAGAATAATCAATTCCTGTTCCAGAATCAATTA
>JALVVX010000028.1 GCA_027038555.1 Nautiliaceae bacterium | reverse complement strand
GTATATACAAGCAAAGCCGATAAAAGAACGAAATATATTCAGTATCTTAAAAAAGAGCTTAAAACTCTATCAAAATATCTTGATACAAACAGAATGGTACGTCAACTTCATTTTGGGGGAGGAACTCCTACCTTTTTTACTCCCGAAGAGATTGAAGAGATATACTCTTTGATTTATTCTTATTTTAAAAATTTTGAAAAAGATGCGGAAATAAGCGTTGAGATTGACCCGAGGTTTTTTAGTAAAGAACATATGGATGTTATGAAAAAATACGGTGTAAACAGAATTAGTTTCGGGGTTCAGGATTTTAATGAAGAAACTCAAAAAGCAGTTAACAGAATCCAGCCTTTTGACCTTACTAAAAATGCCGTTGATATAGCAAGAAGTGCCGGGATTAATTCCATAAACATAGACTTGATTTATGGACTTCCTTTTCAAACTCTTGAAACTTTCAAAAAAACACTTGAACTTGTAAAAGAGCTTGACCCGGACAGACTTGCGGTATTTAACTATGCACATGTTCCGTGGATGAAAAAAGGTATGAGAAAAATAGATGAAACCACTCTGCCAACTCCTGAGGAAAAACTTAAAATTTTCAAATATGTTATAGATTTTTTTGAAGGAAACGGATATAAAATGGTTGGAATGGACCATTTCGCAAAACCGGAAGATGAATTATTTAGAGCAATTGAAAAAGGTGAGCTTCACAGAAACTTCCAAGGATATACTACAAAAGGCGGGGCTGATTTGATCGGAATCGGATTAACGTCAATTTCTGAAACTGATGATGCGTATTTTCAAAATTATAAAGATTTAAAATCATATGAAAATGCTGTTGATGAAGGAAAACTTCCTGTTTTTAGAGGTGTTATTTTAAATGAAGAAGATAAAATTAGAAAATATATTATTATGGAAATGATGGCTAATTTCAGTTTTGATATAAAAAGATTTGAGGAAAAATTCGGTATTAATTTCAAAGAAAAATTCAAAAACGAGCTTAATGAATTACAAGAGTTTGTAGATGAAGGACTCGTTGAAATAACAGATGATAAAATAAAAGTAAATAAAACGGGAAGCCTGCTTATTAGAAACATAGTATTGCCGTTTGATGAATATTTCAAAAAAATGGCAAATCAAAAAGTTTTTTCAAAATCTGTTTAAGGAAATATAATGAAAATATCAATAGGAAACCTTCCTTTAAAAAATATAAAAGCGGATGTTTTTTTGCATCCCGTAAAATACAAAGATTCAATAACTTATGAACCTATGGCGGAAGAAGCCGTAATTGCTCTTATAGCTAAGCATTTTACATATGAAAAAGTTCCTGAAATAGTAAAAGAGTATTTTGATGAAATGGATGACGGATATCTTTTCAGCGAAAGTAATTTTGATGAGTTTGATTTAGAAAAATTAGATAAAGGCACTATAATTGTAGGAAAAGATATTCATCTTCATCCAAAAGTTGAAAATATTAAAAGATTTTTGGCCCTTCTTAGGGATTATGGAGGGTTTAAGATAGAAGGTATTAAACTTCCTAAATGGTTTGAGCCGAGTGACCCTATTTTAGAAGAGATACTTGAAACTGAAAAAAGTTATGAATATCATTTAGAAGAGATAGACGAACTTCCGAGTTTTGACGGAAGTGTAGTATATGCTTGCAATGATTTTAATGTTGTAAAAAGCGATGAACTTTTATGTTCGCATCAGTTTGTTATAGCAAATAAAATAAAATCACTGAAAGTAAAAGTAAACGGTGAAATAAAAAATATCAAAAAACTTCCAGAGCTTAAAGGTACATTTGGTATAATATTAAAAGATGTAAACGAGTATCCGTTTTTAAGGGTCAAAATAGAAAATATTTAGGAGATAAAATGAGCTTTAATCCTCCTGTTTATAAATATTCCGATTATGTGAAATGGGAAGGAGACTGGGAGTTAATAGAAGGCTATCCTTTTGCTATGGCTCCAAGCCCATTTGGAAAACATCAAATTTTAATGAGCAGATTGATTCAACAATTTAATAATGAACTTGAAGATTGCGAATGTGAGGGATATCCTGAACTTGACTGGATAATAGATGAAAAAACGGTTGTAAGACCTGATATTGCTATATATTGCGAAGAAATTGAAAAATATCCTAAAACCACTCCAAAAATTATAATTGAAATTATTTCCGAATCTACTGCCGAGAAAGACGAAAATATTAAATTCAAACTTTATGAAAAAGAAAAAGTTGAATATTATGTATTGGTTTATCCTGATTTTGAAAAAGTAAAAATTTATAAAATTGATAATAAAAAATACGATAAAATATATGAAGGTGATAAAACATTCAAATTCGATTTGTGTGATATTGAAATTGATTTTAGTAAAATTTTCAAAAGGAGGGATTAATGGCAAAAGTATGTGTTCCATTGGCAAACGGTTTTGAAGAAATTGAAGCGACTTCTCTTATTGATGTAATGAGAAGAGGCGGGCTTGATGTGATAGTTGCAGGAGTAGGTGGAGATGTGATTTACGGTGCTCATAATTTAAGAGTAATTCCCGATACAAAAATTGAGCTTGTAAATGCGGATGAGCTTGATTTGGTAGTATTGCCGGGCGGACTTCCTGGTGCAATAAATTTGGCAAATGATGAGCATGTTCAAAAACTTCTTAAAGAAATGGATGAAAAAGGCAAATATGTAGGTGCTATCTGTGCGGCTCCGTATGCGCTTAAAACAGCAGGAGTACTTAAAGATAAATATACAGCATACCCAGGATGGGAAGGCAATATCAAAAAAGAAGGATATGTAAGCGATGCAAAAGTTGTGGAGGACAAAAATGTATTAACTTCAAAAGGTCCTGGTACTGCGATATGTTTTGGCTTGAAATTGTAAAAAAATTTGCAGGAGAGGAAGTTTATAATCAATTAAAAGCGGGACTTTTAGCAGATTATTGTTAAATTTATTTTTTAGGAGGGGAAAATGAGAGGAATTGAGGCACTTGAATGTTTTCTTGATACGTGGCATGGAAAAATAAGAGAGTTTGATGAAATAGAAGAATTCGAAGCAATGGTTGAATATGCACTTGGAAATGATGTAAGGGTAGTGAATACAAAAGTGGTGATTGAAAAGTTTTTTGATAAAAAAATTAGATTTGACGATTTGGTTTTTGAAGATTTAAAAACCTGTTTTTTGCCCGAAGAAGTTGAATATGACCCATATACCGGAAATTTGTATATAAACAGAAATCTTTACAAAATTAAAATTGCACCGCGAATTTGTTAAAAATTGTAGAGTTTTTTATTTTAATAAACGGTCTTGGTTTTTAAGACCGTTTGTTTTTAAATAAGTGATTTATTCTTCTTGTTCCAATTCAAGAGACATTAAATACATATCTTCACCGTCAATAATTTTTATTTCTCCGCTTTGACATTTCGGACACAGATATTCATCTTTACTGAGTTCGCCTTCAAAACCGCATTTATTACATTTTATCACAACAGGCTGGATATTCATAATAAATTCGGCTTCTTCACAGATAGTACCTTCTTTAAATGTTTCAAATGCCGTTTTTAGTAAATCAGGTTCGACACCGCTTAAAACACCGATTTTTATTTCAAGTTTTGTGACTTTTTTTGCGTTATGTTTTGCGGCATGTTCATCTGCTAAGTGTAAAAGCGAGTCAACTATTGAAAATTCGTGCATTATTAACCTTTTTTTGAAATTATAATATAATAATAAAAAAAGGTTTTTTTATGAGTAAAGAAGAGAAAAAACTTGAAATAATGAAAACCGCATTAAATCTTTTTGCAAAAAACGGCTTTTATAATACCACTATTGCGGATATAGCAAGAGAAATGGGAATGAGTGTGGGAAATATGTATAATTATTTTCCTTCAAAAGAATCGTTGGCAAAAGAACTTTTAATATATACATCAAAACTTTTTGGGGACGAGCTTAAAAAAATAAACGAAATGGATATTTCGACAAAAGAAAAAATCAAAAAAATAGTTGAGCTTTATTTCAAAAAAACAAAAGAAGAGCCTGAACTTGTGGATTATTTTATGAGGGTTTATCTCTCAAACAAAGAGATTTTCAATAACGGATGTGAAGGAATGCTTTGTGTAAGTGCATTTGTAACGGAAATTATGATATTTTTTGAAGAGGGAGTTAGAAAAAAAGAACTTAAAAATCAGGATTTTTTCTCGGCATTCGGTCTTTTTATGGGATATCTCGGAGGGCTTGTATTTTTATACCGGGAAGGAATTCTTGGTAAAGATATAGAAGAGTATGTAGAACCTGTTAGTGAGAATATATACAATGCACTCAAAGCCTAAGGTCTTATGGATTGACGGGGTAAGCTGTTATGGATGTTCGCATTCGTTTTACAATTATCCTCAGATAAAAGAAATATTAAATAAAATAGAGCTTATTTATCATCCTCTTTTGCCTTCAAGTGAATTTAAAATACAAAAAAGTGATCTTTTAATAATTGAAGGCGCTTTAAAAAATAATTTTTCAAGGCTTGATTATAATTTGAATGAGTTAATCTCAAAACTCATTAAACTTTCAAAAAAAGTGCTGCTGATTGGTACATGTGCAGTTTACGGAGGTATGTTTGGAGAAGGAATACTTTTTGATAAGGATAAAGAAGGTAAATTTTATAAATGCCATGAAAAAATGATATCAATTCCAGGATGCCCGCCACATCCGGAATGGATAGCATACGCAATAGAGATGATTATAGAAAATAAAAAAATATTGCTTGATAAAGAAAACAGACCAAAAGAAATTTTTACATATACTTCTCATATGGGATGTGTAAGAAATGAATATTTTGAGTGGAAAATAGATGCGGATAATTTCGGAGAAAAAGAGGGCTGTCTTTTTTATCATCAGGGATGTCAGGGGCCGTTTACGCACAGCAGTTGCAATAGAATTTTGTGGAATGAAGTAAATTCAAAGCCAAGGGCAGGGACTCCATGTTTTGGATGTACCGAAAAAACTTTTCCTAAAAAAAATCTTTTTGAAACGGAAACTTTTATGGGAATTCCGGCAAATATTCCTCTTGGAGTTAGTAAAAGGGCATATCTTACGCTTTCAGGCGTTGCAAAAAGTTTAAAAAACGAAAGATTATCAAAAAGACTTATAGATGAAGATAACTAAAAAAATTATTACAAAAATAGAAGGCGAAGCGACTCTTAAAATTCATAAAAAAAACAATATTATAGAATTTGCCGAAATAGAATTTTGGCAGTACCGTGGAATGGAAGAATTTTTAAAAAACAGACCTTATATGGATGCATGTGTTATTAATCCAAGAATTTGCGGGATATGCGGTCATTCGCATCTTATTGCGACTTCAAAAGCGATTGAAGATGCACTTGATGTAAAAATAACAAAAAAGGCCGAAATTTTAAGAGATATTACATTAGGCCTTGAAATTATTCAAAATCATATAAAATGGTTTTATTTAACACTTTATCCGAGTGTAAAAAGTAAAGATTATTTTAAAGCTCTTGAATTTACAAAAGAAATATCAAAAATTATTGCACTAATCGCAGGACAGTTTCCGCATAATTCATATTCTATTCCCGGTGGAGTTACTTGTGATTTGACCAATCTTGAACTTATTAAAATAAAAAATTATCTTTCGGAGCTTTTTAATAAATATCAGCATATTATGGATATTGAAGGAAAAAGCAATGATTTAGAAGAGCTTTTTAGCGATATTCCAAAAACAACAGGAAAAGGTCTTAATCGGTTTTTAGTTTTAGGCGATAATCTGTTTTTTAAGAGCAATGGAGATGTCAAATATATCAAAGAAGAGAAATCAACTTCTCTTAATAAAAATGTAATGTATAAAGATAAATATTTTGAAGTAGGACCTCTTGCAAGAAATTTGGATAATAAAATAATAAAAAAAATTTATGAAACTTTTACAGACAGTGTTTATACACGGATTTTTGCAAGACTGTATGAGGTTAATCTTATTTTTTTATATCTTTTAGAAATAATTGACAATATTGAAATAAATGAAAAAAATTATACTAAGCCTCTTAAAAAAAGCGGTAAAGGTATTGGAGTAGTGGAAGCTCCAAGAGGCAGTCTGATTCATGAAATTGAAATTGAAAACGGATTTGTTAAAAAATATAATATTATTGTTCCCACCCAGTTTAATCTTTCAAATTCCACAAAAGAAAATCCTTCACCTGCACAGTCCGCGTTGATGAATGAAGATGAAAAACTGAGTGATTTTATATTCAAATGTTTTGATATTTGTGCCGTTTGTGTGAGTCATTAGAAAATTTTTTATATTAATTTTGATTTAATCTTGAAAATGAATGAATGTTTAGTATATAATATTAGCTGAATTAATCTTCATTTAAGGGGAAAATTATGTTAGATGTACAAAAAGTAAAACAAAGGATTGCGGAACTTAGAAAACTTCCGGGAATCGCTCCAAAATCAATTTCTGAAATTTTGGAAGAAAATGGTTTTACAAGAAGGGATTTTTTAAAATGGTCAGGTGCATTAGCTGTAACACTTGGGCTTCCGGCATCATTTGCTCCTGTTGTAGCGGAAGCTGCGGAAGTTAGTGACAGACTTCCTGTGGTGTGGCTACATTTGGCGGAATGTACGGGATGTAGTGAGAGTTTACTAAGAACTGACGCTCCAACAATTGACGATTTGATTTTTAATTATATAAATCTTCAATATCACGATACTATTATGGCGGCTGCCGGATGGCAAGCAGAAGAAAATTATGAAGATGCTCTTGAAAAATTCAAAGGCAGATATGTTTTATGTGTTGAAGGCGGGGTGCCGACAAAAGACGGCGGAGAATACTTAACAATTGGTCCTCATGCTGAAACCGGTCTTCATAAACTAAAAAGAACAGCAAAAGATGCTGCCGCTATTATAGCAGTTGGAACTTGTAGTTCTTTTGGCGGAATTCAGGCGGCCGCTCCGAATCCTACGGGTGCAAAAGGTATTCATAAAGTACTTAATAAGCAAGTTATAAATGTACCGGGATGTCCTCCGAGTGCAAAAAATATCGTCGGAACAATCGTATATGTGATACTTTTCGGTCAGCTTCCGGCAGTTGATAACTTCAATAGACCGAAATTTGCTTATGGACTTAGAATTCATGATTTATGTGAGAGAAGAGGGCATTTTGATGCAGGTGAGTTTGTAGAAGAGTTTGGAAGCGAAGAAGCGATGAACGGATTTTGTTTATACAAAAAAGGATGTAAAGGACCTTATACATTCAATAACTGCTCACGCGAGAGATTTAATCAGCATACATCTTGGCCGGTTCAGGCGGGACATGGATGTATTGGATGTAGTGAACCTGATTTTTGGGATTCAATGGCACCGTATGAAGAACCTCTTGCAAATCATAAGTTCAGTTCGGTAAGCGCAGATGCAACGGCTGATAAAGTCGGAATTACTATTTTAACAGTAGCAGGTGTGGCAATTGCGGCTCACGCGGCAATCAGTGCAATTAAAAATCCTAAGGAGTAATAGATGGCGACAAAAAGAGTAGTAATAGACCCGATTACAAGAATTGAAGGGCATTTAAGGGTAGAAGTTGTAATAGATGAAAATAACGTAATAAAAGATGCTTATTCATCAGCGACTCTTTGGAGAGGGATTGAAGTAATTCTTAAAGGAAGAGACCCAAGAGATGCAGGATTTATGACCCAAAGAATTTGCGGTGTATGTACATATTCTCACTATAAAGCAGGTATTACGGCAGTTGAAAATGCTCTTGGAATTAAACCTCCTCTAAATGCATTATTGACAAGAACACTTCTTGATTTTGCTCTATTTTTCCATGACCATATCGTACATTTTTATCAACTCCATGCACTTGACTGGGTAGATATTTTAAGTGCACTTCAAGCAGACCCTAAAAAAGCCAGTGAAGAGGCGTTTAAATATGTACCAAAAGGTTACAATCCGATAGCAACTGGAGAAGATGAACTTAGAGAAGTTCAAAAAAGAGTGGCTAATTTTGCTAAAAAAGGTGATTTAGGACCTTTTAAAAATGCATATTTCGGTCACAAAACAATGAGATTTACACCTGAACAAAATTTAATTGCGCTTAGCCATTATCTAAAAACACTTGAAATGCAAAGAATTGCAGCTCAGATGATGGCGATTTTCGGTGGTAAAAACCCACATCCTCAAAGTCTTACAGTTGGTGGTGTTACTTGTATTATGGATTTACAAGACCCTGCAAGACTTGCTGAATATTTAACTAAATTTAAAGAACTTGCCGATTATACAAATAGAGCTTATTATGCTGATATTGTAATGGCGGCTGCTGCATATGGCAATGAACCGAGTGTCGTTCAAAAAAACAATCTTGGAAATTATTTGACATACAGAACAATGCAAACAAGTGCAAACGGATGGCTTTTTGATGCTTGCGGATATATCAAAGATTTTGATCTTGGAAAATTTTATGAAATTGATGAGAGCAAAATTGAAGAAGACGTTACCCACTCATGGTATAAAGATACAGGATTTAGACATCCTTATAACGGTGAAACAATTCCTGATTATACTGGTTATGTGGACGGTGAAAGTGTTGATGGGGAAGGAAATCTTGTAAAAGCAAAAGTTGCTAATCCAAAAGGAAAATATTCTTGGATTAAATCTCCAAGATATGATAAAGAACCTATGGAAGTTGGTCCTCTTGCATGTATGGTTGTAAACTATGCAAAAGGAAACGAAAAAGTAAGAAAAGTAGTTGATGAATTCTTGGCTCAAACAGGTCTTCCGGCAGAAGCGCTCTTTACAACTCTTGGAAGAACGGCGGCAAGAATGCTTCAAACAAAAACAATTGCAGATTACGGTTTAGAAGCGTTTAATAATCTTGTAGAAAACTTAAAAGTAGACCAAAGCACGGTAGCACCTTATGTAATTGATAAAAACAAAGAATACAAAGGAAGATTTATAGGAGATGTTCCAAGAGGAATGCTTAGTCACTGGTGTAGAATAAAAGACGGTGTAATTGAAAACTGGCAAGCAGTAGTTCCGTCTACTTGGAATGCAGGTCCGGCTGATGGAAACGGTAAAAAAGGAGCTTATGAAGTTAACCTTATCGGTATGAAACTTGCTGACCCTGCAAAACCACTTGAAGTTATCAGAAATATTCACTCTTACGACCCGTGTATTGCGTGTGCTGTGCATGTAATGGATGTAAAGGGTAAAAAACTTGGTGAATTTAAAGTAGACCCGTTATATGGCGCATGCTAAGGAGGCAACAATGAAATTTTTAAAAGTTTTAGGAAATTATCTTGGCGGGATAGAATTTTCCACCGGGTACAGATGGCAACACTGGATTAGAGCAATTTCAATTTTTGCTTTGATTGCCACAGGTTTTTATATTGCAAATCCTTATATTACTTTCGGAACTATTTCGCCTACTCCTACAAGATTTTTACAAGCAGAGCTTAGGGAATGGCATATTATTTTTGGATTTGCAATGATTGGAGCGGTTTTGTATAAAACAATTTATTTTTTCTTTTTTCCACAAGCAAAATATGAAAGAGCGTCAATTAAAGACGCATTTAATATAAAATTAGCATTACAACAAATTGGTTATTATCTTTTAGTATCAAAACACCCTCATACAAAAGGTGTATATAATCCGCTTCAATTTTGGGCATATACAATGCTTTATGTCTTTTTTTACGGTATTATAATAACAGGACTTGCACTTTACGCCGAGGTTTACCATAATGGTCTTGGCGGGGCTTTATATCCGTTTGCAAAATGGGTAGAAAGTCTTTTTGGAGGTCTTGCTTATGTGAGACTTTGGCATCACATTTTTATGTGGGCGATAATTATAGTTGTGTTTATACATATTTATATGGCTGTTTACAATGCCGTATTTGGTAAAAACGGAGGAATGGATGCAATATTCTCCGGTATGAAATGGGAGAAAGAAGATCATTAATCTTTTCTCCGCCCTCCTTTTTAAAAAAAAGAGAAAGGAAAAATTTAATCTTTTTTCTTTCTCTTTTCTTTTATTTCCATATCAAAAAAGGTGTTAAATGAAAATTTTAGTTTTGGGTATAGGCAATATTCTTTTTGGAGATGAGGGGATTGGTGTTCATCTTGTTAATTATCTTGATGAAAAATATGAATTTAGCGGAGCTGAGGTAGATTTAATTGACGGTGGAACTCTTGCTCAAAGACTTATTCCTATTATCGTGGAATATGACAAAGTATTTATATTCGATACGGTGGATGTTGATGAGGGTAAAATCGGAGATGTTTACTTTTTTGATTTTTTAGATGTTCCAGAGTGCGTAAGTTGGCAGGGAAGCGCACATGAAGTCGAAATGCTTCAAACACTTGAAATGATACATATGATGGGTGATTTGCCGGAGACGAAAATTATTGGTGTTGTTCCTTATGTAATAGGAGAAGATACCACATTTACAATTACCGAGCCTGTAAAAAAAGCCAGTACATTAATGGAAAAAATTTTAATAAACGAACTTACTAAACTTGGCGTAGAATGTAAAATCAAAAATCCAAATGTCGATATTCAGGAAATTGCAAGAATTTCTTATAAAAGAGGGGTACCGGAAGAATCATTAAGGGGATTGGAAATAGAAAATTGAAAATGGAGAATGGAGAATGATTTTAAAATTTACTTTTAATTTGATTTCAAATCAAGGGATAATAGAAAAAATTTTAATAAGAAATGCAAAAGATGTAAAACTTGGATTAAGCCGTGATTTAGAAAATTTATATGCTTATATAAAAGGTGATGAAGAAAAAATTGAAGAATTTTCAAGAAATATAGCAAATGAACTTCCTTTATCAATTTTTTTAAAATCACTAAATGCAGAAGTTGTAGATGAATTCAAAGATGATTTAGACAGAAACTTTCCTGATATATCACTGCCTCCTTGCCCTAAATGTCTAAGAGAAGTAAAAGATGAAGAAAATGAGCATTATTTTGATATTTTTCATCATTGTGAAGTATGCGGATATAAAACGAGTGGAGAATGTAGAATTGAAAATGGAAAATTTAATTTAAATAAAAAAGAGGATAGAAAAAGATTTTTTGAAAATTTAGCCAAAAAGTTAGAGAGTGAAAATATTTACATCCAGACTATGAACGGGGCTTTTGAAATAAGCAGAGATATTCAAAACGCCGAATTTGTAGTGGCAAAGGATTTGGCAAGTGTTGGTAAATATTTTATGGCTTTTGAAGGAGATGCCAAGGCACTTGCAAGTATTGAAAAGCCTTTTGTAAAACTTAAAAC
>JALVVX010000027.1:40689-42330 GCA_027038555.1 Nautiliaceae bacterium | reverse complement strand
AAAAAAAGATGTATAATTTCTACTATATGGCTTATTGTTTTTGGGATGATAAACATAGTCTTAGCATATATATAAAGGAGAATTGATGAAAACACAAACATATGAACAATCTCACGGTGCGGCAAAAGTTGTAACAGGTTCAGCTCATCTTCTTGATACAGGAAAAAGTAAAGTTTTAGTTGACTGTGGAATGTTTCAAGGTGTCGATGAATGGAGAAATTACGAACCCTTCGCATTTGATTCAAGAGAAATTAAAGCGGTTATTTTAACTCACGGACATTTAGATCACGTCGGAAGACTTCCCCTTTTATATAAATACGGATTTAAAGGAGAAATTTTCGCTCATCCGGCAACTTTTGATATTGCAAAAGTAGTCCTTTTAGACAGTGCAAAACTTCAAGAAGAAGAATACAAAACAAAATTTAAAAAAGCACAAAGAATTGGAAAAGAAAATATAGTAAAAAAACCTCTTTATACAGTAAATGATGTTAAAAAAATGCTAAAAAATATGAAAAAAATAGAAATTGAATATAAAAAACCTATAAAAATAACAAAAGATATTACTGCGACTTTTAAAGATGCAGGGCATATTTTAGGTAGCTGTTTTGTAGAAATAGACTTTAATGAATTTGACATAAAAAAAAGAGTTGTTTTCAGTGGAGATTTAGGTAATAAAGACAACAATATTTTACCAGCTCCCAAAAAACCAACTTTCGCAGACGCACTTTTTATTGAAAGCACATACGGGGACAGACTTCATAAAAGTTTTGAAGAGAGTAAGGCGGAATTTAAAAAAGCGGTAATTGATACGCTTCTTAGTGGAGGAAATGTAATTATTCCTTCATTTGCAATTGAAAGAGCTCAACAAATTTTATGTATTTTAAAAGAAATGAGCGAAGAAAAAACTTTACCTAAAAATGCAAAAGTATTTCTTGATTCTCCTATGGCTGATAAAGTAACCAAAATATACAAAAAATGGCATAAAATGCTTAGAAAAGATTGTCAACAATATAAAGACCATCCATTTGAATTTCCACAATTAAATCTCGTTAAAGACGTTGAAGAATCTAAAAAAATCAATTCAATAGACAAAGGCTGTGTAATAATTGCGGGAAGCGGTATGTGTAACGGAGGTAGAATACTTCACCACTTCAAACACAGAATCTGGAATCCTAAAAATGCCGTACTTTTTGTAGGTTATCAGGCAAAAGGAACACTTGGAAGAAAAATAATTGAAGGTGTAAAACATATAAGAATTTATCACGAAGATGTAATAGTTAGAGCTAAAATATATACAATCAACGGATTTTCAGCCCATGCCGACCAAAGAGAATTACTTGAATGGATGAGTGAATTTGAAAAGCTTGATAGAATATTTTTAATTCACGGTGAATATGACAAACAGCTTGTATTCAGAGATGTAATTGAGAAAAAAATGAATAAAAGAGCCCATATAGTTGAATTCAGGGAGAAAATTTATCTTTAACCCATAGGATAAAGAATTTCTTCTTGAAGTTTTTTTATATCTTTTAATATTTCTCTATTTAATTTAACATCCACAGCATCAAGTGAAGGTTTGAGCTGTTCTAATTTTCTAGCACCAATAATTGTAGATGCTACAAAATCAAAATGTTTTGAATA
>JALVVX010000027.1:0-40589 GCA_027038555.1 Nautiliaceae bacterium | reverse complement strand
ATTATCTCTTCAGTAATCCCCGCATATTTTGCCTCAGGCGGTACCGGATAAAGCTCTGCTGTATCAAAAAAATTAATTCCCCTCTCATATGCTTCATCCATTATTCTAAATGCTTCTTTTTTATCTGTTGCACTTCCCAAAGTCATTGTCCCAAGACAAATTACACTTACTCTAAGTCCACTTCTTCCAATATATCTGTATTCCATACTTAGCCTTTTTTAAAAATTATACCAAAGTTAAAAATTCATAAATATCCTTTGACACCAATAGATACAGAATATTTATTATTCAAATTTTATTTGATTTAATTTTCTAATGTTAAAATAATGGCACTTACTAAATAAAATTTTATAAACATATGTAACAGTAAAAATAAAAACACAACAGCTTCGTGCTTTATTTTGCTTTGCAACACTTAAATTTTGCTAAAAATTACAAACAGTAGAGCCGTTAAAAAAATGACAACTGCTTGTCATTTTTAGGCTCGCACGGCGACGATAATGTGCAAACTTGCACTCTTCGGACGCCTGCTCTTTGGGGTAGTTTTTTAAATGCAAAATTTTCGTTAAATTACGCAACGCTGTTTTGTTATTATTTTCCGTTATTTAATTCAGTATCCAAATAATATAACTCCACAAATTAACATAATATTTTTACTCTTTATTTAAAAGCTCTCAAAAGAGAGTTTTTATAAAAAATCGTCTGCAAAGTCATGAATGTTTTTCATAATTTTCGGAAATGTGTTGAAATAGACATCTTTTGCTTTTTCAAGATTCACTTCAACACCGTTTATTTTAATTTTATCACCACCTACAATTCCTACTTTTTCGAAATAAATTCCTTTTTCTCTACACAGTTTTTCAAAGGCTTCTTCATCCTCAGGCGCAACTTCCACAAACGCCCTACTTAGAGACTCAGCAAAAATATCTTTTGGATTTTGAACTTTTACATTGATATCAAGTCCTTTATTGCTTACGCACGCCCATTTATATGCGGCTATGGCAAGACCGCCGGTACTGATATCTTTTGCCGATTTGATTAAATCGCTTTGAAGCACTTCCCAAAGTTTTAGCTCTTTTTCAAAATCAACTTCCGGATGCTCGCCTGCAACTTTACCTCCAAATATTTTAAGATACAAACTTCCTCCAAATTCAGGTTTTGTCTCACCCAAAATATAAACAGTGTTACCGTCATTTTTCAATTCAGTCGTTCTAAAATCTTCACCCACACCTACCATTGCAATTTCAGGAGTAGGATATACCCCTTCACCTTCGTTTTCATTATATAGCGACACATTACCGCTTACAACAGGAGTATTTAATGCTCTGCATGCTTCTTTTATACCTTCGCATCCTTCTTTGAACTGCCACATAATTTCCGGATTTTCTGGATTTCCGTAATTTAGACAATCAGTTATTGCTTTTGGAATGATTTTTTTAACAGCTACGTTTCTTCCGGCTTCCATAACAGCCGCTGCTGCTCCAAGACGCGGATTTATGTAATTAAATCTTGCATTACAATCACAGCTCATTCCAAGAAATTTATTATTTTCTTTTACTCTTATGACACTCCCGTCAGCCCTTTTAGTATCAACTGTATTTGTTTGAACCATTGAATCATATTGTTCGTATATCCATGCTTTATCCACTACTTCACTCTCAGCCATCAGTTTTTCAAATGCCTCTTGCAAATTTACATCCGGAATTTCAACATTTTTTATTGTTTTTAAATATTCAGGCTCTTTAACAGGTCTGCAAAGCTCAGGAGCCTCATCTGTAATAGGTCCCACAGGAACTTCGGCCACTTTTTCACCATACCAGTATAATTCAACTTTTCCTGTATCGGTAACTTCTCCTATTACCTCAGCGTCAAGGTCCCATTTTTTAAATATTTCAATTACTTTATCCTCATATCCTTTTTTGGCACAGATAAGCATTCTTTCTTGTGATTCGCTAAGCATCAGCTCATAAGGATTCATCCCCTCTTCTCTCATAGGTACTTTATCAAGATACATTTTAAGCCCGCTTCCGCTTTTGCTTGCCATCTCAAAACTTGAAGAAGTAAGCCCTGCCGCCCCCATATCTTGAATACCGACAATATAATCGGTTTTGAAAAGTTCCAAACATGCTTCCATAAGAAGTTTTTCAGTAAACGGATCTCCGACCTGAACGGTAGGTCTTTGGTCTTCATCCCCTTCTTTAAAACTGTCAGAGCTCATTACAGCACCACCAAGACCGTCTCTTCCCGTTTTGCTACCTACATATATTACAGGATTTCCGACACCCTCGGCTTTTGCGTAAAAAATCTCATCCTGAGGACATACTCCAAGAGAAAAAGCATTAACTAAAATATTTCCTTTATAACTGTCTTCAAATGCACTTTCACCCCCGATTGTAGGAACTCCTATACAGTTGCCATATCCTGCAATACCTGCCACAACACCGCTTAAAAGATGCTTATGAAGTTTAGCTACTTCATCATTACCTTTTACATGTGCGAATCTTATAGCATTAAGGTTTGCCACAGGTCTTGCACCCATTGTAAATACATCTCTAAGTATTCCACCAACTCCCGTAGCCGCACCCTGATACGGTTCTATAAAACTCGGGTGGTTATGAGATTCCATTTTAAATACAGCCGCCATCCCTTCGCCTATATCAATAACACCGGCATTTTCCCCCGGACCTTGAATAACCCAAGGTGCTTCTGTCGGAAATCCTTTTAAATAACATTTACTTGATTTATAGCTACAATGTTCACTCCACATAGCACTAAAAATTCCAAGTTCTACCAAATTCGGAGCTCTGCCTAAAATTTTTACTATGTGTTCATAATCTTCTTTTGTTAATTTATGTTTCGCCAGTATTTCATCAAGCTGAGATTTATCAATTTCCATATAATCCATAAGAAACCTTTTTTATTTGAATTTTACCATTAAAATTCAATATTCTCAATACTGCTTTTTTCACTAAGTTTTATTAACAATCTGTGTGAAAAAAGTTCATGGCATTTCGGACATCTCGTCGAATAAAGAGGAAAAGTTTTTTTGCAATTTTGACAATAAAACTCAAATTCAAGTTCAGCCATATTTTTTGGCAAATATTTCATAGCTTCTATTTCAAAAGGAGCTTTTTTATTGCACTTCGCAAATCCCTTTGCAGCTAAAATATTACAAAATTTTTCATTTTTCGGAATATCGTTTCTGTGGTAATAAATATCCAAATGTTCATAAACATCCAACTTTTCATATGCTTTTTGTGGATTTGTTTTAAAAAGATAATCGATATACTCTCTTTTCACAAAAGGATATTTGACATATATATCTTCAAATGAGCTTATGTTTTTACAAAAATCTTCCAATTTACACCCTTCTTTATAAAAAAGTCTTATCATGGCATAGGCTTTTTCTTTTGGCATATACACACCAAGTTCTTCGAATATTTCCAAAATATCAACATTTTCTTTTATTTCACCCAGTTTTTCGTTTACTAAAATCAATAGTTTAAGCGCTTGAATATTTCTTGGTGAAGTTTTTAAAATTTTATACAGAATATGTCTGGATTTTTCCAGAAAACCGGCTTTAAAATAAAGTGTTGCAATATTTAAAAGAATCTGTTTTGAAGGATACTCTTTTTCTATCGTAAGATAAATTTTAAGAGCTTTTTCATAATTACCCTCTTTTTCATAAGCGGTGGCTAAAAGCATAAGTGAATTTATTGGATTTTTCATATCTTCGGTTTTTATATAATCAAAATTATTAATAAGCCTTTCAATTTCTTTTTCTCTCAGATTCTCCCTGATTTTACCAAGTATCAATGTAATAAGTACCGCTACAAGGACTATTATAAAAAAAGCTATTACACTAAAAAGAGGATCTCTGTAATCCATAAAACTCCCATTAATTTTTTAAGTATTATAGTATAATTCATTTATGATTAAACCTGAATCCATAGAAAATTTAAAATCACTCATCGATATAGCAGATGTAATCGGAAATTATGTTCAGTTAAAAAAACAAGGAAGCAACTTTGTTGCACTTTGTCCTTTTCACAGTGAAAAAACCCCTTCTTTTGTGGTAAGTCCAAGCAAACAGATATACCACTGTTTCGGATGTGGGGCAAGCGGAGATGCCATAAAATTTATAATGGAAATAGAAAAACTCACATACCCTGAGGCCATTGAAAAACTGGCTTCCATGTATAATTTCAAACTTGAATATACAAAAGGCAACAGTTTCGTTCATATTGATTTACTCGAAAGAGTAAACAGTTTTTATATTTCAAACCTTTATAAAAATCAAAATGCCTTAAATTATTTAAAACAAAGAGGACTTTTTGACTCAACCATTGAAAAATTCCAGCTTGGATATGCGCCTTCATCGCAAGAGCAGTTTAAATTTTTTAAAGATGCAAATTTAAACAAAAAAGATTTGATTGAACTCGGTGTTTTAAATGATAGCGGAGAATACCCAAGGCTTATTGAAAGAATAACTTTCCCGATATTTTCGCAAAGCGGTAAAATTATCGCATTCGGGGGACGTACGATTACAAACCACCCAGCTAAATACATAAACTTTACAAATACAAAAATATTCAATAAATCCAAAACATTCTACGGTCTTAATTTTGCAAGAGAACATATTTTAAGGTCTAAACGGATAATAATTACAGAAGGTTATATGGATGTTATTATGCTTCATCAAGCAGGTATTCAAAACGCGGTTGCAACTCTTGGAACGGCTCTTACTCGCGAACATCTGCCTATTCTTAGAAAACTAAACCCTAAAGTCACACTGTCATACGACAGTGACACAGCAGGTATTAATGCGGCACTTAAAGCATCAAAACTTTTATACAAAGAATATTTTGACGGAGGAGTCATACTCTTTGGAGAAGGAGAAGACCCGGCAGATGCTGTTGCAAAAGGCAAAAATATTGAAGAAATACTGAAAAATGAAATAAAGTTTGCAGATTTTATAATCGAATATATGACGAAAAAATATGACCTTAAAAACCCTGTTGAAAAAAAACAGGCAATTGACGAGTTCAGAAATTATATAAATGAACTTCCCGATATATTAAAAGACGACTTTTCAATAAAAGTTTCTCAATATCTTCAAATTCCGCCAAATATTTTAAAAGTTCGCACAAACCATATGCAAAATCTAAATTTAAACAAAAAAATAGATGTGGCGGAGGCAAGTATTGTAAAAACGCTTTATGAAAACCCTAATTTAATGGATGAAATTATTGAATATCTCTCTCCTCAAATGTTTAACACCCATTTTGAAGAGCTTGATGCCGTTTATAAAGAAGATTTTGAAAACCCTAAACTTCTTGAAATTGTTCTTAGAGATGACATAAAATCACTTGATATTAAAACACTTAAAAATCAAATAAGAAAACTTTTAATACCTTATTATCAAAAAAAGATGCTTGAAATAAAATACAGTAAAACTTTAAATAATGAAGAAAAAATGCATTATTTAAAAAAAATTAATCTTAAACTTTTAAAACTCAAAAAAGGAGAACTTGTTGAAAGCGATATCCCTGTTTAGCGGCGGACTTGACAGTATTTTAGCCGTAAAAATCATTCAAGAACAAAATATAGAAGTAGAAGGCGTATATGTAAATCTCGGCTTTGAATCAAATAAAGAAAAAATAAATTATTTACAGAATATGGCTCAAAAACTCGGAATAAAACTTCATATCATTGACAAACAAAAAGAGTATATTGAAAAAATACTTTTTAATCCTGTATACGGTTACGGTAAGAATATGAATCCGTGTATTGACTGCCACGCTTTTATGATAAAAAGTGCAAAAGAATTGATGGAAAAAACGGGGGCAAAATTCATAATAAGCGGAGAAGTTGTCGGACAAAGACCCATGAGCCAGAGACTTCCGGCGCTTAAAAGCGTAAATAAACTCTCAAATGCCGATGGGCTTATTTTAAGACCTCTGAGCGCCAAACTTCTGCCTCCCACAATTCCCGAAATAAAAGGATGGGTTGATAGGGAAAAATTACTTGATATAAGCGGCAGAGACAGAAAAAGACAGCTTGAACTTGCTAAAAAATACGGACTTGAAGGCTATGAATCCCCGGCAGGAGGCTGTTTGCTGACTGATATAAATTTTTCAAAAAGACTCAAAGACTACTCAAAAAATCTTGAATTGACTCCTGATGAAATAGATATACTCAAAGTCGGACGACATATCAATTATAACGGATATAAAATAATAATTTCAAGAAAAGCCGAAGAAAATCCTTTTCTTAAAAACTATAAAGGCAATAAATTCATTAAAATGTTCACAAAAGGATTTCCGGGTCCCGTAGGTCTCATTCAAACCGATGCAGATGAAGATTCAAAACAAAAAGCGGCTGATTTTATGGTAAGTTATACAAAATTAGATAAAGGTGATATAATAATAGGAGATAAAATTTATTCAGGTTCGAAAATAGATAAAAAAGATATACAAAAATATATTGTTTAAGAAAGGTAAAAATTTTTAGCACCTATATTTTTATTTGCAAACACAGCTTATTACAACCAATGATTATATGCTTATACAAAAAATTATACAAAAGCCGAAAAATTCTTCAAATTTGCGTGTTATAAAAATCAAAATACCCGGGTGTGCTAAATTTGTAAATAATAAAAGTGTAAAATTAAAATATAAGATAAAAACTTACCAATACGGATTAAAACCACTTGAAAATAATTATTTTTTGATATAACCTTTATCAACAAGATAATTATAAATTTTACTCACAATATCTCCTGCGGCACTCCCTCCGTGTCCCCCGTGTTCTATCAATACAGTTACAACAAATTGAGGATTTGAGTATGGACCGAAAGTCGTAAGCCACGCGTGTGAGCGGTGAAAATAAACAAGTTCGTCCTCTTTTTTTCTTTTTTTAACTTCCTGAGGTATTGAATATACCTGAGCCGTTCCTGTTTTACCTGCAATTGTGATTTTAGTGTGAATATGTTTTGTTGCAGTACCTCCCGGCGAATTACATACTTCCCACATTCCTCGTCTGACAAGTCTTAGGGCATTTTTTTCTTTTTGTGATAAAACTTCTTTTAGTTCAGGTTTTGTAAGATTGTTATCAATTTTCATAACCACATAAGGTTTTGGGAGTTTTCCTGTGGCTATAAGTGCAGTATTTACAGCAACTTGCAGAGGTGTTGCCAAAAAATATCCCTGTCCTATTGAAGCATTCAGAGTCTCCCCTATAAACCAAGGCTGATGATATTTTCTTGCTTTCCACTCTTTATCAGGCACAATTCCGCTTTTTTCATTTGGTAAATCAATACCGGTTTTTTTACCGAATCCCATTTTTCTTAGATTTTTTGCTATATAATTAATACCAAGTTTCAATCCTACCTGATAAAAATATGTATCAACGCTCTCTTTTATCGCTTTGAATACATCAGTTTTTCCATGCCCCCAACTTCTCCAATCTCTAAATTTCCTATTACCTATAACAATATATCCAGGACAATCTATTTTTTTCCATGGATTCCATTTCCCGCTTGCAATTGCAATTAACGCCTCTGCCGGTTTTACGGTTGAACCGGGAGGATATAAACCACTTACAGGCTTATTTAAAAGAGGGTTATAGATATCGTGTGATAGTTCATTCCATTTTTTATAAGATATTCCTTTTACAAAAAGATTATTGTCATAACTTGGAGTCGATACAAGCGCCAATATCTCACCATCGGTTCTCATTACGATAACAGCACCTCTTTTTTGCTCTTTCATAAGAGTGTTATATATAAATTCCTGCAAATTTTTATCAATACTTAAAATCAAAATATGACTTTTAGGAGGTTTGTATGAAAGTACTTTTAATATTCGATTTTTCGCATTTACCAAAACTTTTTTTTCTCCCGCATCTCCTTGTAATACATTGTCATAATATTTTTCAACTCCTCTTTTTCCTGAAATTTGAGTAAGTTTTATTATTTTATTTCTTTTTAAATCTTTTTCATTTGCTTTTGAAACATAACCCAAAATATTCGAAAGAAAAAATTTAAAAGGATATTTTCTTAAATAAGTTGTTTTAAATCCTATATTTTCATTTAAAGAAAGTACCGGTTCAATTTTATAAACATCATTTTCACTAAGATATTTCACAACAGATATACTTTTGTTATTGTATGGAGAATCGTTCTTTTTATATTCTTGATAAACTTTTGTTTTATTGATATCCATAACCTGCGAAATATCATTTATCGTCGAATTTAATTCCTTATCTTTTAGATGAGGTTTTATGCATAGATTAAATCTAAGCTCGTTTATCGCAAGTGTGTTTTTATTCCTATCAAAAATCAGACCCCTTACAGGAGCAATTGGAAGCGTTTTAATAATGTTTTTTTCCGAAAGTTGATTATACTTCGAATAAGAAACGACACTTAAATTATAAACCCGATATACAAGAAGTGAATATAATAAAAAAATAAAAAAGAGTATTATTCTGGTTTGCATCCAAATATCCTAATAATTATTAAATCGAATGCAAAATTGTATAATATGTAAATAAAAATAAAATTAATATTCGTAAATTTTAACAAATAAAAAAAATATCCGGCATAAATTATAAAAATAGATATTACATCAAAATATTCTTTATCAAAAAAATCTAAAATTTTGTTTTTAAGATAAAAATAATAAAAGAGATAAAAAAATTCGAAATAAAATATATTATATTTATGCAAAATAGAAAAAAGCCCCAAATATAAAACCGTGCTGAATAAATCCAAACATAAAAACACGCTTCCTAATAATACAGGAAAAAAAATAGACTTAGAATTAAATAATGCAATTAAAAATATTATAAATATTATAAAGATATAATAAGTGCTATTTCGTTGCAATTTGGAAAAAATTTGCATTTTATACAATCCGCCCATATTTTTTTATCAGGAATCGATTCTTTTGGAATTTCTCTAAATCCCATTTTTTCAAAAAATTCTTTTTGATATGTTAAAACCAATACTTCTTTAAGTCCAATGTTTTTTGCTTCTTTTAAAAGAGAATTTATTATTTTTTTACCTATTCCTTTTCCCTGATAATCTTTACTAACTGCAAGTGAACGTATCTCTCCCAAAAAAGGAGAAAATATATGTAAAGCTGCAACACCAACAGGTATATGCTCGTCATATGCAATTACATATGAACGTATATTAGTTGCTATTTCATCTTCGTCTCTGTAAAGAATTATACCTTCATCCACATAAGGTTTCAAAATTGTCTGAATATCAATAATTTCACTCAGAGTAGGTTTTATTATTTTCATATTCACCCCATAAAATTTCATTGATTTTTCTTTTTACTTCGGCAATTCCTCTTTTTTTTGAATTCGATACGAATAATGCATTAGGATATTCTCTTTTAAGTTTAGCAAGTTCGCTTTGTTTTAATTTATCAATCTTTGTAAAAACTGTAAGAATTTGCTGGTCTTTTCTTAAAAAACTTTTTAAATATTCGTCAACATTATTATCAATATCAAGATTCGGATGCCTTGCATCCCTTAAATGAATAAAAAGTTTAATATTAAATCTGTTTTTTAAGAATTCATCTAAGTTTTTACCCCATTCTTTAAGCATTGATTTTGAAACTTTTGCGTATCCGAATCCAGGAAGGTCTACAAGAATATATTTTTTTCCTTCATCTTCTACTTCAAAGAAATTAATAAGCCTCGTTTTTCCAGGAGTTTGGGAAGTTTTTGCAATTTTTTGATTAGTAAAAGCGTTTAAAAAACTACTTTTGCCAACATTACTTCTCCCAAGCAATGCAACTTCCGTAAAATTAGGCTCAATAGCTTCATTTATGCTTGGAGCAGATTTTAAAAATTTAACTTTCATTCATTTACCTTTATTATAATATTAACAGGTTTTTTACCACCGTTTACTTCTATTGTCTTATTTTTTTTGTTTATTTTTATTTCGTCACCACTTAAACTCTCATTTGTCTGAATTTTTCTAACATATGCATTTCCTATTAAATAAACATCTGTCGTCAAAAAATTATAAATAAGTTTATCACAATGCCCTTTATAGGTTACATTTTCATCATTTAATATAAATCTGACCTTACCTTCTGCCATATATTTGATAGGTTTTTTATCTTTATTGAAATATATAGTCATATTCTGAGCTAAAATATTATCTTTACCTTTGGTAGCATTCACATCACCGGTAAAAACACTAATTAATTTTTTTGAGTCATAATAAAATTTTTTACTTGTTATATGTAAAATATCCGCACATAATATAGAAACAGTCATTAAAAAAAGCGGTAAAATTTTTTTCATTTTTTAACCTTTAAATAAAAACTTATATTTTCGGCACTAATATCTCTTTTAGAATCTATAAAAAATTTTTTGCCGGTTGAATTATATTCATCCGAATATAAGAAAAATTGTCTCCCTCTTATATTTTTTGTTTTTAAATTATATATAACAAAATCCGAAACAAAGCTGTATTTCGGACTTCTATAATTAAAATTAAAAGCGGTTAAAATTTTATTTTTCAATATTGCTTTTTTAGCGAAATAACTCTCGTTTTTTTCAATATCGTCAACATTCAGCTCATTGACAATATAACGGTTTTTATATATAAAAAAAGTATCAAATTTGCCTCTTTTACTCAAATTAATATCATAAACTGAAAAAGTACCTTTACTAATTATAGCAAGCGCTATTTCTTTTTTTAAATTTTTTTCAATAGGTATAAAAATTTTACTATTTTCATATATAGGAAAAAGTAAAATAATTATTAAGATAATAGTAAATAATACTAATTTACCCATAAGTCCAAAAATTTATCATAAAGATTTTCTTCTTTTAATAAAATTTCAATCATTTCGGCAACTGCTCCCTCACCGCCTTTTTTTGTCAAAGGATCACTTACAAAATCATAAATAAAAGGATTAGCATCAAAAGGTGCAAATGTTCTTTTAACATTTTTCATCATACCGTAATCATTCATATCATCACCTATTACCGCAACATTTTTTAATGAAATATTTTCTTTTTCGCATATTTCTTTCAATTTTTCTTCTTTATTTCTTATTCCCTGTTCAATATAAGTTATACTTAGCTCTTTTGCTCTTCTTTCTACCATATTCGAAACTCTTCCGGTAATTATTGCACTTTTTTTACCAAGCATATTCCATGATTTTATCATTAAACCGTCTTTTATATTAAAAGCCTTAATCTCTGCACCTTCGCTTGAATATAAAATTTTCCCGTCAGTCAATGTCCCGTCAACATCAATTACGATAAGTTCTATCATAAAACACCTTTTGTTGATGGAATCCCGCTTTGTCTGTATTCAAGTGCACGTCTTAGAGCTACCGCAAAAGATTTAAAAGCACTCTCTACGATATGATGCCTATTTTGTCCTCTTTTGTAAATAATATGTGCCGCTATTTTAAAATTAAAGACAAGAGATTTAAAAAATTCTTCCACAAGCTCCATATCAAAATCTCTTATGGCTCCATCCATTGGGAAATCATAAACAAGATAAGGCCTTCCTCCTATATCCAAGTCCACCTCAACGGCCGCTTCATCAAGAATAGCTACCGCATTTGCAAATCTTTCAATATTTGTTATAGGATAAACTTCTTTATACAAAGCCTGTCCCAATACAATACCGACATCTTCAACAGTATGATGATAATCAACATCTATATCCCCGTCACAAAAAATCTCCATAGAAATGCCACTATGTTTTGCCAGTGTTTCAAGCATATGGTCAAAAAAACCTATTCCCGTGGAAATATTGGTGTTTAACTCACCTTTAATATCGACTTTTATTTCTATTTTAGTTTCTTTTGTTTCTCTTTTTATTTCAATCATTTCAATCTCCTACAATAAATCCGGCAATATGATTTTCAAGTTCAAATTTTTTTGCTTCGTTGTATGTTTTAAACCCTGTGATATATACTTTATAAAATTTTCCTACTTTTAGCACTTTGGTATTATAGCCAAATTTTTTATATTTATTTGCCGTAATCAAAGCTCCTTTTTTATTTATAAAAGCACCTGTTTGAATTTTATATCCGCTTACATAATTTTTCCCTTTGAATTTAATAACTTTTATTATCACAGGAGCAATACCTGTAACATCAAGTCCGAGTTTTTTACCTGCTACATAACTAAGATCTATTATTCTCCCTTTGACAAAAGGTCCTCTGTCATTTATTCTTACTATAACACTTTTTCCATTATTTAAATTCGTAACTTTTACTATCGTATTCATAGGAAGGGTCTTATGGGCTGCTGTATACGCAAACATATTATAAATTTCACCGTTACTTGTATATTTTCCGTGAAAGTTTGGGCCATACCAACTGGCAATCCCTTTTTGAGTCCAACCTATCGGTACTTTTTTATAAGGATAATAAACATTTCCATTTACTACATACGGTTTTTGAGTCGGTTTTTTTATATTTGGGCTTGGAAGAACATAAGAGTTATATTCTTTTGTCGCACATCCGGTTAGTAAAATAAAAATCACCGTTAAAATTATTTGTTTCAATTATATCCTTTGTGGAATTTTAAGCACCTGTCCCACCCTAATAACAGAAGTGTTCAGATTATTGAATTTTATAATTTTTTTGTATGGTATTCCAAATTTTTTTGCTATTTTTAAAATGGAATCTCCCTTTTTAACTTTATATTTTACAAATCTATAACTAAGAGGAATAAAAATTTTTTGATTTATATGAAGGTACTTTCCAAGTTTATTATAATCTTTTATCATTGATACGGTTATGTCGAATTTTTTTGCAATTTTTAACAAATTGTCACCCTTTTTAACTTTATAAACATAAATATATTTTCTTTTTTTAGGGTTAAATTTCCTTGTAAAAAGTTTTAATTTATTTGCAGGAATGTAAATATAATAATTATAAGGAGGTGTAAAAGAATATTTAAGCTGTAAATTATGGTTTCTTAATTTTTTATAATCGATTTTTAAAATTTTGGAAACATAATAAAGCGAAGTTCCAGCAGGAACTTTAACTGAAACATAGGTCAGTTTAAGCATTGAAGAAGAATATTTTTTCTGGGCTAATTTTATAAATTTTTCTTTATTATAATTAAATGAAATACTCAAAACTTTTAATATATAATCTCTGGTCTCTTTTGGAAGATATTGACGTTTTAATTTTTTTTGATATTTTAATAAATCGCTAAGAGTGATATTTACATTGGATAATTTTTTATACAATTTATAAAGCGGAACATATTTTTTACCTCCGTAATGTTGATAATCTTTTATAATTTTTCTGTATTTTTTAATGAATTCATCTGTTTTACATTTTTTGCCCATATTTTTACATAATTTATCAACTTTTGCTCTAACAACACCTTCTACCACTCTTGCCTCTCCGGCATTATAAGCCATTACAGCCAGATACCATTTACCAAGATAAGAATGCAAATAATTTAAATATTTAATTGCCGCTTTTGTGGATTTATAAACATCACGTCTTTCATCTATATATTTATCAATTTTAAGACCGAATCTTTGAGCCGTAACAGGCATAAATTGCCAAAGACCGACAGCTTTTTTATCTGATTTTGCTTGTAAATTCATATAACTTTCAGCCATTGCAACAGTTACAAGCTCTTTTGGAAGATGTGAATGTTTTATTTCGTTTTGTATAATAGGAATCAAATCATAACCATTATCAATTATATTATACATATAAATTTTTTTATATTTAGCATAGTATTTATATGTTTTTTTAAGCAACGGATTGTTAATAAAACTCTCTTTAATATCCAATGATTTTAAAATCTTTAAGTTTTTATTTTGAAAAACATCAGCGTAAACAATATTAATTAAAATCAATAAAATTGAAAAATATTTCATATTTTAAAAATCCTTTTTGCATTTTTCGTTGTTATGTTTTCCACTTCCTCTTTTGAAACATTCCAAAGTTGTGCAATTTTATCTCTAACATACACTGTATACATAGGCTCATTTCTTTGACCTCTAAAAGGATGTGGTGTAAGATACGGTGCATCAGTTTCTATAATAACTCTTTCTTTTGGAATCTTTGGAAAAACATTTACAAGTTTTCTTGCGTTTTTAAATGTTATTACTCCACCAATTCCGTAATAAAACCTTTCACTAAAATCCAAAAGCTGCTCGGCAGCATTGAAACAGTGGAAAACCCCTTTTACTTGCGGATATTGTTTTATTATTTTATAAGTATCTTCGGTAGCTTCTCTTACATGAATTATAATAGGTTTATTATATTCAAGAGCAATTTCTATTTGTCTTTTAAAAAATTCCTGCTGTTTTTCTCTTTTTTCCTTCTCTTTTACCCAGTGATAATCAAGTCCAATTTCCCCTACTGCAACACATTTAGGATGATTTATATATTCAAGTAAAAAATTATCATCATATTTATCAATATCCACGGGATGAACTCCAACTCCAAAATATATATAATCGTATTTCTCCGCAAGTTCAATTGCTCTTTTCAAATCTTTTGGATCAGCTGCCGGAATTATAAATTTTTTCACATTATGCTCAATTGCTCTTTTGATAACCTCATCGACATCTTCTATAAATTTTTCATTATCGAGATGAGTATGTGTATCTATAATCACTGCTAACCTTTTTTCCGAAATTGTAACATATTAAATATTTAGCTAAAATTAAACACCACTGTCACTTTTATATCATTTTTGAAATTTATACTTCCAAAAAACAAAGGAACGAACATGAAAAAATTTATTTTAATTACATCATTAATCTCAACATCACTCTTTGCATTGAATTTAAATACAGCCTCAATGCAAGAACTTGAAAAAATAAAAGGAATAGGACCTCAAAAAGCAAAAGCAATAATCGATTATAGAAAAACTCATAAAATCAAAAGTGCCGACGATCTTAAAAATATAAAAGGTTTTGATGAAAACACTATTGCAAATGTAAAAAACAATGTTATGACAAAAAAACATTTATCAAAAATTCAAAATAAAAAAGAAGCTTTTAAAAATAAAATAGACACCAAAAAAGAAAATTTAAAAAATAAAAAAGAAAGTCTAAAAAACAAAAAAGCAGCAATGAAAGAAAAATTAAATTCTAAAAAAGAAAATAAAAACAGCTTTAAAAATAAATTAAAAAATAAAAAATTAAAAGCTGCTGCAAAAAAGAAAGCTTTAAAAAATAAAAAAGCGGCTTATAAAAATAAAATAAATAACATAAAAAATAAAAAAACAAATTTAAAAAACAAAATAAAATTAAACAAAAAATCTTTTAAAAAATAATCTCTTTTCATTCTCCCTTTTTACCTTTTGTAACATCTTACATTTAAAATCCTCTCATTATTGTAAAGTTTGGTAACTTTTGAATATAATAAACAAAAACAATAAGGAGACAATATGTCAAAACCTGTATTTACAAAAGAAGAAGCACTCGAATATCACGCTAAACCGGTCCCTGGTAAAATAGCTATTGAAGTCACAAAACCTGTAAGAGATTCAAAAGACCTTTCAATTGCATATTCACCGGGTGTTGCAATTCCTTGTCTTGAAATAGATAAAGACGAAAATTTAGCATATGAATATACTAACAAAGCAAATCTTGTAGCTGTCGTATCCGATTCAACAGCAGTACTTGGACTTGGAACACTTAAACCAGTTGCAGGAAAACCTGTAATGGAAGGAAAATCAGTTTTATTTAAAAAATTCGCTTTCATTGATGCATACGATATTGAGCTAAAAGTTCACGAAATCGATGAAATAGTTAACGTTGTTGAAGCTATTTCTCCTACCTTCGGAGGTATAAACCTTGAAGACATTAAAGCACCTAAATGTTTTGACATTGAAAAACTTTCACAAGAAAAATGCGATATTCCTGTATTCCATGATGACCAACACGGAACTGCTATTATCTCAGCGGCAGCTATTCTTAACTGGGCTGAACTTGAAGGAAAAAAACTTGATGAAATAAGAGTAGTTATTATCGGTGCAGGTGCGGCTGGTCTTGCTGCGGCGGAAATGTATAAAGCACTCGGTATTAAAAATATGGTAGTTACTGATTCAAAAGGTGCAATTACTACAAAAAGGAATGATTTAAATAGATACAAACAACCTTGGGCTGTTGATGAAGATATTGAAACACTTGCCGATGCCATGAATGGTGCGGATGTTATCGTTGGAAACTCTGTTGCCAATTGTATTACACAAGATATGGTAAAAACATTAAATCCTAATGCACTTTTACTTGTTATGGCAAATCCAGACCCAGAAATCAAGCCTGAACTTGCTCTTGAAGTAAGACCTGATTTATATATAGGTACAGGTAGAAGTGACTATCCAAATCAAGTAAACAATGTTTTAGGATTCCCTTTCATATTCAGAGGAGCACTTGATACTCATGCAAAAGCTGTAAATATGGAAATGAAAATAGCAGCTTGTAAAGCACTTGCAGACCTTGCTAAAAAACCTGTTCCTAAATATGTAAAAGACGCTTATGGTGGAACTGATTTCAAATTTGGAAAAGATTATATCCTACCAAAACCGTTTGATAGAAGAGTATTTGTTGACGAATCAGTGGCAGTTGCAAGAGCAGCACTTGAAAGCGGTGTAGCAAGAATTAAAGTTGACGATATTGACAAATGGGTTGAAGGATATAAACAACACCTAATTAAAATGCTTAAAGAAAAAGAAGGCATCGATTACGACGCCGAATAATCTTCTTTTTTTCTTTCTTTTAATTAACTACCAAAGGCAAACAAATGTTAAAAATCGGTATTGTTACTATGAGTGACAGAGCAAGTCAGGGTATTTATGAAGACAAAAGCGGCAGGGAAATTGAAAATTTTTTAAAAGAGAACATTACAAATGAATTTGAGATAATTTACAGGTTAATTCCTGACGATTATGAAAAAATTGTTTCAACTTTAAAAGAACTTGTTAATGAAAAATGCTCTCTTATCTTAACAACCGGCGGCACAGGCCCCGCGCCAAGAGATGTTACACCAGAAGCCACAAGAGAAGTAATAGAAAAAGAACTTCCAGGATTTGGGGAACTTATGAGAATGCATTCTCTTAAATATGTACCAACATCCATATTAGCAAGAGGAACGGCAGGTGTAGTTAAAAACTCTTTTATATTGAATCTTCCCGGCAGTCCAAAAGCTATCAGAGAAAACCTTGAAGCGGTATGGGCGGCGATACCTTATGCTGTTGATTTAATAGGCGGAGATTTTATTGATTCTCCCACAGCATTCAGACCTAAAAAGAAAAATTAAAGCAGAGCTTCAATTTTATTTTCAAGCTCTCTAATTCTTCTTTTTAACTGTTCATTTTCCACTCTAAGCTGAGAATTTCTGTTTTTGACAGCTTTTAAATCGTTTTTAAGTTTACTTATTTCTTCATCTAAAAGTTCCATATTTCCAAGAGCCCTTTGAAGCTGAATTTGATATTTTTTAATTAAAATTTCAGCATCATTAAGAGCTTCTTTAAGCTGTTTTCTTTCTTCATATGTTTGTTCATAAAGATGTTTATAATAATACATCTTAAATATCAAAATTAAAATAACAATTACAGTAATAGTTAAAAAAATCCAATCAAAAATTATCAATCTTTTCTACCCTTCTTTGATGTCTTCCGCCTTCAAATTTATGTGTAAGCCATGCCTCTAAAATTGACTCTATTTCACCTTTTCCTACAATTCTCGCCCCAAAACATAAAATATTTGCATTATTATGTCTTCTTGCCATTTCAGCGGTATAATAATCATGACATAAAGCAGCTCTTATACCTTTGTGTTTATTAGCTGCAAGGCTCATTCCTATACCGCTTCCGCATATCAGTATTCCCATACTCCCTGGGTTATCAAGAACAGCCTTAGCCACTTTGTGTGCATAATCTGGATAATCTACACTTTCATTAGAATATGTACCTAAATCTTCAACTTCAATACCTTTTTTTTGAAGATATTCAATGACAAAAGGCTTTACTTCAAACCCAGCATGGTCACTCCCAATAAAATATTTCATTATTATCCTTTTTTCAGAAATTATAACAAAATTTCATATTTAAAATTAAAACATTGCATCATTAAAAATGCTATAATCCCAATAAAAAGGGATTTTATGAAACTTGGAGTCAATATCGACCATATTGCAACATTAAGAGAAGCAAGAAAAATTAATGAACCGGACCCTTTAATGGCACTTGAAATATTAAAACAAGCAGGTGCCAATCAAGTTACAATACATCTTAGAGAAGATAGAAGACATATAAACGATTATGATGCAAAAAGAATTATTGAAAGCTCTTTTCTTCCTGTAAATATGGAATGCAGTATTAATGAGGATATTATAGAAATTATATGCGATTTAAAACCTCAGCGTGCCACACTTGTCCCTGAAAAAAGAGAAGAAATTACAACCGAAGGCGGTCTTGATGTGATTAAAAATGAAAAAAGAGTAAAAAAAGCAATTGAAAAACTTCACTCAAACGGCATAGAAGTATCACTCTTTATTGACCCCGATTTTGAACAAATAAAAAAATCAAAAGAGTTAAATTCCGAAATGATTGAACTTCATACAGGAAAATTTGCAAATCTTTATTTAGCGCTTTTTACAAATATAAACAAAACTCCCAATAAAGTTTTTGAAAATTTAGATAAAAAAACATTAAGAAAAGAATATCTTCTTGAATTAAATCTTTTAAAAGATGCGGCAAAACTTGCAAAAGATATAAATCTTGAAGTTGCGGCAGGACACGGGCTTAATTATCAAAATATTTATGATATACTCGAAATAAAAGAAATATCGGAATTAAATATAGGTCATAGTATAATAGCAAATTCAATTTTCACAGGATTATATGAAGCGGTTAGGAAAATGAAAGAAATTATCCTAAAATATTACTAAAACCTCCTCCAACTTCTTCATTCAAATGCCCAAGTCCATTTGATAATGCAATAAAAGCCAAAAGTTGTGAAATATCATCTTCTTTTGGCTCGATATATACTTTATAACCGAAACATTTTTTGCCGTCTTTGATATAAGTAAAAGGTTTTTCATTTTTAAAATTTAAAAATTTTATAAAACTGTCATCAAAATCAAGTTTTTCTTCAAAATATAATTCAAACTTATCCATTAAATCTTTTTGTAGAATTTCAACAAATTTTTCAATATTGCCTGAGGATTTAAAAGTCCAAAAAATAGCATCGTCCATTTTTAAAAACACAGGATTGAGAGAATAAATTGATTTTATTTTATCAAAAGGTTTATTTGATGCCATTATAAAATTAATTTTAAAATATTCATCTTCGTAATCTTTTAAACTTCTTGCAAAATCTTCAATCAAAACATTATCAAGACTTCTTAATTTAAAATTTCCTTTGTCTCTAAAATATCCGTCGCTTTCAGCTTTTCCTAAGTTTGAAAATACATATTTTTCTTCTTCAATGTCACCGGCGACTTTTAACATTTTACCTATTATCTCAGGTGCATGTTGAAAATGAAGAGGCTTTTTTAAATTTAAATTAACTGTAAGTTCGGTAAAATTCAACATTACCCCCACCTTTTGTTTTTGTGAATAATAATAAAACATAGTGACACTAAAATGACAGTTGTAAAATTTCTAAAAAGAGAATTCTTTACAGATAAAATCTTTTTCAAAATCAATAAAAAAAAGCTTTTCTTTTATATTAAAAAGCAATACTTTTAAAGCTATTAAAGAAGCAAAAGACCCTGCAAAATTGACCATTGGAGGGAGTTGACCTTTGGGAATATGATTTTTTACGGCAAAAATTTCAAATGAAGTTTTTTTAAAAACAGCTATTTGAGCCTTCCACTCTTCCACACTTGAATATATCCAGGGAATATTTTTCTTTTTTGCAAATTTGTCTATTTCAAGCCTAACATCAAAATTATCGGTCGCATCAATTATCAAATCAATATCAATATCCAAATCTGTACTGAATTTTTTATTTAAAGATATAATTTCGGTATCACATCTTTGTATTTTTTCTTTTAAAACTTCGCATTTAAACTTTCCGATATCATTTTTGCAAAACTGAAACTGTCTATGAATATTATGAAGTTCTATTTTGTCAAAATCAATAAGATAAATTTTATTAAGACCGATACAGCCAAGAGTTGTGGCAATTATATTTCCAAGCCCTCCGCATCCTACAATTAAAATACTTTTTTGAGATAATTTTTTCTGATTTTCTTCTCCCAAAACTTCAATTTGCCTTCTAAACATCGAACTTCCTAATTTCTTCAAATACATTCAGTGCCTGAAAATGTTCAGCCACATCATGACATCTCACAATACTTGCACCGTTTCTTACGGCTTCTTGATGCAAGGCAAGTGTTCCTGGAAGTCTTTTAGCAGGAGTAGTTTGCATACCTTTTCTTCTCATAATCATATCTATCATTGATTTTCTGCTTGCTCCTATTAAAAGCTCATAACCAAAATGAAGAAAATGTTCCATATGTTTAATTAATGCAATGTTATCTTCGAGCCTTTTACCAAAGCCTATACCGACATCCAAAATAATATCTTTAATTCCGAAATATTTTGCTTTTTCTATACGCTCTTTAAAAAAATCATCAACTTCCAATATGACATTTTCATAAAAAGGATTTTTTTGCATATCTTTGGGATTTCCTTTTTTATGCATTATTACAGCACTTGCTCCGTATTTGGAAACTGTTTTTGCATATGCGTCATTTTCAAGTCCGGTAATATCATTAGCAATCTTAAATCCTCTATCAAGAGCATATTCCAAAACTACCTCATCAAATGTATCTATGCTAAAAATTGCTTTATCATAAAGTTTTTGATTGTATATTTCATCAATAATAGGCTTAACTCTTCTAAGTTCTTCTTCTCTTCCCACATATTCACTTCCCGGTCTGCTTGAAACGCCTCCTATATCGATAATCTCCGCACCATCTTTTATCATTTTCTCAATTGCTTTTATAGCTTCAATTCCTTGAAATCTACTCCCTTCAAAAAAAGAATCGTCGTTTGCATTAATAACACCCATAATTTTTAAAGGAAATTTAGGAAGATTTATGAATTCTTTTAGCTGTTTGGCAAATTCTTTTAGTTTAAAAGGCTGAGAAAGCTCTTTTTTGGCAAGAATTTCAAGCTGTTTTTGATTACATAATAAAAGGGCATCAAAAATTTTATTTTTACAATTAGGCACACCGATAGGAACGGCCAGTTCGGCTCCTATGCTTAAAGCGTCTTGTTTGAGAATATTTGCCGCACCGCACGAAATGCCTTTGATATAAAAAATATATTTGGAATGCTTTTTTTTCATAATTTCAATTCCGGGTTTATCTACATTAAGTTTTTGCATTAATTTTGCAAGATTTATTTGGTCGTTTAATTTATATATTTGCATTTTCTACCTTTAATGAAAGCATTACAAGCGAAATTATGGCTTCTTTATCAAGGTTAAGTTCAAGCATTAAAACAGCATCATTTATAATTTTAAGCATCTCATCAGATAATTTTTTTTGTTTTACAATAGCTTTAAACATTTTTTTTATATCTTCTTTTTCCAAATCAGAAGTCAAAAGTTCCAATATATATTCATTGGTAACAGGTTTAAGTACAAACTCATTTTCAATTTCATAAAATTTTTTTTCAATAATCACACGTGAGAGAATCGTATCAAGCAAAGAGTGCTTTGATTTTGTAACAATTAAAAAATCAATATTTTTAGGAGGTTCTTCAATAAGTTTTAAAAGTGCGTTTTGAGCATAAACATTAAATTTTTCCGCTGCTATTGCAATAATTCTTTTATCTTTATCCGATATATATGCTTTTTTCTTAATATAAGCCACATCTTCCATTTTAATTTCATTTTTTCTGACAATTTCCCATGCATTAATCTCTTGTAAAAATTTATCAATATCGTTTGTTATAACCGCTCTACTCAAATCTCAACTTCTCCAAACACTGCTGCATTAAGGCTTTCATTTACCATATCAGCAAGATGTAAAAGTTTGTTATCAAGATATATATCGGTAGATTTTAAATAAAAATTTTTTGAGAGGTCGTTATCCATAATCCAATAAAATGATTCGGGCTTTCTTCTGGCAAATTTTAAAACGGGTGTTTCTTGTCCAATATACCAGAAAATATAATCTTTAAACGACACATTTAGCATATCTTCAATCATATCAAAATCTTCTGGATGTTTTGCTATTTTTATTTGTGGTACCAAATTTTCTAAAATATAAAAAGGAAAAAATTGAGGCTTGAACTCCGAAAAATTATTTATTTTATTAATAAGATATTCTCCGTACCATTTTCTTTTTTCGTCAGTGATAATAATTACACTCTTACCATCAAGTATCTGTTGCAAAAAGACAGAAAGAAGGGGTACGAAGTCTAATCTCCTCTCTTCCATCCATTTATAATTTTTTTTACGAATCAAATCAATTATAAAACGGTTTAAATCCATTATTTATCCAATTCGTATGCTTTATGTAATGCCCTGACGGCAAGTTCCCCATATTTTTCATCGATTACCATAGAAATTTTTATTTCACTCGTAGAAATCATTAAAATATTTATGTTTTCGTCTGCCAATGTTTCAAATGCTTTTGCCGCAACACCACTGTGGGATTTCATACCAACACCCACAACGCTCACTTTTGCAATTGAATCGTCATATTCAATCCCTTCGGAATTTTTTTCGTATTCAGCTAAAACTTCTTTTGTAAGTTCAAGTTCAGTCTGAGGTACGGTAAAAGTCAAATTGGCTTTGTTGTCTTTCCCTACATTTTGTACAATCATATCAACATTTATATTTTTATCCGCAAGTTTTTTGAATATTTCCGCACTTATTCCAGGTCTATCTTCCACACCGAAAATACTTACCCTCGCTTGATTTTTATCAAGTGCGATTCCGCTGACTAAAACTTTTTCCATATCAGGTGTCTCCTTTGTAATTAATGTTCCTTTAATTTCCGGTTTAAAAGATGATTTTACTTCAATATCAACATCAAGTTTTTTAGCAAGTTCTACTGAGCGTGACTGCATAACTTTGGCGCCTAAACTTGCAAGTTCAAGCATTTCATCATAACTTATTACATCTATTTTTTTTGCTTTCGGCTCAATTCTTGGGTCAGTTGTATAAATACCGTCAACATCCGTATATATTTCACATTTATCAGCATTTAAAGCACCTGCTATTGCAACGGCTGTCAAATCACTTCCCCCTCTTCCGAGTGTTGTTACATCTCCATTTTCGTTTATTCCCTGAAAACCTGCGACAATTACAACTTTACCGTTGTTAAGCTGTTTTTGCATTTTTTCCGGATTAATATCCATAATTCTGGCTTTTGTATGGTCGCTTGTTGTTTTAATACCTGCTTGTCTTCCTGTAAGTGCAATTGCCGGGATTCCCATAGATTGGAGTGCAATTGATAAAAGAGCGCTTGTAACCCTTTCTCCACTGCTAACTAACAAATCAACCTCTCTTTGCGGTGGAGTTTTGGAAAAATGATTGGCATATTCAAGCAGTTTGTTTGTCTCACCTGCCATTGCCGAAACTACAACCACTACATCATCACCGTTTTCTTTGTATTTTTTTACTATATTTGCAACATTTTTAATTCTATCAAGGTCTCCTACACTGGTCCCTCCGAATTTTTGAACAACTAACATTTTTCTCCTTATAAATAACCATTTTTTTTGAAATAGTCAATTACTTTTTTATATACGGGTCTTTTGAAAGATTTAACATATTCGAATACTTTATTCAAAGGTACGAATTTATAATCTTTGAACTCGGGTATTTCCGTATTAAGATTTATTTTTGCGTTTGGTTTTAATCTCACCAAAAAATATTTTTGAGTCTGTCCGTCATAAGGATACATTTTTCTTGCAATCATTTTCGGAAAATCATAACTTAACCACTCAGGCATCTCTGCTATTATTTCCACTTTATCGGTACCTATTTCTTCTTTAAGCTCTCTTAAAAGTGCTTCTCTTGGACTCTCCCCTTCATCAATCCCGCCTTGTGGAAACTGCCATGCGTCTACATCTGTTCGTTTTGCCACAAAAACTTCAACTTTTTCGGGATATTTAGGTGAAAGTATGATTGCCGCTACATTTGGTCTGTATTTTTTCAAATTTCACCTTTTTTTGTAAAATTATAACCAAAAAATGGAGAATGGAAAATGGAGAAAAAATCAATACAACGAAAATCAAACAATAACTATAAATTTTCCATTCTCAAATCTCCACTACTTTATATTCACATACCTTTTTGTGACAGCAAATGCAATTATTGCGCTTTTAATTCATATACGAACTTAAATCATCTCAAAAAAGATTATTTTGAGGCAGTAAAAAAACAGTTTTTACACGATATAGAAAAATTTAAAGTCAAGGAGTTTGAAACGGTTTTTATAGGAGGAGGCACTCCTTCAACCATGCCTTTGCCTTTTTATGAAAAACTTTTTAAACTTTTAGAGCCCTTTTTAAAAAACACAAAAGAAATCACAATAGAATCAAACCCAAACGCTTCATACGAATGGTTAAAAAACATTAAAAATTTCGGTGTAAACAGAATCAGTTTCGGAGTTCAAAGTTTTAATGGGGAAAAATTAAAATTTTTAAATAGAAATCACTCATCAAAACTTGCAATAAATACCATTCTAAATGCAAAAAAAGCCGGTTTTGAAAATATTAATCTTGATATTATATATGCAACGGTATTAGATAATTATGAATTACTAAAAAACGATTTAAAAATTATAGATTCACTTCCGGTTACTCATTTAAGTGCATATTCTCTGATGATAGAAGAAAATACAAAATGGGAAGGTGATTACAGCAAAAGAAAAGATGATGAAGAGCTTGAAATATGGTTTATTAAGGAAATAAAAAAAAGATTTAAACAATATGAAATTTCAAATTTTGGCAAACCGTGCCTTCATAATTTAGCTTATTGGGAGCATAAAGAGTATCTTGGTATAGGCTCGGGGGCTGTGGGGTTTATTAAAAGTAAAAAGTGTAAAGTGAAAAATGAAAATTTTAGATATTACACACAAACTGATGTAAATAAATACATAAAAAACCCTACGCATTATGTGTATGAATATTTAACAGATAACGACATAAAAAAAGAAAAAGTTCTTTTAGGACTTAGAAGCATAACCGGATTTGAAGAGGATATTTTAAACAAAGAAGAGAAAAAAAGAGTAGAAATTTTAATAAATGAAAATAAACTTTTCAAAAAAGAAAGTAAAATTCACTCTAATGATTTTTTACTTGCCGATGCGCTAAGCGCTTATATAATAGAATAATCACCAAGGTGAAATTTTATTCCAAAACTTCACAAACCAGTTAGGCTCGGTATATTCTTTTATATCTCCCTGTGTTACATATTTTATTTTTGCATCGGAAATGTATTTTGAATCTATTGTATTATCTGCCCCTATATCCTGAGGTCTGATAACTCCGGCTATTTTAATAATCTGCTTTTGACCATCTACGAAAATTTCTCTTGTACCGTAAATATAATAATTTCCGTTTTTTAAAACTTTTACTATTCTTGCACTAATAGTTGTCTGAAATTTTTCTTTCCTGTCCTGAACTCCGCTTCCGTTAAAAGCTCTATTGGAATTCATAGAAGGCAAATTCAAGCTAAGCCCTGTTTTTGAAATACCGTATTTTTTCCCTCCTACATTAACACCGCCGCTTATGCTCGCATCAAAAAGCCCTCCGTTATCCTGATTTGATTCATTAAGCTTTTTGGTAGCTTGTGAAGATTGTATCACTTGCTCGGTAATTACAACGGTAACAATATCATTTACTTTTTTGGCTTTTGTATCGGAAAAAAGATTATCAGAATTGGTAAAAAGAGAACCTGGATTATTGACAATATTGTCATTATCACGGCTTGGCATTTCTTCAACATACTTAGGAGGAGTCATACTAATATCGGGATCCATCGGATGTGAAGCACACCCGATAAAAAACACAAGTGAAGAGAATAAAATTATTTTTTTCAATTACACCCTTTTTACTCTATAAGCAAAAAATGTTCCAGAAAATCTACTCTGTTCCCGCCTTTTTTTTGCGCCAAATATACCGCTTCTTGTGCCTTTCTAAGCATATCTTTCAATGTGTCGAAATTATTTCTTTCTGTTACACCGATGCTTATTTCAATATTTATATTATCATTTTTTATGCTTTTCAAAAGATTATGTATTCTTGCAGCAAGTTTTAAAAATTCCTCTTTTGTCGAAAAAGAAGCGATTAAAAATTCATCTGAGCTGTATCTACCTATTATATCCATTCCTCTGAGATTATTTTTCAACACTTTGGAAACATCTTTTAAAATTTCATTTCCTTTTTCAAAACCAAATTTTTCATTAATTCTTTTAAAATTGTCAATATTGATAATCATAATACTCAAAGGAATTTCTTTTCTTTTTGAAATATCAAAATATCTTTGCAAATTTTCCAAAAGAAAATTTCTATTATAAACATCTGTTATTTCATCAAATTTATTCAGTTTTTCAATTTGCAAATTTAAAAAATCGATTTTTTCTTTAATTTTATGTAAATAAAAAGAAAGTATTATTGAAAAAATAAATATAATTGCAAACACTACAATAGAAAAAATATATGCGCTTCCGGTATTTAACAAAAATATTTTAGTTAAAAGAAAAAACAATATTGTCGATAATAAAACAGATATGAAAAAATCTATAATAAAAGATTTAATCATTTATATTCCTTTCAATTCTAAAACTGCCTTTTTAATATCATTTTGTCTCATAAAATGTTCTCCTACCAAAAATGCATCTACACCGTTTTGATGAAGTTTTTTTACGGTTCCAAAGTCATTAATTCCACTCTCTGCCACTATTATACAACTTTTTGGTAATTTTTTTATTAATTTTTCACTTAAATCCATATGCATTTCAAAAGTTTTCAAATCCCTGTGATTAAAACCTATAATCTCGGCTCCTACTTTGAGGGCTTTATCAAGGTCTTCTTCATCATGTATTTCAAATAACACTTCAAGCCCAGTATTTATAGCAAAATTATACAGATTTTGTAATTCTTTTAAATTAAGTGCTTTTGCTATTAACAAAACAAAATCGGCTCCTGATGCATAAGCTTCGGCAATTTGAAACTCATCAATAATAAAATCTTTTCTTAAAAGCGGAATTTTACTTATTTCATTTATTTTTTTTAAATATTCAATAGAACCCTGAAAAAAATGAGGTTCAGTCAAAACACTCATTGCATCTGCGACTTCATTATATATTTTAGCTATTTCAACCGGATTGAAATCCTCTCTTATTATACCTTTGCTCGGACTTGCTTTTTTAACTTCCGCAATTATTCTGTATGGATTGTCATCTGTTGATTTAAGAGCCTTTTTAACATCTCTGAAATTTCTTTTTACTTTCAGAAATTTCTCAAAATCATCTTTATTTTTTCTTTTTTGTAAATCTTTTTTTGTTTGGTCTATTATTTTTTTCAGAATCATTCAAACACCTTTTAATCTTTTTTTTATGCATATTTATAATTTCGTCACTACTGTTTATATCTTTTATAATTTCCCATGCAGTTTTGCAGTCATGAAGTTTATAATATCCCCATGCCAAAGAATCGATATATTCTATATTATCAGGCTGCATTTCAATAGCTTTTTGAATGTATTTAAGCCCTTCTTTGGGATTTATGTTTTTATCAATCAATACATAACCTAAAAAATTATAAACAAAAGGAGTCTTTATTTTTTTTTCTATTATTTTAAGTTTATTTACAACTTCTTTTGCCGTTTTCAAATCATCACTTGCTTTATAAATATATATAGTATATTTAAGAAGATATCTCAAATCTTTTGTTTTTAAATAAAGATTCATAGCCACCAAAGCGGCTTTGTTGTATTTGCCCATTTCATCATAAATATACATCAAATATTCTTCATCAAGATGATGTTTTTTTATAAGTTTTACAGCATTTTTATACTCTCCCTCATTCATGTAATAATTCAAAGCCAAAAGATAAAATTTTTTATCGAATTTCCCGATTTTTTCATAAATTTCAGCAACTCTTTTATAATCATAAAGCTCTTTATATATTTGCGCCAATTTAATACAGATTTCGTACTCACATCCTTTTTCTTTAAGTCTTGTATTTAAATAGGCTATGGCTTCATTATATTTTTTGTTTTTTATCAGTATATCGGTAAGATTTAAAAGATTTCTTTTTGTATGATTTAATGCATAATTACTTTTTGAATATGCCAAAGCATCAGGATATTTCCCTTGTTTCATTAGAATAAAGCTCATCATAGAATAAAAAAATTCATCTTTTTTATTAAAATTATTAAGAAGCTCTTCTTTGGCTTTTTCAAGCTCGTTTTTTTCCAATAAAGCAAAAATTTTAATTTTAAAAATTTCGTCATTACATTTTTCATCCAAAAATTCATCGGCTTTTTTTATAACCTCATCATATTTTTTAAGAGCAAACAATGAATCAAGATATTTAACGTAATAAACATCTTTGTCGGTTTTTTTATATAAAAACATATAAATTTTTGCCGCTTCTTTAAAATCTCCACTATTTTCATAAACAAGTGCTTTTATAATATAATTATCTTCCTGAGGAAATGCTTTTTTGCCTGTTTGCAATTGTTTTACACTACAACCGGCCAAAAAAATCAATAAAAACAATAGATTTTTGATTTTCAATTTTTATTCTCCATCTTCAATTATGCCTGGACATTCTTTTTTTAATTCATTCACACGCGTTTTAAAATAATCCCAAAAAGGAAAAGTCCTGCATTGTTTAGGCCGTACAGGATATATACTGCACCCTTTTGCAAAAAATATACAAGCAAATCCGTTTTTATAAGGTTTTTCTTTTAAGGAATATTTATATCCGACTTTTATAAGATACATTTCCTTGAATTTCTCTACATCCATCTTTAAAAATCCGGCAATTTCTTCAATCTCTTTTGGACTCACCCATATATAACCGCTCTCTCCTATGCAACAGTTTCCATCACAATCTTTACAAGCATTTTGATTAAATTTATAAGGAAATCCTTCTTTACTTATTAAGTTTTCATTTTCCATTTTAAATTTTCCATTTTCCATTATATTTTTATACTCTTCGTATTTGCTTTTTTATAAATTTTTTTTGCTTCCGAGGAATATTCATTCCCTTCAAATCCAATCAGAGGCGGATGTATTTTCACCATTGACTTTGCATGTCTTTTTGCCCTCACAAGAACAAGGGTCGCATTTTTGTTATTTCTTGGATAAAAAAATCTTAAATCGGTAATTTTCAAAGGTTTTGGCATTTGTGAAATTATATCATCAATTCTTTTTGCATCATAACAGAAAATAAACTCACCTCTTTCTTTAAGTAAAGAATTTACCTTTTTAAATAATTTATCCATCGGTAAAAATTCCTCATATCTTGCAATACGTTTAATTTCATTGTCACTTTTAAGTGTTCCTTGATAAAAAGGGGGATTGGAAACAATAAAATCAAATTTTTTATCAAATTCATATTCCAAAAAATCCTCATTTAACGCATCCAATTCAAGATTGTTTATTTTTGAGTTTTCTATTATAAACTCATACATAAGTTTTTGTTTTTCTATTACCGTTAAATTTATTTTTGAAAAATCCCTTTTTAAAAGAAGTCCGAGGACTCCACACCCTCCTCCGACTTCTAAAACTTCACCTTTTATATTAAACCCGCTTATAAAATCATATAAAAACATTGTATCCGAATTATAACAATATCCCTCTTTTGGTTGTTTAAGTTTCAGTATTAACTCCTTTGATTTAATGTTATAATTTTATCAAAAAGGAATTAAATGATAATTATCCCGGCACGTCTTAGCTCATCAAGACTTCCGAATAAAGTTTTAGCACAAATCAATGACATTCCAATGATAATACATTGTGCAAATGTTGCAAAAGAGATTGATGAGGTTTTAATCGCCACCGATTCAAAAGAAGTAATAGATGTGTGTAATAAATACGGCTTTAATGCGGTAATGACAAACAAAAATCATCAAAGCGGTAGCGATAGAATAAAAGAAGCAGCAGATATAATTGGTCTTAAAGAAAATGATATTGTTATAAATATGCAAGGAGACGAACCATTTTTAGAACCTGACATTCTAAAAGCCGTAAAAAACGAACTTTTAAAGAACCAAAATGAATTCAATATGGTCAGCTGTTATAAACAAATCAGCGAACTCGATGCGGAAGACCCTAACCTCGTAAAAGTTGTAATAGATAAAAATTCCTACGCACTATACTTTTCAAGAAGTAAAATTCCCTATAACAGGGATAATCAGCCCCATTCATATAAAGGACATATCGGTATTTATGGTTTTACAAAAAAAACCCTCGATACTTTTGTAAATTTAAAAGGACATCTTGAACATATAGAAAAACTTGAACAATTAAGAGTTATAGAAAACGGATACAAAATAAAAATGATTAAAGTAAATACCAACAGTTTTGGAATAGATACAAAAGAAGACCTGGAAAAAGCCAGAGAATGGGCAAAACTTTATAGGAACTAAAAATGAAGGTTGCAATTAGTATAGGCGATTTAAATGGAGTTGGGCTTGAAATTGCTCTAAAAGCCCACGATACAATTAAACAATGGGTAAAACCTCTTTATTGTATAAACAGAAAAATGCTTGAAAAAGGGGCAAAACTTTTAAATTACAAGATACCTGATGATTTTGAAATTATAAAAGTTGAAGGCGATTTTGAAATAAAACCCGGAGTTATTGATGCCAAGGCGGGAGAGTATTCATACAAATCTTTCGTTAAGGCAATAGAACTTGCAAAAGAAAAAAAAGTTGAAGCAATAACAACACTTCCGATAAACAAAGAATCTTGGAGTAAAGCTGGTATAAAATACAAAGGTCACACGGAGGTATTAAGGGATGTTTTCAAAAAAAATGCAATTATGATGCTCGGATGCGAAAAACTTTATGTGGCACTTTTTACGGAGCATATTCCACTTCGTGAAGTTCCTTCTAAAATAAAAAAAAATGATTTAATTGAGTTTTTTATAGATTTTTATAAAAGTACGAATTTTGAAAATATAGGTGTTTTAGGACTCAACCCTCATGCAGGAGACGGAGGAGTTTTAGGAGATGAAGAGATAAAAGAGATACTTCCGGCAATTTTGGAAGCAAACGAAATGCTTGATAAAAATATTTTTTACGGACCGCTTGTTCCGGATATTGCGTTTAGCACAAAAAAGGGACGCTTTATTGCAATGTATCACGACCAAGGTCTTGCTCCTTTAAAAGCTCTTTATTTTGATGAAAGCATAAATGTTTCATTGAATCTACCGATTCTTAGGACATCAGTAGACCACGGAACGGCATTTGATATCGCATATAAAGGCAAAGCCAAAACATTAAGTTATGAAAATGCGATAAAATATATCTTTTTACATAAAAATTGACTTAAATCAATTTTTTAAAATCGCTTTTTGGTATACTTAAAATAAAAAGGAGATTTAATGGACTATCCTAAAATCATAAAAAAAACTCATGAAAGTTTTATTAAATTTATTTACGCAAGTGTAATGGTAAAAGAAGAAGATGTAAAACATAAATTGAATGATATAGCAAAATTCAAATACAGACACATGGTATGGGCTATGCATGATGCGGCAATGGCCAATGTTAAATTTAATATGGATTTTGATTATAATGAAATAGCAAAAATCAAAGTCGAAAGCGAAGATGAGCTTATTGAAGCATTAAAAGAAGATTTAAATCAAAATATTGCTTTATATGAAGGAATTGACAATCCTACAATAAACAGATTCAGAAGTGATGACGAATTTTTCTTAGAAGAGATGAATTTTTTTGATGTAGAAGGTGAAATCACTGCGTTTAATGAATCAAAAGAACTTCCGGGAGTTGAACTAAGCGAAGAATCAAAAAGCGCACTTGTATTTTTCTTAATGGAAGAAACATTTAAAGAATACGAACTTATTACTATTTACAGCTACTTAAAAGTCCACAGCGATATAGCAGTTGCAAATTCTGCATTTACAGACCTTGCATATGATTCCATTTATCATTTAAAAAGATTTGCGGATTTAGCTGCTCAAATGGGAGTACTTACTCTACCAAGACCAATACCTCATGATAAATACGAAAATATCGGCGTAGTAGAATTTTTGAAAGAAAACATAGAAGAAGAGTTAGACGCAGAAAAACAATGTCTGATTTTAGCTGAAAAAATAGGTAATAAATATCTAAAAGATTTCTTATTATTTATTTCAAGGCAAGAAGTTTATCACGGAGAATTACTACAAAGAGCTTTAAACGCAATTAATAATAAATAATTCTTCTTTTTTTCTTTTATCCCAAATTTTGATGTCTGTGTTTATTTGTGAATAAAAAAAGAAGAAGGAAATCAAGAAGAGTATTTTGCTAAAACCTCATCAGCTTCTTGATAACCAAGTTCAAATGCTTTTTTATTAACTTCTACCGCTTTTGGTGGAACAGTATTAATCATTGTTTCATATACCAGTTCTTTATCAAGGTTATTCATTCTTGTAGCAATTGCAAGTGCTACAACAGATTGAGTAATAACATTTCCTACTTTTTCTTTTGCAATAGTAATTACTTCAATAGGGAACATTTTCCATCTTGCTTTATCATCATCGCTTGGATATACAAGATTAGGTTCATATACAATAATTCCTCCCTCTTTTACCCCTTCTTTAAATAATTGATAAGACTTATCTGCAACACTTAGCATAAAATCAATTTCACCATCAACCGCATAAGGATAAAGAATAGGCTCATCATCAAGAATAATATCAACTTTTGTAGGACCACCTCTAACCTGAGATGTATATGTACCAACTTGAACTCCATATTTTCCGGCTCTTACATACGCTCTTGCAAGAATTTCACCGGCAAGAAGGACACCTTGTCCTCCAACCCCTGTAAATCTTAATTGTTTTCTCATTATTTACCCCTTACTCTCTCGATAAGTTTGTAATACTCTTCACAGTATTCTGGCTCTTCAACGTGATGTAAAATTCCTCTTGGGAATTTACCTTGTTTTTTAAGCTCGTATTTTTCTTCTTCACTTAATTTATCCCATTTATTTTTGGCAATTAAGTTTTCTTCAATCCAATCCATATTTTGTTTAGCTTGTGCTAATTTATTTTTTCTACCGAAGTTAACATGACAGTTTGAATGAATATCAAAGAAACTGAAACCTTTATGCTCAAAACCTTTTACAAAGAGTCTTTCAAGTTTTTGAGCTTCTGCTACACTTTCTCTACCAACAAAAGTCGCTCCTGCTCCAATAGCAAGTTCCGCAGGATCGAATGTAGGGTCAATGTTTCCGTATTGAGTTGTAACAGACCACGCACCTTTTGGAGTTGTAGGAGAAACTTGTGAATTTGTAAGACCGTAAATAAAGTTATTAATCAAAATAAAATTCAAATCAATATTTCTTCTACATCCATGAATTGTATGGTTACCACCGATTGCAAGACCGTCACCATCACCTGCAACAACAATAACGTGTTTATCAGGATTAGCAAGTTTTATCCCTGTTGCATACGCGATGGTTCTACCATGTGTAGTATGTACCGTATTTGCATCAATATAACTTGAAAATCTTCCTGAACACCCAATACCAGAAACTATACAAACATCGTTTTTATCCCATCCAAGTTTTGCCATAGCTCTGATAACGGCTTTCATAATAATACCATCACCACATCCCCAACACCAAAGTGTCGGCATTTTTTCAGTTCTTAGATAATAATCGTAATTAAATGCCATTTTCTCTCCTTACACCATTTCTTTTATTTTTGCTTTAAATTCAGCAGGACTTATAGGTCTTCCGTTTGCTTTAAATAAAGTTTCAAAATCATTTGCTTTTTTACCGCTTGCTCTTTGTATTTCTTTGAAATATTGACCTTTGTTCATTTCAGCAACTAAAATTTTGTCAAATTTATTACAAAGCTCGTCAATTTTTTCTTCCGGAGACGGCCATAGCGTTATAGGTCTGAAAAGCCCTACTTTAATACCTTCTTCTCTAAGTTGTCTTATCGCCTCTTTTGCTGCAAGTGAAACACTTCCATATGCAATTACCATAATATCAGCATCATCAAGCATAAATTCTTCATAACTTTCAATCTCGTCTTTGTGAGCTAAAATTTTATTGAAAAGTCTATCGATCAATTCTTGTGAAAGTTTTGCATCTTCTGTCGGGAAACCTGTTGGTCCGTGATGAAGTCCTGTAATATGATATCTGTAACCTTTGAAAAACGGATTTAAAATTGCAGGTTCATCTTGTGGTACATTATACGGTTCATAAGTTGCAGGATCACCTTCATAAACTCTTCTGTTTACAATATTCGCTTCAACTTCTTCTATATCAGGAAGTACTGCTTTACCTACCATATGACCAAGTGTTTCGTCAAGTAACACAAATACAGGTGTCATAAATCTCTCTGCTAAATTAAACGCTCTTACTGTTTCAGTATAACACTCATCAAGACTTCCTGGACATAATGTTATTGACTGATAATCACCGTGAGTTGGTGCTTGTGCTTGAAGTATATCTTGTTGAGCTGGTCTTGTTGGAAGCCCGGTACTTGGTCCCCCTCTCATTACATTTGTAATAACTAACGGAGTTTCTGCCATAAATGCAAGACCGATTTGTTCAGCTTTAAGTGAAATTCCAGGACCAGATGTATTCGTCATTGATTTAACACCGCTCATACTTGCACCAAGTGCAACAGAAATACCAGCAATTTCATCTTCCATTTGAATAAACACACCTCCAACTTTTGGAAGTAATCTACTCATTTCATGAGCTATTTCACTTGATGGAGTAATAGGATATCCTCCAAAAAATTTACAACCTGCATCAATAGCCGCTTTTGCCGCAAGTTGGTTTCCGGTAGATACTACTTCTCTTGGCATTATTGTTCTCCTTTAAGCTTTTTAACTTCATTAAGTTTTTTAAATTTAAATTCATCTCTTTCAGCTACAAAAATACAAAAATCAGGACATTCAAGCTCACATTCTCTACATCCGATACAATATTCAGGATGAGTAACTTTAACCATTTGCCCTAAAATATTATGCGGATCAGGTACCATTTCAAGTACACCCGTAGGACAGAAATCAACACAAAGTTCACAGCTTTTACACTTCGCTTCATCAACCCAAACAGGCGTATTTTCAGGTGCTTTTAATTTAAAATCAACATTTAAAGCCATTTATTCTCCTTTTGCTTTTCTTTACATATATATGATACCTAAATAAACATTTAAATTTAACCAAAAAGGTCTCTTTTTTATATGATTGTTACAAAAGGTAATAATAAAATGAAGAATTAAAAATGAAGGATTTATTTAATACCAAAATTTATTAAAAAATTACAATTATTTTCTTTTATTTTCCACATAAATTTGTATGACATAAATATTAATTTATTAGCAAGTAAATAAATTTACTAATTATTAAAAAGAATTTTCATCTGACACTATATAAATGAAAATAAAAAAGCCAAAAAGATTTTGGCTATAAATTATTTTTTGTTATTAAGAGCTTTTACAACCGTAGCACCAATATCGGCAGGAGATTCAACCACATAAACGCCAGCTTCTTTTAGAGCTTCCATTTTTTCCTGAGCAGTACCTTTACTTCCGCTTACAATCGCACCGGCATGTCCCATTCTTTTACCCTTAGGAGCAGTTTGACCTGCAATAAAAGCAACTACCGGTTTAGTAATTTTTTCTTTAATAAGTTTTGCCGCTTGAATTTCTAAATCTCCTCCGATTTCACCAATCATAACTATTGCTTCTGTCTCATCATCAGCTTCAAACATAGGAAGAAGTTCTTTATAACTAAGTCCAATAATAGGGTCTCCCCCAATACCAACGGCAGTTGTAATTCCAAGACCTTCTTTTACTACTTGGTTACTTGCTTCATAAGTTAAAGTACCAGATTTTGAAATAAGCCCCACATTTCCTTTTTTGAAAATATTACCCGGCATAATACCGATTTTACACTCTTCTGCTGTAATAATTCCAGGACAGTTTGGTCCTATTGTTTTCATACCTTTTTTAACGGCATAATGTTTTGCATACATCATATCTCTAACCGGAGCACCTTCTGTAATAATTACAGCAAGCTCAATCCCCGCATCGGCAGCTTCCATGACAGCATCAGCTACAAATGCAGGCGGAACAAAAATCATACTGACAGTTGCACCTGTGGCTTTAACAGCTTCTTCTACCGTATTAAACACAGGTTTTCCAAGATGAGTCATACCACCTTTATTTGGTGTAACACCACCGACAATGTTAGTGCCGTAATCCATACATTGTTGCGCATGAAATGTTCCTTCTTTACCTGTAAATCCTTGAACGATAACTTTTGTATCTTTATTTACCAAAATACTCATTATAACTCTCCTTTCGCAGCAGCAACAGCTTTTTTAGCACCGTCTTTTAAATCTTCGGCAGGAATAATATTTTTAATATTTGCATTTCTAAGAATTTCAGCAGCTTCTTCTGCGTTTGTACCGTCAAGCCTTACAATAACAGGAACGTTAACTTCAACTTTTTTAGTTGCTTCCAAAATTCCGTTTGCAACCCTATCACATCTTACAATTCCACCGAAAATATTAACAAAAATACTTTTTACATTAGGGTCACTAAGAATTATCTCAAATCCTTTTGCAACGGTATCAGGATTTGCTCCACCACCTACATCAAGGAAGTTTGCAGGCTCTCCACCTTCATGTTTAATGATATCCATTGTTGCCATCGCAAGACCTGCTCCATTTACCATACATCCTACATTACCATCAAGTTTAATATAGCTTAGTCCATATTTTTTAGCTTCAAGTTCTGTTGGTTCTTCTTCGTCTAAATCTCTCATTTCCGCAATTTCAGGATGCCTGTATAATGCATTATCATCAAATCCCATTTTTGCATCAAGAGCTATAAATTTTCCTTCACCTGTTTTGATTAAAGGATTTATTTCAATAAGCTCCGCATCATTATCCATATATACATTATAAAGTGCACTCGCAAATCTAATAAATTCTTTTTGCTCATCTTTGCCAAGTCCTAAACCAAAAGCAAGTTTTCTTGCATGAAAAGGCTGAAATCCGATTGCTGGGTCAATTGCAACTTTTATAATCTTTTCAGGTGTTTTTGCTGCAACTTCTTCAATTTCCATACCACCCTCAGTTGAAGCCATCATTACAGGCATTTCAAGTGCTCTATCAAGCACCATTCCAAGATAATATTCAGCTTTAATATCGGCACCTTCTTCAATATATACTTTTTTAACTACTTTACCCTCAGGTCCTGTCTGATGAGTAACAAGTGTCATTCCAAGCATCTCTTCTGCTATTTTTTCGACTTCATCAAGAGTTTTTGCAAGTTTTACACCACCTGCTTTTCCTCTTCCACCTGCATGGATTTGAGCTTTTACAACCCATAAATCGCCACCAAGCTCTTCGGCTACTTTTCTGGCTTCTGGACCGCTAAAAGCAACTCCACCTCTTGGAGTAGGAACACCGTATTTTCTAAATATTTCTTTGGCTTGATATTCATGTATATTCATCTACACTCCTTTTTTTAAACTCAATAGAAATATTATATCACACTCAGTTTCAAAAAGTGACAAATAATTGTTAAGTAAAAATTAAATGTGAGAATAAGTAACAAAGGAGGTTATTTCTCCTCCCAAAGTTTTCTTCCTTCTTCATAAAGGTCATTTCCATAAGTATCATTTACAACTACAACTGGAAAATCTTCAACTTCAATTCTTCTAACCGCCTCAGGTCCAAGCTCCGGATATGCGATAACTTCTGCTTTTTTAATAGCTTTTGCTATAAGTGCCGCCGCACCACCTACTGCACCGAAATATACGGCTTTATGTTTTTGGCACGCTTCTCTTACTGCCTGATTTCTTTTTCCTTTTCCTATCATTCCTTTAAGACCGTGTTCTATAAGAATAGGAGCGTAAGGGTCCATTCTGTAACTTGTTGTAGGTCCCGCACTACCAATAGGCTCGCCAGGTTTTGGAGGAGTAGGCCCTACATAATAAATCACAGCACCTTTTAAATCAAAAGGAAGCTCTTCCCCGCTTAAAATCAAATCGACAAGTCTTTTATGAGCCGCATCTCTTGCTGTATATAAAGTACCGTTTAAATAAACAATATCTCCGGCTTTAAGTTTACTTACATCTTCATCGCTTAAAGGAGTAGTTAATCTGTATTCTGCCATTTTTTATCCTTTAAAGAGTTATATGTGAATGTCTTGAACTGTGACACTGAATATTTACCGCAACAGGTAGTGATGCAATATGGCACATTCTACCCGGTTGAAATGTTTCAATATGAACTGCTAAAACAGTTTCTGTTCCACCCATTCCCATTGCACCAATTCCAAGTTTATTTAATTCTTCTTTTAATTCTTTTTCAAGTGCGTCAAGTTCAGGATCCGGATTTGGTGTACCTATGTCTCTAAATAGTGCATGTTTACTCATAACAGCGGCGTAATCAAAACTTCCTCCAATTCCAACACCAACAACAAGCGGAGGACAAGGATTAGGACCTGCATCACTTACAACTTTTTTAACAAATTCTTTAATTCCTTCTTTTCCAGCCGCAGGAGCCAAAACAGTAGCACGGCTGACATTCTCACTACCACCACCTTTTGCCGCATATTCAATTTCTATTTTATCACCCGGTACAATATCAAAATAAATTACAGGAGGCAAATTATATCCAACTGTATCTTTAAGATTAGCCCTTGTAAAACAATCACAAGTTGACGCTCTAAGATATCCTTCTTTGTATCCTTTTTCTGTTCCTTCATAAATGGCGTCTTTAAGACTTCCGCCTTCTACTTTTACATCTTCGCCAACTTTTACGAAATAAATAGCAAGTCCCGTATCTTGACACAAAGGTTTCCATTCTTTTTCTGCAATTACCGCATTTTCAAGAAGCTGAGCAAGAACAGCTCTACTTACTTCACTTTTTTCATTTTCATATGCTTCTTCAAGAGCTTTTTTCATATCAGGTGAAAGATGTGTAGTTGAGTAAATAATCATATCTCTGATTGCTTTTACAATATCGTCGTATTTTACAACTCTCATTTTATATCCTTTAAAAAATCTTTTTCTAATATATCTATCATCTCTTTTACAGCCTGAGTTGATTTCCTAAACTGCTCTCTCTCACACGGATCAAGTGTAACTTCTATAACTTTTTCAGCTCCCTCACCACCAAGCATAACTGGAACACCATTTACTACATTATTAACACCGTATTCACCTTCAAGTAAAACAGCACAAGGGAAAATTTGTTTAGAATCTTTAAGAATCGCTTCAACCATAATGGCAGTAGATTTTCCAGGTGCAAAATATGCGCTTCCTGTTTTTAAATATCCTACAATTTCAGCACCGGCATGTCTTGTTCTTTCTACAATTTCTTCAATTTCTTTTTGAGTTAATAAATCACTAAGAGGAACTCCGGCAACAGTTGAGTATCTTGGAAGTGGCACCATAAAATCACCATGTCCTCCAATTACGCTTGCTCTAATCTGCCCGGCTCCGTAACCTAATTTTTCATAAATAAAATATGCCATTCTCGCACTGTCAAGTATACCAGCCATTCCTATTACTTGATTTCTTTTAAATCCTCCTATTCTAAGAGCCGTATATGTCATTGCATCAAGAGGATTTGAAACTGTAATAATAATAGCATCAGGAGCATATTCTTTGACATTTGTAATTACATCTTTCATTATTTCAGCATTTTTTATAAGTAAATCTTCTCTTGTCATTCCCGGTTTTCTTGGAAAACCTGCTGTAATGACAATAACTTTTGAATCTTTTATATCTTCATAACTTTCAGCGGCTCTTACAATGGAATGGCTTCTCACGGCACTTGCAGCATGACTCATATCAAGTGCTTTACCTTTTGCTCTGTCTGTATCTCTATCAACTAAAATAATTTCATGAGCAAGCCCTTGCATTGCAAGAGAATAGCCAACAATACTCCCAACATTTCCTGCACCGATGATTGAAACTTTATTACTCATCTTTTACCTTTTGAATTAAGATAACCCCAAAAGGGATTATCCTCTTAAAGCATCAATAATTTTATTTAGTGTTTCGCTTGGTCTCATATATTTTTCAACCAAGCTCTCATCCGGATGATAATATCCTTTAATATCTGCCGGTTGCCCTTCAACAGCTTTTATTTCTTCAAGAATTTTTTGTTCGTTTGCTTTTAATTCTTTCGCAACAGGTCTGAATTTTTCTTCAAGTTCAATATCACCACAATTTGCAAGTTCTTCTGCCCAGTAAGTAGCTAAATAGTAATGACTTCCTCTGTTATCAAGTTCACCTACTTTTCTTTTTGGAGTTTTGTCATTTTCAAGATATTTTGCCACAGCTCTATTTAGTGCTTCGGCAATAGTAGTGATTTTTTCACTTCCGCCTTGTTTTTTAGCAAGTTTAA
>JALVVX010000026.1 GCA_027038555.1 Nautiliaceae bacterium | reverse complement strand
GCATACTCTATCATCAAAAGTTCGTCTTTTGTACCTGTTACAAACAGATTAAAATCTCCGCTTTCAAGCTGGCTAAGAGTAGGATTGACAATAATTTCACCGTCTATTCTTGTAATTCTTACTCCGTGAACCATTTTTGCAAACGGAAGAGAACTTAAATACATACATGCCGCCGCACTATTCATAGCCGCAAGCTGTAAATCGCTCTCTTCATCGGCACTCAGTGCCATTACAGTAATAATTGTATTATAACCATACTCTTTTGGAAAAAGAGGTCTTAGGCTTCTATCCACAATTCTTGCAGTCAAAGTTTCAAAATCTCCCGGTTTTTGTTCTCTTTTTACAAATCCTGCCGGGATTTTACCAACCGCATATGCTTTTTCTACATACTGAACGGCAAGCGGAACAAAATCTTCTTCTACAAGTTCGTCCGGATTGTATGTTAAAGTAGCAAGCATTACAGTATTACCTTCTTGCCACCATACAGAAGCATCAGCCTGTCTTGCCACTTTATTTAAGACAAGTTTTTGTTCTTTATCATTTATTTTCAGTGCTACTTCACAACTCATTCGTTCTCCTTAAAATAAAAATCTATTGATACAAAGTCTTCAACTTCTTTTACAAAAAATGTGTTATCGGCAAGTTTTTGTATCATCTCCGCAGTCTCTTTTGCAATAACAGGCATAGCTACATTAATTGCCGCCGCTTTTTGCGAAATACAACTTTTAATTGCACACATTAATGTAAGTCCGGTATCCGCCCCTTCATCAACAAGTAAAACATTTCTGTCCTTAATTGAAATTATACCTTCTCCTGCGCGTAATTGATAGATATCCTGAATAATTTTTTCTTCATATACCCTTTCAATTTCATTAAACAGGAAATCGTCGTTAATTTCAAAACTTTTTACAAATTCATCTATTACTACATAATCCCTTGTTTCACTCACAACCGCCAAAGGAGTGTTTTTGTTAATAGGCGATTTAATTTTTTCAATAAATAAAAAATCACCCTCCAAAAATCCCATATTTAGCCCTATTTCACGGGCATAATATATACCTCTTTTGCTGATTGCAAGAACTATATTATCTCTTACAATATCTTTATCAATGGTTTCCAAAAGACGTTTTAAAGCATCCTCTTTGTTTTCAAACATTTTTAAACCTTAAATTTTTTTATATATTCATTTGGCAGCTGTTTTATTATCTCATCTTGCGTGAACATAAATTTATAATTTTCAATATAATGTTTTAAAACCGTATAAGCCCAGTTAATTTCTTGCATTTTTTGATTATCGCCGCGTAAATCAGTATGATATTTTTTTGATAAAAATTTATGTTTCTTTTGTATCTCTTTCCAAGAAGTCAAAGGCTTAATTTCAAGTATTTCACAAGCCTTTTTTATATCTTCTATTTCAAAAGTGATGTTGCACCTCCACTTAACAATGCTTTTAAATCATTATCTTTAAATTTAACACCTATTCCTAAGAAAAACTGTCTTGCATCGGAATTTATAATATTATCAATCCCCGCTAAAAATTCAAGGTGTTTTAAATAAAGATACCTTGCTTTCAAATCAAGATGAGGATTATCTCCTCTATAATCGTTTTCGCTATTAAAATCGTAAATATCAGCACTTAATTTAAGTCTATCTTTATACATAAAATAATCTATTCCGAGACCTCCCGTATTTTCAATTATTCCACCCCTAACTAAAATATTTTGATATCTTTTACCAAGCTCGGCATTTAAATAAATTTTGCTTGTTTTCTCATCCGCAAGTTTTTTTGTGGAATAATCCTCTTTTGATGTAACACCAATAATGTAATATTTCGTAGGATTTGGGATATATGCAAGATTTGCAGTTGTTTTAAAATAATCATCTTTTGTCAAATAATTACTATAAATATCCATATCGATTTGCGATTTGTTGATTGAAGATAGAAATTCATCGATTTTTTTGAAACTACTGCTTCCACTGTCAAAAAAGCTTTTTGCTGAATTTATTGTTGCTTTCAAACTGCTTTTGTTTTCACTAAGAAGATTATTTGCATTTTGACCAAGTTTAATATACTCGTCCGCAAGTTTTTTGATTTTTATGTGAAGAGTGTTTGCCATAAGATTCAATTTACTCATAAGAATATCTGTTTTATTCAAAATTCCGGGTATTTTTCTTTTTATAATATCTCCCGTTTGTTTGTAAGTTACAACAAGAGCATTTGCATTATCAAGAAGTTTAGGAAGTTTTTGATTTGCTATTTTTATAACTGATTTAAGCTCATCTGAGGATTCTTTTATATTTGCAATTGTAAGTTTGATATTTTTCGTAGTATTTTCATCAAGAGTATTGTTTAATTTTTTAATAAGTATTTTAATATCGTTTACGGCGGAATTTATATTATTCATAACATCCGCCATAGAAGCAGTTTTTAGATATTTTTTTATTGTATCTCCCGGATTATAATATACTGTATTGTTTGAAGGAACAATTTCAAGATATTTACCTCCTAACACATTATCCTGAGCAACAGCTACAACTGAACCTTTTGGAATTTCAACATTTTTATTAATTAAAAGTTTAAGTTTTACACCTGTTCGTATCAGTTCCATATCTTTGACAATCCCAATTTTTACACCTCTCATTTTAACACGGGATTTTCTGGCAAGTCCGCTTGCGTCATTTACTACCGCATATAAAACATATCCTTTTTCTTTAAAATCTTCCAATGATTTTACCTGAAACGTAAGATATAAAATAGCTAATAAAGAAAGTAAAATAAATATACCTACTTTTATTTCATTTCTCATTCAAAACCTTTATTTAAATAATATTGATTGTTTTAATCCGCCTATCGGATAAAAATTTATGCTAA
>JALVVX010000025.1:112254-123448 GCA_027038555.1 Nautiliaceae bacterium | reverse complement strand
TTTGTAAAAGATAGACCAGGGCATGATAGAAGATATGCAATAGATGCAAGTAAAATAGAAAATGAGCTTGGTTGGAAGGCTGATGAGAATTTTGAGAGTGGTATTGTTAAAACTATTAAATGGTATTTAGATAAATATAATAGATGATAAGTATAGTTCTTGCTACTTATAACGGTGAAAAGTATATAAAAGAACAGCTTGAATCAATAATTAATCAAAGTTTTAAAGATTTTGAAATATTAATTTTAGATGACAAATCAGAAGATAATACTTTGGAAATTATTAAAGATTATGAAAAAAAATATGATTTTATAAGAGTTATTCAAAATAAAAAAAGAGCTGGAGTTATAAAAAATTTTGAAAAAGGTATTTCATTAACAAACGGTGATTTTATTTCTTTAAGTGACCAGGATGATATCTGGGAGAGAGATAAACTTTTAATGCAATATAATGCAATTAAAGATTATAATATACCTGCAATGGTTCATAGTGATTTGTCAATTATAAATGAGAAAGGGGAAAAAAATTGTAATTCTTTTTTTAAAAAGAAAGGATATTTTTTCCCTAAAAAAAAATCAGTAGATATTTTAATTTCAAGAAGTGGTGTAATGGGGAATACGATAATGTTTAATAAAAAATTAAAAAATCTTATTTTACCTTTTTATAAAGAAATTCCTATGCACGATTATTATATTGGAGTTATTGCGGAATTGTATGGGAAAAGAATCACATTAAATCAGAAGTTAGTAAGATATAGAATTCATTCTTCAAATATTGGTAACAAACAAAAAAACTTAAAAGAAAAAATTACAGGATTTTTTAAAGATAATTTGCCATATCAAGATAGAATTGAGTTTTTAGAATATTTGTTAAATAAAAAAGATATAATCCAAGATGATAAAAAAGAAATAGAAAAATTTTTAAAAAACATCAAAAGTCCTACCTTTAAATCAATTTTTTTAAGTAATTATTACAAAAATAAAATATCATATAAAGCTAAACTTTTTTTAAGAGCTATTTTGAGATGAATAAAAAGTTAAAACAGATAAAAAATACATTTGAAATAAAAAATGAATTTATAGGATGGGGCAGGAAAAAATCTGGTTTAAAAGCAGTTGAGTTTGCTAAAAAAAACAATGCTTCCTTTTTTCTATTAGAAGACGGATTTATTCGCTCCATTGGCTTAGGGGAGGATGAGAGTTTTAGTATTGTAAAAGATGATATTGGGATATATTATGATGCTACCGCTCCAAGTAAGCTTGAAAAAATTCTAAAAGAAGAGGATTTAAGTGAAAATTTAGATACCGCTAAAAAAGCAATTGAGCTTATTATAGATAAAAAAATTTCAAAATATAATAACGGCTACTTAATTCTTCCAAAATATCTTCAAAATAGTGAAAAAAAAGTGCTTATCGTAGCTCAGACAAAAGGTGATATGTCTTTAAAGTATGGATATGCTGATGATTTTGATGATAAAGAGATAATTTTAAAAGCTATTAATGATAATCCTGATGCTAAAATTTATCTAAAAGTTCACCCAGATGTAATAGCAGGTAACAAAAAGTCAAATATTGATATAGAATTTGCTAAAAAATATTGTGAAATTATAGATGAAAATATTCATCCAATTGTTTTACTTGAAGCTTTTGATAAAGTTTATACTCAAACTTCACAGATGGGTTTTGAAGCATTGCTTTTGAATAAAGAAGTACATATCTTTGGAGCACCATTTTATGTGGGGTGGGGGATAGAAAACCTTAAATGGAATTTGGATGAAAATATAAAAAAAGAAATATTAAAAAGAAGAGGGAAAAAGCTAAGTATAGAAGAAGTTTTTGCAGGAGCTTATATAAAGTACACGGAATATTATAACCCTTATAAAAAGCAAAAAAGCGATATTATTGATACTATTAATACAATTGATAAATACAGAAACATTTATATGAAAAATGATGGAAATTTATATTTTTATGGAGTCAATATTTTTAATATCTGGAAAAAAAATAGCATTAGAAGTTTTTTTAAACCTTTAACAAAAAATAAAATCTATTTTGATAAAAAAATAAAAAATATTGAGAATGCAAAAATATTTATTTGGGGTAAAAAAAAGTTTGATGAAGTAGAAAAGTTTGCAAAAGAAAAAAATATACCAATTTTTAGAGTAGAAGACGGATTTATCCGCTCAGTAACTCTTGGGAGTGATTTGACAAAGGCATATTCATTAGTAGTTGATAGCAGAGGAATATATTTTGACCCTACAAGTGAGAGTGATTTAGAGTGGATTTTGAATAATTATGAATTTGATGAAGATTTGATTAATAGAGCCAAAAAAATAAAAGAATATTTAATTGAAAAAAAGATTTCAAAATATAATATTCATAAAGATAAAAAATTATCATTTAATATCGATAAAAAGATAGTATTGATTGTAGGTCAGGTAGAAGATGACGCTTCTATTATTTATGGTGGCAGTAGTATGAGTAATTTGGAATTATTAAAAAAAGTGTATGAAAAAAGAAAAGATGAATATATTATCTATAAACCTCATCCTGATGTTGTTGCAGGAAATAGAAAAGGCAATATTCCTAAAAATGAGGCATTAAAATATGCAAATGAAGTTATTGAAGATATTTCGCTTCCAAGTCTTTTGGATGTGTGCGATGAAGTGCATACTATAACTTCACTTAGCGGATTTGAAGCACTTATAAGAGGTAAAAAGGTTTATACTTATGGCATGCCTTTTTATGCTGGTTGGGGACTAACAATAGATGAGAAGAAATGCAAAAGAAGAAAAAGAAAATTAAGTATTGAAGAGCTTATAGCAGGCGCATATATAATATATCCAAGATATATTTCTGTAAAAACAAATAAATTTTGTGAAGTGGAAGTGTTAATTGAAGAATTAGAGGAGCTTAAAAAAAGATATAATAACGATAATATTTATAAACTATTAACAAATATTCGCAATAATTTTTTTAGAAAAATTCAATTAGTTGGGAAAGTGCTTTTTGAAAAGTAAGGAGTGTTGTTGAATAGAGTAGGAGATATTAAAAATAAAAATATTTTACTTCTTCAAGGTCCTATGGGAGATTTTTTTAAAAGACTTGATAATCATTTTAGCAGTAAAGGCGCTAAAACATTTAGAATAGGTTTTAATGCAGGAGATTGGTTTTTTTCAAATAAAGATAATTATACTGCTTTTAGAGGAAAAAAAGAGGAGTGGAGAGAGTTTTTTATTGATTATGTTAAGAAAAACAAAATTGATAAAATTTTTCTATTTGGAGATTGTAGGTTTTATCAAAATATTGCAATTCAAGAGTCTCAAAGGCTTGGAATTGAGACATATGTATTTGAAGAGGGTTATATTAGACCCGATTTTATAACTATGGAGAAATGGGGAGTAAATAATTTTAGCAAAATAAGTAGAGACCCAAAATTTTATCTCTCTTTGCCTGATTCTATTTTAAAAGAGAAAAAAATATTACCGGCAAATAATAGTTATTTTAAAATGGCTTTTAGTGCTTCAATTTATTATGTATTAGCTAAAACTTTTCTTTTTAGATATCCTTATTATGAGCATCATAGAGAGTTAGCTCCATTAAAAGAAGCTTTTTATGGAATAAGAAGTTTTTATAGAAAAACCAAATACAAAAAAAGAGATGAAAAAATTACACAAAAATTAAAAAATGAGCTTTCAAAAAAATACTATTTTGTTCCGCTTCAAACAAGCAGTGATTTTCAAATAAGAGAGCATTCAAAGTATAATAATATTGAAGAGTTTATAGAAGAAGTTTTAACTTCTTTTGCTAAATTTGCTCCAAAAGATAAGTTTATAGTTTTTAAACATCATCCAATGGATAGAGGAAGAAAAGATTATACAAAATTTATAAAAAAACTTTCAAAAAAATTAAATATTGAAGATAGAGTAATTGTTACTTTTGAGACACATCTTCCAACAGCTCTTTCTAATGCAATAGGTACAATCACTATAAATAGCACTGTGGGGCTTTCGTCAATTTATCATAAAACTCCTACAATAACTCTTGGAAATGCCTTGTATGATATAGAGGGACTTACTTGTAAAGAAATTAGTTTAGATGATTTTTGGGTAAATTATAAAAAACCTAATAATGTGTTATATAAAAAATTTAGAGCTTATTTAATTGAAAATACTCAATTAAATGGTGGATTTTACGGACTATTTCCAAGAGACTTAGAATAAAAAAAAGAGAATTAATCCATATCGTTTGGATCTAATGGTGGTTTATTATCTTTTGGTGTTACAAGCCAAAAGTGTCTTACTTCGCTTCTGAAATTATCGAGTATGAATTTGGCTTTTTTGCTACCTGTTGCGTTATAGTATTCAATAAGTCTTTTTTTAAGGTAAATTTTAGGTTTTTCGTTTTCATCAATATCTATTCTTCTTATTTCAATAAGTTCTGGGTTTATTTTATCTACAAAGCTGTGTTCTTTATCATATACAAAAGCAACTCCTCCTGTCATACCAGCACCAAAGTTTATACCTGTTTTACCAAGGATAATAACTTCACCGCCTGTCATATATTCGCATGGATGATCGCCTGTACCTTCTACAATCGCAATGGCACCTGAGTTTCTAACGGCAAATCTCTCTCCAACTTCCCCTGCTACAAAAAGTTTACCGCCTGTTGCTCCGTAAAGACATGTGTTTCCGGCAGCCGCCCCTTCTTGTTTAGGAGTAATAATAATTTTACCTCCCGCCATTCCTTTTCCGACATAATCATTTGCAACTCCATTTAATTTAAGAGTCATTCCTTTGCTTAAAAATACGCCGAAACTCTGTCCCGCAACTCCTTCAAGATTAAATACGATACTGTCTTCTGGAAGACCTTCATCTCCGTAATATCTTGCAATTTCTCCGCTTATTAAAGCTCCGAAACTTCTGTTTAGGTTACATATGTTTGCATTAACCACCGATTTGTGGTTTGGATTTTTAATTGTTTCCATTACTTCTTGTAAAAGTTCTTTTTCGAATTCGTTTTTGTCAAACGGTTCGTTTTCTTTTGTTTTGATATTTATGCCTTCCACTTGTCTAAATAGAATGGAAAGGTCGAATTTTTTAGCTAAATCAATATCTTTTTTGGTTAATAAATCATTTCTTCCTATGAGTGCTTCAATGCTTTCATATCCGAGTTTTGCAAGCCATTCTCTTACATCTTCCGCGAGGTTTTCTATGTAATTGATAACTTTTTCAACACTTCCCGTAAATTTGGCTCTGTATTCATCAGCCTGAGTTGTGATACCTTTTGGACATTTGTTTGTTTGACATTGTCTACAAAAGATACATTCAACCGCCATCATAAGCGCCGTTCCAAACGCATACTCTTCTGCCCCAAGAAGCGCCGCTACGATTACATCTCTTCCGATTTTAAGTCCTCCGTCAGTTTCAAGCGTTACATATTCTCTTAAATGATTTTCTTTAAGAGCATTATGCGCTTCAATAAGTCCAAGCTCCCAAGGATTACCTGCATGGCGTATTGATGTGATAGGAGCGGCACCTGTTCCGCCCTCAGCCCCAGAGATAGTGATTTTATCTGCATATGCTTTTGCAACACCTGCCGCAATTGTCCCGACACCTGCTGTTGATACAAGTTTTACGCTAATTTTAGCTTTTGGGTTGATTTGTTTTAAATCAAAAATTAATTGGGCCAAATCCTCAATTGAATAAATATCGTGATGAGGAGGAGGCGAAATCAATGTTTTTCCAGGAGTTGTGTGTCTTAGTTTTGCAATGTATGTCGTTACTTTAAATCCAGGCAATTGTCCGCCTTCTCCCGGTTTTGCACCTTGTGCTACTTTTATTTGAATTTCTTCTGCGTTAACTAAATATTCAGGTGTAACTCCAAATCTACCTGATGCAACTTGGCGGATTTTACTTTGTTTAATAGTTTTGTTTCTAACTCTATCTTCTCCACCTTCACCAGAATTACTTTTAGCTCCAAGTCTATTCATAGCCTCAGCTATTGCCTCATGAGCTTCTTTACTTAATGCACCAATACTCATAGCAGCACCGATAAATCTTTTTATTATATTTTCTTTTGGCTCTACTTTATCAACTCTGATAGGTTCTTTGTCTGATTTAATATCCAAAAGGTCTCTTATGTATGTAGGATGTCTGTTTTCAATAAGTTTTTTAAATTCTTCGTATGCCTCTTTGCTTCCCTCTTCCACCATTTTTGTAAACGCTTTTACAACAGGCGGAGTTACTTCGTGATATTCTTCGTTTCTTCTGAATTTATAAACTCCTCCGGCAGGAAGTTTTTCTTCGGCAAAAGCCGCTTCGTGTTTTTTATTTATTCTCTCTTCGATATCTTCGTAAGTGAGTCCAGGAATTAATGTTTTACTTCCGATAAAACATTCGCTTTGAATTTCTTCGCTAAGTCCGATAATATCAAATAAAGCCGAATTTCTGTAACTTGCAATAGTAGAAATACCCATTTTTGACATAATTTTTAAAATACCTTTATTTAATGCCGAATGGATATTAAATAAAGCGTCATCTCTGCTTATATTTTCTTCATCGCAAATTTCGCAGGCTGTTTTGAAAAGCAGATATGGATAAATGGCAGTAGCGCCGTAAGCTATCATTACAGCCGCGTCATGAGGATTTATAACTTCTCCGGTAACAGCCACTATGCTTGTTAGGTGTCTTAGTTTATTATCAAGCAGTTTTTTATGAAGTCTTCCGATAAGCATTGTCATTGGGATAAGTTTGTGTTCTTTATCCAACTTTTCATCGCTTAAAAATATTATTCTAACACCGTTTTTAACATCTTCAACAATTTTGTCTGTAAGTTTTTCTATTGATTCTTTCAGGTTTCCTTTGAAATGGGTATAATAAGTTTCGTTTTTATAATCGCTCTCAAATCTTGGATTATTTTCATCTCCGAAACTTTTTAGTACTTCGTATTTTGTTTGAGTGAGAATCGGAGAAGTGGTTTTTAATCTTTTAGCATGTTCAGGAGCTTCATCTAAGATATTATGAATTTCTCCAAACCCGGTATTAAGGCTCATTACGATTTTTTCTCTTAGAGGGTCAATCGGAGGGTTTGTTACCTGAGCGAATTTTTGTCTGAAAAAGTCGTTAAAACTTCTAAAAGGATAATCGCTAAAACAAGCAAGCGGAGTATCGTCTCCCATACTTCCGGTAGGTTCTTTGCCTTCAATCATCATAGGTTTTATCGCCAGATTAATAACTTCTTTTGTAATTCCCGCATATCTTTGTTTAGGGATTAGCTCTTTTACATCAATTTTTTCATCAATTAAATATGGATTTTCAATATATTCTTGAAGGTAAATCATATTTTCATTCAGCCATTTTGTATAAGGGTTGCTTGATTTTAGATAATCGTCTATATCTTTGTTTTTAAGGACGATTCCGAATTTTGTATCGACCCCTATCATCTGACCTGATTGAAGTTTTCCTCTTTCAACTATTTCATCTTCATCAATGTCTATTACACCGTATTCGCTGGCTATTAAAATTTTATCGTCTTTTGTAATAACATATTTTGCCGGTCTAAGCCCGTTTCTATCAAGTACAACGGCAATATATCTGCCATCACTTACACTCACAGCCGCAGGACCGTCCCAAGCTTCAAAACGGGTTGAGAAATATTCATAAAACGCTTTAAGCTCACTGTCAAGATATGGTGCATTTTGCCATGGCATAGGGATAAGGGCTCTAACTGCTTTGAAAAAGTCCATTCCGTTCATTATCAAAAATTCCATCATTCTATCAAGACTTGAACTGTCACTCTCATCAAATCTTACTATCGGAAGAAGTCTTTTTAGTTCCTCATCGCTGAAAACTTCCGATTTGATTGATTCAGATTTTATAAGGGAATTGATTCTGTTTGCCTGGATTGAATTAATCTCGCCGTTATGTGCTATAAATCTGAATGGTTGAGCAAGCCTCCACTCAGGCAGAGTATTGGTAGAGAATCTTTGGTGGAAAAGTGCAAAATAAATTTCAAAATCTTTATCTGCCAAATCAGGGTAAAATTCTTTAATATGATTTGGCATCAAAAGACCTTTGTAAGCCACTTTTTTAGAAGAAAAAGTAGGAATATAAAAATCTCTGTCTTCTATAAAATTTTCAATTTCTTTTCTTGTTAAATATAAAAGTTCTTCAAATCTTTTAACGGCAATAATTGAATTTGGTACAATAAAAAGATGATAAATCTTTGGAAGTGTTTTTAGAGCAAGTTCTCCAAGAGCTTCTGTATTTATAGGAACTTCCCTCCAAAAAAGGGGTTTTAAATCATTTTTAATACAATACTCTTCCACAATTGTTTTTTGATTTTCATTTTTAAGAAAAATAACTCCTATACCAAACTGTTCGGGAAGGTCATATCCATTCTCTTTTGCTATTTTTCTAAAAAATTTTTCAGGCATTGAAAATAAAAGTCCGGCTCCATCCCCGCTTTTACCATCAGCTGCAATTGCACCCCTGTGCATCATTCTTTCAAGCGCTGTAAGAGCATCTTCGACCATTTCGTGAGTAGGTCTTCCTTTTATATCAGCTATGACACCAAAGCCGCAGTTGTCTTTAAATTCTAACATTTTTGACATATGATTCCTTTGAGAGGTTATTAATCCGATTTTCAAATTATATCAAAATATGTTTTACTTATTGTTACTTTTTGTTTATACTTCTTTATATTTTAGGGAAAAATATTTAATTGCAAAAAACAAAAAATATTGATAAGATTTTACTAAACTAAAAAGGAGAAAAAATGAAAAAGCTTTTATCAATTGCACTTTTATCGACTCTTGGTTTTAGTGCAAATTTGCTTAAACCGTATTTTAGTTATATCGATTATTCAAACGAATCTATTAAAGACAAAGCTTATAATGGGGGAATTTATTTCAATTATTTTAAGACACCTTTTAAATTAGAAGCTGATTTTGCGAATTTAAATATTTCTTATAAAGATAATACACCAGATTATAATGAAAATGATGTAACTTTGGTTGGTAATTATTTTTTTGAAAATTTTAAAGTAAAACTTGGTATTAGAAATATGTTTATCGAGCAGGATAATAACAGTAATTCTTATGATAAAGTATTATTCGGAGGAGTTTTATATTCAAAAAATTTAGATTATAATATGGGAGTTGATTATTATTACTCTGATTATGATAATTTTCATGTAAATCAAATCACACCTCACTTTGGAGTTTATTGTGGGGATTATAATTCATATATGGGCTCATTTTATATGTCTATTAATTTAAATTTTATTTATCTCTCAAGAAAAGTTGTAACTAATAAAGATAGATATGTAAATGCAGATTTATCCCTGACAAATTATCAAGGTCCTTGGGCTACAACTTTAAGTACTTCGCTGGGTAAAAGCGCATATAAAGTTGCTAACGGCGGATTTGTGGTTTATAATCTCGGAGAAGAATATCACTACACATTCGGAGCTGATGTTTCTTATAAAATAAATAGGCAAAGTTCTGTAAAAATTGGATATTCAAGAAGTAGATTTGAAGAAAATGATAAAAAGGCTTATTCAAACGTATATAAAGCAAGTTTTGCATATAATTTTTAATGCGCGGATTTGTTTTACATACGGTAAGAGTAAGAGATGAGGATCTGATTGTCAGGATCCTCACTAAAAATGAAGTTTTAACGCTTTACAGGTTTTATGGGGCGAGGCATTCGTATATAAATGTTGGGTATCATATTGATTTTGTGATTGAAGAATCTCCAAAAACCACTATTAAAAGATTAAGAAACGTAACCCAGCTTCCTTTTTCTTTTCTTTTTGATTTGGAAAAAATGCTTGATTTTAAAATTTTTATAAGCCTTCTTAACAGCCATTTAAGCGATGTTACTAAAATTGATGATTTTTATTATAATTTATTGATTGAAATAACTAATGAAATGAAAAACAGAGATTCAAAAAGACTTTTGATTGAAAGTTATGTTAAGTTACTTGAAAAAGAAGGAAGGCTTCATAAAGAGTTTGAATGTTTTTTGTGTGAACAAAAAATCAATGGAAATATTGCACTTGCAAGGGCTTTTTTGCCGGCTCATGAGAGATGTATTTATGAAGATGGGTTTGAGAGAGAAAAAATAAAAGAGCTGTTTGAGAATAAAAAAACGATTCTTTTAAGTGATGATGAAATAGATAGACTATGGAAAATTTTCAATCTTGGAATGTAATGAACGGTAGATGAGTGGATGGGTGAATGGGTAGATGAGGGAATAGGAAACAGGGAGAAGGGAGTAGGGAGCTGGAAGAAAAGTTGGAAGTTTTGAGTTTGATAATTTTTAAAGGAGTGAGATGAAAGTATTGATAGTCGGTGCTGGAATAGTGGGTATGGCTTTGGCATATGAATGGCAAAAGAAAAATCCAAACGATGAAATAATAATTATAGATAAAGAACCTCACGAAGCGTTTCACGCAAGCGGTAAAAACAGCGGAATTTTACATGCCGGATTTTATTATAATTCAGATTCTCTAAAAGCAAAACTGACAGCTGAGGGTAACTCTTTTATGAAAAAATTCTGCAAAGAAAAAAATATAAAGATAAATGAAACCGGAAAACTTGTGGTGGCAAAAAACGAAGAGGAAGTGGAGGTTTTAAAAGAGCTTGAAAAAAGAAGCAGGGCAAATAATGCCGGAGCGTATCTGATAAGTGAAGAAGAGGCAAAAAAGATTGATTCGAATGCAAAGACATATAAATACGCCCTTTATTCTCCAAATACTGCAAGTGTTAATCCAAGGGAAGTGTGTTCTCGTTTAAGAGAGGATTTGGAAGAAAAGGGAGTTAAATTTGTTTTTAATATGCCATTTGAAAAGTATGGTAAAAGTTATGATTTTTTAATAAACGCCGCAGGGCTTTATGCGGATAAAATTGCACATAAGTTTGGTGCGGGACTTGATTATGAAGTGATTCCTTTTAAGGGATTGTATCTGAAATATCTCGGAGATGATAAAATACATACTCAAATATATCCGGTGCCAAATATCAAAAATCCGTTTTTAGGGGTTCATTTTACACTTATGGCGGATAATACTATAAAAATCGGACCGACTGCGATTCCTGCATTTTGGAGAGAGAATTATACAGGATTTGAGAGATTTAATTTTAAAGAGATGATAGAGATTTTAAGCATTGAAGCAAAAATGTTTTTTAA
>JALVVX010000025.1:91053-112154 GCA_027038555.1 Nautiliaceae bacterium | reverse complement strand
GGTGAAATTATAAAAAGTTATAATTTAGAGTTTGAGCTTTTAGCAAAAAATGTTAATATTCTAATTGGAAAACATCTTGATAGTAGACTTATTAAAAAATTAAGAGACAACGGTATTATTTTTTTAAAAGTAAATTCGCTTGAAGAGATTGAGAATTTGAATTATGATATCAAATTTCCGCCAGAGTTTAAAAACAAAAGAGGCTGGAAATGCGGAAAAAAAGGATTTTAAATGGAAAAATTAAATAAAGCGATTGATAAAATTAAAAAATCAAAAGAACTTGATGATGTGGAAAAAGCCACTGTAATCGAACATTTAAAAGAGTGGTATAATGAAAAAAAATCAATTGCTTTTTTAGAAGAAAAAATTGAAGAATGGTGGGATAAAATATTACCAATTTTAAATGAAGCGGGATTAATTTAGTTTTTAAGGGGAACTGATGATTAAAAAAGGGGGTTTATTATTACTTTTTTTTATTTTTTTACATGCGGAATATGTTGTTGTTTTATCTTCAAAAGACTATCAAAAACTTCATAATTTGGGTGTGGAATGTGTTAAATATAATACTGAAAAATATCTTTGTTATAAAAGTGATGATAAATATCAGTTAAAAAGATTTGTTAATTTTGCCAAACAAAATGGCGTTAGTGCTAAAATAGCAAATATATTAACTAAAAATTTAATTAATATTTACAGTATTCAGATATTATCGACAACAAATAAAAAAACAGCGGAAAAATATTTTGATAAATTCAAAAATTTTCCTTTTGCAAGAATAGAAAAAATAGGAAATTATTATACTATACGTATTGGAGCTTCAAAAAATAAACAGGATTTAAAAAAACTTTTAAAGAAATTAAATATAAAAAATGCTTTTGTAAGAATTGCCGATATAAAAATAAACAGAATTATAAAAGCTAATTTTTTATTTGAAAACGATAAATTAAAAAATCTTTTTTCAAAAAAAAATATTAATAAAAAAAATATTGTTTTTTTAAATGATTTACATAATAAAAAATTTATTACAAAAAATAAAAAAAGATTAAATATTCATTCTGAAAAATTGATACAAACATCGGGGAATTTAAAAAAATCGTGTGAAGTTTATACGGTGCTTTCATTAGTTAAGCAAGATAAAAAATATGAAAAACTTAAAAACAATATATGTTATAAATATCATATGAAGAATTTAAAAAAATTACATTCTGATTTTGATAAAATCAATGAATTGTTAAAAGCAATGGAGTATAAAAAAAATATTAATGACGAAGTTTTACTTAATTATTATAAAGCTAAAACTTTTCAAAGTGTGAATGTGAATTTTTTAAATTCTTTAAATCCGTTGTTATTAGATGAAAATTTTTATAAAAAATATTTAATAACGCTTTTATATGCAGGGGAAATTTCAAAAATAAATTATTTTTGTAAAAAAAAGAATGATTCTGTATGTCTTGATATAAAAAAAATTTTATTAAATAAAAATGACACAATTGCAAATTATGATATAAAAAAATTTTTCTCTTTTTTAGAAAATATTGAAAAAAACATTAACGATAATGATTTTCCCAAAGCACAAAAATATATAAATATGCTTTATAATATTAACAAAGACAATGTTTTAGCTAAAATTTATGATTTTGAATTGAATATTAAAGAAAACAATTTTGAAAAAGCTGATAAATTTATGAATGAGATATCTAAGCCCGAAGTTTTAACTTCGAATTTGTCCTCTATTATTAAAAAAGCACGTAAGATTGAAAAAATAAAAGAAATTAAAAAATATTTGAAAAAAAACGATTTGGTAAAAGCTCAAAAAGAAATAATTGATTTAATTCAAAAATATCCTAATGATTTTGATGTTAATGTTTTAGCGGGAGATATTTTTACGAGATTAAAATCTTATATGGCAAATTATTATTATCATAAAGCTTATTTATTGGATAAAAAAAGATTTTTTTATTATTTATTAAAAACGGGTAACTATAAAAGACTTATGAATTATACAAACGAAGATTTAAAAAAATATCCTAATATTTTATCAAAAGTATATTTACACAAAGCTCTTGATTATTTAAAAACCGATAAACAGGATTTGGCTCTTAAATATGCTTTAATGTCATATAAACTTTCTCCGTCAAGGGAAAACTCCGTAATAATAGGTAAAATATATTTCAAATTAAAAAATTATAAAAACTGTATAAAATATTTAAACGGTTTTGCGAATACGGATTATCTTAAATATTACCTTGGATACTGTTATTATAAATCCGGAAATAGAAAGAAAGCCGAAAAATATTTTGGAGAGATAATTAATACTAAAAACGAAGATTTACAAAGTAAATTGATTTCTGTTTATTTAAAAATGGGGGATGAAAAAAAAGTAAAAAAACTTCTTAATTCTTTTTGAATTATCTGATAATTACTGTTTTTATTTCCGTCATTTCTTCAATTGTATATCTTGGACCTTCTCTTCCTATTCCTGAGAGTTTAATACCGCCGTATGGTTGAATATCAAATCTAAGGGTTGGAATGTCATTTATGATAACACCGCCTGCTTCAAAGTCGTCAATTGCTTTTTTTGTTAAATCAACTCTGTTTGTAAATATTGAATATTGAAGTCCATAAGGTGAATTATTCATTTTTTCAACCGCCTCTTCATAACTTTTGACTTTTACCAATGACACAATAGGTGCAAACACTTCTTCGCATATTATTTTCATATCATCAGTTACATCGGCTAAAATTGTAGGTTCAAGTATATTTCCTTCTCTTTTACCTCCTGCAATAATTCTTGCCCCTTCTTTTACGGCGCTTTGAATCCAGCTCTCAGCCCTAATCGCCGCATCTTCATTAATAAGCGGTCCCATAAAAGTATCTTCTTCAAACGGATTTCCGACTTTTAGTTTTGATGCTTCACTTCCTAGTTTTTCGGCAAATTCTTCGTAAATTTTTTCATCTACATATATTCTTTGAAGTGAAATACACACTTGTCCACTGTTTGCAAACGCACCTATTGCACATCTTTGAGCCGCCCAGTCCAAATCAGCCGTACTTTCTACAAAAGTAGCGGCATTTCCGCCAAGTTCAAGAGCCACTTTTTTAATTCCGGCATTTTGTGTAATTATTTTACCAACAGGCACACTTCCCGTAAAACTGATAACTCTTGGAATCGGATTTTTAACCAGTGTGCTTCCTACATCCGCATCCCCATAAACTACGCTTAGGGCATCAGGAATTGCATATTCACTTTCAATAAAGAGTTTTGCAAAAGCATATGCGCTGTAAGGGGCTTCGGGAGTTGGTTTTAGCACAACGCTGTTTCCTGCAATCAATGCCGGAGCGATTTTATGCGCTACAAGGTTTAAAGGGAAATTAAAAGGTGTAATAGCCACAACAACTCCCGCTGGGACTCTTTTATAAAAACTTACCGTCTTTGCCCCGCTTTTAGTTGCATCGGTGGGAATAGTCTCTCCTAAGATATGATAACCTTCTGCGGCACAGATTTTAAGATTTTCAATACATCTTTGTACTTCAACTTTTGCCTGGCTTATAGGTTTTGCAACTTCAAGTGTTATATATCTGGCAAATTCGTCTTTTTTTGCTTCTAGTTTTTTTGCAACATCTTCAATCCACGCTATTCTTTGATGAAGTGGAGAGTTTTTTGTGTTGTTAAATGCTTTTTTTGCCGTATTTAGTGCATCAACCGCATCTTCGGGAGTGCATTTTACATATTTTGTTTCGGCTTTTTTTGTATATGGATTTATAACTTCTACAAGTTCTCCTTCAAATTCTTTATTTCCTATTAATTTTTTTGCAATTAATTCTTCTTTTTTCTTGGTATGAAAAATTTTTGACAATAACCCCATCTTTTCTCCTTGCAGTTATATAGTATTATATTAGTAATGATAACAAATTTTTGATAGAATTTCGTAAAAACCTTAAAGGAAAAAAATGAACGAAGCGAAATATATATGGATGGACGGCAATTTTGTTCCTTGGAATGAGGCAAAAGTTCATGTTTTAACACATACACTCCATTATGGAAACGGTGCTTTTGAAGGGACAAGAGCTTATCAGACTGATGATGGGCTTGCAATTTTTAGACTTCAAGACCATACAAAAAGGCTTTTAAATTCAGCTAAAATCTTAAAACTTGACGTACCTTTTACCCAAGAAGAACTTGAAGAAGCTCAAATTGAGCTTTTAAGAAAAAACGATTTTAAAGGGAACGTTTATATAAGACCTTTAATTTATCTTGGATACGGTAAAATGGGACTTTACCATATAGGTGCGCCTGTGCATGTAAGTATTGCCGCATGGGAGTGGGGAGCTTATCTTGGTGAAGAAGGACTTGAAAAAGGTATTAGAGTAAAAGTCTCTTCAATTGCAAGAAATCCGGTAAAATCAACTTTTGGCAAAGCAAAAGCAGTGGCGAATTATCTAAATTCTCAAATGGCAAAATATGAAGCTGTTGAGTGTGGATACGAAGAAGCGTTGATGCTTGATGATGAAGGATTTATTGCTGAGGGAAGCGGTGAGTGCTTTTTTATAGTAAGAGACGGCGTTTTAATAACCCCTCCAAATGACAATTCACTCGAATCAATTACTCAATCAACTGTGCTTGAACTTGCACGTGAGAGGGATATTCCGGTTGAGAGAAGAAGAATTACAAGAGATGAAGTATATATTGCGGATGAAGCGTTTTTTACAGGAACTGCTGCTGAAATTACACCGGTTAGAGAGGTTGACGGAAGAATAATAGGAGATGGAAAAAGAGGTGAAATTACAAAAGAGCTTCAAGATGCATATTTTGATGTTGTTTACGGAAGAGACAAATCATACAAGCACTATTTAACATATATTTAATCAAACTCGGATAGAGTAGTATAAAAAAGGATTTTAATGCCGGCGGATTTAAACGGATGGAACAATAAAAACAACAATAACGATAACAAATTCGAACCCCCTAAGTTCGAGCCTCCTAAATTTTTAAAAAGCGGAGGAACGGGAATAATAATAGCGGGAATTTTGATATTTTTTTTAATTCTTTTTAAACCGTGGGTTGTTATAAACGAAGGAGAAGTGGGAATTTTATCAACAACGGGCAAATTTTCAAAAGAACCTCTAAAACCGGGAATGCATTTTTATGTGCCGCTTATTCAAAAAGTTATAGTTGTAGATACCAAAGTTCATATGATAACTTACAAGCGCTCACCAGAAGTTGGTTCAATGCCTGATAGATACAGGACTATAAGGATTTATCCGGCAATTAATGTTCTTGATTCAAGGGGTCTTCCTATTCAGGTTGAACTTTCGGTCAGTTACAGACTAAATCCGGATAAAGCGGCTTATGTAATTAAAACATACGGGCTTAACTGGGAAGATAAGATTATAAACCCTATTGTAAGAGATGTTGTAAGAAATGTGATAGGTAAATATCCAGCAGAAGAAATACCGGTAAAAAGAAACGAAATAGCGGCAAAAATAGAAAATTCAATAAGGGCCGAGCTTAAAAAAATACCTAATCAGCCTGTGATATTTGAAAGTTTTCAGTTAAGAGATATTGTACTTCCTGAAAATATAAAAAGACAGATTGAAAGAGTGCAGATTGCCAAACAGGAAGCCGAAAGGGCAAAATATGAAGTATTAAGAGCCGAGCAAGAAGCTCAAAAAGAAGCGGCCATTGCTCAGGGTAAAGCAAATGCGGCAAAAATAGAAGCACAGGGTAAAGCGGAAGCTAAACTTATAGAAGCCCAGGCACAGGCAAAAGCTAACGAGCTTATTTCGCATTCGCTTACAACCGAACTTTTAAAACTTAAACAAATTGAAGTTCAAGGTAAATTTAACGAAGCGCTTAAACAAAATCCAAATGCTAAAATTTTCTTAATGCCAGGAGGTGTAACTCCAAATATCTGGATGAATGTCGATAATGAAAAAAAGGCTGTTTCAATAAATGGAAAGTAACAAAATGAATACGGAAATTAAAGTGGATTTCGAAAAAAACGGGGGGATTGTCCCCGTTATCGTTCAGGATATTGATAGTAATGAAGTGTTGATGCTTGCATATATGAATGAAGAGGCTTTACAAAAAACAATGGATACCGGGTATGCCCATTATTTTTCAAGAAGCAGAAACAAACTCTGGAAAAAAGGTGAAAGTAGCGGTAATACACAAGAAGTTAAAGATATATTAATTGATTGTGACAATGATACGATTTTACTTAAAGTCAAACAAAACGGGCCTGCGTGTCATACAGGCAGAAAATCATGCTTTTTTACAAATCTTAAAACAAACGAAATTACTATGGACAAAGAGGAAGAAATTGAGTATAATTTCTTAGATAAGCTCTATCATACTCTGCTTGATAGGAAAAATGCAAATCCTGAAACTTCATATGTTTCTTCGCTTTTCCATAAAGGTGAAAATTCATTTCTTAAAAAGATAGCCGAAGAAGCTGCGGAGTTTTGTTTTGCCGTTAAAGATAATGATAAAAAAGAGATTATATATGAAGCCGCAGATCTTGCGTTTCATACTCTTATAGCTTTGGCATATAAAAACATCCATCCCGAAGCTATTTTAGAAGAACTTAAAAGAAGAGAAGGTGTAAGCGGTATAGAAGAGAAAAAAAACAGGAAGAATAAATGAGAATTCCTTATTTTACCCTTCTTCACTGGCTTGACATCGCATTTTTTTTAATTTTATTTATATTTTTAACGATTCTTTCCGTTAAAGCTGCAAAAAACAGTGCAAAACTGCTGCTTAGTATGATATTTGCTTCTTTTTTAATAACGGCATTTGGAGCTGTTTTGGGTCTTATAATACTTGAAAAGTATACTAAAAAAGCTGAATTGCTCGGTGTTTCGCAAAGAAGAGTGCTTATCAACGAGACATTAGTTTTAAAAGGTAAAGTTAAAAATATTGGTAAATTTAAAATTAATTACTGTAAGCTTGATATTAAGCTGGTAAATAACGGATGGGGTGGAGGAAAGTTTCCTAAGGGGACTTTTTTTAAACCAGGAGGTCTTAGCATTTTCGGAAGCAAAGAAAAAAAACAAAGACCAAATGTAATAAAAGCTACAAGATATATAATTACAGACGGTCTTAGACCTGGTGAAATTAAGTTTTTTACGGCAATTATTCCTTATCCTCCTTATTTTAAAAATACTTACCTTAATTATAAACTTTACTGTCATTAAAAATAAAAATATAAACAACAAAAAGGAAATTGATGAATTTTAACGAATTTAATTTAAAAAAAGAGATATTAAGAAGATTAGAAGAGATAGGTTTTGAAAAACCTTCACCAATACAAGAAAAAGCCATACCTGTAATTTTAGAAGGAAGAGACGTTGTCGCTCAGGCACAAACAGGTACAGGTAAAACAGCGGCGTTCGGACTTCCTATTTTGAGTAAAATGCAAAAAGGCGAAAAAGCGCTTGTAATAACTCCTACGCGTGAACTTGCCATTCAGGTAAGCGAAGAGATTTTTAGATTCGGTAAATATCTTGGAATTCATACTGCTACTGTATATGGCGGAAGTTCTTATGCAAGACAAATTAAGCATATAGAAAATTCCGAATTTATCGTGGCGACTCCCGGAAGACTTTTGGATTTGCTTAAAAGCGGGAGAATTGATATTGCTCCTAAATATGTTATTTTAGATGAAGCCGATGAGATGCTTGATATGGGGTTTTTGGATGATATTAAAGAAATATTCAAATTTGTACCAAGTGACAGACAGACACTGCTTTTTAGTGCTACAATGCCGGCACCTATTAAAGAGCTCGCAAAAACAATTCTTAAAAACCCTGAATTTATTACAATTACCAAAAAACAGGTAACAAACGAAAACATCAAAGAATATTTTTATGTTATTGATGAAAATGAAAGAAAAGACGCTTTAATCAGACTTATTGATTATAAAAATCCAAGCAAATCAATCGTATTTTGTAGAACCAAAAAAGATGTTGACGATATCGCAGACTTTTTAAGTGGAGCCGGGTTTGATGCAAAAGGACTTCATGGGGATATGGACCAAAGAAGAAGAGAAGAAGTAATAAGGGGATTTAAAAACGATAAAATCGAAATTCTCGTAGCAACAGATGTTGCGGCAAGAGGACTTGATGTAAATAATGTAACCCATGTATTTAACTACCACCTGCCGCTTGATCCTGAAAGTTATGTACACAGAATCGGAAGAACGGGAAGAGCCGGGAAAGAGGGAATGGCGATTTCACTTGTAACCCCTCATGAATTTAGAGCTCTTAGCAGAATTCAAAAAATTTCAAAAATAGTGCTTAAAGAAATTCCAACACTCGAAGATGTAAAAAGCAGTGAAATTCAAAAAATTATTGAAAAACTCTCAACAGTTGAGCCTAATGATAAAGCCATTTCAATAGTTGAAGAGCTTCAAAATGAGTATGATTTACTGACAATTGCTACAAAATTCGCTCATATGCTCTTTAATAAAGAAGCGGACGGAAAAGAAAAAATCGGAAAATCTATCAATGAAGCAAAAAGACTTATTGAAAGAAGTAAAAAACAAAACGATAGAGGCGGAAGAAACAACAGAAACAGAAGATATTCAGGCAGAAACAGTAGAAGAGGAAGAAGATAATTCTATCTCTTTAATACATGATTATCTAATACCACACAGCTAAAAAGCCCTTCGAATACTTTTATTTCATTTAAAGTACCGATTACTTTTACTTCCACTTTTCTTTTTTCTTTCATTAATATTTCACCTGTAAATTCAACTTTGTCACCAACCTTAACAGGTGCCATAAATTCGCAGTTTGTAGCTTTGACAAGCACTACATAAGGTTCGTTTACCGTAGCCATTGCACAAAAATCCGCCGCTCCGAATGTAAATCCGCCGTGAACCAGGCCTTCTTCATCCACAGCCATATCAGGAGTCGTTTCAAGTAAAACTTTTGCCCCTTCTTCAGTGATTTCTATAAGTCTTCCGAATTTCGGATTGAATTTCAAGTGTGTTTTAAGTTCAATTTTCTCCATTTATTCTCCTAATAGTTTTTTAGCTATTTTATCCAAATCTTTTTGTAAAATTAAAGGGTCAAATTGTTTTAAAAAAGGATGTGTGATTTTGAAATAGCTTTCATCAAAAATATTTACAGCCCATAAATAATCCATATTCTTTGAATCAAGAAAATATTTATTCAGTAAAAAATCATTTATCATTCCAAGTTTCGAGCTTATTACCAATAACAGTTTTGCATCAAAAAATTTTGAAAGTTCCCACATTTCTATCCAATCTCTGTTTTCATTTTCCATTCTTTTGGAACCTGAAACCTGAAACCTGGAACTCGGAACCTGGAACTTGAAACCTGGAACTTGGAATTCTCCACTCTCCACTCTCCATTTTTCACTTTTCTCTTCTTCCTTCTTCCTTCTTACAGGCACCCTTATACCGCCCGCTCCTTCTATAAGTAAAATATCGCAAAGCGGTTTTATTTTTTTATATGCAGATTGAATTTTTTTTAAATCGGCAGTTCCCGCCACATAAGGAGCTGCCGGAAGTTTGAACTGGATGGGAACAATATCGTTCAAATTCAATGAGCTCAAAGCGGGATTGTGTTTTTTCGCTTCTTCAAAGAGTGTATTTCCATCAACAGGGTATTTGTCAATACCCGTTTCTATCGGTTTCATTACACCAACTTTGTAGCCCATTTGGGAAAATTTTTTTATGAGTTTGAGTGTTGCGTATGTTTTACCGCAATTGGTGTTGTTTGCCGAAATAAAAATATTCATTTTATTTACTCCATTTGATTATATAACTATTATAACCGTTAATAGAATGAAACACCACCTTTTTATGTCTGTATGCGTATGCTTTTATGAGTCTTTTTTGAATTATTGGCATAATTGATGGCATAAACCATGCGTCGTTGCTAAGAGCAATTATATAATCAGGTTTTAACCTATATAACTCTTCCAATGTGGCCTCGTAACATATGGCATTTATGAATTTGTAATTTCTTATATTAAATATTCCAAAATTTTTTGAAGTTTTATAATCGCTTGCCCCTGCAAAGAAAATTTTATTTATCTCTTTTTGGAAAAAAGGAAGCGGTATATATTCTCCAAACGGCACTAAAACGTGTTTATCAAGAATTGTTACTTTGGAGTTTTCAAAGATATAGGTGGAATTGTAAAAATTTTTGTTTTTATAATGAAGGGCGCCTGTTACTATTGTGATTTTTGATGAAAGATTAAGAAGTTTTTGCATTAAATCGGGATGGAGGTTTAAAAAGAGAGGAAAAGCGCTCTCAGGTAAAATAACAACATCATTTTTTTCTTTTATTGCATTACTGATAATTTCGAAATTTTGCTTTATTTCAACAGGAATATAACTTTTTTGCCATTTTTTCTCCTGAGATACAAAGGTTGATGCGACTTTAATTTTAAGTTTAGGCATTTTTATGTTTGGTTTTTGATAAAAATATAAAAATATTGAAAAAGATAATAGTATTAAACTCAAAAACTTTTTGTTTTTTAATAAATAAACTCCTGTGAAAAAGAGTAAAATTGCTACCTTACTAAGCCCAAAATATGTATTTACAATAAAAATTTCAGGTTTAAACCAGTCAAATGTAAATGGTCGAATGTAATCAAATCCGAAAGTTAAAAACAAAATCCATAATAAAATTGAGAATTTAAAATCAAGAATGGAGAATTTAAAAAGGTTAAAAATTTTATTTAACAGCCAAAAAATGAGTCCGTAACCAATTCCTAAAAATAAAACGATAAAAGGGATAAGCCAAGTGAGATTATAATATCTAAAACTAAGGCCTATCCAGTAAAATAGAAAAATTCCAAGAAAAAATCCTGTTTGAAAAAATGAATGTTTTGAATGAAAAAACAAAAAAAAGCCTAAAATTACAAAAAAAGTGTTAATAAAAATTAACTCAAAATTAAAATATTCCAAATATATGGGAATTGATAAAATAATTGCTACAATTAATGAATTTGTGTTAAAATATCGTCTAAAAAAGGATTGAAATGAATTTTTTATATGCTGCTGAGAGTGCTCAGGGACAACCAAGTGTTCTTGCGTCATTATTACCTCTTATTATTTTATTTGTAATTTTTTATCTGCTTGTAATTTTACCACAACAAAAACAGGCAAAAAAACATAGAGAAATGGTTGAAAATTTAAAAAAAGGTGATAAAATCGTTACAACCGGCGGAATTATAGGCGAAGTTGTTAGAAACGAACCTGATAATTTAGTTGTTAGAATCTCAAAAGATGTGGAAGTGAGAATTGATAAATCTGCCGTAGCAAGAAAGCTAAATGATGAAAAAGCTTAATTACAGACTTGTAATTTTTATACTTGCTACAATTTTCGGAATAGCTTTTACTATTCCTTCTTTTCTTGGTAAAAACCCGAAAGTAAATTTAGGACTTGACCTTCAAGGAGGGATGTATTTAGTTTTAGGTGTTAAGGGTGAAGAAGCGGTAAAAAATAAAATTAAAACCATGGCTTCTACAATTAAATATATTTCTCAAAAAAAAGAACTTTTTATCGATAAATTAAAAATTCAAGCTGACAAACTTTCGTTTGAGTTAATTGATAAAGACGACGCTCCTAAAATGGATAAAGAGCTTAAACAGTTTAAAGGTGTAAAAATTACAAAAAAACCCCAAAACGGAAGTGTGATTTATGAAATATCTCTAACACCAAAAGCTATCCAGCAGACCAAAGAAGATGCACTTAAACAGGCTATTCAGACAATTAGAAGCAGACTTGATGCTTTTGGTCTGGCTGAACCGAGCGTAACTCAGCAGGGTAAAGACAAAATTGTTGTCGAACTTCCTGGTATTAAGACTGAAAAAGAAAAAAGAAATATCAAAAAACTTATTTCATCGGCAGCTCATCTTGAGCTTTATCTTGTAGATGAAGAGCATAGAGTTACAAATCCAAAAGAAGCGGCAAAATACGGCGATATTATGCTTCCTGATAAAGACAATCCAAAAAGAATGTGGCTACTTAAAACTCCTCCGGTACTTGATGGAAGTATGATAACGGATGCAACAGTCGGATTTACACAAAAAACAAATCAACCGGCGATATTTTTTACCCTTAACTCTCAGGGTGCTGCAATATTCGGAGATGTAACAGGCAAAAATGTAGGTAAAAGACTTGCAATTGTAGTGGATAACAGAGTTTATTCGGCTCCAACCATTCAAGAAAGAATAGGTGGGGGAAGCGGTCAGATTACAGTAGGAAGTACAGATGAAGCTCATATTCTTGCAATTGCCCTAAGAAGCGGTTCACTCCCCGCACCGGTAGTGCTTTTAGAACAAAGAAGTGTAGGTGCAAGTCTTGGGGCTGATAGTATTAGAAAATCAATGATAGCATTAATAAGTGGATTTGTAATAGTTGTAATTTTTATGGCGTGGTATTATAATCTCTCAGGTATTATTGCTGATATTGCACTTGTTACGAACCTATTTTTAATTATTGCCATAATGGCGCTTTTTGGAGCGACTCTTACTTTGCCTGGAATGGCCGGTATAGTTTTGACAGTTGGTATGGCTGTTGATGCGAATGTTATTATTAATGAAAGAATAAGAGAGCTTATACGTGAGGGTAAACCTATAAAACAGGCGATTGAAGGCGGATATCAAAATGCAATGAGTGCAATTCTTGATGCAAATATTACTACATTAATTGCAGCAATCGCACTTTTTGCATATGGAACAGGTACCATTAAAGGTTTTGCAGTAACTATGGCTATTGGTATTTTGGCCAGTATGTTAACAGCGATTCTTGGAACGCATGGAATTTGGCAGTATCTGATTGACAGCGGTAAAAAAATCACTCCTAAACATTTCGGAATGAAGGTTTAAAATGGAACTTTTTAGTCAAAATAAAATATATGATTTTATGGGTAAAAGAAAAATATTTATTTCAATTTCAATTATCCTTATAGTGCTTAGCCTTTTTTCAATATTTACAAAAGGTTTTAACTGGGGTATCGATTTTAAAGGCGGTATTGAAGTTGAAGTAAGATTTGATAAGCCCGTAAAAATCAGTGAAGTTAGAAAATATATTTCAAAAGAGTTTAAAGAAGCGAGTATTACTACATTTGGTTCTCCAAAAGAGATTCTTATAAGAATGAGTGTTGATAAAGTATCACCTGACGTTCAAAAAGATATCGGAGTAGAAATCAAAAAATTATTAAAACCTTTGGGAAATGTGGAAATAAGAAGAGTTGACATAGTTGGTGCAAAAGTTGGAAACGAACTTAGAGATAAGGGAATTAAAGCTCTGATTTTCGCAATTATCGGTATTTTAATATATGTAGCTGTAAGGTTTGAGTGGAGATTTGCAGTAGCAAGTGTTTTGGCGCTTTTTCATGATACCACTATTGCTCTTGGAGCGGTTAGTTTTTTCCATGTAGAAGTAAATCTTGATGTTCTTGCGGCTATATTAACACTTATGGGGTATTCACTTAATGATACAATTGTTGTGTTTGACAGAATCAGAGAGCAGATAATAAAATCAAAAATAAGAGATTTGGCACTTCTTATTAATGATGCGGTTTCTAAGACGCTTAGCAGAACCGTTTTGACTTCCTTAACAACATTTTTTGTTGTACTTACACTCTTTTTATTTGGAGGAGAAATTATAAGACCGTTTAGTTTTACTCTGCTTGTTGGTATTATTGTGGGTACATATTCGTCTATTTTTATTGCATCTCCTCTTTTAATCTGGCTTGGATTTGACATAGACGATTATAGAAAAAAACTTCTTGAAAAAGAAAAAAGAAGAAAAGAAAAAGAGAAAATGCGTGAGATGTATCAGGGGGGAGTTGTATAGAAGAAGTGAAAAGTGTAAAATTAAAAATGAAAAACTTTACATTTTACACTTTTAATTTTTAAGATAAAGGATTGTTATGGATTGGGGAAAAGTAGTCTATGTCTTTTTTCAATTAATGAGTTTAACTTCTGTTGCAGGATATCTTTATGACCATAATGAAGTTGCACTTTTTATTGCGGTAAGTCTTAATCTTATTTCCACATTTTTAAAAATAGGTGTAAGAAATATAGTTGCGGCAGAGCTTTTTGCAGCAAGTTTAGTTGCGGATTTGCATTTAATCCCCGCTTTTATTTACGAAGTCATCAAACATGATACTCAGGCTGCTATTGCTATGAGTATAGGGGCTTTAATAGCAAATATTGTAACAATTATTTTGAGTTTTATAGAAATTGCAAAGTCAAAAGATGTTAATTGGTAAAGGGAGAAAATGAGAGAATATAATCCTCAAAAAGTTGAAATAAAATGGCAGGAGCACTGGGATAAAACAGATGCTTTTGAGCCGAGCGAAGATAAAAACCTTCCAAAAAAATATATCCTTTCAATGTTTCCATACCCAAGCGGAAGAATCCATATGGGACATGTAAGAAACTATACAATTGGCGATGCATTAGCCAGATATTACAGAAAAAAAGGTTTTAATGTTTTACATCCAATAGGATGGGATAGTTTTGGAATGCCTGCTGAAAATGCGGCAATCAAACACGGGGTTCATCCTAAAAAATGGACATATGAAAATATAGATTATATGAGAAAAGAGCTTAAAAGACTTGGTCTTTCTTTTTCTAAAACAAGGGAATTTGCAACAAGCGACCCTGAATATACGAGATGGGAGCAGGAATTTATTATCAAAATGTATGAAAACGCTCTGCTTGAAAGACGTACTCAAAAAGTCAACTGGTGTGAGACTTGTCATACGGTTTTAGCAAACGAGCAGGTAATTGATGGGTGTTGTTGGAGATGTGATAATGAAATAGAGATAAAAGAGCTACCCGGATGGTATATAAAAATTACAAAATATGCTGAAGAGCTTCTAAATGATATGGAAAAAATAAAAGACGGATGGCCTGAGAGAGTCCTTACCATGCAGAAAAACTGGATTGGCAAATCCGTAGGTCTTAAATTTAAATTTGATTTAAGCGATGAAAGCAAAGAATTGCTTAAAAACAGATTTGACGGATATGAAGTTTTTACTACAAGACCGGATACGATTTATGGAGTTACATATTCAGCTCTTGCACCTGAACATCCGATAGTTGATTTTATGCTTGAAAACAGACTTTTAGATGAAGAGACTGAGAAAAAAGTAAGACATATCCGCTCAATCCTTCCAAAAGACAGACAGGCGATGGAAAAAGAGGGAGTATATTTAGGAATTGATGTAATTCATCCTTTGACAGGCGAAAAAATTCCTGTATGGCTTGCTAATTTCGTGCTCGTGGAATATGGAAGCGGGGCTGTAATGGCAGTGCCTGCTCATGATGAGAGGGATTTTGAATTTGCAAAAAAATATAATCTTCCTATCAAATGGGTTATTAAACCCCAAAACGGAGAAATTGATAAGTCTCAGGCTTATACGGGAGATGGAATTTTAATTAATTCGGGTGAATTCACTGGTATGAAAAATACAGAGGCAAAAGAAGCTATTATTAAAAAATTTGAAGAAATGAAAAGAGGAAAAAAAGAGATTAATTACCGCCTTAGAGACTGGGGGATAAGTCGCCAAAGATACTGGGGTGCGCCGCTTCCTTTTGTAAAATGTCCTAAATGCGGTATTGTTCCTGAAAAAATAGAAAATTTACCAGTAACCCTTCCTGATGATGTGGAAATAACAGGTAGCGGAAATCCGCTTGAATCTCATCCGACATGGAAATATACGAAATGTCCTAAATGTGGAGCAGATGCCGTTCGTGAAACAGATACAATGGATACGTTTGTTGAGAGTAGCTGGTATCAGTTTAGATATGTAACGGATTTTCATAAATACCCTGATGTTCCATTTAGAGCTGAAGATGAAAAATACTGGATGCCGGTAGACCAATACATTGGCGGAATCGAGCATGCTATTTTACATCTTTTATATGCAAGATTTTTTACAAAAGCATTAAGAGATCTTGGATACGCAAGTGTAGATGAACCTTTTGCAAGACTTTTAACGCAGGGAATGGTTCTAAAAGACGGTTCAAAAATGAGTAAATCCAAAGGAAACGTGGTTGATCCGGATGAAATAGTCGCTAAATACGGAGCAGATACGGCAAGACTTTTTATACTTTTTGCCGCTCCTCCTGAACAGGAACTTGAATGGAGTGACAGCGGAGTTGAAGGGGCATACAGATTTTTAAACAGAATTTATACTAATGCCGCTAAATGTAAAAAAACAGACACTATACCTCAAATAGATACTTCAAAATTAAGCAAAGAGGAAAAAGAAGCAAGAAGAAAAGTTTATGAAACGCTAAAAAGAAGTAAAGAAACTTATGAAAAAACATTTGCTTTTAATACATTAATTGCAAGTGCGATGGAAGCGTTTAACGCACTTAATAAAATAAATAATGAAGATGTTTATACTGAGGGATACTGGATACTTATGAATGTGCTTGAACCTATTATTCCTCATATTGCAAGCGAAATAAGTGAAGAATATTTTAATCTAAATAATTTTAATGACATAAAAGTAGATGAAAATGCACTTAAAAAAGATGAAATAAATTATCCGGTAAGTGTAAATGGTAAAAAAAGAGCGGAAATTAGCATAAGTGCGGATGCAAATAAAGAAGAAGTTTTGGAAAAAGCAAAAGAGGCAGTTTCAAAATATATAGAAGGTAAAGAGATTATAAAAGAAATTTTCGTTCCCGGAAGAATTGTAAACATAGTCGTTAAGGGATAGTTTTGAAAAAACTTTTTATTTTTCTTCCTTTTTTATTTCTTTCATGCGGATATAAGCCAAGTGTTACTTATCAAGAGAAAATACTTGGAAATAATATAAAGCCTGTTGTAAAACTTGATATTAAAAATCCAAGAGAAACCATTTTTTTAAAAGATGCGGTAAATGATGCTGTTTATACATTGCTTGGGAAAAACGTGTGTTATGAAAATTGTGATAGTATAATGATTATAAATCCGAGCTCTTCAACCCTGAGTGTGCTTGATTATGATGAAAACGGATATCCGGTACTTTACAGAAGTAAGGTGGTGTTGAATGTGGATATTGTTAAAAATTCAAAACATAAAAAATATACAGTATCTGGAACATATGATTTTAGGGTACACTCTCAAAGTGTCTTAAATGACGAAGCAAAACTGAATGCATATAAAAACGCAAGTATAAATGCGCTTAATAAACTTTTTGCCATGATTGCAAAGGACGGAGCTTCATAATGACAATAAAAGATATAGCAAAAAAAGCACTGCTTCATTTTAAAAAAGACAACTATGTTTTTACTCCAAAAGAGTATGAGGAGGTTTTTTGCAAAATTGCAAAAAATGCAGGAGTTTTAATTGAAGATTGCAATAAGGTGACAAAATATATCTCTAAACTCGATAATAAATATCAGGTAATAGCAAAAAATTATAATATTAAAAACCTTGATGAGTTGATTGTATTTCTTATTAATTATCTGAACCGTGAAAATGCAGATAAGGAAAAAGAGAATTTAAATCAACTTTTTTTATATACTAAACGAGCGCTTGATGTAATTGCCGTACTGCCAATTGTAAAATCTCAAAAAATTGCAATAAAACATCTTGATTTTTTAAAGCCTTATATGCAAAAAGAGGAATTTGAAAAATTAAGAAGTGAATGGATTGATTTTTTGGATGAGTTTGACGATTCGATTGTCAAAAAAGGTGCTCAGGTAGCGGGTATTAATTCTTATGACGCATTAGAAGTAATTGATGCTTTAATTGAAAAATTCGAAAATAATGAAGTAGACATTTCTCATCTTGTAGATGCCATTATTTATACGCTAACCCCAAGCTATGCCCCTTTTATGTCCGATGAAATTGCATTTTTAAAAAGGCAGTTAAAAACTGACCCGAATATTATATTGACTCAGGCTTTTGCTGAGGATTTGTTTTTTTTAACTAATAAAAGAATAAAACTTGATAAAGAAGAACTTCAAAAAAAATTGAGAGATTTGGATCAGATTGCAGAGAGACTATCAATTAAAATTCTTAAAATTTTACAAAAAAGCGGTGATTCTTCCACAGAAATCAAAAATATAAAAATTGAGCTTCAAAACTGGCGTCAGGGCGAAGAAAATTTTGAAACAATAAAAGAAAAACTTCTTATGATTGCCACATCCCTTGATAGGGAAATTGATGATTTTATGTGTGAAATGAAAAAAGAAGATGAGGAAATTGAAAGATTAAAGGCTAAAATACGCTCTTTGGAAAAAAAAGTAAAAAAACTCTCAAAAGAAGTAAAAACGGACTTTTTGACAAATATTGCAAATAAAAAAGCCATTCAAGAAGAGCTCAAAAAACAAGAAAGTGCATATAATCGTTATGATAGAAACTATTCCATCGTATTTTTTGATATAGACCATTTTAAAAATATTAACGATACATACGGACATGATGCGGGGGATGTAATACTAAAATCACTTGGACTTATTTTTAGAAGATATTCAAGGGATGTGGATACCATAGGAAGATTTGGAGGAGAAGAGTTTGTGGCAATTCTTCCTAATACCGATAAAGAAGGGGCTTATAAATTTGCGGAAAAGTTAAGAGAAATTATCTCAAAAACCAAATTTATGTACAAAAAAACAAGAATCAATGTAACGGTCTCAGCAGGTGTTGCAAGCAGAGATGAAGTAAACTCATCCGAAGAACTTATTAAAAAAGCGGATGAAAGATTGTATCTTGCTAAGAAAAACGGAAGAAACAGAGTTTGTGCAGATGATAAATGTGAAAGTGAGAATTGAGAATGGAGAGTGGAGAATTAAATAAGTTTTTAAATTCAAAGCCTCTTTTTTATAAAAAAATAGATTATTTAAGAATGCCAAAGACATATAATATGATTAAAAGTCATATTAAAATGCCTCCTATTGTTCATATAGTAGGCACAAACGGCAAAGGAAGTACGGGTAGGTTTTTAGCCCATACCCTTTTAAAAAGAGGTTACAGCGTAGGTCATTATACATCTCCTCATATTTTAAAATTTAATGAAAGGATTTGGATAAACGGTAAGAATATAAGCGATGAAGAACTTGACAAAGCCCATTTTAAACTTCAAAAACTTTTGCCTAAAAATATCATAAATGAGCTTAGCTATTTTGAATATACCACTCTTTTAGCAGCTTTAAGTTTTGAAGGGCTTGATTTTGTAATAATGGAAGCCGGGCTTGGAGGGGAATTTGATGCTACAAACGTATTTGATAAAAAAATATCACTTATTACAACAATAGATTACGATCATCAGGATTTTTTAGGAAACAGCATAAGTGAAATTGCTTCTACAAAACTTGCAAGTGTCAAAAAAGAAGCAATTATCGGCAAACAGATTCACAACATTGAAAATGTAAAACTGAAAATGGAAAATGCAGGGAAAATCTTTTATCATTATAAAGATTTTTTTGATTTTGATGAGATAAATTATCTAAAAGAAAAGTTTAAATTTCCTTTGTTTTTATTTGATAATTATTTACTTGCTATGAGTTTTTTGAAAAAAGAGGGAATTAAATTTGATATAAAAGATATTGAAGATTTAAGACTTCCCGGAAGATTTGAAGAAATTGAAAAGGATTTGTGGATTGATGTGGGTCATAACCCCTTGGCGGCAAGGGCGATTTCAAATTCGCTTGAAAATAAAGTAAATTTGGTTTATAACACATATAAAGATAAAGATTATAAAGAGATTTTAAAGATTTTAAAACCGAAAATCAATAAACTGTATCTTATAGATGTAAAAAACGAGAGAATTGAAGATAAAGAAAAAATAAAAAAAGTAGCAAAAGAATTGGGAATTGAGGTTGAAGAGTTTAAAGAAATTAAAAAGCCGATGCTTGTTTTTGGAAGTTTCAGCGTGGTTGAAGAGTTTTTGAAAAATTATAAAAAAGGATTTTAGTGCAGGCAAGGGTATATGAATTTTTACAAAATAAAAAATTTTCACTTGTAACTGATTCAAACAAAGATGTTTTGGAAATAAAAGAAGTTTATAAATATCTAAATATTCCAGTATCGGTATTTCCTGATTTCAGGGCAGTTTTGGGCGATGATTTAAGAAGTTTCAGAAACGAAATATTTGAGCTAAATAACGCTTTATATAAATTTTATAAACAAAATGTTTATTCTGTATCTCCATATACCACAATTCTTAAAAAACTTCCTGTTAAAAGATATTATCAGGATTTTAAAGTATCTATCGGTGATGAGCTTGATTTGGAAAGTTTTAAAAAGAGGCTGTTTTACTGGGGATATGAAAACGTGGATATTGTCAGCGAAAAAGGTGAGATGAGTTTAAGGGGCGATATTATCGATATCTGGCCTATAAATTATGAAAAACCTTTTAGAATTTCGCTTTTTGACGTTGAGGTTGAGAGTATAAGAACATTTGATGAAACAAATCAAAAAAGCCTTGAAGAGGTTGATGAATTTATTATTATTCCCGCCATTGCCGCTTTGGATGAGAGTGAATACAAAAAAATTGAAGAAAAAATAAGAAACAGTGAATATGCCACTTTTTATAAAGATTTTTATTCGCTTGGGTTTTGGTATCTTGAAAGAGATTATATTAAAGATTTTTACCTTACAAATGACATGACTCAGGAGATTGAAGAGTATAAAGAGTTTCACAAAGAGATAAATCCTTATATCTTTAAAGCCGAAATTATCCCGGAAGCTAAAAAATGTAAAGACTTAAAAGTAAATAACATTAAAGAATTTTTAGAACTTCATAAAGGCAAAAACATTGAAGTTTTGGCAAAAAACGAAGTGTTTTTAAAACAGGCGGATATTTATGATTTTGTAAAACTGAATAAGCCTCTTACAAAATGGATTCAAAGCGATGCAAGGGTAAATATCATATGTCCTGAGAAAATCATTGTTTCACTAAATCCTCCTGAATTTGAAAAGAAAAAAAGAAGCGATTTGGTATTGGACGAGCTTAAAAAAGGTGATTTTGTTGTTCATGAAGCTCATGGTATAGGGAAATTCAACGGGCTAAAAAGAATGGAAGTCCTTGGCAAAACAGGAGAGTTTGCCGAAATTTTGTATGCAAATGACGACAAACTTCTTTTGCCGGTTGAAAATCTTGA
>JALVVX010000025.1:10598-90953 GCA_027038555.1 Nautiliaceae bacterium | reverse complement strand
ATGAAGCTCATGGTATAGGGAAATTCAACGGGCTAAAAAGAATGGAAGTCCTTGGCAAAACAGGAGAGTTTGCCGAAATTTTGTATGCAAATGACGACAAACTTCTTTTGCCGGTTGAAAATCTTGATAAAATAGAAAGATACATTGCCCCGGGAGGCGTTATCCCGACACTTGACAGGCTTGGTAAGGGAACGTTTGCTAAAAAGTTAATTAAAGTTAAAGAAAAAGTTTTTGCAATAGCCGCAGATATTATAAAACTTGCGGCAAAAAGAGAAGTGATAGAGCCAATAAAATTAAACTTTGAAGGTGTGGAAGAGTTTATAAAAGAGGCTCCATTTACCCATACTCCGGACCAGAAAAAGGCGATTGAAGAGATTATAAACGATTTCAAAACAAAAGTAATGGATAGACTTCTAAGCGGAGATGTGGGCTTTGGTAAGACGGAAGTTGCAATGGTGGCAAGCTACATTGTGGCAAAAAGTGGCTATCAGGTTGCAGTTATTGCTCCTACTACGATTTTGGTGAATCAGCATTTTGAAAGTTTTAAAGAGAGATTTAAAGATACCGGCATAAAAATAGCAAAACTTGACAGATTCACAACAGGCAAAGAAAAAAAAGAAATTTTAGAGAAAGTAAAAAACGGAGATATTGATATTTTAATCTCAACACACGCTGGGCTTAATGTGGAATATAAAAATTTAGGACTTTTGATAATCGATGAAGAGCATAAATTCGGAGTAAAACAAAAAGAAAAATTAAAAGAGATGGCAGAGAATATCCATACGCTTTATATGTCAGCAACTCCTATACCAAGAACGCTTAATATGGCATTAAACCAGATTAAATCGATATCCACTCTTGAAACGGCCCCAAAAGGCAAAAAAGTGACAAAAACATTTGTAAAAGAGTGGGATGAAAATTTGATAAAAGAAGCGATTTTAAGAGAAATCAGAAGAGGCGGGCAGGTTTTTTATATCTATAACAATATCGCATATATCGAGCAAAAGAAAAAAGAGCTTCAAAACATACTTCCCGATTTAAGAATCTTGGTGTTACACGCAAAACTCACTCCCGCTCAGATTGAAAAAGGACTTGTTGATTTTATAAACGGAAAATATGATTTAGCCCTTACTACCACAATAGTCGAAAGCGGTATTCACATACCAAACGTAAATACCGTAATAGTGGAAAATGCCGATAAATTCGGAATTGCAGATTTGCATCAGATAAGAGGAAGAGCAGGCAGGGGCAAACACGAAGGATATGCCTATTTTCTTGTAAAAGATAAAGAAAATTTAAGCGAAGATGCCAAAAAAAGACTTATTGCACTTGAAGAAAATTCTTTCCTTGGAAGCGGTCAGGTCTTGGCAATGAAAGATTTGGAAATCAGAGGCGGAGGAAATATCGTAGGGGCCCAGCAGTCCGGTCAGATTAAGGGTGTGGGATATAACCTTTATATCAAAATGCTTGAAGACACTCTAAAAGAGATGTTGGGCAAAAAAGAAGAAAAAAACGAAGTTGAGGTAAAACTCAATATCAATGCCTATATTTCGAATGAAGTTGTGAGTGAGGATAGACTTAGACTTGATTTGTATAAAAGATTATCTAAGGCAAAAAATCTTGATGAGGTGTATGAAATAGAAAAAGAAATAGTCGACAGATTCGGAAAACTTGATAAGCCAACTCAAAATTTCATTGATAAAATAAAAATAAAAGTTTTAGCCCAAAATAAAGGCATAAAATCAATCTCAAATTTCGGGCAGAATATTACCATTCTTTATGAAAACGGGGAAAAAGAGATTATTAAAGCCCCCGCAAAAGATGACGAAGTAATACTTGAAACTATTTTTAATAAGCTCAAAACTTGATATAATTTTGCTCTTAGGAGAGTTGGCCGAGTGGTTGAAGGCGCACGCCTGGAACGCGTGTGTGGGTTAACGCCCACCGTGGGTTCGAATCCCACACTCTCCGCCAGATTAATATTTCTTCAAGTTTATCAATGTCCATTAATCTCCCCTAAAATATGAACTTTTAAAGAATTGTTTGTCTCACTTAATCCATCTTGATTTATAAAAATCCAACTTGTTTTGCGGTAAAAATTGCGGTAAAATATTTGAAAAACATTAAAGGCTTATTATGGCAAGAATTGTAAGCTCTCTAACTGATACTAAAATAAAGCACCTTAAACCAAAAGACAAAAAATATAAAATCAGTGATGGAAAAAGATTATATATTATAATTGAGTCAAATTGTAGAATATTTATTTAGTAAATAAATTAAAAAATGAGTCTGAGACTATATATTGTGACTGAGCTAAATAGTAGAAAATGCTAGATACATGAATATATATAATGGGAAGAGAACTTAAAATCTTTTGGTGATTGTTCTAAAATTATTTCAAAAAAACTAGGTAGTTTATAAAGCAATACTGTCCAAAGGAATTAAATGATATTTGGTGTTTAATTTTACTAAAAAATGTTCTTATGATAATAAATAAGACACAAAAATTGATATTAGGGATTTATAATAAAAAAATTTTTGAAAGGAAAAAAATGACCATTGATTGGACGAAAAACCATATTGTTAAAATAAGTAATGAAATTTATTATCCATCAGAGGATATAGAAGAATTTCAAAGAGAAAATGATATAGAAATAGATACTAAAAAATATAGAAATATAATTGAACCATGGCTTGCTGCTCTTTTTCAGAGTGAACATCTCTCTTTACTTGTTGGTACAGGATTAACTACGGGTCTTGCTCATATGTCAAATATAGATTCTCAAGGAATGGATAGAGTTGAGTTTAATACTTTTGGTGAAGAAATCAAAAATTTTGCAGAAAAAGAAGCAAAAGATTTAAATAGAGGTTCTGCAAATTTGGAGGATGATTTTCGTATTGCGATAGAACTTTTACAAGGTTTGAAAATATTTAATTCTGATAAAGCAAAGGAACTGGAGAAAGAAATAAATGAAAATTTAAATAAATTTATAAAAAATGTTCTTAAAACCGAAAAGAAATTTTATCAAAAAATTATTGCGAATGATGATAAAGCAACTAAAGCATTAAAATATCTAAAATCTTTTTTGATAAGTTTTTCAAGTCGAACTGCTACTCGTGATAGATTTCATCTCTTTACGACGAATTATGATAGATTTTTGGAGTACGGGTGTGATGAAGCTGGGATTTTAATATTAGATAGATTTATTGGAAAAATATTGCCGGTTTTTAGAAGCGGTCTTGAATTAGATTATCACTATAATCCTCCGGGAATTCGTGGTGAACCGAGATATGTTGAAGGGGTTATAAGGTTTACAAAACTACATGGTTCAATTGATTGGAAATTTGATAACGATAGAATTTTAAAAACTTCATTACCTTTTGGGGCAAATGAAAAACACCCGGATGTTATGAAATCTCCTTTTGAACATACAGTTATCTATCCTAATTCTTTTAAAGGTATAGAGACTGCCTATTATCCTTATTCTGAACTATTTCGAGATTTTTCAACTGCAATATGTCGTCCTAACAGTGTTTTAATTACTTTTGGATATGGTTTTGGGGATTCACATATCAATCGTTTTATCAAAGATATGCTTTTAATTCCTTCAACACATTTGTTGATTATTTCATTTGACAATGCATCTGGAAGAATTGAAAGATTTCTAAATGATGTTAATCCTTCTCAAATTTCTTTGTTGATCGGAAATCATTTTGGTAATTTGGAAAAATTAGTAGATCATTATCTTCCAAAGGCTGCCATAGATAGAATTACAATGAGAGAACAAAAAATTCGTATGAATCGTGGTGATTTAGAACAATCAAACGATAAAGGTTCCGAAAATGAAGAGTAGTAATCCGAATTTTCAACAACTAAGGGATTTAACAATAGGAACTATAGAGTTTGTGTCACCAAAGGAAATTCGTGTAATACTTAATGATAATACTCCAAAAAATACAGCACTTAATACAGGGATACCTATTTTATTTCCTAAAATAAATGGATTTGTATTGATTCCAAATGAAACTGGCGCTGTAGTGGGTATTATTTCCTGGATTGGAGTTGATCAAGCAAAGAGTATTTTTACAAAAGGTCACAATGATTTAGTAGATTTACCTTATCCATCAAGAAAAATGTCAGTTAATCCGTTAGGAATACTTAGATATAATGAAGAAGGTTATTCAATTGAAAGAGGAGTCTATAATTATCCATCTGTTGGAGATGTAGTTATATTACCTACTCAAGAACAGCTAAAGGCGATTGTAGAAAACAAAGATGAACAAGCCGTCATAAAAATTGGAACTTCACCTTTGGCCGGCAATGCACCTGTATATGTCAATCCTAATAAATTATTTGGGCGTCATATAGCAGTACTTGGCAATACTGGTAGTGGTAAGTCATGTTCGGTAGCTGGATTGATTAGATGGTCTATATCGGCGGCAAGCAAATACAATATAAAAAAAGATAAAAATCCAAATATCAGATTTATTGTTTTGGATCCAAATGGGGAATATACAAATACTTTTGATGATATTGCGTCACAAGTTAGAAAATTTAAAGTTATGCCAGAAGATAAAAGTGAATTTGAACAATTAAGAGTACCAATTTGGCTTTGGAATAGTTACGAATGGTCTGCTGTTTCACAGGCAACAGGAAAAACACAACGTCCACTTTTGAGGAGAGCTTTGAGAGAGTTACGTAGCGGTTATTTTCAAGATGAAAGTGATGAACAGTTGCGTATTAGAAGATATTATTCGAGTTGTTTAATTGAAATAAAAAATGATTTAGCAAAAGGAATTTCAGCATTTAAAGGAAAGGCTGGAAAAAATGAATTTGGAAAAAAACTTCAAAGTATTATTCAAGATGCAAAAAATGATGCGGAAAAAGTTAATGATGATCAATTAAAAGAGCTATTGTTAAAAACTGCAAAAAAAATTGAAAATATTGCAAATAGTAAACACAAATCATTTGAGCAAGATGGTAAAATAATAGAATATTATGAAAATTTTGAAAAAGAACAATTGGAAAAAGTTGTTGAAACTCTTAAAGAATTTTTGTCAAACATTGGAGGAATGACACTTTTAGAAGGACCGAATGAAGATTCACCAGTACCCTTTCTTGGAGAAGAACTTCCTAATCACCTTGAAAAACTTTCCCAAGAACAAAATATTCAACAATATTTGGATTTTATGATTATGAGAATAAGAACTATTTTAGCAGACAGTAGGATGAGTTCTATAATATCTACGGATGAAGATATAAATTTAGTAACATGGTTAGAGACTTATATTGGCAAAAATAATGCTGAGAATGGAGAGATTGCTGTTATAGATCTTTCAATAGTACCACAAGAGATTTTACATATAGTTGTAGCAGTTATTTCAAGAATTATTTTTGAAGCATTACAAAGATATCGTAGATTAAATGGTGAAATTTTGCCTACAGTTATCGTTATGGAAGAAGCACATAATTTTATTGGCAGATACTACGATGATGGAAGTTTTTCTCCAGCAAGATTATGTACTGAATCTTTTGAAAAAATAGCCAAAGAAGGGAGGAAGTTTGGACTTGGGTTAATGCTTTCATCACAAAGACCTTCCGAACTTTCTTCAACAATACTTTCACAATGTAACACATTTTTATTACATAGAATTGTTAATGATAAAGATCAAGAATTGATTAAGAAGCTTGTTCCGGATAGTTTAGGAGGATTATTAAATGAATTACCAATATTGCCAACAAAAAAAGCAATATTATTAGGATGGGCATCTCCTATTCCGATTTTAGTAGAGATGAATGAACTTAAAAAGGAACACCAGCCTCATTCTCATGATTCAAATTTTTGGGACATATGGATTAATAAAGAGGAACGAAAAGTAAATTGGCAAAAAATTTCAGATGAATGGCAAATGAAAAAAAATGGATAAATATTATTTTAATTTTTAATTACAATTTAAAATAATAAAAAATAAAGGGCATAAAAAAGGGCATAAAAATGAATAATATTTAAAATAAATTATTTAGATTATGAAAAGTTAAAAATGTATTAAAGCTTAAATAATTTTTAACTCAAGAATAAGCTTAAAAGAATTAATCTTATTAATTATTTTTCTTACGAATTTAAGAACATAGAAAAAATCAGAATTAAGTTGAATAAGAGATTCATTGAAAAATATATTATAAAATAAGTAAAAGTATATAAAGTCAGTCTTAGTGAAAAAAAATTAAGAGAGATAAAATCTAAATATAGTTAAAGTATATTTTTAAATAAACATTAAAGAAATAAAAAATCATTGTAACAAATAGAAACAAATAATTTTATTGTGGTAAATTTAGCGCTAAAAGTTAAAATCTGATTCATAAAAATTTAGTATATATAAAAAAGTGTTTTGATACAATGGTACCCCTCCTACAATATATTACATATGTTATAATCCACCTAAAAAAGGTTGTTAATGCTTGATAAAATAAGTTACAAAGAGGCGTTTTACAGGTGTATTGATAACGCTAAGCCTACTGATTTATATAAAAATATTTTTATAAAAGATGCGTTGGGGGAATTTTTGGCTGAGGATATAATTGCAAGAAGGGACGCTCCTGTTTTTAGCAATTCGGCGATGGACGGATTTGGATTTAGAAATAGCGAAAATAAAAAATTAAAGGTTATAAAAACAATTTATGCTGGTGATAAGTATGAAGATTTTGAAATAAAGAATGATGAATGTGTGAGAATTATGACGGGGGCTAAGGTGCCTGATGGGATAGATACTGTTATACCCATTGAAAAATGTATTGAAGTGACAGATGAATATATTGTAATACCTGAAATTAAAAAGGGTGCGAATATCAGGCTTAAAGGTGAAGAGATAACAAAAGGGGATGTTTTAGTCAAAAAAGGCACTGAAATAACTCCTGAGGTTATAGCACTTCTTTCATCTCAGGGGATTGTGAATGTTAAAACTTTCATAAAACCAAAAATTGCAATCCTCTCAACCGGAAACGAGCTAAAAGAACCTTGGGAAGAGGCAGATGAAGAAGAAATTTATAATGTTAATTCTCACTCAATCAAGTCTCTTATTGAAAAAAACGGATTTAATGCGGATTTGATAGGAATTATCCCTGATACGCTTGAAAAAACAGTTGAGTTTATAAAAAACCTTAAAAATAGATATGATGTAATAGTGACAACGGGTGGTATCAGTTTTGGAGATGCTGATTTTATTTATGAGGCGTTTGTAAAAAACGGTTTAAAATCATTTTTTAGAGGAATTATGGTAAAACCGGGGCGTCCTACGATGGTTGGTGTAATGGAAAATACCTTTGTTTTTGCACTTCCTGGAAATCCACTTAGTAGTTATTTAAATGCATTTGCGCTTATGATACCAGCACTTAGAAAGTTAAGTGGTGCAAAAGAGTACTTTTATAATTTTGTATATGCAAAAAACAAAAGTGAATTTAAAGTAAATCCAAAAAAAGACCATACAGTTTTAGGAACATTTGAATGTGGGGAGTGGGAAGTTTATAAAAACTATAAATACGGCTCGGGGATGGTAAGTGCGCTTAGTAACTCAAATTCACTTGTAATTTTAGTAAATAAAGTAATTGTAAAAGAAGGGGAGATTTTAAAAGTGATACCTTTTAATATAGGATTTTGCAAAAAAAGTGATTTTTTTAATGATTAATTTTTGTGATTTCCACATCACTTCCAAAAATTTCTCTTACTTTATTTATAACTTGTGTAGGTTTGTCATCTAACATATTTGTTGAGGGTTTAATCTCTTTTTTTTCTTCTTGATGTTGGGGCGTAGGACATCTTTTAACATCTATTTTGGTGCCTACTCCGAATACTTCGTTAATCAAAGGTCTTATTACAGGTGAAAAGTATCTTTTAAAAAGTTCTTTGCATTCAGGATTTGGGCAGCTTTCCCATGTTAAGATATTGTTTTCATAAGAGATAAATTTGATTGAATTTTTAAAACATTCTCCAAGCTCACTATCTCTTTGAAAAAGTTTTTTTGTAAGTGTTTCAAAGAGTTCTTCACCTTTTGGAAGAATTTGTATTTCTTTTGGTTTATAAGCGTTGATATCTATTTTTTGTTCTAAATTTTTGATTAAATCGTCAATTTTATGGGGTTTGGTTGCCTCTATCATTCTAAAAAACATTAACGATAATACAAATTCGTTATCAGAATTAAGTTTAATTAATTCTTTTGAATCATTAATAATATTGAAAAATCTTTGAAGTGTAATAAGAGGAAGCGAACCGTTAAAAAGAGCTTCTTTTAAAAACAGAATTATTTCATCTATGATAAATTCCATATCATAATCTTTTATTTCATAAATAATTGTTTGAAGTTCTTTTTTATTACCTTCGAGTATCAGTTTAAATATTTTTGAAATTATTTCCGGATTTAAAACACCAAGCATTTCAACCGTTTTATCAAGAGTGATATTTCCGCTTGAATAGGCTATTGCCTGATCAAGAAGTGTTAGAGAATCTCTTACGCTTCCCCTTGCATTTTTGACAATTAGTCTCAAAGCTTCTGCTTCAAAACCGATGTTTTCTTCGGCGAGTACTTTTTGAAGATAGCTCTCAATTGTATGTTCAGGTATTTTGTTGAATCTGAAATGCTGAACTCTACTAAGTATTGTCGAAGGAAGTTTCAAAGGATCTGTTGTTGCCATTATGAATTTAACATATTCAGGAGGTTCTTCCAAAGTTTTTAAAAGGGCGTTAAATGCTTCATTTGTGAGCATATGAACTTCATCTATAATAAAAATTTTATATCTTCCGATTGAAGGTTTATATTTTGTATGCTCTATAAGTTCTCTTATATCTTCGATTTTGCGGTTACTTGCGGCGTCCATTTCGATAATATCGATATGAGAATTTTCATTTGCCATTTTACAGTTCTCGCATATTTCACAAGGAGTTGGAGTCGGTCCGTTTTCACATTGCATTGCTTTTGCAAATATCCTGGCAGTCGTGGTTTTACCGCTTCCTCTAAGACCTGAGAAAAGGTATGCGTGTGCAAGTTTATTTTGAGAAAGAGCATTTGTAAGTGTTTTGACAATAGCGTCTTGTCCTATGATTTGTTCGAATTTTTTGGGTCTGTATTTTAAAGCAAGTACCAAGAAAAGCCTTTTTGGTAATTATATCAAAATTAAGGATTGATTTTTTTGTAAATTGATTCTATGAGTTCGTAGGCTATTTCTTCTTTTATTTCATTTATTGCTTTATTTGTATCGAATTTTATATTGATTTTATATTGATTTATAAATTTTTCAAGTTCTTCAAAAGATATTATTTTTTCAAAATCTTCATATATTTTCTGATATTTCTTATAAATTTTGGGATTATCAATTTTTGCTATTAGGTTATTTAAATAATTTTGTTCTTTTTTATTCTCAAAAAGTGAAAATCGTTTATTGTTAAGCAAAATATGCCTTTTTTGATTAATTATATTGAAAAAATATAAATTTTTGAGGGATTATAATAAAAAAAGTGTTATAAATTGAAAAATTTTTTATATTTTTATTATTTGGTGAAGTATTTTTATGGTAGTGAGGGGGAGACTTGAACTCCCGACCTCCGGCTTATGAGACCGGCGCTCTAGCCAGCTGAGCTACCTCACCACAAGGAATGAAATGATATTAAATTTTTTTTATCTTGTCAATACTTAATTGTTACTATTTTTCACATTAATTAAATATTAAATTTTAATGTTTTTTAAAGTTTAATGTTTTAGGAGTATAATAAATAAAAAGGAGAAAAAATGAAATTGTTTAAAGGATTGCTTTCAGCAGCTTTGATTGTTAGTATGTCATTTGCGGCTGATTATGTTATTAAATTCTCTCATGTTGTATCGCCGGATACTCCAAAAGGAAAAGCGGCAGATTATTTTGCCAAAAGAGTAGAAGAGCTCTCACACGGTAAAATAAAAGTTGAAGTTTATCCAAATGCTCAGCTTGGAGGTGATAAAGCTGTTCTTAGAAAAATGAAATTTAATGCGGTTCAAATGGCGGCTCCTTCTTTTTCAAAATTTACGGGACTTGTACCACAGCTTGGGCTTTTTGATTTGCCTTTTCTTTTTAAAGACGAAAACCATCTTCATAAAGTGCTTGATGGTAAAGTCGGTCAAAAACTAAGAGATATGGTTACAAAAAAAGGGTATGTGGCACTTGCTTATTGGGATAATGGATTTAAAGAAATGACAGATTCTAAAAGACCTTTAATTAAACCGGAAGATTGTAAAGGACTTAAATTCAGAGTTATGAGTTCAAAAGTTTTAATAGAACAGTTTAAAGCTCTTGGGGCGATTCCGGTAGTTTTGCCATTTAGTGAAGTCTATTCTGCTCTTCAACAAGGAGTTGTTGATGGTCAGGAAAATACTATTTCAAATATTTACACTAAAAAATTCTATGAAGTTCAAAGATATATGACTCTTACAAACCACGGTTATCTTGGATATCTTGTAGTAATGAGCAAAAAATTTTGGAACAAACTTCCAAACGATATGAAAAAAGTGGTTTTACAGGCTATGAAAGAAGCAACGGCAAAAGAAAGAGTATGGGCAAAAGAGCTTAATGATGACCAGCTTAACAAAATAAAAGAATACGCTAAAAAAACAGGAAAACTTGAAATTGATACTTTAACACAACAGCAAAGGGAATTATGGGTTAAAAAACTTAGAAGTATTTATCCTAAATTTTACAATACAATAGGTAAAAATCTAATCGAAGAAGTTATAAAAGAAGGTGAATGAAATTTTTAGATAAAACTTTACAAGGAATTTTAATATTCCTTACTTCTTTTACTATTTTTGCAGGGGTATTGCTTGCTTTTGTCAATGTTGCCGTAAGATTTTTACTTAATAAAAGCATAGAATGGGCATTTGAGCTTACAAGCTATCTTTTTATTTATTCCGCACTTTTTGCGGCGGCTTATCTATTTAGAAAAGGTGCACATATAAAAGTGACTCTTTTACTTGATAAATTACCAAATACTTTGGCAAAAATAGTAATTATTATTGTTGATTTTATTAATTTATTGTATCTTTGGATTATTGCATATTTCAGTTATGTTTTTATTTTCGATCCGGACCTTGGGGTAAAAGCCAGCGCCGAAGTCAGTGTGGATTTGGGTATAAAGATGTGGATTGTTTATCTGATTTTGCCTGTAAGTGCCGTTTTTGGGATTTTTATGGTGATTTTCAAATTAAAAGACGATTTATTAACTCCTGCTGAAAAAATAAGAAAGCAAGAGGAAAAAGAGATTATTGAAGAGCTTGATGAAGAGTTTGAGGTGGCGAAATGATAGTGGGTGTTTTGTTTGGAGTGTTTTTTTTACTTTTATTTTTGAGTGTTCCGGTTGCAGTTGCTCTTGGACTTTCTACTTTTATAACGGCTTATTTTTTTGAAGGAAGCGATTTGCTTATAGACCTTTCAAGCAATCTGTTCCAACAGCTTGATAAATATGCTCTTATGGCTATTCCTATGTTTATTTTAGCCGGTAATTTATTAAGTAAAGGCGGAAGTGCCAAAAGGATAATTGAATTTGCAAAAGCATTTGTGGGACATCTCCCAGGTGGTCTTCCGATAGCGGCAATTTTAGCGAGTATTGTATTTGCGGCTGTGAGCGGAAGCTCTCCTGCGACAGTTGCCGCGATAGGTTCGATTATGTTTGGGGCGATTACGGCTGCTGGGTATCCTAAAACTTACGCGATAGGTACTATTACAACGGCAGGAAGTCTTGGTATTTTAATTCCGCCGAGTATTGTTATGATTATTTACGGAGTAACTGCTGATGAGAGTATCGGAAAACTTTTTATGGCGGGAATAATACCTGGGATTTTAATTGGCTCAATGCTTATGGCGGTAACATACATTGGGGCTAAAAGGCTTGGATTTAAAAAAACAAAGCCGGCAAGCTGGAAGGAAAGATGGGAGAAATTTAAAGATAGTTTTTGGGCTTTAATGACGATTGTAATAATTATAGGTGGAATTTACGGAGGTATTTTTACTCCCACAGAAGCTGCGGCTGTCAGTGCAGTTTGGGCGCTTTTTGTTTCTATTGTTATTTATAAAGATATAAAAATAAGAGAATTGGGCGAAGTCTTTTTTGAAAGTGCAAAAACAAGTGGTATTATTTTATTTATTATTGCAAACGCTTCCGTTTTTGCTTATTTTTTAACTCTTGAAAATATTCCTGAAATGCTTACACAATTTGTTTTAAATATGCATTTAAATAAAGTTATGTTTTTAATAGCTGTTAATATAATGTTACTTGTGGCAGGTAATTTTATGGAACCAAGCTCAATTATTATGATTATGGTTCCGCTTCTTCTTCCAATTGCCAAAACTTTGGGGATAGACCCTATACATTTTGGTGTAATTATTACTATAAATATGGAGCTTGGAATGCTCACACCTCCTGTGGGGCTTAATCTTTTTGTTGCAAGCGGAATTACGGGTGAACCTATTAAAGAAGTTGTAAAATCTGTACTTCCTTGGTTTTTGGTAATGTTACTCGGACTCATCTTAATTACTTATATTCCTGAACTTTCACTTTGGCTTCCAAATAAGATGATGGGATGAATATTAAATATTTTTAGCAAAAAACACTAAATATTCTTAAAGAAAAAGATAAAACTTGTTGACTTTTCATCAATTTTTTATTATAATTTCGTCAGTTAAAATCAATAATTGACAAAAGGAGGAGGAGATGTTTAAACCGTTAGGCCTAAGAGTGTTGGTTGAAAGATTAGAAGAAGAGGCAAAAACTGCAAGTGGAATTATTATTCCTGACAATGCAAAAGAAAAACCTCTTGAAGGTAAAGTTGTAGCAATTTCAAAAGAAGTTGAAGAAGATGAAAACTTACCTATTAATGAAGGTGATACAGTAGTTTTCGCAAAATATGCGGGAACAGATATAACAATTGATGGAAAAGAATATCTTGTATTGAATACTGATGATATTCTTGGAAAAATTGAAAAATAATTAAAGGAGGGGAGTAATGGCAAAAGAAATCGTATATTCTGATAAAGCAAGAAACGAATTACTTGCAGGAGTTGAAAAATTAGCGGACGCCGTTAGAGTTACAATGGGTCCAAAAGGTAGAAACGTACTTCTTCAAAGAAGTTTTGGAGCACCTCACATTACAAAAGACGGTGTGTCTGTTGCAAAAGAGATTGAATTAAAAGACCCAGTTGAAAATATGGGAGCTCAGCTTGTAAAAGAAGTTGCAAGCAAAACTGCTGATGAAGCAGGGGATGGTACAACAACAGCAACTGTTTTGGCACATGCAATCTTTAAAGAAGGTCTAAAATACATAACAGCTGGTGCAAATCCAATAGCAGTAAAAAGAGGTATGGATAAAGCAGCTGCGGCTATTATAGAAGAGCTTAAAAAAATGAGCAAACCTGTTGAAAATAAAGAGCAAATTGCTCAGGTTGCAACAATTTCGGCAAACAATGACAAAAAAATAGGTGAGCTTATCGCGGAAGCTATGGATAAAGTAGGAAAAGACGGAGTTATTACTGTTGAAGAAGGAAAATCTCTTCAAGATGAACTCGAAGTTGTTGAAGGTATGCAGTTTGATAGAGGATATTTAAGTCCGTATTTTGTAACAAATCCTGATAAAATGGTGGCTGAATATGAAGATGCATACATTTTATTGTATGACAAAAAAATCAGCAATATGAAAGATTTATTGCCATTGCTTGAACAAATGGTACAAGCTGGAAACAAACCGTTATTAATCATCGCAGAAGACATAGAAGGTGAAGCTCTTGCAACACTTGTTGTTAATAAATTAAGAGGCGTATTAAACGTAGTGGCTGTAAAAGCGCCTGGATTTGGTGATAGAAGAAAAGCAATGCTTCAAGATATTGCGATTTTAACAGGCGGACAAGTTATAAGTGAAGAGCTTGGAAGAACACTTGAAAGCGCAACACTTGCAGACCTTGGACAAGCCGGAAGAATTGTAGTGGATAAAGAAAATACTACAATTGTTGATGGTAAAGGCGATAAAGCGGCAATTGAAGCGAGAATTAAACAAATCAAAAAAGAAATTGAAGAGACAACAAGTGATTATGACAGAGAAAAATTACAAGAAAGACTTGCAAAACTTAGCGGCGGTGTTGCAGTTATTAAAGTAGGTGCGGCAACTGAAACTGAAATGAAAGAGAAAAAAGATAGAGTTGATGACGCTCTAAGCGCTACAAAAGCGGCGGTTGAAGAAGGTATTGTTATCGGTGGTGGTGCGGCTGTTCTTAAAGCTGCTAAAAAAGCGGAGGTTGAATCAGTAGACCCTGATGAGCAAATCGGTATTGATATCATTAAAAGAGCTGTAAAAGCTCCAATCAAACAAATTGCTCAAAATGCAGGATATGAACCTGGTGTGGTAGCTCTAACCGTAGAAGAAGCTGACGAAAACACAGGATTTAATGCGGCAACAGGAGAATATGTAAATATGTTTGAAGCCGGAATTATCGACCCTACAAAAGTAGAAAGAATCGCACTTCAAAACGCAACAAGCGTAAGCGGTCTGCTTCTTACAACAGAAGCGGCTGTAACAGAAGAACCAAAAGACGAAAAAGCTCCTGCAATGCCAGATATGGGCGGAATGGGAGGTATGGGAGGAATGATGTAATTCCTCCTTTTACTTTTTTTACAAATTGCCTTTGACAATTTTATGTTTTAACGAAGTTAAATAACTTCGCTTTTAAATTTTTATTGTTTTAATAACTCGCAAGTACCTTTTTTAATAGTTATTACCACTTTATCTTTATTGTTTGAATGTTTTCTATAATCATATACGATATTCATACTATCAGCCAATAATCTCGCATTTTTGTTTTTACATACCATGTTTGTAAGAAGGTTTTTATAGAAATCAGGTTTTGATTTTAAATCGTTAAAGTTGTTATCCGGAACATCATACACGAAAATTATGGAATTTTTTGTTGTTTTTCTATCAATTGTCGTCACTTCCGTTGCACTTGCGAATGCAAATACAGAAATAATCAAACCGAGTAAAATTTTTTTCATTTTTTCTCCTTTTTGTTAATATTATCATAAAAAAATTTTTTATAAAAGGATTAATGTGAATATATCACTTGTTTTAGGAGGAGGGGGAGCCAGAGGCTATGCACATATAGGAATTATAGAGGAATTAAAAAAAAGGGGTTTTGAGATTAAAAGTATTTCTGGAACCTCTATGGGAGCGGTAATAGGTGGGCTTGAAGCATGCGGGACTTTGGATGAATACAAGAAATGGGTGAGAAGTCTTGATTTTTTGGACATTTTTAAATTTTTAAAATCTCCTTTTAAACTTGATGGGAATAAAATATTTAAAAAGATAAGGGGAATTGTCGGAAAAGATATTAAAATTGAAGAACTGCCTATAAAATTTACGGCGGTTGCTACTGACCTTACTAAAAAAAGAGAAGTATGGTTTCAAAGAGGTAATCTGTGTAAGGCGATGCAGGCTTCAAGTGCAATTCCAGGAGTGTTTGATCCTGTTATTATAAATAAAAGAATTTTAGTAGATGGTGGAGTTTTGAATCTTCTTCCTATTGCTCCTGTAATGAGTGATATGGCAGATTTGATTATAGCTGTGGATTTATATGCACCTGAGAGAGAGATTGATTTTAAACCCTCCAAAGAGACGGAAAATATGCAAAATCTTTTGGAAGATTTATGGTCAAATCTATTTAAAGAAAAAGAGACACCTGTTAATAAATCTATCGATTTGATGATGGATGTAATTTACAGATACAGAAAAGCCGAATATGTACCTGATATACAAATTGATGTGCCAAGAAATATTGCTAAGTGGTATGATTTTCATAAAGCTCCGGTTTTGATAGAAATAGGTAGGTTTTTAGCAAGTGAAGCAATAGATAAAGCAATAAAAAGAGGCATAATAAAAGAAGAAAAAGGTAAATTAAAAAAAGGGGATTTGGTATAATTGCATACAAAAAGGACAGCGATGCAAAAAATACACACATCAAACGCCCCAGAAGCAATAGGACCTTATTCTCAGGCTGTAAAAGTAGGAAATATCATATTTACATCAGGTCAGATTGCATTAACTCCTGCCGGTGAATTTTTGGATGGTGATGTAAAAACACAGACAAAACAGGTTTGCGAGAATTTAAAAGCAGTTCTTAATGCCTCAGGTGCTAATATCAGCAATGTTGTAAAGACCACAATATTTTTGGCTGATATAAATGATTTTGCGGCTGTTAATGAAGTTTACGGAGAGTATTTTTCGCATAAACCGGCAAGAAGCGCGGTGGCTGTAAAAGATTTGCCAAAAGGTGCAAAAGTAGAAATAGAATGTATTGCGGTAATTTCTTAAAAATTTCTTAATTTAAGTTATTTTTAAGGATTTGCTGGTAATATTTCATCCTAAAACCAGAGTAAAAGGGTTAAAATATGTATGCAGTAATTAAACACGGCGGGAAACAATATAAAGTTCATCAGGGAGATATTTTAGAACTTGATAGAATTGAAGGCGCAGAGCCAAAACAAACAATTGAAATTAACGATGTAATTTTAGTTAAAGATGATAACGAAGTTAAAATAGGAACTCCTGTGGTTGAGGGAGCAAAAGTAGTTTTGGAAGTTATCAACAACGGTAGAGGGAAAAAAGTTATTATTTTCAAAAAAAGAAGAAGAAAAGACTCTAAGAAAAAAAGAGGTTTCAGAAGAGACTTTACAAGAGTTGTTGTAAAAGAAATCAAAGCGTAATTAAGGAGCAGAAATGGCACACAAAAAGGGACAAGGGTCAACTCAGAATAACAGAGATTCAGCCGGTAGAAGACTTGGCGTTAAAAAATTCGGTGGAGAATTTGTAAGAGCCGGAAATATTATCATTAGACAAAGAGGAACAAAAGTTCATCCCGGAAATAATGTAGGTATGGGAAAAGATCATACAATTTTTGCTTTAATTGACGGATATGTAAAATTTGAAATTAAAGATAAAGACAGAAAAAAAGTATCAGTTTATCCTACAAAAGATTAATTTTTCCTCTTTTTTTATTTTTAAGCCCTCATATTATTTAAACAACTAATAATTCAATAAAATTTAATTATGTTAAAATTTCATATATTTTACAAGGAGTATATTTTATGTTTGTTGATCATATAAAACTTACAGTCAAATCCGGAAAAGGCGGAGCTGGGTGCGTGAGTTTCAGAAGAGAAAAATTCGTGCCAAAAGGCGGACCTGACGGAGGAGATGGTGGCAAAGGCGGCGATGTTATAATTGAATGTGACAATAATACAAATACTCTTTCACATTTTAAAGGCAAGAGAGTTTTAAAAGCAGGAATAGGAAGACCGGGTGAGGGTAGAAAAAAACATGGAGCTGATGGTGAAGATTTAATTCTTAAAGTACCGCCGGGGACTGTTATAAAAGATGCAAATACCGGTGAAGTCTTGCTTGATATGAAAAAACACGGTGAAAGAAAAATACTTCTTGAAGGCGGAAGAGGCGGTCTTGGAAATTGGCATTTCAGAGGCCCAAGACAGCAGGTGCCAAGATATGCACAGCCGGGTGAAGAAGGCAAAGAGCTTGAAATAATAATGGAGCTTAAACTTATAGCTGATGTCGGGCTTGTAGGATTTCCAAATGCCGGGAAATCTACTCTTATCAGTGCACTTAGCAACGCAAGACCTGAGATTGCAAATTATGAATTTACAACACTTACACCAAAACTCGGAGTTGTAAAAATAGATGAATACAGAAGTTTTGTAATGGCGGATATTCCAGGAATTATCGAAGGGGCACATGAGGGCAAAGGTCTTGGGCTTCAATTTTTAAAACATATAGAAAGAACAAAAATTATTCTTTATGTAATTGATATGGCATCATTCAGAGACTCTGTGTATCAGTTTGAAACTTTAAAAAAAGAGCTTAAAAATTACAGTGAAAAACTCTCAAACAGACCTTATGCAATTGCCCTAAATAAAATAGACGCCGTTGAAGCAGAAAAAATAAAAGAATTTTTCGAAAAAATGAATATTGAGCCAAATGAGTGTAAATACGGTGCAAACAGTGAATATCCTTGTTATTTTGACAATAAAACATTTATACTCCCGATAAGTGCTGTGGCAAAAATAAATCTTGATGCTTTGAAATTTGCACTTGCCGATATGCTCGAAAGAACAAAAGATGAATAGACTGGTATTTAAAGTAGGTACCGCCACTTTATACGAAAACGGGAAATTAAGCGGCAGAATTGATGAAATTGTAAAACTTTTAAGCGAACTTAATAAAGATTATGAAATTATGCTTGTAAGCTCAGGTGCCGTGGGAGCAGGATATACCAAATGCCCTCTTGATAAATCAAAACTTGAAAACAAACAGGCTCTTGCTGCAATCGGTCAGCCCCTTTTGATGAGGGAATACAAAGAGAGATTCAATAAATATAATACCACCGTAGCTCAGGTATTGCTTACAGCTGCTGACCTTGATAGCAGAAAAAGAACGGAATATGCAAAAAAAATGATTAATGTATTGCTTGAAAACAAAGTAATACCTATTATCAATGAAAACGATTCGGTATCTGTTGAAGAGATACTTTTTGGAGACAATGACCAGCTGAGTGCTTATGTTACATATTATTTTGATGCCGATATGCTTATAATGCTAAGCGATATCGATGCATTTTATACTGATAACCCCAAAACAAATCAAAATGCCAAACCTATAAAAACGGTAAATGAAATAAAAGACGAATGGCTAAAACAGGAATGTGACCCAAATGACAAATTTGCAACCGGAGGAATAGTTACCAAACTTAAAGCCGCAAAATTTTTGATGGAAAGAGACATTCCTATGTATCTTACAAACGGTAAAAATTTAGAGAGTGTAAAAGAAATACTTGCAAACAAACAGACAAACGGGACTCTTTTTTTGCCTAAGGAGGGGAAATGAAAGTAGTTGCTACAAACAGAAAAGCATATCATGATTATGATATTTTTGATAAATATGAAGCGGGGATTGAACTTAAAGGCAGTGAAGTAAAAGCACTAAGAGCTGGCAGGGCAAACCTTAAAGATTCGTTTGTCAGAATAAAAGACGGTGAGGCATGGTGGGTTCAAGGACATATAAGCAATCTTGATTCAACGTATAAAGCATTCAGACACGAAGAAAAACGCCCGAGAAAACTTCTTTTACACAAAGACGAAATTGCAAAACTTGCAGGATACACAAGTGAGAGGGGCTATACACTTGTTCCTACAAAGATATATTTTAATAACCGCAACAGGGCAAAACTTGAAATTGCAGTGGCTAAGGGTAGAAAACTTCATGACAAAAGACAGGTTATGAAAGAAAAAGAACTTAAAAGAGAAGCGGCCGCCGCTATGAAAAGATACGGATTTTAGCAATAATCCCTAAAAACCGCCTTAACTCCTTTTTTGAAATATCTTTTTATCTTCTCTTTTTTGTTTACCGTATAAACGCTTACATTGATGTTGTTTTTTACAAGATATTTCAAATATTTTTTATCGGCTATATCTTTGGAAATATTGTAATTTTTGGTATTAAACTCTTTAATATATTCAAGTATATTTTCTCTTTTTATTTCATCAAGCGGTGCGGTATAAATCCCGGGATTTAATTTTTTTATATTTTTCAGATGATTGTGATGAAATGAAGATATTAAAATTTTATTTTCTTTGCCTTTAATTAAAAAAAGAAGTTTTTCCAAATCCATCTCTTTTGATTTTATTTCTATATTTATCGGTTTTTTTATTACTTTCAGGGCTTCTTCGAGTGTGGGGATTGTCTGTTTTTTTATTTCTTTTATATCTTTTGAAGTTAAAAATTTTTTAGTTTTATAAGGATCTTTTTCTAAAAACCATTCACCGAAATTATGTTCTTTCAGTTCTTTTAAAGTAAGCTGTGAAATTTTTTTGTCAGTATTGAAATTTGAAGTTCTTTTTGGAGTTTCGTCATGAATTATTACTATTTCGTTATCTTTTGTAAGCTGAATATCAAGTTCTATAAAATCACACTTTTTAGCGTTTTTAAAAGCGATTAAAGTGTTTTCGGGGAAATAGTGTCTATTTCCCCTGTGTCCCGCTATAAGATGTAAATTTTTGAAATTACTCCAAAACATCAGGAATTAACAAGTTCTTTTAAATCTTCAAGTACTTTTGCGGCGTGTCCTTTTGCTTTTACTTTTTTGTATTCTTTTACTATTTCACCTTCGGGGTTTATTATAAATGTAGAGCGTATAACACCTTCGTATTCTTTGCCGTACATTTTCTTTTTGCCCCATGCGTCGTATGCTTTTAAAACATCTTTGCTTTCATCGCTTAAAAGCGTTATTTTAAGTCCGTGTTTTTCTATGAAATTGCAGTGTTTTTTAGGTGAATCCGGACTTACTCCAATAACAACAGCCCCTAATTTTTCAAATTCATCAAGCAGTTCACTGAATTCTTTTGCTTCTGTTGTACATCCCGGAGTATTGTCTTTTGGGTAAAAATAAAGAATTATCCATTTGCCTTTTAAATCCCTCAGACATATTTCAACTCCGTCTTGATTCGGAAGACAAAAATCAGGTGCTTTCATTTTTTCTCCTTTTTGCTTAAATTATAACAAATATGGCCGATTATATGTAACAACTACAACAATAAAAAGGAAAACGTATGCATTATCTTCGTTCGCTTAGTTTAAAAACCAAAATTATTTTAATTGTATTTTTTTCTTTGCTTATGGTATCTTATTTTATAGGAAAAGAGCTTGTTAATCACAAACAATTTATTGAAAACAAACATAAACTTACAACTCTTATTAATTTAAGTACAAAACTAAGCACCCTTATACACGAAACGCAAAAAGAAAGGGGTGCAAGTGCCGGATATCTGGGCAGTCACGGTAAGAAGTTTTCCACTATTCTTCCAAAGCAGAGAAAACTTACAGACCAAAGAATTCAAGAGTTAAAAGAGTTTTTAAGTAAAGTCGATTTAAACAAATTTCCGCCTGAATTAAAAGAGTCTATAAACAGGCTTTTTAATGAATATTTAAACAGACTCCCTCAAATAAGAAGAAAAGTCGATAATCTTGAAATCTCTTTAAAAGATGAGGTTAAATGGTATTCTCAGATGAATGCTTTGATATTAAAAATTATCGGAATGAGTGCAAAATATGCCCCGAATGAAAAAATAGCAATGGATTTGGCGGCATATACGAGTTTTCTAAAAGCAAAAGAAAGAGCGGGTATTGAAAGAGCGGTTCTTAGTGCTACATTTGGTGCTGATAAATTTGCACCGGGGATGTATACGAAGTTTATTACACTTGTTGCTCAGCAAAAAGCTTTTATTGATGACTTTTTGACATTTGCAAATGACGAAATGAAAAAACTTTATTATGAAACAATAAAAAAAGCTCCTTTTGCCGAAGTTGAAAAAATGAGAGAAATAGCAATTTCACACCATAAAACGGGCGGATTTAACATAGATGCTGAATATTGGTTTAAGACTATCACTAAAAAAATAAATTATCTTAAAAAAATTGATGACACAATTGCGAAGATTATTAAAAAAGATCTTAATTCAATTCATGATACGGCAATAATGGATTTGATTATCGGTTTAATAGTTTCGGCAATAATTATTGTAATTTCTATTATTATCATAAGATCTTTTTCAATGCAGCTTAGAAGTCTTAAAAATCTTATTTTGATGATTGCAAGAGATAAAGACCTTTCTATTGAAGTTAGAATTTATGAAGATGACGAATTCGGCGAAATCAGGAGAGCTTTAAGAGGATTTTTGGCTTCTTTACATGAGGTTATGCAAAGAGCCACAAATTCATCAGAAGAAAACAAAGCGGTTTCCACAACTCTTAAAAACTCATTTGACAAAATTACCGAAAATATTAAAAAAGAAGCCGAAATTGTTACTAATGCATCAGAAAATGCAGATACAATTAAAAATCAGCTTCAAACGGAAGCCGAGAATTCAAATGAGGTTAAAAAAGCTATCCTTAATGCAAATGATAACTTAAAAGAAGCTGTTAAAATTATTGAAGAGACAGTAGGAAATATACAGCAAAATTCAGAAAACGAATATGAGCTTTCAAATAAACTTGTCCAGCTCTCACAAGATGCCGAGCAGGTTAAAAATGTACTGACTGTTATCAGGGAAATTGCAGACCAGACAAATCTTCTTGCACTTAATGCCGCAATTGAAGCTGCAAGGGCGGGAGAACATGGAAGAGGATTTGCCGTTGTTGCGGATGAAGTTAGAAAACTGGCTGAGAGAACTCAAAAAAGCCTTGGTGAAATTGATGCAACAATAAATATAATTGTTCAGGCCATTAACTCGGCAAGCAGTGATATGAGTAAAAATATAGAGCATGTAAGCGAACTTACGCAAAAAACATTTAACGCTCAAAATCAAATAGAATCGGTATCCGATGAGATGGGAAGTGTTGTTGTAAAAGTTGAAGAAAATGTTCAAAATATTGAGCAGATTGTTAAAAAAATGGAAAAATTTATCGAGCAAATGCATACAATTAAAGAACTTTCCACTCAAAATGAAGAAAATATTATGAAAAATAAAACATATGTTGAAAGAATTGCAAAACTGGCTCAGGAATTATTAGAAGAAATTAAACAGTTTAAAATCTAAAAGGGCTTAAAATGCCCTTTTAAATTCAGGATAGGCTTCAAGACCGCATTCACTGACATCAAGACCTTCAATTTCAGATTCTTCATCAGCTCTGAACGGAACAATTTTATTTATGATATAAATAATCACATATGAAGCAACAAACGCAAAAACACCTACTACAACAACACCTTTGATTTGAGCCATAAGGCTTACGTCTTTTGCAAAAATACCTGTTGCTATTGTTCCCCAAATACCGTTTACCAAATGCACTGAAAGCGCACCTACCGGGTCGTCAAGTTTTAATTTGTCAAAAAACGGTACCGCATAATATACAAGAGCACCGCCTATTGCCCCTATTATCAATGCACTAATCGGATTTACAACATCCGCACCTGCGGTAATTGCAACAAGTCCCCCAAGAGCACCGTTTAGAATCATTGTAATATCAAATTTTTTGTATTGAAGATATACAAGAATCATAACAACAAGTCCGCCTATAAGTCCTGCGTTGTTTGTGTTCATAATTACAAGAGCCACAGTATTAGCTGCTTCTTTGCTTGAAATGCTTCCTACACTTCCGCCGTTAAATCCAAACCATCCAATCCATAGTAAAAAAGCCCCGAGTACAACAAGTGGAATATTGCTTGCAGGATAAACTCTGATTTTACCGTCTTTATATTTTCCTTTTCTTGGTCCTATAATTAATATAGCCGCTAAAAGCGCCCATGCACCTGTTGAATGAATTACGGTTGAACCTGCTAAGTCATGCATAGAAGAGATATCTAAAAACGTATCTTTTAGCATGTCAGCTCCCCATGTCCAGTTTACAACAAGTGGATAAATAAGTCCGGCCATAAAAATAGTGAATATTGCAAGAGGAATTACTTTTGTTCTCTCACTAACACCTCCGCTCATAATATTTACCGTTTTACCGACAAACGCCATTTGGAATAAAAATGCGGCGTACATACTCATAGAACTTCCGTCCCATCCGCCAAATGCCAATGTATATCCCCAAAAGAAAAACACCAAACTTGCCACTATGTAAATCATAGTATTTACCGTAAGAACGGTTGTTACGTTTTTTGTTCTGACAAGTCCCGCTTCAAGCATTGCAAAGCCGGGCACCATCAAAATAATCAATGTAAATGCAAACAGTGCAAAAAAAGTATCCAAAACCCATGAAAAGTCCATAATCACTCCTTTTTAAAAATTATTCTCCATTCTCAATTCTTCATTCTACATTTTTATATTGCTTCTTCGTCTTCTTCGCCTGTTCTGATTCTGATAACTTTTTCAACCGGCATAACAAAAATTTTTCCGTCACCGATTTTGCCTGTTCTTGCGTGTTGAGTGATAGCTTCTATCACCTTTTCAACGTCTTCTTCTTTTACAACTATTTCAATTTTGATTTTCGGAAGGAAATCAACCACATATTCAGCCCCTCTGTAAAGTTCAGTGTGACCCTGCTGTCTTCCGTGACCCTTTACTTCACTCACCGTAATTCCGCTAATACCGATTTCAAACAATGCTTCTTTGACATCTTCAAGCTTGAAAGGTTTAATAACCGCTTCAACTTTTTTCATAACAACTCCTTTTTTAATTTTGAGTTAATTTTAGTATAAAATAGAAAGAAAAAAGAAGAAAAAGTGATTAAATTTTAATCAGTTTTTTATTTGAGACTGATTTTATTGATAAGAATTTCAGCAGTTTTGAGAGCTTTTTTTGCACTTTTGTCACTTACAAGCAATACTCCCATTCTTCTTCCTTTATGTGCAACCGGCTTTCCAAATACTATAAATCTTGAATTTTTGGAAAATACTTCATTTTCAATTTCAAAAGTAGGATTGTAAGTTTCTTTGTCTGATTTAAAAGCAGCACTTGCACCTGGCGTTGTAAATTCAAATCCAAGAGGAAGATTAAGTACGGCTCTTATGTGAAGTGCAAATTCGCTTTGAGATTGGGTAATAAGTGTGACAAGTCCAGTATCATGAGGTCTTGGGGAAACTTCGCTGAAATATACCTCATCGCCTTTTATAAACATTTCAACTCCAAATATTCCTCTGCCGCCAAGTCCTTCAACTATTGTTTTGGCAATATGTTGAGCTTTTTTTAAAGCTGTATCGCTCATCTCCATTTTTTGCCATGAAAATATATAATCACCTCCTTTTTGAATATGTCCGATTGGAGGACAAAATACTATTTCTTTGTCGTTTTTGGCGGTAAGAAGCGTAATTTCATAATCAAAATCGATAAACTCTTCTACTATCAGTTCATCCGCGTTACCTCTTGCATCCTGTTTTGCAAATTCCCACGCGGTTATTACTTCCTCAGGAGATTTTACAATGCTTTGTCCGTGTCCCGATGAGCTCATTATAGGCTTAACAACCACCGGATAGCCGAGTTTATCGCAGGCAGTTTTTAAATCTTCATAGGTTGAAACGAATTCATATTTTGAAGTTTTAAGTCCGAGTGTTTCGGCGGCAAAAACTCTTATGTTTTTTCTGTTCATTGTTTTGTTTACAGCTTCGGCATTCGGGATTATATGAATTCCTTCTTTTTCCGCTTCAAAAAGCGCCTCAATATTAATAGCTTCAATCTCAGGCAGTACAAAGTCTGGTTTTTCTCTTCTAATTACATCTAAAACCTGTGCTTTTTCTTTCATATCTATAACATAAGATTTTTGAGCAACAAGCATTGCCGGAGCGTTTGGATATCTGTCAACCGCTATTACTTCACAGCCAAGTCTATTTGCTTCAATAGCCACTTCTTTCCCAAGTTCTCCGCTTCCTAAAAGCATAATTTTAATTGAATCTGATTTGAGAGGGGTTTTAAGAATCATTTTTTCTCCTTAATCTTGATATATATCAAAAAAGATTTTTATCTGTTGTGATATTATACCAGCAAAAGAGTCAATGGTGAAAGGGTGGATGAGCGAATGGGTTGATGAGAGAATGGGTTGATGAGAGAAGATTGAGAAGGATGTAAGGAGTAGAAAAAGGAAGTATGGATGATGAGTGATGGGTGTATTAGTGGATGGGAAATTAAAAATTATTGTGAAAAACTCATATACTTATCTACCCGTAATCTCATAAACATATTTAAAGGAGAGAGATGAGACTTAACGAATTAAATATGGGTGATAGCGGAATTATCAAAAAAATTCATGCAAAAGAGCCTTTAAAAAGTAAATTGTTATCAATGGGTTTTGCACGGGGGGAGAAGGTAAAAGTGCTAAAACATACACTTGCCAAAAATACTTTTGATATAGATATAAACGGAGTAAACGTTGCGCTAAGAGATGAAGAGGCGAGGGAAATAGAAGTTGAAAAAATTGAGAATTGAGAATGGAGAGTGGAGAATGAGAGAGATAAAAATAGCGCTTGTTGGTCAGCCGAATGTTGGAAAGAGCCATTTAATAAATTCTATAAGCGGGGCTACTTTACATGTGGGAAATTTTAGTGGGGTAACGGTTGAAAAAAAAGAAGTCGAGTTTGAAAGAGGTGGATTTAAATTAAAACTTATAGACCTTCCGGGGACTTATTCACTGCATCCTTATACTCCCGAAGAGAAAGTTACAAAAGATTTTTTGATAAATGAAGAGTATGATTTGATTCTTAATGTGGTAGATTCAAACCAGCTTCAAAAAAACCTTGTTTTTTCATGGCAGGTTGCGGATTTAAACAAACCCATGGTAATTGCTTTTAATATGTATGATGAGTATTCAAGGCAGGGAGGGGAGATTGGTACAAATAAATTTTTTAAACTGACAAACATAAGGGCTGAGAATGTTTCTGCAAAAGAGAATTTCGGTCTTGAAGAGCTTTTTGAAAAAGTTATAAAAACATATGAGGAAAAAAACACTCCGAGAATTTATTATTCCGAAATTGTGGAAGAAGAGATAGAAAACGTAAAAGAAAAAATAAAAGAATGCAGATTAGATAAAAGATTTATTTCAATCAGACTTCTTGAAGATGATGAGGATATATACAAAAGAATTCATGAAAAACCCTGGTATGTCGAACTTGTATCTCAGCTTAAATCAAGTAAGGAAAGAATAAGAATAGAATATGACGAAGAGGATGTAAAAGAGATATTTTTTGAAGAGAGACTTGCTTTAAGTAAAGGTATTATTTCACAGGTTGCAAAAAAAGCAAGGCGTGAGACATTGAGTGAAAAAATAGATAAAGTTTTAATTCATCCAATTTTAGGACTTCCGATATTTTTATTTGTAATGTGGGCTATTTTTCAGGCTACTTTTTCTCTTGGCGCAATTCCTATGGATTATATAAGCGCGGCATTTAGTGAATTTGGAAACTGGGTAGGCGGACTGTTGCCAAACGGTGTTGTAAGGCAGGCTGTGGTTGAAGGTGTAATTCCGGCGGTCGGTGCCGTTATTATGTTTTTACCAAATATCCTTATTTTGTTTTTGGGAATAAACTTATTAGAACAGACCGGCTACATGGCAAGGGCCGCATATGTAATGGACGGTGTGCTTAAAAGATTCGGACTTCAAGGACGTGCTTTTATTCCGCTTGTGAGCGGATTTGGCTGTTCCGTTCCTGCGTATATGGCGGCAAGAACACTCAAAAATCCAAAAGACAGGCTAATTACGATGCTTGTTATAGGCTTTATGAGCTGTGGAGCGAGGCTTCCTATTTATGTGCTTTTGGTAAGCGCATTTTTTGCTCCTGAAATTCAGGGTAATGTAATGTTTGCAATTTATATAGGAGGAGCTTTAACGGGACTTGTTGTTGCCAAAATTTTAAGGATTGTTCTTTTTAAGGGTGAGCCGGAGCCTTTTGTAATGGAGCTTCCTAAATACAGGTTTCCTAAACTTAAAGCTCTTTTGTTTGATTTGTGGGTTAAGACAAAAATGTATATTCAAAAAGCTGGTACTTTTATCGCTCTTGCATCTCTTGCTGTCTGGTTTTTAAGTTCGTTTCCAAGAGCTGACATTGTTAAAGAATACTCGGTTAAAATAGAACAGATAAAAAGTTCCAAGTTTAAAGTTCCAAGTGCTGAGAAAAAAATAGCTAAATTAAAAGAAGAGATGAACAGAAAAATATTGGAAAATTCCTATATCGCACATATAGGTAAATTAATGGAACCTATTACAAAACCTCTTGATTTAGGATGGAGGGAAGATGTCTCTTTACTTGCCGGGCTTGCGGCAAAAGAGACTGTGGTATCCACTATGGCGGTATTATACGGTGTGGGAAATTCGGATGAAACAAGTAAAGGACTTATTAAAATAATAAGAAAAACGATGCCTTTTACCGCCGCGGTTGCAATGATTATAATTGTAATGTTTTACTCTCCTTGTGTTGCGGCGATGAGTACTTTTTATGCTGAGGTTCCGAAGTGGGCTTGGAGAATTTTTTATACAATTTATCCAAACGTTTTTGCCTATTTTGCGGCGTTTATAACAGTAAGTTTAATTAAACTCTTCTCTTAATTTTTTCTTTTTTTATCATATATTAGTTTTTTTTAAGCTCATTTAGATATTATTTCATTAGACTTTTAAAAAGGAGAATAATGTATCCGGGAATTACAGTTATTAAAAGAGACGGAAGAAAAGAACCTCTTGATATTTCTAAAATCAGAAAATACACAATGGCCGCATGTGAAGGGCTTGAAGGGGTTGATTACAGCGAACTTGAACTTGATGCAAAACTTCAATTTCGCGACGGAATTACTACCGAAGAAATTCAGGACACTTTGATTAAAACCGCAGTTGATAAAATAGATATAGACAGACCGAATTGGAATTTTGTAGCGGCAAGACTGTTTTTGTATGATTTATATCATAGAGTCACAGGGTTTACGGGATATAATCATTTAAAAGAATATTTTGAAAAAGGTGAAAAAGCCGGCAGGATACTTCCCGGACTTAAAGAAAAATTCGACCTTGACGATTTAAATGCCTATATTAAACCCCAGAGGGATTTGCAGTTTACTTATCTTGGCATTAAAACGCTTTATGACAGATACATTATCAAAGATAAACAGGGAAAACCGATAGAACTTCCTCAACAGTTATTTATGGGTGTTGCGATGTTTCTTGCTCAAAATGAAACAAATCCGAATTCAATCCCCAAAGAAGAGAGTATCGGTTTGGATTTGAAAGATCCAAAATCAATAAGAGGGTATTGGGCTAAGAAATTTTATGATGTGATTTCTAAATTTGAAGTAATGGTTGCTACTCCTACACTCTCAAACGCAAGAACTACAAGACATCAGCTAAGTAGCTGTTATGTGGGGAGTATGAATGATAATATAGAAGGTATTTTCGATGATTTTAAAGAAATGGCGCTTTTATCAAAATTTGGAGGAGGAATCGGTTGGGATGTAAGCAGGATAAGAGCCCTTGGAAGTTTTATAGACAATCACAAAAATGCGGCCGGAGGTGTAATTCCTTGGCTTAAAATTACAAATGATATTGCTATTGCTGTTGATCAGCTCGGAACCAGAAAAGGGGCAATTGCAGTTTATCTTGAACCGTGGCATATGGATATTTTGGACTTTTTGGATTTGAAAAAAAATTCCGGAGAAGAGAGACGCCGTGCGCATGATTTGTTTCCAGCTTTATGGATAAGCGATTTGTTTATGAAAAGAGTTGAAAAAGATGAACTTTGGACTCTTTTTGATCCTTATGATGCTCCTGAGCTTACTGAAATTTATGGAGAAGAGTTTGAGAAAAAATATATAGAATACGAACAAAGAGAGGATATTCCTAAAAAAAGAATAAAAGCAAAAGAGCTGTGGAAGAAAATTCTTCTTGAATATTATGAAACAGGAAATCCTTTTCTTTGTTTTAAAGACAATGCAAACAGAAGAAACCAAAACGACCACAGCGGAATTATAAGAAGCTCAAATCTTTGTACCGAAATTTTTCAAAATACAGAGCCAAATCATTATAAAGTAAAAATTACTTTTGAAGATGAGAGTTTTGTAATGTATGAAGAAGAAGAGGATGTTGAGGTTGAAAGCGGAGGCGTTAAGGTAGTAAAAAAAGCCAAAAAAATTACTTCACTTGATTCAATTGACGGCAAACAGGTTTATATTGCAGAAAAAGTGGCGGTTGGCGGTAAAACTGCTGTTTGTAATCTTGCAAGTGTGAATTTGAGTAAAGTAAATACGCCTGAAAAAATCAAAGAAGTAGTTCCTGTCGCAATCAGAATGCTTGATAATGTAATAGACCTTAATTTTTATCCGGTTAAAAAAACAAAAGATACAAACCTTAAAAACAGAGCCATTGGGCTTGGTGCGATGGGTGAAGCCCAAATGTTGGCTGAGAAGCAGATTTTTTGGGGAAGTGAAGAGCACCTTAAACTTATAGATGAGATATTTGAAGGCATAAGTTATCACGCAATCAATGCAAGTGCAGACCTCGCCAGAGAAAAAGGAACTTATCCGGAATTTGAAGGCAGCAGATGGAGTAAAGGGATTTTACCGATAGATACAGCAAATGAAAACGCAAAAAGACTTGTAGAAAGAGATCTTTTCAGTGCCATGGAATATGACTGGGAAGCTCTTAGGGAAAAAGTAAAAGGCGGTATTAGAAACGGATATTTAATGGCTATTGCCCCAACTTCTTCTATTTCTATTCTTACAGGTACCACTCAGACTATTGAGCCGGTTTATAAAAGAAAATGGTATGAAGAAAATTTAAGCGGGCTTATTCCGGTTGTAGTACCAAATTTAAGTGCTGAAACATATATGTTTTATACACCGGCTTATGAGCTTGACCAGACTATACTTGTAAAGGCTGCTGCTATAAGACAAAAATGGATAGACCAGGGACAAAGTCTTAATATTTTCATAACCACAGATAAAGCAAGCGGAAGATATCTCAATGAAATTTATACACTCGGATGGAAACTTGGGCTTAAATCATTTTATTATTTAAGAAGCCAGTCTCCTGAGGTAAGTGAAGAAGTAATGGACAGAAGTGTTGAGTGTTTTGGATGTCAGTGAGGTAAATTATGTATCTTGTTTTTACTGACGAAAGCGGTACAAATAAAGACTCTAAAATTGTTTTGTACGGAGGATTGGCGGTTGATGAGAACAACTTGATAAAATCGGAAATTTTAATTACTGAAATTGCAAAGGAGTTTCTCGGAATTGAAAATATGCTGGAAGTCGAAATTCATTTTGTAGATATATTTAATTATATCTTTTTTAACAGACTTCCTTCAAAAAGGAATAAAAGAGAGAATTTTAAATTTAAAATAATTCCTTTGATACAAAAAATTGATTTGAATAAAGAAAAATTGACAAATTTTATAATTGAATTGTTTCAATTTTTAGCAAAATTAAATATAACTTTTTTGGTATCCATTTTAAATAGAAATAAAATTGAGAATGTTGAAGGTTATGTATTTAAAAACTTTTTAAATCTTTTAGATACATTTTTGAATGAAAAAAATTCTTATGGAGTTTTAATTGCGGATGGTTTTTATAATCAGGTAAGTAAAAAACAAGAAAAAATAAATTTGTTTTTTATGGATATAAATATATCAAATTTAAATTCAAAAGAACTTTTATTTAAGAGAATTTTATTTGAAAGCACAAGCTGGAAACATAAAATTAATATAAAAGACTCGTTTCCATTAAAAAATAAATTTGAAAGCAAAGTTTATAATGTTGTAGGTAATATGCTTTTTATACCGTCTAATGAATCACATTTGATTCAAATCAGCGACATTTTACTATATATAATTAAAAAATATAGTGAATATTTAAAAAATCCTATTAAAAAGATGGATTTAATTTTTAAAAATGAATATTTGGAAGAAACATTTAATTATCTTATTTTCAAAGGAAATTTAAAAATAGCCACTTTAAGAAATGATAAAGATACACTGCTTTTAGATGAGGCAGATTATTTAAAAAATATATAATCAAGAGACAGGCAGGTTAAGCACCTCTCGCATAAGCTGCGAGCCTGTCTTCTTTTGCTATAATATACCAAAATTTTATTTTTGTCAAGGAGCAAAAATGCAGATAAAAAGACTTTTTAATTATAACTGCCCGATGCACAAAGGCTCAACCACATCTATTATTAACGGTTGTACCGAGGGGATAATAAATCTTAATAAACTTTCATATCCTTGGGCGTATAATTTGTGGGAGATGATGCTTGCAAATACTTGGTTTCCAAGAGAAGTGGATTTGACAGAAGATGCAAGACAGTATCGCCAATTGCTTCCGGCTGAGAAAAGAATGTACGATAGAGCCCTTGCACAGCTTATTTTTATGGATTCGATTCAGACAAACAATACTCCCGATCATGTAAATCCGTGGATTACTGCGCCTGAGGTTAATATGTGTTTGGTTAGACAAGCCTTTGAAGAAGCCCTTCATTCTCAAAGTTATGCGGTTATGGTGGATAGTATTTCGCTAAATACAGATGAAATTTATGAAATGTGGAGGGCGGATGAGAATCTTCGCAAAAAAAACGAATTTATAGGAAATGTTTATGAAGAGTGGGGAGCTAAGGCTCTTGATGGAGATGATGAAGCAAAAATTTATATGATAGTGGCTAATCAATGTTTGGAAGGAGTCTATTTTTATAACGGTTTTGCTTCTTTTTATGTGCTTGCAAGAGCCGGTAAAATGCTTGGAAGCGCGCAGATGATAAGATTTATTCAAAGAGATGAGGTAACACATACTGCGCTTTTTGCAAATATCTTTAAAGAAATTCAAAAAGAGTTTCCAGACCTTTTCACTCCTGAGGTTTACAGAAATATAAAAGAGATGCTTTTCGCTGCGTATGAGCTTGAAAGAGACTGGGGACTTTATATTACAAACGATGAGATTTTAGGTTTAAGTAAAGAGCTTATTGACAGGTTTACCAAATACTTGGCAAATAAAAGAGCAAACGCTATGGGACTTGAACTTTTATTCCCTGAAATCGGGCTTAAAAATCCTATCAGCTGGTTTGACAGTTTTAGCTCATTTAACGACCAAAAAACAAACTTTTTTGAAGGAAATGTGGTTAATTATTCAAAAGGAAGTTTGAATCTTGATGATTTTTAGACAAAAAGAGATTCAGATAAAAGCCCCTAAAAGGGGTTTTTTCTTAATTACGGATAAAATTTTAACTGCCGTTGATATCAGTGATATAAATGTCGGAATGATGAATATTTTTTTAAAACATACCTCAGCATCCCTTACAATTAATGAAAATGCTTCACCTGATGTAAGAATTGATATGGAAGAAATTTCAAACTCACTTGTGCCTGACGGGTATCATTATCACCATTCGCTTGAAGGCAGTGATGATATGCCAGCACACTTTAAATCTTCTATGTTTGGAGTGAGTCTAAATATTCCTATAACTGACGGAAGCCTTAATCTTGGGATATGGCAGGGAATATATCTTAACGAACACAGGGACTATCCAAGCCCAAGAAAAATAGTTATTACCGCTTTTGGTCAGTAACACTCTATTTTATAAAACACTTTTAGATAAATGTCGTTATTTTGTTTTGGAAGCGGCATACTTTTAACAGATAAAGTTTTATACATTATTTTTATAGGTGGATTTTGATTATTGAATCTAAACTGAGTGACAAAACACTGTTTATTTAATGTGTTTGAAAGTTTTTCGGCGTCTTTTTGTGCTTCGGTATATGCTTTTTTTCTTAAATTTTTTAATATTTTTTGTTTTTCTTTATCATTAGGTGAGAGTTTAATCGAATTCATTTTTATTTTGGCTTTTGATTTTATTTCGTCTAAAAATTTTGAAAACTCTTTTATTTTTGTTTTCGGGAATTTACAAAAACTGTTAATGTTTGCATTGTAAGAGATGAAATCCCCGTTTTTATCATATGCAGGATAAAAATTATAACTGCTTTTTTCGCAAATGTTTTGTGAAAGATTTATGATGTCAGATATATTTTTTAAGAGACTATTTAAATTTTTATTTTTAGTTTGAATATTAAGAGAAATTTCTATGTTTTGCGGAGTGGTTTTTTGTGTATAGGTTTTGGTGTTTGTCATCTGATAAGCAAATACAAATATTGCACTAATTAAAAGAATTAATTTTTTCATTATCACTCCTTTGATATAATTATAACAAAAAGGCTTTTTATGCAAATTATCGATTTTGAAAAAATTGAGAGTGTTGAGAGATACAAACTTATGGCCGGCAATATCATTCCAAGACCGGTGGCATGGATAGTTACAGAAAATGAGGGGATTATAAATATAGCGCCTTTTAGTTATTTTACGGGCGTTAGTTCTGTTCCTCCTCTTTTGATGGTAAGTATTGGAAGAGAAAAAAAAGGGATAAATGAGCCAAAAGATACATTTAAAAACATAAAAGAGACAAAAAAGGCGAGTGTATGTTTAGTACCGATTGAACTCACTGAAAAGATGGATAAAACGGGAGAAGTTTTACCTCACAATATAAGCGAAGCCGAGAAGTTTGGAATAGAACTTCAAAGAATTGATGAAAATTTTCCTCCAATTGTTAAAGGATGTAAAAGAGCTTTTTTAACCAAGCTTTACGGAACATTTGAAAATGAGGAGATGGCCACAATCCCGTTTTTTTTAAGAATAAACAAAATGTATATTGAAGGAGAATTTGAACCGGTTGCAAGAGTTGGCAAAGGATATGCAAGACTTTGCGAAATGGAGAATGGATAATGGAGAAAAGAGAGTTAAAAATATTGAAAGATTTTAAAAATAAATATAAAGATTTATTAGAGATAAAATATATTATTGGGTCTTTTGCAAGAGGAGATTTTAATAAAAACAGTGATATTGATATTGTTTATTCTTTAAAAAAAGAAGCTTTAAATAAAGATGTGTTTGAAATAATTAATAATTTAGTTCAGATAAAAGAAGAGTTGCAAAACGTATTTAAAAGAAAAGTTGATTTAATAGATGAGAGTACTTTAAATGAAATTGCTAAAAAGTATATGAAAGATAAAATTGATGTTTAATAAAAATTTGCCTAAAATAGAGTTTATTGTTGAAAGAATACAGTTCATCGAGAAAATTATTGATAGACATAAATATGTAACTAAGGCGCTTTTAGATGAAATAGAAGCAAAACCGGCAATTTTAATGCACTTATCACAAATAGGGGAAGAAATAAATAAAATTGATAATGAAATCTTAGAAAAGTTAAATTTATTAGAAGATGCAAAAGGTGCTTATAATGTTAGAAATTTTATAGTACATGCTTATGAAGGGGTAAATTTAGCACTTATTGAAAAAATTATTAAAGAAAAACTTCCTATTTTAAAAGAAAAATTTAAAAGGTATTTAGATGAAAACAATAAATTTTAAAAACCAAAAAATCGCTCCTTGTAAAATCGTGTGTGTCGGAAGAAATTATGTAGAACACATCAAAGAACTTAACAATGAAATGCCAAGTGAGCCGGTATATTTTATAAAGCCAAACAGTGCGATTGATGAAAATATAATTTATAAAGAGGGAATGCATTATGAAGGTGAAATCAGCTTTTTGATTAAAAATAAAAAAATTATCGGTGTTGGATTCGGGTTTGATTTGACTTTAAGAAATATTCAAAGTGATCTTAAACAAAAAGGTCTTCCGTGGGAGAGGGCAAAGGCTTTTAAGGGTGCCGCTGTTTTTAGTGATTTTGTAAAAATTGATGATATAAAAACGCTTGAAGTCGAGGCTATAAAAAACGGGAGTGTAGTTCAAAGAGGCGGAACTCATCTTATGATGTATAAGCCTGAATTTTTAGTCAGTGACATTGATGAAATATTCGGGCTTGAAGACTTTGATATTATAATGAGCGGAACTCCTAAGGGAGTTGGAAAAGTTGAAAGAGGCGATGAATTTATAGGAAGAATTTATAAGGACGGAAAAGTAATAGTTGAGAAAAGTTGGAGAGTAAATTGAAAATAAGTGAAAAATTAAAATGCTCCCCGAAAAATCGTGAAATTTTTTGGGGTACAATTCCTGTAAGTGAAATATTTTACTCAATTCAGGGTGAGGGCAAATACTCAGGAAATCCGAGTGTGTTTTTGAGAGTCGGGGGATGTAATCTTAAATGTCCTGGGTTTGGTGCAAATGGGTGTGATAGTTTTTATGCCGTTGACAAAAGATACAAAAACAGCTGGCGAGAGATGAGTATAAATGAGATTAAAGCCGAGATAAAAAAATATCTGAAATTCAGTCCTGATTTGGTTATAACAGGCGGAGAGCCGGGGCTTTATTTTGAAAGACTTGCGCCTTTAATTAAGTGGTTTGAAGGACTTATAACGATTGAGACAAATGCTACAATCTCTCCCGATTTTGAAAAATATCCGGAATTTAAAAAAGTAGCATTTGCTATGAGTGTAAAACTCTCAAACAGCGGTGAAGAATATAAAAAAAGGATAAAAAAAGATGTAATTGAAAATATTGCAAAAAACGCCAAAAGAAGTTTTTTTAAATTTGTGATTGACAGGGATTTAAAAAAAGAAATTGATGATATTACAAAGGGAGTAGAAATTCCAATATACTGTATGCCCCTTGGCGCAACAAAAGAAGAGCTTGAAAAAAATGCTCCTTTTGTATTTGAATTCTGTCTTAAAAACGGATACAGGTATTCTGACAGAATTCATATAAGACTTTTTGGTAAAAAAAGAGGAGTTTGAATGATTATAAGAAAACTTTTTAAATTTGAAAATGCGCATATTGTAAGAAACTGTACTTCAAGAAGATGTTCGCGCTCAATCCACGGGCACAGCTACAAAGTTGAAGTAAAACTCAAATCCGATTTTTTGGATAACGGGCAGATGATTTATGATTTTGGCTTAATGAAACTTTATATTAAAGATTTGATAGACAGTTTTGACCATGCTATTACTTTATGGAGTAAAGATAATAAAGAATATATCGAATTTGCCAAAAAATTCAGTGAAAGATGGGTGGAACTTCCCGTAAATCCTTCTGCCGAGCAGTTTAGCAGAGTGTTTTTTCTGATGATTGAGAGGGTCTTAAATCTTATGGAATTCAAAAACAACGAAAAAAACGTTGAAGTATATTCTCTTATTGTGCATGAGACAGATACAGGGTATGCCGAGTGTTTCAGAGAAGATGCTTATAATTTTGAAGGAATGGGTGAGATTAGACTTGAAGATATAAAATTCAGCGACAGAGTCAAAGAAGAGTGGAGAGATAAAGATATGTGGGATAAGATATTAAGAGGGGATAGACTTAATACGCCTAAACAAATATAAACTTTAATTTACAAAAAACTTGACATAACTTAGCTCAATTGTTATAATTGTTAAAAACTAAAAGGAGAAGTTATGATTACTGAGCTAAGGGAATCGCAGTTACTAAATACACTTGTATTTGAAACTCTTGGAAATCCAGAAAGAGAGAGAGAATTTAAAATCAAACAGCTTAAAAAATGGGGATTTGATTTGATTTTTGGAAAAATCGACGGTGAAGAAGGTTTTTTTGCCGCAAGTGATAAAAATATAGGCGATAAATATGAAGAAAATAAAAAAAGTTATGAAGTTGTTGAAATATTAAAAGAACTTCCAAAAAACAAAAAACTTTTTGCAAAAATTGAGATGATTGAGGGAAGGGCGTATTTGTATGTTTATTTAAGGGAAGATGATATTGATACTCCGATACTTCATATTCCGGCAGGGGAAATACTTGTCGCTTTTCTTAAAAAGCATAAATTTATCAAAATTTTAGAAGCAATCAGAAATCTTGGAAGTGCCGCAAGTCTTGTAAAAAAACACGGAGATGAGGGAAAACCTTTGAGTTTTGAAGAGCTCCCGCCTGTTGCAAGAAGATTTTTAAGAGATGCAAAAAAAATAGAAAAAGAGATGGGATTTGGAAGAATTGCACTTGCATATTTCGGTGAAAACAAAAGCGGGGAAGCCAGATACTGGATGGAATGGATGGTGCCGACAATTGCACTTTTTGACGAGAAAATTTCTGAGAAGATTGACAAAACCCTGGCTGAGTTTAAGTAAGGAGAGAGAATGCTTATATTTTGGACTCCTACATCGGTTGAGAGAGAAGAATTTTTAGAAGATGAAAACGGAAAATTTATACAAAGAAACGAGATACTTGAAGCATTAGAGAGTGCAGTTGTATTTTATTACATAAAAAAAGATAAAGCGCTTGAAAAAGCAGTTACTAAATATTTGATGGAAAAACCGAAATTAAAAGAAATAAGTAAAGAAGTTAAAAAAAGGGTTTTTGAAATATACCCTGTTTTGGAAGGTATTGAAATACCAGAAAAAATATATCTGCCAAAAGAAAACATAAATAAAGAGCTTGTAAAAGTTTTTGATTTGGAAAAAAAAGAGTTTATAAAATCTTTCAAACTTGAAACTTTTAAGGGTGTTTTAGAAGATATTGAGATAAAATCAAGCAATATGGAAAAAATAAAAAATGCCGCGAAGGCATACGCAAGGGCTTTGCTTGAATACGAACACAAGGCTTTAAAAGATACTGAATTCGAAGATTTAATAACCGAATATCAAAATCAGGTAGCAAATGAATGGGAAATTCCTCTAAGAGTCGGGAGATGGACGAATACGCCTTATAAGGGGGACTTACTCTTTTTTTGGAGAATTAAAGAAGTTAGAGAATATCTGCTAAAAAATCTAAATATTGACATACGTCCAAAAGATGTGCTATATTTGCCAAGGACTAATGAATTTTTAGGATGGTCGGAAATTAAATAAAGGATAAATATGAAAGTAGCGGTACCTGTATCAGGAGAAAATCTCGAAATTTTTACAAGAACGGGAAGAGCTCCGTTTTTTGCAATATTTGAATGTGATGAAAACGAATGTAGATTTTTAGAACTTAGAGAAAATCCTCATGCAAAAGAACATGAACACGATCACGGGCATCATCATGAAGCTCATAGTGAAGAGGAGATAAATCATCATCACTCTCACGTAAAAGCGGCAGGGCTGGGTGAATGTAAATATATAGTATGTAGAGCGCTTGGGCCTAATATGAAGGATGCTGTTTTAAGAGAGGGTATTATTCCTGTAATGATTAAAAAAAGTGACGGTGAAAATGCACTTGAAGTTTTGGAAAAAATCAAGGATAAGTTAAAATGAGAGTGGTGATTCCTACAAATACGTCTGATGGGCTTCTTGCAAAAAGAGGGGCTCATTTTGGAAAAGCCCCTTTTTATGTAATTGTGGATATTGAAAATAATGAAATAAAAGATGTTGATTTTACAGCTAATCCTGGGCACAACGGAGGTGCATGCGGCAATGCTGTAATGAATATTAAAAATTTGGGGGCTGATGCTTTGATAGTAAGCGGAATCGGTCCGAATCCTTTGATGGGATTTAAACAAGTCGGGATTAAAGTCTATTATGACGGAAATTCACCTACGGTTGAAGAATCAATCAATAAATTTATAAAAGGCGAACTTAAAGAGATGAGCCCTGAGATGAGCTGTTCGCATCATAAATTTTAGATTTTTTCTTTTTTTGCTATTGCATTATGCATAAATTTTTATTATAATTCTAATCCACAAACGGAGAGGTGGGTGAGTGGCTGAAACCGGCGCCCTGCTAAGGCGTTGTACCCTTTCCGGGTACCGCGGGTTCGAATCCCGCCCTCTCCGCCATCAAATTTTTAAAATAAGTGCTCTGACACTGTAATTTAATTTTTTGAAATATATTTTCATATTTTTTGTTTACAATATGTGAAAAATTGTAACATTTATATAAAAATTTTAAGAAAATCATCCTATTGTCATTTCCATTACATATAATAAACTTAAATTTTTTTAAAAAAGGAGAAAAGTATGAAAAAATTATTGGTAATATCGGCAGTAGTTGCCTCGGTATTCGCAGCTGATTATCAAATAAGCGGAGGATTTGGTAGACACGGAGTTATACATTCGCCTATTAAGAACTATAACTTCGGAAATATTAGGGTTGGAAAATATCTTCCTTACAATCATCTTTTAAGACTTGAAGCTGAAAGAAGCACAAGTATTAAAACAGGAACTGAAAACACTTCTTTAAATAGAGTTTTATTAAATGTTGAACATGATTTTGACTTTGGTAGCAGATTTGTTCCTTATGCATTTATAGGTGGTGGATATCAATGGGTAAAAGGTGCTTATGATAATGCAGCAGTTGCTGATTTAGGTCTTGGTGCTAAATATGATATCACTGATATGTTTAATGTATTTGTTGAAGCAAGAGGTATGAGAGATTTCCATAATAACGATAATCATTACGGATTAATAGGTGGAATTGGATTTGATTTTGGAGGTGAAAAACCAGCACCAGCACCAGCACCTGAACCTGTAAAACCTGTAAAAAAAGTGGTGGACAGTGATAATGACGGTGTTGCGGATAATCTTGACAAATGTCCTAATACACCTGCTGGAGTAAGCGTAAATGCTAACGGATGTCCAATAGACAGCGATAATGATGGAGTTGCTAATTATCTTGATAAATGTCGTAATACACCTGCGGGAGTAAAAGTAGATGCAAATGGATGTCCGGTTGATTCTGATAATGACGGAGTTGCAGATTATCTTGACAAATGTCCTAATACACCTGCTGGAATGAAAGTAGATAAAAACGGATGTGCGATAAGCTATAATTTCAATATCACATTTGATAACAACAGTGCAAAAATAAAACCTGAATTTATGCCTAAAATTGAAAAATTTGCTGAATTTTTAAAAGCTCATCCTAATGTAAAAGCGGAAATTCAAGGATATACAGATAATAAAGGAAGTTACAAATACAATCTTATCTTATCTCAAAAAAGAGCAAAAGCGGTTTATGATGCTTTAATTAAACTCGGGGTAAATAAAGATCAAATCACTTGGGCTGGATACGGTCCTAAAAATCCAATAGCATCAAATGCTACCAAAGAAGGAAGAGCGAAAAACAGAAGGGTTGTGGCAAAAATTATTTATTAATTTTCTCTTCCTTTTGTTATAATTGCCAAAAAGGCAATAAATGTTTCTTAAAGAAATACTTTTTGATACAATATCTTTGATTACCATATTAAATCCTATTGCAGCTGCTGCTATTATGCTCTCACTTGTTAAATATTCCGATATTCCGGAAATTTCTAAAAAAACATCGTTAACTGTTTTTATCGCATCAGTTGTTACTATGCTTTTAGGCGGTGTTATTTTAAAAATTTTTGGAATCAATATTCCTTCGATAAAAGCAATAGGTGGAGTTGTTTTGCTAATAATCGCACTTAATATGGTTCAGGGTAAAGAGGTTGCACCTACTAATTCGACAAAAGAAGAAAAAGAAGCGGCTAATGAAAAAGACGATGTTTCGGTTATTCCTCTTGGTATTCCTATTCTTTTTGGTCCGGGTGTTATTACTACTATTATTATTTTAAGTGAAAAATCCAAAACTTTAATAGAAAAAGGAATTTTATTTATTGCAATAATATTATCAAGTTTTATAGTGTATTTGACTTTAAGGAATGCCGCTTATTTATCAAAAATTTTGGGAGTTAACGGACTTAAAATTACTACAAGAATTATGGGGCTTATAATAGGTGCGATTGCCTTTTTGTTTTTAGTGGGTGGTGTCAAATCATTATGGATAGGTTCATAAGTGCAAATTAAAAATTTACTTCTTCTTTCAATAATAACAGGAATTATTACGGGAGTTGTAATAGTTGTTTATGGTTTATTAACTGATTTTTTAAAACATATTCTTTTTTTGGGAGATCCGATTGAGAGTATTTCTCATCTCCCTTTTTGGTATGTTTTGTCTGTGCCTGTTATAAGTATTTTATTTGTTAATTTTTTAATTTCAAAGGTTGAGAGTGTAAAAGTATACGGAGTTGGAGAAATTGCAGAAGCCGTTGTTCAAAACAGAATGATATTCGGTATTAAGGATTTGATTTTGAAAATTATCGCTTCATCAGTTTCGCTTGCGAGCGGATTTGCAGTGGGGAATGAAGGTCCCTCAGCCGCAATAGGAGCGATGATCGCTTCAAAACTTCATCCTTTGTTTAACTTACCGAAAGAGCTTTTAAGAATTAGTATAAGTATAGGTGCAAGCGGTGGTATAGCGGCGATATTTGTTTCTCCTGTAACAGGTATAATGTTTGCAATTGAAAATATTGCTTATAATTTTGTAAGAGATTATGTGGAGTATCTGATTATTGCTGGGGTTCTTGCATTCAGTGTGGCGTTATATTTTTTAGAACCGTTAATTTTTAATTATTCAAGCGGAAAGTTTTTGGAGTACAGATATCTGTTTGCTTCACTTGTTTTTATTCCGGTTATTACTTTTTTTATTTATTTTTATTTATGGCTGAAAAACAGTGTTTTAAGATTTCTGAATTTTAAAATTTCAGAAAAATTCGAGAAATATAAAAATTATATATTTGGAATAACGGGAGGATTTATAATAGGTATTATTCTTTTAATATCCCCTTTTGCGGCTTTTAGCGGTCATGAGGTTGTGTATTATTTAATTAACGGAAAATTTAATCTTCCTTTTACTTTAATATTTTTGATAATTGTATTAAGAATTATAGCAACAGCAGTTTCTATTTATGCAAATGCGGTAGGGGGAATTTTTATTGCATTAATGAGTATAGGGGCTTTGGTAGGATATGGATTTGGAGAACTTTTGGTAAATTACGGTATTAATATAGAACCTTTTTATTTTGCCGCAATCGGAGCCGCTGTTTTTATGGGAGTTAATATGAAACTGCCTCTTACCGCCGTAGTTATGGCTTTGGAAATTACATATGATTATAATGTAATTGTTCCTACTGCTATTATGGTTGTTATTGTAAGTTATCTTGTGAGTTTGAATTTTGAGCTTCATAAACTTAGATTTAAAATAGGAGAAAACAGGTGAAAAAAATCTTATTATTGATAAGTTTTATCTTTCTTTTTGCGCAGAACAGTTTAACAACACAAGCAGATAAGAATCTTACACGGCTTTTAAATCAGATACCTAAAAATTCCCCTGAATATGCTCTTGATTTGACTCTTGTAAAAGAGATAAAAGCCTTAAAACCTAAAAGTTTGGATTTTAGTTTGAGTATAAGAGATGAAAAAAGTTATATTGATGCTTTTAACAGGCTTGTTTTTTATAAAAAACTCTCTGATGATTTGGATAATAAAATCAAAGAACTTCAAAATAAACTTGATATCCTCTCATCAAAAACTGATCCGACGTCAAAACTTCAATATATTTATTATCAAAAACTGCTTGGAATCAGGCAGAATCTGAAAAAACAAATAGATGACAATGTGCCTCGGTATGAAAAAACGCTGGTTGAGAAATTAAAAGATATAAAATTTGACAGTTCAATAGCAAAGAAGAATATAAAGAAATTAAAAAAAGAGCTTGAAAACTATAAGGTTAAAATAGATAATCTCAATATTAACCTTCAAAAATGGCAGATATTAAATAATTCTGACAAAATTTCTCAAATTAAAAAGAAAATAGAAAATATAAACAAAAAAATAAAAGATTTGTATAAAAAATTTATCAACAGTTATGAGGTTTTATGGTTTAAAGCCCTTCAAAATAAAAATAAAGAGGCTTTTAGTATTGATGATAATATTCTTTATTATGCAAAACTTTTGGACTCTCGAATATATGATATTTATAATGAGGTAATCACTGAATTTGAAAAGAAAAATTTCGGCTCGAAAATACTTGTTTACGGTGCTGAGAAGAGTTTTGAATATTCTATAAAAAAAATATGGAATGTTTTGAATTATCCACTGTTTAGTGTAGGAAATAGGACAATAACTCCTGTTAATTTCTTTATGTTCGTATTGATTTTGATAATCGGATGGTTTGTAGGGAAATATTATAAATATCTGATATATAAAATAAGGAGAAAATATAATCTCTCACACGCAACTGCAACTTTGCTTGCAAATATGGGATATTATGCTATTTTGACACTTGCTTTTTTAATCGCTCTTAAAACCGTGGGGCTTGATTTAAGCTCTCTTGCAATTATTGCCGGAGCGCTTTCTGTCGGTATAGGTTTTGGTCTTCAAAATATAGTTAGCAACTTTGTAAGTGGTATTATTATGATGTTTGAAAGAAGTATAAAAGTGGGAGATTATATTCAAATAGATGAAAATACAAGAGGAGAAATTGTAGATATTTCAATGCGTTCTACAATTATAAGAACAAATGACAATATTGATTTAATTATTCCAAATCAGGCTTTTATTCAAAACAATGTAATAAACTGGACTCTTGGCGATGATGTTGTAAGGTTTAGGGTGCCTTTTGGAGTGGCTTACGGAAGTGATATTGACGAAGTTGAAAGGGTTGTTTTAGAAGCTCTTAAAAAATCGAATCTTCCTTATATTAAAAAAAATTTTAAATACGACGTAGAACCAAGAGTGGTATTTATTGAAATGGCGGACAGTTCGCTGAATTTTGAGCTGTTTGTATGGGTTAGAGGTGAATATGCCAAAAGGCCAAGACGCACAAGAAGTAAATTTTTAAAAATGATTTATAATGCATTAAATGAAGGAGGAATCGGAATTCCATTTCCTCAACATGATTTGCATATTAAAGATTCTGTACCTTTTGAAGTTAAGATAAAAAGGGATAATGGGTAGATTGGTGGATGAGTATACGGGTGTATGGGTAGATGAGTAAATGGGTTAATGGGTGGATGAGGAAAGAGGAAGAAGGAAGTAGGGAGGAGGATGTAGGAGGAAGTTTTAAGTTTTGAGTGAGGATTTTTCAAATTGTTACATAAATAGTAACTAATTTTAAAAATTATGGTATAATTCCATTGCCCCAGCCCTGTGCAAGGGCGGTAAGAGGCAACGCTTCAGGCCCGGAAGGGAGCAGAGCACCTCTTATCGTCCTGTGCCGCAGGTTTCTGGGGTGCTTAATCAATATATTATCTCTGACACTTAATGTAAATACGTATAAACTTTTTTGCCTCTTTTCATTAATATAAGTTGAGTCGTTTGTTGACAACTTTTTTGATAAAAGGTATAATTATAAAAAAAGAGGAGGGGCAAATGGAACAATTTGTACAAGAATTCGAAACACATTTAGGAAAATTTAAAAAAGCATTGGAAAAAGAGAAAAAAAAACTTACTGAAATAGACAGTGAGCTTGAACCTATTAGAAACAGACTAACTGAAATTGAAAACGAACTTTTGGCAATTCAAAGAGAAATCAAAGAGAATGAAGCAAGAATAAGAGATATTAAAAATCATCTTAAAAGAATAGAAATGAAAACTCTTGAAGCGGAAACTGACAGGGAAATTGAAATGCTTGAAAGAGATAGAAAAAGACTTGTTGACGAGCTTAATCAAAGAAAAGCAAGAATTGCAGAACTTAAAGAAAAATATCAAGATTTGATAATGGAAGAAAATGATTTGGTTAAAAAAGAATTTGAACTTGAAGAAAAAAGAAAACTTCATGAAGAAAGAATTCAAAAATATCTAAGATATATTGAAAGGTCAATGAAATCTATTCAAAGAGAAATAGACGTTTACAGAAGCCTCAGCTGATATAGTTTTTGGCTTCTTTCGGGTTTACTTTTATAATTCTCTCATCAATTAAAGGCACTCCCACAGTAAAATTGTAAACTGCCTGTATTTTGCCGTTTAAAATTTCATTATTTATTAAATCATCAAAAAAACATCCGATACCGCATCCTCTGATATCTTTGGCTTCCGCTTCAAGATAAATAATATGTCCTATCATACCCGCTTCTTGAAGAGTTAATTTATAATGATAATTTTTAGTAATTTTTTCAAAATCAGCTACAAAAGAAAAAGAAACACTGCTTTGCTTTCCTAAATCCTGAGTGCAGTTAATAAATTTAGATGCTTCGCTGAAATCTCCTTTTTCAATCAGATATAATCTCTCTTCAATTTGAGTAAAATTATGTTTTAAGAGATTGTTTCTTGAATAATAATAAATTCCGCTTTCAAGCCCGTTTACCCTGTTTATAAACATTACAATGTCGATATTGTTAAAATGTGAGTTTGTATTAAAAGGCGGAATGTTTCTTGGGAGTGTTTTATCCAAGATATCAAGAAGATCTTTTTTGTCGATGTATTTGGGTATGAATCCAAGTGCGCTTCTTCTGTTTTGTATTATCTCTTCTGCGCTTAATTTTGAAGGTAGAAATTTTATTTCTTTATTGATAAATTTCGGGGAAAAATCCTCTTTTTCAAAACTTTCAAAAAGTTCATACACAACTTCCCATCTTATAGAATCTTTTGCAAGAGGAAGGGCTTTTAGATTAAGAGGAGTATTTAAAAATTCATCAATGTTTAGTTCGTAATCTCCTTTATGGAGAATAAATGCGTTTTCAATATATTCTTCTTCATTCGGGGCTGTTTTATTTTCTAATTTTTTAAATGCAAAATGGTCTGTTTTAGTGATGTTTAATCCAAGAAGATTTGCACTAAATGCCAAAGAAGCTATGGCATGACCGCTATCAAGCAGACAGTATCTAAGAGCTCTTTCACCATATTTCCAAGTTTCTCTAAGAGGAATTGAGCTCAAAATTACTAAAAAGCCGTTTTTTATTATCTCTTTTTTAGCTTCTCCTAAAATTTCAAGAGAAAAATCTTTTATGTTAAAGTGCGTTATTTTATTTTTATAAATTATATATGTCTCTTCCGGATGCAGATTCCCGCTTGACGGGTTGACTCTCACTTCCCACTGTGATGTATAAAGTCGCTTAATTGCATTTATTGAGAGTGAATTTTTAAGAAGCGTGCCTATTGTTTTAAGATTTATTTCGTAAGGTTTGTTTTTAGTGTATAATCTCTCATACGACAGGTTAATATCAAAATAATCAAGTCCGATTTTTGGAGCAATATATTCTTTGTAGTAGCTTGGCTGATTTTCCCAGTCCAGATATCCAAGAGATTTGGCAAATCTGTTTGGAAAATGTTTGGTCTGAGAATGAAGAGTTTTTGCAAGCATTTTTTGCCTTTTTGATTTATTATATCAAAATTAGACAAATTTTATCTTTTTTGTTATAAAATAGGAATAACTAAATAAAGCGAAATAATTGTAAATTTTAATGGAGTAAAAGTGTTAAAAAAAGCATTTTGTTTAAGCATAACGAGTTAATTTTTTAGTTTTTACAGAGCGTTAAGAAATTTACATTTTTATTGAGTGTATTTAGTTATTGCATATATAAGGAATAATATGAAAAAAATAATTTTAATAATTTTAGGAGTAATTACAATGGCAAATCATTTGGTAAATTCGGATAGTCCATATCTTTTACAGCATAAAGACAATCCGGTGGATTGGTACGAATGGGGCGAAGAAGCGTTTAAAAAGGCAAAAAAAGAAAATAAACTTATATTTTTGAGTATAGGATACTCGACATGCCACTGGTGTCATGTGATGGAGAGGGAGAGTTTTGAGAATGAAGAAATAGCAAAAATTTTGAATAAAAATTATGTCTCTATTAAAGTAGACAGGGAAGAGATGCCAGATATAGACAAATATTATCAAAAAGTATATCAGCTAATGAACAGACGTGGGGGAGGCTGGCCTCTTACTATTATAATGACACCTGATAAGAAGCCTTTTTATGCGGCGACATACATTCCTCCTCACTATTCGCAGTTTGGTCCGGGGCTTAAAGAAATACTTACGGCAATAGCAAACGACTGGAAAAACAATCCTTCAAAAATCAAAGAAATTGCAAATAATTTTGAAAAGTATTTCAAAGAAAACGAAAACAAAACACTTCCAAAAGAAAAAGTGGATAAAAGTATAATTACTCAAATCATAAAGCAGGTTGAGAGTGAGTTTGATTTTGAGTACGGAGGTACAAAAGGGGCTCCTAAATTTCCTCTTGAATCAACGCTTGATTTGATGATAGACGCTTATATGTTAAGTAAAAACGAAACTTTAAAAAAAGCAATAGATATAACGCTTGAAAAAATGGCAAAAGGCGGGATATTTGATCAGGTTGAAGGAGGGTTTTACAGATATTCAACTGACAGTAAATGGGAAGTGCCTCATTTTGAAAAAATGCTTTATAACAATGCAAATCTGCCAATGGTTTATCTTAGATGGTATAAAATTACCGGGAACGAATTATATTTTGAGGTGGCAAAAAGAAGTATTGATGAGATGATACATAGATACAGAGACAAAAACAGTCTCTTTTTTTCAGCATCAAATGCAGACAGTGAAGGAGTTGAGGGTAAATATTTCGTTTATGAATATGATGAGGTAAATGAAGCGTTTAGTGAATTTGAAAATAAAGACGAGCTTTTGAAATATTTTGGAATTGAGAAATACGGAAACTTCAACGGCAGAAATAATCCTGTAATTAATGGAAAAAAACCAAAAAACTATGAAAAAGCGCTTGAAATTTTAAAGAGCATAAGAAGCAAAAGAGAATTTCCTTTTATAGATACCAAAAAAATAACGGCTTGGAATGTTATGATGATAAATGCTCTTTTTAAAATCAGCGAATTTGACGAAAGCTATAAAAATGAGGCTATTAAAACCTTAAATGCGCTTTTAGATGAGATGTATCAAAACGGACATCTATATCACTCATACAATAAAAACAAAAATGCCAAAAAAGAAGGTCTGCTTGAAGATTATGCCTATTTAATCAGCGCGCTTATAAATGCATATGAATATACATACGATGAAAAATACCTTCAACTTGCAGATAAACTCTTAAAAGAAGTTAAAGGGTTTAAATCGGAAGGAAACTGGTATATGAATAAAAGTCATACAATAAAAGCCGATTACAGCGACAGTGCTTATGCATCATCGCTTAGTGTTTTGGCAAACGACTTTTTGGATATGTCAGTGCTTGAATTTAATTTTGATTATTACACTGAGGCAAAAGAGATTATACAAAACGGAAGCTATTATATAAAAAATTATCCTCTTTTTTATTCAAAAATTACAAAAGCGTTTTTAAAAAGCGAATTTGGAGAGTATGTAATTAAATCCTTAAAACCTCTTTATAAAGAAAAGTTTGAATATCCTTATATTTTATGGGAAAAAGGGGAAGATTATGAAATATGCACTATTGAGAGATGTATTAAAAAATCTAATGATTTAAAACTTCTTTTAGAGGAAATTCAATGATAAATTCAACTCCTCTTTCACTTTTTACTTTTATTTTTGCTTTGTGGGCTTTAAGAATGTTTTTTACAATGCTAAGACCAAGACCAAATCCTTTTATCTCTTTATTGTGTGATTCATCAACCCTGTAAAATTCATCGAAAATGTACGGAAGCTTTTCTTTTGGAATACCGATTCCGTTATCTTTTACGGTAAAAATTATTTTATTTTTTGTTTTTTTAAGAATTATATCGATTTTGAGGGCTTTATATTTTATAGAGTTTTCTATTATGTTGCTTAGTGCCATTTTAAGAAGTGTTTTGTCACCTTTTATAATATATTCTTCATCTTCGTCGACATGAAGTGAAATATGAATTTTTTTGGAATATTTTTCATATAACTCTAAAATCAACTCTTCAAGGTCTATTTCAGTCAGTTTACAGTTTTGTATATCATTTTTGGTTAAAAAAAGGAGTTTTTCTGTTATGTCGTTTAGGTAATTAATCTCCTGTAAAAGTGAATGAAGTGTTTTGTCGCAGTTTTTTTCTTCATTCATTAAAGCCACTTCAATTTCGCTTTTCATAATTGCAAGAGGTGTTTTAAGCTCGTGTGATACGTTGGAATTGAAGTTTTTTAATTTTTTAAAGGATATTTCTATCTGAGTTACAACCGTATCTATAAACTTATATCCAAGCATTAAAACTATTAGAAAAATAACAAATGAAATTAACAACGAAATCGTTCTTATTATTTTGATTTTATCTTCGTTTGTAGAGTAAAATGTCGATATTTTGATTATATAATTGTTTTTTTTGGTTATATAAGAAATAATTTTTTCTTTTTTGTCAGATGTTTTATTAATAAAAAAACCGAGTTTTATATTGTTTTTTAAATATTGTGTATTTGCCGTCGTAATATTTACGAATAACGGGAAAATTTTGTATTTATGTTGAATATTTATAAGGTCAGTGGAAGTAAACTTTTTAGGATTGATTTCACTTGCCACAAGGGCGAGTTTGTCTTTTAGATGTGTGTCGAATGATTTTTTAAGAGCAATAAGCATTGCACCTTCGAAAATTAAAATAAGTATAAATACCACAAGGGCAAATTTATAAAAAAGCTGATTTCTAAGATTATTCATCGCTTATTTTAAAGCCCATTCCCCTGATGGTTTTAATAAGTTTTTTGTCACGGTCTTTGTCAATTTTTTTTCTAATTTGTGAAATATAAACATTAATTACATTTGAATTTATTTCATCATCCATCTCCCAAAGATTGTTTTCAATCATTTCAGGTGTTACGACTTTATTTTTATTAATCATTAAATATTTTAACAATTCAAATTGTTTTGCGGTCAAGTCAATGTATTTTCCACCTCTTTTAACTTCTTTTGTATCCGGATTGAGTTCCAAATCCGCAATTTTTAATACATTTTCCTGAATGTTGTGACTTCTTCTATAAAGCGCTTTTATTCTTGCGATTAATTCTTCAAAATCAAAAGGTTTTGTAAGATAATCATCCGCTACTTGCAAACCTTCCACTTTGTCTTCGATTTCGTTTTTGGCGGTTAAAATAAGTACAGGAGTGTTGTTTCCTTCTTTTCTCAGTTGTTTTACAAGGTCGATTCCTGAAATTTTAGGAAGCATCCAGTCTACGATAATTACGTCGTATTTATTATTTTGTGCAAGATAAAGACCTTCTTCACCGTCTCTTGCCGTATCTACTCTGAAACCGTATTTTTTTAATCCGATTTTTATATTTTCAAGAAGTTTGATATTGTCTTCGATAAGTAAAACTTTCATATCGCTTCCTTTATGCTTTTAATGTATTATAATATAATTTAATGTTAAAATACACATTAAAAAAGGGATTTTATGATTTTAGCAATTGAGAGCAGTTGTGATGATTCAAGTATTGCGGTTATGGAAATAAAAAGAAAAAAACTTCTTTTTCACAAAAAAATATCCCAGGAACTCGAACACGCAAAATACGGAGGGGTGGTACCTGAGCTTGCAAGCCGTCTTCATGCCGAAGCTCTTCCTAAAATTTTACAAGAGACAAAAGAATTTTTTCCAAAACTAAAAGCCGTTGCAGTTACAAATGCACCCGGGCTTTCTGTAACATTGCAAGAAGGAGTAATGATGGCAAAGGCTCTCTCAATTGCTTTAAATATTCCTGTAATTGCCGTAAATCACCTTATCGGTCATATATATTCGCTTTTTATTGAAAAAGAGGAAATTAAACCTATGATGGTGCTTCTTATAAGCGGAGGCCATACCAAAATAGTTAATTTTAACGGAATTGAAAATATATGTGAGATAGCTTCGACACTTGATGACAGTTTCGGTGAGAGTTTTGACAAATGCGCCAAGATGCTTGGATTAAATTATCCGGGAGGCCCCGAGATTGAAAATCTTGCATTAAAAGGTAATAATACTGTTGCTTTGCCTCTGCCGCTTAAAAATTCTCCCGATATTAAATTCAGCTACTCCGGACTTAAAAACGCAATACGACTTGCAATTGAAGAGCAAAAATACAAAAAAGAAGATATTGCCGCTTCTTTTCAACAAAAGGCGATTGAACATCTTGTTTTTATGAGTAAAAGAGCAATTAAAAAATACAGACCCCGAAATTTTGCAATTGTAGGTGGAGCAAGTGCTAATAAGAAGGTTAGAGAAGAGTTTGAAAAACTATCAAAACAGTTTAATTTTAAACTCTTTTATCCTGAAATGAAATATACAAGTGATAATGCCGCAATGATTGCAAGGGCTGGAGTGGAGCTTTATAAAAAAGGTAAATTTACAGATTATAAACACCTTGATGTAATGCCGAGAGTTGAGTTTGGGAAGTGTTGATGGGTTGATGTGTGGATGGGGAAGGAGAAAAAAGGAAGAGGGAAGAAGGAAATAGAAAGTTGGGAGAAGGGAGGAGTTTTGAGTAGATGGGTGAATGGGTGGATGAGTTTAGTGGGTAGTGAATAGTGTGTTTTGAATTTTAAGTGTTGAGTTAGGAGTGGGGAGTAATACGTAGAAAATATACGGTATTAAATTATAAAGTTGAAAATGAGTGAATTAAGTTTAACACATATGTGATGAAACACTATATTTAGTGTCAGAGAAATTTTGTAAAAGAAAAAAGAAAAGAAGCAGATTATAATCTGCTTTCGTATCTTCTAAGCATCCAAAGTTTTCTAAGGATTTTTTTACGAGTCGCGATTTTTTCTTTTTTGCGTCTTTCGCTTGGCGGCTCGTAGAATCTTCTTTTTCTAATTTCAACTACGATTAAGTTTCTGTCAACTTGTCTTTTGAATTTTCTATAAGCAGATTCGAAATCTTCACCTTGATGAACTACGATTCCTGGCACTGCTCTCACCACCTTTCATTTGATTTTAGGTTGTAATTTTAACATAAATTTATATAATATACAAAAGAGAAATTTTTATTATTTCCTTTTTTAAAGGATGAAAATAATTTCTGAAAATTAATTTATTAAAATGTTATAATTTCAATAAAAAAGGGACTTTATGGCAAAATATATTTTTGTAACGGGCGGTGTTTTAAGCTCTCTTGGAAAAGGTATTACTTCGGCATCAATTGCTACACTTTTACAACATAGCGGATTTAAAGTAAGTATGGTAAAAATTGACCCTTATATCAATGTAGACCCTGGGACTATGAGTCCTTTTGAACACGGAGAGGTTTTTGTAACAGAAGATGGGGCTGAGACTGACCTTGATATAGGTAATTATGAAAGATTTTTGAATAAAAATTTAAGCAAGAAAAACAATTTCACGACAGGTCAGGTATATTTAAGTGTAATAGAAAAAGAGCGTCGCGGAGATTATCTTGGAAAAACGGTTCAAATAATTCCTCATGTCACTGATGAGATTAAAAGAAGAATTAAAGATGTGGCAAGTGATGTGGATATTGTGGTTGTTGAGCTTGGAGGAACAGTAGGCGATATTGAAGGTCTACCATTTTTAGAAGCTGTAAGACAATTAAAACATGAAGTAGGCAAACATAATGCAATGTTTGTGCATGTAACTCTTATCCCTTATATCAAAGCCGCGGGCGAGCTTAAAACAAAACCTACTCAGCATAGTGTCCAAGAGCTTAGAAGAATAGGTATCACTCCTACTATGATAGTTGCAAGAACGGAAAAACCGCTTCCAAAATCGCTTAAAGAAAAACTTGCTATATCTTGTGATGTGGAAAAAGATAGCGTTATTGAAGCGGTGGATGCTCCTACCGTTTATCAAGTGCCTCTTAATTTTTTAAATCAAAATATTCTCGAACCTATTGCAAGAGAGCTTGATTTGGGTGAACTTCATCCAGATATGAGTGAATGGAATTATCTTGTCAAAAAAATAATCTCACCTCAAAAAGAGGTAAAAATTGCTTTTGTTGGAAAATATCTACAACTTAAAGAAAGCTATAAATCGCTTATTGAGGCGCTTATTCACAGTGGGGCCCATCTTGATATGAGGGTTAATATCGAATGGATAGACAGTGAAAGAATAGAAAAAGAAGAAAATCTTGATGAAATATTTAACGAAGTAAGCGGAATTTTGGTTCCCGGAGGATTTGGTGAGAGAGGAGTTGAAGGTAAACTTAAAGCCATTCAGTATGCAAGAGAAAACAAAATTCCTTATCTTGGAATCTGTCTTGGTATGCAGCTTGCCGTTATTGAATTTGCAAGAAATGTACTTGGGCTTAAATACGCAAATTCTCAGGAATTTGACCCTGATACAAGCGAGCCGGTTGTATATCTTATTGATGAATTTATTGATGCAAGCGGACAAAAACAGATAAGAACACACAAATCTCCTCTTGGCGGGACTATGAGACTTGGCGGATATGAGTGTCTTATAAAACCCGGAACAAAACTTCATGAAGCATATAAAATGGATAAAGTAATTGAAAGACACAGACACAGATACGAGGTTAATTCCGCATATGAAAAAGCGCTTGAAGATAAAGGAATGATTGTATGCGGAAAAAGCAAGGAAGGTCTGGTTGAAGCAGTGGAGATAAAAGAGCATCCTTGGTTTGTAGGGGTTCAGTTTCATCCTGAATTTACAAACAAACTTAAATCTCCGAATAAAGTTATAATGAGTTTTGTTGAAAATGTCTATAAATGTCAAAGAAGCTGTTAAAAGAAAATGAAAAATGAAAAATTAAAAATACTAAGTTTATAAAATGCTTACAAAAGCAAAAATACAACAGATACTCTCATCACGAATAGAGGAAATTAATTCTCTTTCAATTCCTCATTTTTCACTGCTTAGCAATATCGAAAAAGCCTCTAAAAGAATAGTTGACGCCATAAAAAATAACGAAAAAATAGTAATTGTCGGTGATTATGATGTTGACGGTGTGAGCAGTAGTGCAATAATGCATCTTTTTTTAAGTGAAATTTATGACAATTTCGAAATAAAAATACCAAACCGTTTTAAGCACGGATACGGACTTAGTCCAAAAATCCTTGAAGAAATAGAAGCTGATTTGATTATAACGGTAGATAACGGAATCAGCTCTTTTGAGGCGGCCGAGATATGCGCTCAAAGAGGAATTGATTTGATTATTACTGACCATCACACTCCTAAGAGAATGGAAAATGTAAAATGTAAAATGGAAAATGAAAAAAATAATTCTCCATTCTCCATTTTCAATTCTCAATTTACACTACCAAGTGCCTATGCCGTGGTTAATCCGAAAACTTCCCCCGATTTTCCGTTTAAAGAGATATGCGGGGCTGAGGTGGCATGGTATCTGTGTGCGGCTTTGAAGCATGAAATGAAACTCAAAAAAGATTTAAGAGAGTTTCTTGATATTTTATGTATTGCTATAATTGCAGACGTTATGCCACTTCAACATATGAACAGAGTGCTTGTAAATATGGGGCTAAAAAGACTTAATGCCCAAAAAAGAGCTTTTAACAGGGCCATTAAAAAGTTTTTTAGCGGTGAGATTCGTTCTGTCGATATAGCTTTTAACATTGCTCCAAGGCTCAATGCGGCCGGAAGAATGGGTGATGCGAGGGTCGCTTTTGAATTTTTGATAAGCGAAGATGAAAATCAGGCATATAATCTCTATCTTGAACTTGACAGACTGAATAATCTAAGAAAAGAGACCGAAAAAGAGATTTTAGAAGATATTGAAGTTGAAAACGAAGAATTTATAGTGGTAAAAGGTGATTATCACGAAGGGGTAATAGGAATAATTGCAAGCAGACTCGTTCATAAGTACAATAAACCGGCAATTGTTTTTTCAAGAAACGGTGAGAGTTTAAAAGGAAGCGGTAGAAGTCTTGGAAATGTCGATATTTTTTCTTTGATTAGTGAATGCGAAGATGTGCTTGATGGATTTGGTGGGCATAAACTTGCGTGCGGACTAAGTGTAAAAGAAGAAAAATTTGAGATATTAAAAAGAAAACTTAATGAAAAAATCAAAAAATACGATGAAGAAGATTTTTTTATTGAAGATTTTGTACTTGGCGAGCTTCCTTTTAGCGAAATAGATATCGAACTTTTGGATATTTTGCATACTTTTGAGCCTTACGGCGAAGGAAATCCGAAACCTAAATTCATATCAACTGCAAAAATAGAACATATCCAAAATTTAAAAGAAAATCATTATAAATTAATTCTCTCTCAAAACGATATTTATTTACCGGCAGTAATATTTAGATACGACGGGGAATTTGATGAAATTATTACATTTAAGTTTACAGTTGAAGAGAATAATTTTAGAGGTAGAACGGTTCAGCTTATTATTGAGGAGATATTATGAGAGAACATCCTATATTTAAAACGTTAAGTGATGATGAGTATCAAAAAGTTTTGGCATTTTTCGAAGAGAAAAGTTATGAAAAAGGAACTTTAATATCAAAAGAGGGAGAGTATTCTTCAAAAGCCTTTATACTGCTTGAAGGCGAGGTTGAAATATATAAAACTTCAATATATAAAGACGATTATGTCGTAAGCAGTGTAAAGGGCGGGGGAGAAGAGTTTTTTGCAGAGATTAACCTTATAGACAGGGGACTTGTAACTTCTACCATCAAAGCCGTAACGGATATAAAGACACTTGAAATCGAACATAAATCTTTTATCACTTTAATTGATACATACCCGGAAACAGCCGTAAAAATGCTTTGGATGATAAGTCTTAATCTCTCAAAGCATTTACGAAAAGCGGATAGTGAAATACTTACTCTTTTTAATGCTCTTGTAGAAGTTGTGGAGAATGATTGATAAATTGAGAATGGAGAATTGAGAATTGAGATTGGAGAATAAAAAAATAAATACACAAATAATAAATAACAAATATCAAAAAGTAAAAACAAAAGATAATACCTATACCTTAAAAAGTTTAGAATACAACGAATGTTACCATTCAAGCGAGGGGGCTTTGAAAGAGACATATTATAAACACGTCTGCGTTATGGAAGAGATGGCGGATGATTTTGGCGATGAAATAAGGATACTCGATATATGTTTCGGGCTTGGGTATAATACTTTTGTATCAATTTTAAATAGACCAAAAAATAAAAAATTAAAGATTTATTCTCCCGAACTTGATGTTGAGTTGATTAAATCACTCATAAATTTTAAATATCCAAAAGAGTTTGATGAAATAAGACATATAATTGATTCAGTCAGTAAAGATTTATATTATAAAGACGATTTTGTAGAGATAGAAGTTGCAAATGAAGATGCAAGAGAATATATCAAAAATTTAGAAGATATTCATATTGTATATCAGGATGCATTTTCTCCAAAAGTAAATAAAGAACTATGGACATTAGAATATTTCAGAGATTTGAAAAAAATCTTAAATCCAAAAGGAATTATTACCACATACAGTGTTGCCACACCTGTAAGATGTGCTTTGTATAAGCTTGGATTTAAGCTTTATACCCACAAAAGCGATATAATAAGAAAAGGTACCATTGCGTCTTTAAGAGAATTGAATTTTCCAAAAGTAGATTTTGAAGAGAAATTAAAAAGAACAAAATGCCGGGTATACAGGGATAATGAATGAAAAAAATTTTTATTTTAATTTTTTTTAATTTGTTGTTTGCAGATTCAATGATTAAGCCGATACCTGAAAAGATTAAGTATGACAGACAAAAAGCAAAGCTTGGTATGTATCTGTTTACAGACCCAAGACTTTCAAAAGATAAAAAAATCTCATGTATGTCATGCCATAAACCAAGTGAAGGATGGGCTGATAAAAGAAAAGTATCAATTGGCGTATTTGGCAGAAAAGGAAGGGTTAACTCACCTACTGTATTAAATGCGGTTTTTAATTTCAGACAATTTTGGAACGGAAGGGCACAAGATTTAAAAGAGCAGGTTTTTGGTCCGCTTCATTCTAATTTTGAAATGGATATGGATAAAAAAGAAGTTGAAAAAACTGTAAATACCATAGGTGTTTATAAGAAATTGTTTAAAAAAATATATCATACTGATTATATTACCGCCGATATGATAGCAGATGCAATTGCAGAATTTGAAAAATCTTTAATAACTCCTGATTGCAAATTTGATTTGTATTTAAAGGGCAAGGCAAAACTGACTCCGCTTGAGATGAAAGGAAAAATTCTTTTTAAAAGTTACGGGTGTATTACCTGCCATAACGGTGTAAATATCGGAGGAAATTCTTTTCAGAAAATGGGGCTTATAATTTCTTACAAAAATTGCATAGACGACAGATATGAAATCACTCACAATCCTGCGGACAGATGTGTATATAAAGTTCCGACACTTAGAAATATAGCTCTTACGGCCCCTTATTTTCATGATGGCAGTGCCGAGACACTTAAAGAAGCTATTAAAAAAATGGGGTATTATAATTTGGGAATCGAATTAAAATCTGATGAAATTAATGCTATTGAAGCATTTTTGAAAACTTTTACGGGTAAACAGCCTGATTTGGGAAAATTCAGATGAATTTTTACAAAAAATACCGCAATATAATAGAAATAGGAATTTTAGGATTTATTGTTATTTTCAGTATTTTATATTTTAATTCTTATACACAAAACTATTTATTAAAAAGTGAAAAAATAATTACTTCTCTTGAAAAATTAAGGGCAACTGAGCTTAGGTTAAATTATGAAATTTTAAAAAGTAATGTTTTTTTATATTATGATAATGATAAAATAATTAGAGCGATAAAAAGTATGGAAGAAGATATAAATGATATTTTGAGATTTGAATTTAATAATCTTTTTCCAAAAGATTATAATGAGTTTTTGACATATAAACAAATGACATATAAAAAAGTAAAATATGTTTATACTTTTCAAACATACAATTCCGCATTGAAAAATTCAATAATATTTTTTAACAGTGAATTAAACAGATTGGGTAATATTATTTTTGAAGAAATCAGAAACAACAAATTAAACATAAACGATTATATTTTTTATCAAAAAGTAAATTCTTTTGTTACATCACTGCTTTTAAGTAAAAATGCAATAGATACAGATTTAATTATTAACAATATAAGTTTTATTAAAAATTATACATCTGAAAACCCTAAAATAAACAGATTTAAAAATCTTTTTATGATACATACCGACGTTGTTTTAAAAACGTATCCGAAATATATTAAACTTCTAAAAAAAATAATAGATGAAAAAGCATTAAACAAACTTAAACAGATAAAAAATCATATTTTTATTATTGAGCAAAAAAAAATAAAGTATTTTAAATATTTTTCTTATTTGTTAATTTTTTTTGTTATTTTAATAGTTTTATTGATAGCTGTTTTATTGATAAAAAGAGAAAAGGATAAAATAAAACTGAAAAAAACTTTGAATAAATTAAAAAATATTATTAATCTTGATTATTTAACAGGTCTTTTAAACAGAATGAAATTCAATAAAGATGTAAAAAAAATAGATAATCCCGCTTTACTTATTTTAAATATAGACAGATTTAAAAATTTTAATGATATTTACGGTTCTAAAAACGGTGATTTACTACTCAAAAAACTGGCTCAGCATATTACAAAAATAGCTCATGAACATATAAATGCAAAGGTTTACCGGCTTGGGTCAGATGATTTTGGAATATTATATGAGAAGAATTTATATGATTCAATGAAATTGGCTTTTTTATTTAAGCAAAATATTGAAAAAACGGTTTTCAAAATTAAAAACATAAATGTTGAAATTTCGATAAGTATAGGAATTGCCGAAATTAAACCGCTGCTTGAAAATGCGGATATTGCACTTAAAGCCACTAAAAAAGACAGAAGAAGGAGTATATTAAAATATACACCCCATCTTGATATAAGGAATAAAATAAAAGAGAATATAAAAAAATATAATGTTTTGTTTAATGCATTGAAAAAAAATGACATTTATCCTTATTTTCAACCTATAATCAGATTAAAAGACAATAAAATAATAAAATACGAAGTATTAGCCAGAATTAAAAACGATGATAAAATCGAATCGATTGTTCCTTATCTTGAAATTGCAAAAGAAAATAAACTTTACAGTGAATTAACCTTAATGATGTTTAACAAAGCATATGATTATTTAAAGGATAAAGATATTAAATTTAGCCTTAATCTTTCAATAGAAGATATAATGGATTATGATTTGATGAAAAAGGTTTTTAATAAATATAAAGAAGATGATATTTTGAAAAAAGTTACATTTGAAATACTTGAAAGTGAAGCAATTGATGATTATGAATATATAAAAAATTTTATAAATATTGCAAAAAGGAAAAATATTAAAATCGCTTTGGATGATTTTGGAAGCGGATATTCTAATTTTGCGCATATTTTGAATTTGAACATCGATTTTATTAAAATAGACGGCAGTTTGATAAAAAAAATTTTATGTGATAACAAATCATATCAAATTGTTAAAATGATTACCGATTTTGCGAAAAGAAACGGTATAAAAACAGTAGCCGAATTTGTGGAAGATGAAAAAACACATAATAAATTGATAGAAATTGGTGTAGATTATGCCCAAGGTTATTATTATGGAATGCCACAGCCATATATATGATATAAAATTTATGGAAATATTACATAAATTTTACAAATTTAATATTTATTTAACATTTATCTCATATAATTTCATTACCCCCTTTTTCATCCTTTCTCCTTTTTATAAAGTGAGATTCGGAAAATATTCAATCGAATAATTTTCAACCGACTCTCCTTTAACGATAATTGCATCGATACAAAAAGGAGATGAGGTAAAACCCTTTTGCCTCATATAAATATAAGCGCCCTTTATAATCCTTTTGATTTTAGATGGTGTAATATTGTAAATAGGCTCAAAACCAAAACCGCTTTTAACTTCTATAAAATGCAAAGTATTGTTTTTATATGCGATTATATCTATTTCACCGCCTTTAAAATAGAAATTTCTATCAAGTATTTTAAAATTCTTGTCTTCTAAAAATTTGCATGCAATGTCTTCACCTATATTACCCTTCGATTTTGTATTCATTAAGCACCTTTAAATGATTTTCGGGGATTTTTGAAATTTTTGAGTTTTTTATGTAAGCAAGTTTTATATCGGCTTCAAATATTTTTTTTGATTCTTTATATATTTCCTGATGGACCAATACTGAGGCGTTTTTTATATCTGTTATGAAAGTTTTGATTTCTATAATATCTCCCAGTTTTGCACTGCTTATATAATTTGCTTTAATGTTTTTTACCACATATCCTTCATTTTCAAAAAAAATATTATGTTCAAAAAATATTTCGCTTCTTGCCTGTTCACAGAATTTGATATATTCCGTATGATATACTATCCCTCCGGCATCTGTCGAGTCGTAATAGATTCTTGTTTTCATAAACCGCCTTTTTAGTATAATTTTAACAAAAAGGTCTCATTTGTATGATGTCATAATAATCGGAGGCGGGGCAAGCGGGCTTTTTTTGGCCGATTTGTTAAAAACCAATTATCTTTTGTTGGAACACAACCATCAAATAGGCGCTAAAATAAAGGTAAGTGGTGGTGGTAAATGCAATATAACAAACAAAATTTTAAGTTTTAAAAATTACAGAGGAGATGAAAAATTTGTAAAAGAGATTTTAAAAAATTTTGATAACAAAGCGTTTTTGAAATGGTTAAAAAATAATAATCTAAAAGTAAAAGAGCTTAAAAAAAATCAGTATTTTTTTGATTCAAGTGACGAGCTTTTAAATTATTTTAAAAAAAACGTTAAAAACATACAGACAGATACCGAAGTGTTGGGTATTGAGAAAAAAGAGTGTTTTATTATTAAAACCAATAAAGGCGATATAAAAGCCAAAAAAGTCGTAATTGCAAGCGGAGGGGTGAGTTTTAAAAAACTTGGTGCAAGCGATATCGGGTATAAAATCGCCGAAAAATTTGGTCATAATATTGTTACTCTCAAACCTGCTTTGGTTGGTTTAACAGTACAAAAACAAGAAGAGTGGTTTAAAAAACTTAGTGGAATCTCTTTTATGGCAGAAGTTAGAGTCAATAATAAAATATTTAATCAAAACATTCTTTTCTCACACAGAGGAATTACAGGGCCTGCTATACTTAATGCATCATTGTGGTGGGATAAGGGTTTTATTGAGATATCATTTTTGAAAAATATAAAACAATATCTCAAAAACCCAAATAGACAGATTTCAACTCAGCTTCCGCTTCCTAAAAGATTTATTAAAGAATTTTTAAATGTTATAAATTTAGAAGACAAAAAAGTCAAATACTTAACAAAAAATGATTTTGATAAACTCAAACTCCTTGAAAATTACAGATTTGCACCTGCTGGGACATTTGGTTTTGAAAGAGCAGAAGTTACAAAAGGAGGAGTCGATGTATCGGAAATTGGTTTTGATATGCAAAGCAAAAAAGTAAAAGGACTTTATTTTATAGGTGAGGTATTGGATGTTACAGGCGAGCTTGGAGGATACAATTTTCAGTGGGCTTTTTCTTCTGCATTTAATTTGTTTTTGAGATTATAAACATCAATTTTAAAAGTCAAATTTATATCTTTGTCGTTTTTTACAAAATTAAACGGAAAATATATTCTTATTAAGTTTTTATAATTTTTGCTTGCGTCTATAAAATCATAAAAATCTTTCGGTGATTTGATGTTTGCTTCAATCAAATAAGAAGTTTTTATAAATTTTTCTTTATAAGGTTCGGTTTTTAATTTTTTAATGGATTTTATTTTCATATATTCTTTTGCAAACAGTTTAAAATTGTTTATGTCAAATTTTCTTGTTAAAGCATTTATTATTTTTTGATTTTTATCTTTTAAAGAATTGAGCTCTTGGGAGGTTTTTTGATATTGCTTTTGTATGGTTTCAAATTGATTTTTGGCAAGGAAATATTCTTTTTTTGTTTTTTTAAAGAGTTTCACACTTGGCGCTAAGATTGTTGCAATTATAATAAGGATTAAAATAATATAAAAAAAGAAAAAAAGAAAGTTTTTTATAACATCTATTCCGTAAACCTTGATTTTTGGTAATTTCAATTTTTTTAAATTAATTGTAGGCATTTTCATTATCTGCCTTTATTATGTTTATGGATTTAAATTTATACCATCCGTTCGGAAGCTGGTAAAAATAGGTTTTTGTACTTTCAAAAATCGATTCAAGAGGCGGGAGCATAAGCATATTATATACATCTTTTGTCGGGGTTATTCCGTAAATTATGAGTTTATTTTTTGAAAGTAAAAATTTATCAAGTGTGATTGGATCAGGTATTAAATCAAGAAGATTTTTTATTGATGTTTTAATTACTGAATTTTTCACATGTACATTTTCATACAATGCTTTTTGAAGGAAAATTAGCTCTTTTTGGGTGTTTAATTTTATTATTTTTTGTTTTAGAATTAGAGAATTGTCGTTTAATTTCTGGGTGTCTTTATTGTAAAAATATGCTTTTAAAAGTAAAAAAAGAGCAAATGAAACAAATAAAAACACGGATATAAAATAAAAGACAAGCCATAATTTTGTATCTTCTTTAAAAAGAGGTTTTGATTTTGGTTTTGTAAAACTATACATTTTCCCTCTCGCTTAATATATTTAAAGTTTTAAGTAAATCGAAATTTATTATATCACTTTCAAGCAATAGTTCATCTTCGGTTAATTTCTTTATCTCTTTTCCGATATTTACGGTATCTAAAAATATAATTTTTTCCAAAAAATCATCCGAATAATTTTCGTAATAATCTTTAATTGCATCTTTTAAATTTTTAATTATATTATACTCTATTGTCGTAAAAGTTAAATTTTCCGGCTTTTTTTCGAATTCTATATTTTCAGCTTCTTTTTCAATATCCGGCGAGATTTCTTCTTCTAAATCTATTTCTTCAAGAAGTTCTATATCTTCCTCAACTTCTTCGTTTTCTATATTTTCTTCTTTTAATTCAAAAATATCTGAAAATATAGGAATATTGTTTTTATATCCTATAATCGCGATTTTTTCTTTTAAAATTAATACATAAAATGTATTGTTTCTGTGCTTTGCCATAAAATCTATCGGGGCAAATATTGGATAAATAAAATCCAAATCAAAAGGATATTCTTTTTTTGTGCTCATTAAATCATATATTGAAACATATATAGAATAACGGTTTTTAATACATAAATATTTGATGTTTTCAATTTCAATTTCTCTTTTTTTGTATTCGTTTTTGTTGCATGAAGGTATAATTCCCTGATTTATCGAATTTACAAAAGTTGATATATATACCCTTGCGTAATCTTCAAGGTATCTATTTATACTTTCAATAAGTTTTTCTTTTGAATCAAATTCTTCTTTTAAAGATTCTATTGTTTTATTGTTTTTTTTAATTTCGCAAAGCAGTTTATACTCTTCATCCTTATAAAAACCGATATAAACTGTTTTTATAAATTTTTCTACGAACATAACGGATGCGCTTTTAAATAATTTTTTAATTTAAGTGAATCGCTGAGCTTTGTGTAAATTTGAGTTGTTGAAATAAACTCATGACCTAAAAGTTCACTTACATCGGTTATTCTTGCACCTTTTTCAAGCATATAAGTCGCAAATGAGTGTCTTAACTGATGTGGTGTTATGTGGATACCGATTTTTTTAAAAGGTTTTTGGATTATATATCTGAGCTTTGCATCGTTTATTTGAATACCGTCTTTTTCAAAAAGATATTTTTTCGGTTTATAAGTTTCAATATATTTTTTGATAATTTCTTTAAGTTTCGGGTGAATCGGAAGCATTCTTGTTTTAGCGCCTTTTCCTGTAATGCTTATCCATCCTCCTTTTATATCATCAAGTTTTATATTAACAGCTTCACCAATTCTTAGACCAAGCGAAAAAATTATCATTATAGCGGTAAATTCTTCAAGATTTGATAGTTTAAGAGCCTCTTTTATATGCTCTATATTTACAGGTTTTGGAAGGGTTTTAGGAACTTTTATATGTTCGTCTCCGACAATTTTGAATTTATGTCCTTCGCTTTGAAGAAACTCGAAAAAACTTCTAAGCGCTGAAATTTTTTTGGCAATTGTTTTTTTGCTCTGTGTTGCGATTTTGAGTCTGTAAGGGGTTATGTCAAGATATCCGTCTTCAAATTCTATATAATTTAATGCTTCTTTTAAGACACTCTCATAGGTTCTGTATGTCTGCTGTGATTTGGTTTTTTTAACATAATTAAGAAATTTTTTTGCCTCATTTTCCAAAAAGTTTCTCATATAGCTCTTTCGCCTTTAAATATTTTTCTTTTGCTTTTTCTTTTAACTCTTTTGGCAGTAAAAGTGACGGTTTTAACGTTTTATATTCGTCAATCAAAATTTTAAGCATAATTTTTATTCTTTTTTTATCTTTTTCGGTTATTACTTTTTTATCTGCCGTTTTTTGTATTTTATCAAAAAATTCATCGGCATCGTTAATAAAATTTTGCCATTCTTTTGCAATTTGAGATTGTACCTTAATTGTAAAAGCCATCCTGTTGTACGGATTTAGCGTATATGCTTCGCTTGCGAGTTTATACGCTTTTTCATATTTTTCGGTTTCAAAGTAATATTTGGCTTCAAGAGAAAGCCTGTAACTCGGGTTGAAACTGAAATATCCGATTGTGAAAATTATTATAATTCCCAAAAAAATTAATACTTTTTTTATATTACCGTTCCTTTTAAAGTGTGTCTGTTGGCTTCGTTTATTTTAACGTCTACGATTTTACCAAGAAGATTTTCGTTATTTTCGAATTTAACGGTAAAAAAATTATCGCTTTTTCCGACACCCGGTTCTTCTACCAATACTTTATAAACTTTTCCAATCTGATTTTTTGCTATTTCATCAAGTATTTGGGCATGTAAATTTTGAAGTTTATAAAGTCTCTCTTTTGCTATATCTTTTGGAACCTGATTTTCATAATTTGCAGCTTCTGTAAGCGGTCTTGGCGAATAGACAAAAGAGAAAATCTGCTCGAATCTTACTTTTTCCACCACATCGAGCGTATCTTTAAAATCTTCTTCACTCTCTCCCGGAAATCCGACGATAATATCGGTAGTAATAGAAACATCAGGGATTTGTCTTATGATTTCACATCTGTTTAAAAACCATTCTTTCGTATATCCTCTTTTCATTGCCCTTAATATTTCAGTGCTTCCGCTTTGAAGCGGAAAATGAATATGTTTGCAAATTTTAGGGTTTGTTGCAAATTCTTCTAAGAATTTATCATCAGCATGGAGAGGATGGGGCGATGTGAATCTGATTCTCTCAATCCCGTTTATTTTACTTACTTCCCTTAAAAGGTCGGTAAAATCTACTTTTGGATGTTCTACACTGAATCTTTTACCGTAATTGTTTACATTCTGTCCAAGAAGTGTAATTTCCTTAACACCTTCGTCAGCTAAATTCTGAACCTGTTTTAGTATAATATCCATAGGGATGGATATCTCTTTTCCCCTTGTTTTAGGCACGATACAAAAAGTACATTTTTTATCGCATCCCACCATTATGTTTAGAAAATCTTTATATGGATTTTTTCTTGTGTTTTTGAAAATATAAGTGGTATCATCATAGTCTATATCGGTAATTACCGCTTTTTCTTTGTTAATCGCTTCTTTAATTCTGCTTACGTTTCTGGCTCCAAGTACAAAACTTACATAAGGGGCTCTTTTGATAATATCTTCGCCCATATGGCTTGCCGTACATCCGCAAACACCGAATTTTGCATCAGGATTTTTTTTCTTAAGGGCACCGAGTTCACTGAAAAGTTTAGCAACCGGTTTTTCTCTTACAGAGCAGGTATTTAAAATAATCAAATCCGCATCCTGCGGATTTTGGGTAGTGGTAAATTCGTCTGAAAGTTCGGCTATGATATGTTCTGAATCTTTAACGTTCATCTGACAGCCGAACGTTTCGATATAAAGTTTTTTCACCAAATTCCTTTAAATTACATGAAGCTCATACATATAAGCACTTTCATCAAGCGCGTATTTTACTTCTCTGAAATAAACGGAATAGCCTTCTTCTTCAAGTTTATCGATTAAATCTTTTAAATCTTTATAGCTTGTGTCTTTATGAAAATAAAAAAAACTGTTTGGTTTAATTTCTTTGACAAAATCTTCGTAATTCTTTTCAATAATCTGATTATCAGCGCCGATAAGTTTTAATTTCATATAAATCCTTTTTAATTATTATTTTATCAAAAATTTGTGTAAAATTATAACTAAAAAATAAAAGGATTAATGTGGAGAAAGTTCAGGAACTGCTCTCACTTGTAGCAAATGAAAAAGGGCTTGATTTTGATGAAGTAAAAGAGGCTTTTAAACGCTCTATTATAAAAACGGCAAGAAAAATCTTGGGCGATATTGATGTAGATGTCGAAATGGAAGATGGAGAACTTAAAATTTATCAAAACTTTGAAGTTGTTAATGACGACAGGGCTCTTGAAAATCCGGAAAAATATCTTTATTTGGATGAAGCAAGAGAGTATGACGAAAATGTTCAGCTTGGAGATAAATTAAGAGCCGAACTTGATTTAAGCAAACTTGGAAGAAGCGGAGCTATGTCGCTTCAAAGGGAGTTTGAGAGAGAAATTACAAGACTTCTTGAAAATGAAATATACAGAAAACTTATCTCAAAACTAAACACTATCGTAAGCGCGGAAGTTGTAAAAGTTGACAATGACGAAAATACATGGGTTGAAATAGAAGGTGTAAAAGGAGTACTTCCAAGAAGAAACAGAATAAAAGGCGAAAAGTTTGATGTTGGCGATGTTTTAAAAGCCCTTCTTAAATTCGTTCATTTTGACAATAAAAAAGGTATTACAATAGAACTTAGCCGAACATCTCCAAAATTCCTTGAAAAACTTATCGAACAGGCTGTACCGGAGGTTAGGGACGGGATTATCAAAATTCATTCAAGTGCAAGAATACCGGGGGTTAGAAGCAAAGTTGCGGTAAGTTCTCTTAATCCTCAGGTAGAGCCTATCGGTACGATTATCGGTAAAAACGGGGTTAGAATCAACGCCATTTCAAATGAATTAAACGGTGAAAACATTGATGTTATAGAATATTCAAACAAACCTGAAATTTTTGTGGCAAGAGCGTTGTCTCCGGCTATTGTAAAAAATGTAAAAATTGATGAAAAAGAAGGTACGGCATATGTGGAGGTAGACCCTCAGGAAAAAGCAAAAGCAATAGGTAAAAACGGGGTAAATATTACTCTTGCAAGTATGCTTACAAAATATAAAATCCAGCTACAAGATGCCGAAGAGAAAAAAACAGATACTTCAAAACTTGAAAATCTTTTCAAGATTTAAGGGAAATAATGAAATATTTTTATTTCTCATTTTTAACTGCTTTAATAGGGCTTGTTTTAGCCTTTTTTATAGGAGGATTAGAAGCTATATATCTTACTGCTATTTTGGCGATTTTAGAAATTTCACTTTCATTTGATAATGCCGTTGTCAATGCCAAAATTCTAAAAACCATGGATAAAATCTGGCAGAAGCGATTTTTGACATGGGGTATGGTAATAGCAGTTGGAGGTATGAGACTGATTTTCCCGATTATAATAGTAGCTGTTGCCGCAAATCTCGGGATTATGGATACTATAAATATCGCACTTTATCATCCGCACAAATATCACGAAATACTTTCATCTACCGAATATCTGATATATGCATTCGGAGGCGGGTTTTTATGGATGGTGTTTAGCGACTTTTTATTTGAAGAAAAAGAGGTAAGATGGTTAAAACCGATAGAAAAAACAGCCGAAAAATTTGGAAAAGTAAATAATATTTCTTTAATGATAGCCATAATTATCGGTATTGTTATAGTATATGAAATAAAAGATTATAAAGTTGCAATAGCTTATTTTCTCGGACTTTTGAGTTATTCGGTTATCAACGGAATCAATGATGCATTAAGTGCGGAAGGTATAAAAAACGGTCTAATGGGACTTATTTACCTTGAAGTGCTTGATGCAAGTTTTTCGTTTGACGGGGTAATAGGGGCTTTTGCCATTACAAGCAATATTTTGATAATTATGCTCGGTCTTGGTATCGGTGCTATGTTTGTCAGAAGCCTGACTGTATGGATGGTCGAAAAAGGTGTTTTGGACGAATACAAATACCTCGAACATGGTGCTCACTATGCCATAGGGATACTTGCCGTTATTATGCTTTTGAAAATTTTTACGCAAATTGGAGAAGTAATTACAGGGACTCTTGGACTTTTGCTTCTAATTATCGCATTTATACACTCCAAAATAGAAACTTCCCAATTTTCCTGATTTTTATTTTTATTTCTTTTAATCCTCTGACACTAATATTTATAGATTTGTGATATTTAAATAGTATATCAGATGTTGTTTTGGTGGAATACTGTATTTCAATAAAACTATTAAGGAGAGGAAAGTTTCAATACAACTGTTGTTTCGGTGGAATATAACCCTTATTATCGTGAAGTAAATAGTAAAAGAAAGCCTTGGAAGCAAGCAGTAAAAGAAATAATGGAGAAGTTTAGCGAATATGAGCAAAGACAGATTTTAGGAAGCAAAGAGAAGCTTCAAGAGTTTAAGCAAGGCAAGGATATTGAGGAGATTTTTAGCTCAATTAGAGAGAAGTATTCGATAAGAAAGTATGTTGATTTGTTTGGTAAAATGTCATTAAAAAGTGATATTTCAATGGATATTAAGAGAATGTTAAATGAGATTAAAAACAAACAAAAGCTCACTAAAAATAAAATTAAAGTGGGAGAATTAAACAATGAAATTATTAAATTTTTAGAAGAAAAAGGCATTCCTATTCATACTAAAGAGATTTATTTAACTCATAAAGGGCTATCTCATCTTGCAAGAGAAAGTAAGAAGAAAAGAGGTGCAGGGCTTAGTGAGAGTGATATTTTAAGAATTCCATACATCATGAGAAGACCAAGTGCAATTTTTTTAGAATTATCAAATAAAAAAATGAATTTATTATATTGTGATAATCAGTCTCAAAAATGCATAAAAATAGTTATAGACACTAAACATATTGAAAAGAAAACAAAACTTACAATTATTAAAACAGCAGGTTATATAAATAGCAGTGATATGAATAATCCTAATTTTAAGCTTATTTTTGGAGATTGGGAGTTTTAAGCAAGAGGTGGGGGAACCGTCACCTCCCCATATCGACGGCTAAAAGCCCTCGCCGGTGGCACGACGGATTATTTCCACACTCTCACCTCTTGCTATTAGCATTATACATCAAATTGTGATAAAAAATCAAGTTTCTTTAAAACTGTCCTCAACCTCACTTGCAATAACTGCAAAATCTTCAGGATCTATTGTATTTAAGTCATTCGAAATAATTTTTAAAGTTTTAAGTTTAAAGTATGTAGGAGCATCAATTAATTGTTTCATTTCGCTAAGTATTTGAATCTCTTTTTCAATGTTTGTAATGTTAAATGATTTCGGATAAATAATATTCACATCATCTTTTATATTTAGATATTTACAAACTATTTCAAAGGCTCTTCTTTATAAATATTCTAACTTTAATGTTTTAGTTTTTAATATCAGCTCAGGTTTCAATACAACTGTTGTTTCGGTGGAATCTCTTTCATATACTTATTATGAATACCTTTGTTCCAAGTTTCAATACAACTGTTGTTTCGGTGGAATATTTTTTCGGTTTTACTGTAGTAGCGGCCAAAAATAGTTTCAATACAACTGTTGTTTCGGTGGAATAAATTTGTAATTTCCGGAAACCGTGCTTACATTTAGTTTCAATACAACTGTTGTTTCGGTGGAATTACAAGGTAATCCAGCAAAATTAGGAGTTGTTTTAATGTTTCAATACAACTGTTGTTTCGGTGGAATATTTTGGTTTGATATTAATCTTCGTGCAGACTGCGTTTCAATACAACTGTTGTTTCGGTGGAATTCCTTTATCTTCTACAAAATTGTAATTTACCTCTCTGTTTCAATACAACTGTTGTTTCGGTGGAATATCTGCGCTTAAAAAGATTTTTAGAATATAAAGAAAGTTTCAATACAACTGTTGTTTCGGTGGAATCCTTGAAACAAGCAAAGAATACACAGAACCAGAAGTGTTTCAATACAACTGTTGTTTCGGTGGAATTAAAGAGGAAGAAATAACAGCACTTGAAACAAAGCCGTTTCAATACAACTGTTGTTTCGGTGGAATAGTTTAAAATTACTCATTTTTTTTCCTTTAATCTGTTTCAATACAACTGTTGTTTCGGTGGAATCAAATTGCAAAAATTAAATTCTTATTTCAAAAAATTGTTTCAATACAACTGTTGTTTCGGTGGAATTCATATAAATACACTGCTTTTTGAGATATATCTATGCTTTCACGTTTCAATACAACTGTTGTTTCGGTGGAATAGCGTTAAACAATTTTAAAAGTTCCTCTTTTGGAAGGTTTCAATACAACTGTTGTTTCGGTGGAATGGAAGAGCATACCAGCGGCGTAGTAGGAAGTTTTATGTTTCAATACAACTGTTGTTTCGGTGGAATGCATTATAGTCATAACTATGTTCTGCTTGGTCTTCGTTTCAATACAACTGTTGTTTCGGTGGAATTGTTAAAAGCCAGTCGGGGTTGACGTCGTTCATTTGGTTTCAATACAACTGTTGTTTCGGTGGAATTCACATAGTTCCTGCGATTTAAGTAAAAGTGCTTTTGTTTCAATACAACTGTTGTTTCGGTGGAATTCTAACGCTTGCTAAAAACAACAGCAAAATTATTAAGTTTCAATACAACTGTTGTTTCGGTGGAATAGGTAAATGGAGATGATAACAACGATGGTTCAGCGTTTCAATACAACTGTTGTTTCGGTGGAATTTTTACATCACGATTCGCTTCTTGCCAGACTAAAAAGGTTTCAATACAACTGTTGTTTCGGTGGAATCAATAAAAGCAACCGCTACCAATTTTACAAATTCTTGTTTCAATACAACTGTTGTTTCGGTGGAATTCATCCGTAATATTCATTTTTTCAATTTCAGTGATGTTTCAATACAACTGTTGTTTCGGTGGAATAGAAGAGATGTAACAAGTGCAGCAGATGCAGTGTTGTTTCAATACAACTGTTGTTTCGGTGGAATTTAAAAAAGAATTTAGATTGCCCGAATAATACAATAGTTTCAATACAACTGTTGTTTCGGTGGAATAGATATGCTAGCAAGATTTAAAAAAGGCGAGGATATGTTTCAATACAACTGTTGTTTCGGTGGAATTTAAAAAAGCAGTTTTAGTTGCGGTTAATGCAAGGTTTCAATACAACTGTTGTTTCGGTGGAATATGATTATGCCTGTGCTTTCATTTGCGGGAACTCCGTTTCAATACAACTGTTGTTTCGGTGGAATACATTAAATTTCGGGCGGTTTGGAAATTACAGTGCCGAAATTCAGGCTTTTTCCAATTAAATTTTAAAAAAACAAAAAACTGTCAAAAATCATTTTGCTATTGCGATTATAGCGAGATTTAAAGGAGGTGTCAAATGAAAAGAGGTTGGAAAATTATAAAATTTTTATTTCTTCTTCGAGAGTTATACCAAACGTTTCAAACACTCTTTTTTTAGCAAGATTTATAAGATATAGCATATCTTCAAAACTTCCGCCTCCGGTGTTTACAAAAAAATTGGCGTGAATATCACTTACCATTATTCCGCCTTTTACCATTCCTCTCATTCCCACAGCTTCGATAAGTCTTCCGGCGTAATCGCCTTTTGGGTTTTTAAATACACTTCCAAGACTTGGAAGGGAGGGCTGGTTTTTTCTCATATTTTTGAGTTTAATGTCCAAAGCGGGGTCATAATCCCTTTTTATTTCAAAAAGAGCTTCAAATACCGGGTCTTTTATATCCGAATGTCTGTATGAGAAATTAAATTCCTTTTTTTCTCTTAGTTTATCTGTTTTAAGAGCCAAAAGATTATTTGATATTTCTTCTTCTTTGACTCCCGCATTCATTTTGACACTTCCGCCCACAGTCCCCGGAAGATGGGCTAAAAACTCAAATCCGCCGAGATTGTGTTCTTTGGCGAATCTGTAAAGTTTTCGGTTTTTGGTTTTGCCCCCGACTTTTAAAATACCGTTTTTGTATTCTATGAAGTCATATTTTTCATCCAAAATCCCAAGGTTTTTGGCATTTGGTGAAACGAGGGTATTAGTGGCGTTTCCGATTAAAAATTCACCGTTATAGTTATTTTCATCAATAATTTTCACTTTTATTTTCGGACCGATTTTAATAGATGAAAATCTGCTAAAATCAATTGTTTTGTATTTTTCCATCTGTTTTTCCGTCTATCTTAGAAATGTCGGTATAAGATGAAATACATACTTTGTAAAATCTATTATTTCATTAAGCATCCAAGGCATTGTAAGTATTAAAACAATTGCGATTGCTATAATTTTTGGTACAAAACTTAAAGTCATTTCGTTTATCTGTGTTGTTGCCTGAAATATCGAGATTATTAATCCCACAATCATCCCTACAAGCAAAGCGGGAAGTGAAAGAATCAGGGCAAGTTTAAGTGTCTGGACTGCTAAGGCTATTATTTCAGATTGCATTTTGCATTCCTAATACTTTTTTTACTGCATTATCCACTTTTTGCATCTCTTCATCGGTGAGGGTTGTGACAACGCCTTTTGAAAATATTATTTTACCGGTTGAGATTATTCCTATGGCCGTTGCTACTATTTCGCTGTCTTTGCTCATTAAATCCCTTTTTTTTATCAAAATTCTATAATCTCCTCCCAAAATCTGACCGCTTAGCGGCAAAACCACAACAGTATGATAATGACCTTCATAACAGGCTCTGTTAAGATAGTCGTTTTGATAAATTAAAAATGGTCTTGTTTTTGCACTTTCTGTCAGTTTTGCGAAATATATTTCGCCTCTTTTAAAAGGTGGTACTTTTTCACCTTTAAATTCGCTGAAATCTTCTTCAAAAAAAGAGGCAAAATTTGCTCTTTGTGTTCGTGGTTTGCATTTGAGTGCGAGTGAGTTTCTTTTTAGCCACTCTTCATAGCTCATCGGCATACCTTAAATCTTTATACTCTTTTGGAATCATATATTCTCTTATATCTTTCATACAGGGAAGTAAATTATGCTTGTGTCCTATTTCATAGAGTCTGTTTATTGCATTAATCTGCTCTTCATCAAGTGTTATTGATTTGTCGTTTGCATAGAGACTTAAATATTTATCAAGTGTCTTATCATCAACTCTTACAAGGTTTCTTTCAATCAGCATTTTAGCAAGAATTTGTTTGTGATTATGTGCAACATAAACAGCTTTTGTGAGTATTTCTTCCAAGTTTATAGCATCAAGAAGAGGGATTGAGCGTCTTATTGCCATACCTCCAAGCGGAAGCGGAATATCGCCTGCCAAATCTACCCAGATATCCCAAAGCTCTTTTTCGACTTCAAGTCTTTCGTCAAATGTTAAAATACTCTCATGTATCAATACACCTGCGTCCACTTCCCCGCTAAGTACGGCATCTTCTATTTCAAGAAAATTTTTATAAACAATTTTAGCCTTCGGATAGGCTATTTTGAAAATAAGTGCGTTTGTGGTGTATTTGCCGCTTAGGGCAACTTTGAAGTTGGGTTTTAGTTTTTTGCCTTTTAGTTTTACAAGTTTCGGTCCATAGCCATAGCCGAAACTTACAGCCGTTTTAAGAAGTGCGTATTCGTCTTTTAAAAACGGATACGCTCCAAAACTAATAGCGCATATATCATATATGTTTTTTAAGGCTTTTTGGTTTAGTGTTTCTATATCCTCGGCTTTGTTTTTTAAATTATATTTTCTCCATTCTCCATTTTCCATTCTCCATTTAGTATCTATCCATCCAAACTTAATGGCATAATACATAAAAATATCATCAGCATCTGGAGAGTGCGCTACTGTGTAATTTTTCAATCGAGTCCTTTAAAAATTTCTTTACTTTCGAATTCTATTTTTCCGCAAGGCGAATTTATTTCAATGTTATTGATTTCTTTATTGTTAAATATCACTTTTTTTTCATCAGGATATACTAAAAATAAATTTTTAACCCCGGCTTTTTGATAAATTGTTTTTTTGGTAATTTCATCTCTTAATTTTGTAGAAGGTGAAATTACTTCAAAAATGGCAACAGGAGGTTTTTTAATAAATGTCGGCAGTTTCCCGCAAACTAATGCGATATCCGGTTTTAACACCGTCTCATCTGATATTATGTAGTCAATTTCTCCTAATACAAAACATTTATTACAGTTTAATTCGTCTAATTTTTTATTTAGATTATAAATTATTTTTCCCATTATAAACTGATGCTTGCCAACTGGGCTTGGCGCCATTGCCTGAGGTATTCCATCAATTAATTCCCATTCACCTTCCCAAAGTTTATAATCTTCATAAGTATATTTTTCAAGTACATAAGCCGGCATTTATTACCTTTTTTGATATAATTGTAACAAAAAAAGGTTTTTTAATGGATGATAAAAAACAAAAAGCTCTTGAACTTGCCTTAAAACAGGTTGAAAAACAGTTTGGAAAAGGTTCTTTGGTAAAATTATCGGAAAAAGAGATTGAACCTATTGAAGCTATTCCAACAGGCAGTTTTGGGCTTGATTTGGCACTTGGAATCGGAGGAATTCCAAAAGGAAGAATTACCGAAATTTACGGACCAGAAAGCAGTGGTAAAACCACACTGGCTCTTTCTATAATCGCACAGGCTCAAAAAGAAGGCGGTGTTGCGGCTTTTATTGATGCCGAGCATGCGTTTGATCCTATTTATGCAAGAAATATCGGAGTTGATATTGATAATCTGCTTGTATCACAGCCAGATTATGGAGAGCAGGCGCTTGAAATAGTAGAAACACTTGCAAGAAGCGGGGCGGTTGATATTATCGTAGTCGATTCTGTCGCCGCACTTACTCCAAAAGCAGAAATTGAAGGAAATATGGGTGATGCACAAGTCGGTGTTCAGGCAAGACTTATGAGCCAGGCTCTTAGAAAACTTACAGCCGCAATTCATAAAATGAATACAACGGTTGTATTTATCAACCAAATCAGAATGAAAATAGGAATGATGGGATATGGAAGCCCGGAAACAACAACAGGAGGTAACGCTCTTAAATTCTACTCTTCTGTTAGACTTGACGTTAGAAGAATAGCGACACTTAAACAAAGCGACAAAGAAGTTGGAAACAGAGTAAAAGTAAAAGTTGTTAAAAATAAAGTGGCTCCTCCTTTTAGAATTGCAGAATTCGATATTATGTTTGGAAAAGGTATAAGCAGAGAAGGTGAAATTTTAGATTACGGGGTAAAACTTGATATAATTGACAAATCGGGTGCATGGTTTAGCTATGGCGCTACAAGACTTGGTCAGGGTAAAGAAAATGCCAAACAATACCTAAAAGACCATCCGGAACTTGCTCATGAAATCGAACAAAAAATCAAAGAGGCGCTTGGAGTTGAACTTTCACATATGATAGACGCTATTGAAAAAAAAGATGAAGACGAATTAAATTTAAAAGGAGAATAAATGATAGTAATTGATAATATTTTTGCGGATGAGGTGCTTGATAGTAGGGGAAATCCGACAGTTAGAGCAACAGTATATCTTAGTGACGGAAGCAGTGGAGTTGCTATTGTGCCAAGTGGTGCAAGTACTGGTGTTAATGAAGCGATAGAACTAAGAGATGGTGATAAGAGATTTGGTGGTAAAGGTGTAAGAAAAGCTTGTGAAAATGTAAATGCGATAATAGCCAATGAGCTTATCGGAATTTCTCCTTACGATCAGGCTGAAATTGACAATATTATGCTTGAACTTGACGGCACTGAAAACAAATCAAAACTTGGAGCAAATGCAATTCTTGGTGTGAGTATGGCTGTTGCAAGAGCGGCGGCAAATTCACTAAATCTTCCGCTTTTTAGATATCTTGGGGGAAGTAATGGGCTTGTAATGCCAACTCCGATGCTAAATATAATCAATGGTGGGGCTCATGCGGATAACGATGTTGATTTACAAGAATATATGATTATGCCAACAGGCTTTGATGATTTTGAACTTGCACTTAGAGCTTCAAGCGAAATTTATCATACACTTAAAAAACTTCTTGAAAAAGACGGTCACCCTACTGCTCTTGGTGATGAGGGAGGATTTGCTCCGAATTTCAAAAACAATGAAGAGCCTATTGAATATATTTTAAGAGCTATTGAAGAAGCCGGATACAGACCTGGCAAAGAAGTAAATATTGCCCTTGATGCGGCAAGCAGTGAATTTTATAAAGACGGAAAATATGTTTTAGCTGGTGAAAACAGAACTCTTACAAAAGAAGAGATGGTGGATTATTATGCAAAACTTGTAGAAAAATATCCGATTGTATCACTTGAAGACGGAATGGCGGAAGAAGACTGGGAAGGATGGAAACTTCTTACAGAAAAATTGGGAGATAAAATACAACTTGTAGGGGATGATTTGTTTGTTACAAACAAAAAACTTCTTGCAAAAGGAATAGACCTTGGCGTAGCAAACGCAATTCTTATCAAACCAAACCAAATTGGAACTGTAACTGAAACAATGCAAACAGTAAGACTTGCGCAAAGAAACAACTACAAATGCGTAATGAGCCACAGAAGCGGTGAGAGTGAAGATGCGTTTATTGCGGATTTTGCAGTGGCTCTAAACACAGGACAAATCAAAACAGGTGCACCTGCAAGAGGTGAGAGAACCGCTAAATACAACAGACTTCTTCAAATAGAAAGAAGTATCGCAGGTAGCGAATTTATCGGAAAAGAATTATTTTAATCCGAAAGCTTTTTGCTTTTGGAGAATATAAAAATGATTGATTACGATAATTTAATAAAAAAACCTAAAATAGATTTGAAAATTGTATTAATAATAATTATTGCAATTGTTTTAGGTTTTTATATTGTGGATTTGATGTTCGGAAAAAGGTCGTTTTCAAGAATGATAGATTTAAACAATAATCTTGAAGTATTAAATGAAAGGGTAAATGAATTAAAACAGGAAAACACCAGACTTCAAAAAGAGTATTTTGAATTAAAAGAACTTGAAGGAAATTGATTTAAATGAATATTTATAAATTTTTTCTGATTTTTATTCCTTTAATATTATTTGCAAGAATCAACCCGTTTGAACCGGTAGTAACACCTGAAAATATTAAAATAAAAAAACCGAAATATTTTCATGAGGTAAAAGTATATCTTCCAAGCGATGCCAGGGTTCTTAAAAAAATAGTATTTGTATATCAAAGTTTGAATAGCGATATTAAACAAAAAGAAATAAAAATTGATAAAGCCGTAGATTTTCACTCTCCTATTATAGTTACACAAATGAAAAAAACTTTTCCCGTTAAAGTATTGAGATTTCCCGCATTTAAACTTTATATCAAAAATAAAAAACTTTTTTTTGCTACAAAAGACAAACTTTTAAGAGTTTTTTTCCTTGCAAGACCTTTTAGACTTGTACTTGATTTCAAAAGAAATGTTGATTTTTTGACCATACAAAAACAGATAAAAAATTCTTTTGTTAAAAAAATTATTGTCGGTTCACACAATGGCTTTTACAGAGTTGTTGTTTATTTTGATGCAAAATATTCTTATAATGTTAAAAAAGATATAAATGGAGTGCTAATTGAGCTCAAATAATATTATTTTAACCGGGTTTATGGGAAGTGGTAAAAGCACAATTGGCAGAAGACTTGCAAAAGAGCTTGATACGTATTTTCTTGATACGGATGTATTGATTGAAACGTTTGAGAATATGAAAATAAGTGATATTTTTGAGAAATTTGGTGAAGAAAAGTTTAGAGAGATGGAAAAAAGATGTTTTGAATGGATAAAAAAAGACGTTAAAAATACCGTAATATCAGTAGGAGGGGGATTGCCAGTATTTGTTCCTGAGATTAAAGAAGCGGGAGTCGTTATTTATTTGAAAGTGCCTTTTGAAGATATATTAAAAAGAATGAATAAAGAAGAAATAAAAAAAAGACCACTTTTTCAGGATATTGAGAAGGCAAGAGAGCTATTTGAAAAAAGAGATAAAATTTATGAAAAACTCGCCGATTATATTATTGAAAACAAAGATTTAAATAAGACTATTGAAAAAATAAAGGAGATTATGTGCAAGTAAACAATAGTGCAAGTAATTTAAAGCTTGCAGTTGAGACGGAAATAATTAAAAAATCTCAGGATATTGTCAAAAATCAAATAGAATATCTTCTTGAAAAAAATATTGAAAATTCAAAAGCTGTTGAAGAAGCGGCAAAATTCACCGGTGCTGGAAATAATTTGAATATAAAAGCATGAATTGGAAAAAAAAATTAAAAGAGTTTTACTCTAAAAGAAAAGAGTTTATAAAAAAATATTTGAATGAAAATATAGATTTTACATCTGTATATGATAAATTTATAGATGAAAAAAGGGATAATCCCATAATGATAATCGGCGAAGCTCCCGGGTTAAATGAAGTAAAGCTGGGAGAGCCTTTTGTAGGAAAAGCCGGAGAAAATCTGAATTATCTTATAAGTTTAAGCGGACTTGATAGAAAAAAAGATATTTTAATAACAAATGCTTTTCCATTTAGAACATATGAAAATAATAAAAACAGAACTCCAAAAGCAAAAGAGCTAAAAAAAGGCGCAGAACTTTTAAAAAAAGAGATTGATATTGTAAAACCTTCATTAATACTTCTTCTTGGAAATTCTGCTATAAAAGCATTTTCTTATGTATGTCCCGAAGTTAAAAATCTTAAAAAGTGCGGATTTTATAATGTTTGCGGATTAAAAGTGGGTGTTTGTTTTCATCCATCACCTCTTGCTTTTAACAGAAAAGATATAAGATGTGCGCTTGAAGAGTTTTTTAAAGAACTTGGTAGATGAGTGGATGGGTGAATTGGTAGATGGGTAGATGAGTTGATGAGGGAGTTGAGTAAAAGGTGAAAAAGACTATTCAAAGGAATATAAACCATGGCTGATGATTTGGAAAAAACGGAAGAGCCCACCTCCAAAAAGATAGAAGAAGCCAGAAAAGAGGGTAATGTCCCCAAATCAATGGAACTTACCGGTTTTATTATTCTTTTCCTTGCAAGTTTAATAATGATTTTTTATATGAAATTTGTAACGGGCAGGGTGGAGGAGTATTTTAAATATATTTATACGCTTATTGGGGCTGAAATTACAAATGAAAGATTTTATCAGATAGTTATAAAAAGCCTTGGATTTTTTTTGATAATTTTATTGCCGATTATGTTTGTAATTGTTATTGCAGCTGTTATAGGAAATGTATCGCAGTTTGGTTTTTTATTTACAGTTAAGCCTATAATTCCGAAATTTGATAAGATAAATCCCGTTAAAGGATTTAAAAGACTTTTTTCAATAAAAATTTTTGTCGAAGGATTGAAAACAACTCTTAAAGTTTTTATTGCCTTTTTGGTAGGGTTTTGGCTATTTTGGAGTTTTTTGCCTGAAATTCCCAAACTTGAACTTATGCAGATTTTTGAACAGCTCAAATGGTTTGAAAATAAAGCGGCAATAATTATTTTTTCAATGCTTGGTGTTTTTTTTACGTTTGCAATAATTGATTTTATTTATCAGAGATATACATATAAAAAGTCTCTTAGGATGTCGAAGCAAGAAATCAAAGATGAATTCAAACAAACCGAAGGAAATCCTGAAATAAAAGCCAAAATTAGGCAAATTCAAAGAGAAATGGCAAAAAAAAGGATGATGGCGGAAGTTCCAAAAGCCGATGTCGTTATTACCAACCCTACACATTATGCGGTGGCAATAAGATATGACAGGGAAAAAGAGGATGCTCCAAGAGTTGTGGCAAAAGGAACGGATTATCTGGCTTTAAAAATAAAAGAAATAGCAAGAGAAGCCGGGGTTATGATAGTTGAAAACCCGCCTCTTGCGAGAGAGCTTTATAAAATTGATATAGGAGAAATTATTCCTGCCAAACTTTATAAAGCCGTTGCGGAAGTGCTTGTTTATGTATATAAAGCTAAGAGAATGGGAAAATAAGTGAATGGGTGGATGAGTTGATGGGTGAATGGGTGGATGGGTGGATGAGTTGATGAGTGGATGAGTGTAAACGCTTGAAAATTTTGGTTTCACGGTTAATTAATTTTAAATATGTTAAAATTCTGCAAAAAGGCATATTATGCAAGAACTTTTTAAAAAAGCC
>JALVVX010000025.1:0-10498 GCA_027038555.1 Nautiliaceae bacterium | reverse complement strand
ATGGGTGGATGAGTTGATGAGTGGATGAGTGTAAACGCTTGAAAATTTTGGTTTCACGGTTAATTAATTTTAAATATGTTAAAATTCTGCAAAAAGGCATATTATGCAAGAACTTTTTAAAAAAGCCTGGGAAAAAATAGAAAAGTCAAAAAATATAATATTAGCCGCGCATATAAATCCAGACGGAGATGCGTTAGGAAGTTCGCTTAGTCTTTATCCTATCCTTAAAAAAATGGGTAAAAACGTAAAAGTTTTCAATGTAACCAAACCTCTTCCGATGTATCTTGATTTTCTGCCTAATTTTGATAAAGTCACCGATAAACTTCCTAAAAATTATGATTTGCTTATAAGTTTTGATTGTGGTAGTTTTGACAGGCTTGGAATCGAGGAGAAACCTCCTTTTTTAATAAATATAGACCATCATATCTCAAATACTAAATATGGGGATATAAATATAATCGATTCAAAAGCGGCATCAAGTTCACAGGTTGTTTATAATATGCTTAAAGCCAATAATATAGAAATTCCAAGTGAGAGTGCTGTTTGTATATATACGGCACTTGTAACGGATACAGGAAGTTTTCAGTATGAAAGCGTAAATGAAAAAGTGTTTGAAATGGCGGCAGAGCTTGTAAAATGCGGTGTTAAGCCTGATTTTGTGGCTAAAATGCTTTTTCAAAGAGACAGACTCTCTCGTCTAAGATTATTAGCAAAAGCATATGATACAATTGAACTTTGCTGTGAAGGTAAAGTCGCTTTTGTTGAAGTTACAAAAGAGATGATGGAAATAACCGGAGCTATTAAAGACGATACGGATACAATCGTAAATTCTGTCAGGGCTATTGCAAGCGTTGAGGTTGCTTGTATGCTAAGAGAAGATGATGACGGAATTAAAATATCACTTAGAAGTAAAAATTATGCCGATGTAAGCAAAGTGGCAGTAAAATATGGTGGCGGAGGTCATATAAGAGCCGCAGGCGCAACAATAAATAATGAATTTGATTTTGAAAAAGTAAAAGAGATGTTAAAAAAAGACCTAAAAGAAATTCTAAAAGGTGAAAAATGAAAAAATTATGGATTTTAATATTTTTATTAATTATCGGTGGAGCGGGATTTGTATATTTTTCTCCTATGTTTGAAAAAAAACCTCCTAAAATCGAAGTTATTACAAACGGCTATACAAATTTGCAAAAACCGATAAAAATTATAATCAGCGACAACACCGGGATAAAATCATATGAAATTAAATTAAAATCCGGAACTCTTGAAGAGGTAATTGCAAAATCGGCAGAGCCGAATATCGGGAAAAAAGTTGTCCTTAATTTAAAACTTCCAAATATGGATGCAAAACAGATTCAACTTAGTGTTACTACAACAGATACTTCAAAATGGCATTTTTTCAAGGGGAATACAGCTAAGAAAAACGTGATTTTAATAGTTGATAAAAATATTCCTGATGCCGAGGTTATTAATAATTCATATGCAATAGGAAGAGGCGGAAGTGCTGTTGCTGTTGTAAAAGTCAGTGATGAAAATTTAAAAGACAAATATATTTTAATTGATAATAAATACAGATTTAATTTAACGCCTTTTGTTAAAAAAGGATATTACGCGGCTTTAATTGCCTGGCCTTATAATGAGAATAATTTTGATGCAGAACTGATTGCCGAGGATAAAGCGGGAAATAAGACTCAAATACATATTCCTTATTATTGGAAAACCAACGGTATTTACAAACTTAAAAATAAAAAATTAACCATTACAGATGGTTTTATTCAAAATGTTGCAAGAAGAGTTTTGATTAGAAGCGGTATTCAAGTTCCAAATGATCCGGTTAAAATTTTTAAATTGGAAAACGAAACTTTAAGAAAAATAAATGAAAAAGAGCTTTTTAGACTTACAAGAAATATTTATGAGGATAAAATTAATTCTTTTTATGTTAATAAATTTAATCCGCTTCCGGGAAGTGTACAAGAAGCCGGATTTATGGAACTTAGACATTATTATTATAAAGGCAGAGAAATTTCAAGAGCTATTCATAAAGGCTTGGATCTTGCAAAAATAAAACATGCAAAAGTTTATGCTAATAATTCTGGAACGGTTATTGCTACTAAATATATAGGTATTTACGGTAATACTATGGTTGTTTACCATAAGCTTGGGCTTTATACTACATATTCTCATCTTAGTCAGTTTATTGCAAAAAAAGGCGATGTATTAAGAAAAGGAGAAGTTATAGCAAGGACTGGGTCAACAGGAGGAGTTTTCGGGGATCATCTTCATTTTGGGGTTTATATTCAAGGTTATGCGGTACAGCCAAGAGAATGGATGGATTCAGGATGGGTAAAATTAAATATTTTAAAAGTTATTAATGACGCAAAAAGGACAATTTTGCAATGAAACAAAAAACAATAAGAGTTTTTGAAGTTGAAGATTTTGAAAAGCTTAAAAATGTTGTTGAAAGTAAATTTGAACTTGTAAAAAATCATTTTTTTATGTTAAAAGAACCGAATGAGGATATACAAAATTTTTTAAAAGAAAAAAAACTGAATTATTTCGTGATTAATTCTGATGAAAGTTTTACTTCTAAAAAGGAAAAAAACGAAGTAAAAATCAAAATTATAGAAAAAGAGATAATAAAAAAAAGAGATTTGGAAATATTTGAAAAAATAATAAGAAGCGGTGAAGAACTTGAAATAGACGCAAATGCGGTGTTTTTAAATAAAATTAATCCAGGTGCAAGAGTAAAAATAAAAGGAGATGCGATTCTTCTTGATGAAAACAGAGGAAATGTATTTGTAGAAGGGAATTTTCTTTTTGTCAGAAAAAACAAGGGAAATATAGTGTATAATTCCGAAGAAATAGGGGAGATTAAAAAAGATACGGTCTTTTTCGGAGATAAAAGGTTAGAGATATGAAACAAAGAACAATTCAAAAACCAGTTGAAGTAATTGGTACAGGACTTCATAAAGGTGTTCCTGTTAAACTCAGACTTGAACCGCTTAATGAAAACAGCGGTATTGTGTTTTATAGGAGTGATAAGGGAATAAGCATACCTTTAAAACCTGAGAATGTAGTTGATACAAAAATGGCGACTGTTATAGGCAGAGAAAACGCAGTAGTTTCAACGATTGAACATTTGATGAGTGCCGTTTATTCATTCGGGATAGACAATTTAAGAATTATTATAGACAATGATGAGGTGCCTATACTTGACGGAAGTGCCATAAGTTTTGTAATGATGATAAAAGAAGCGGGTATTAAAGAACTTAACGATTCTAAAAAATTTTTGAAAATTACAAAAGAAGTAGAGATTAAAGATGGGGAAAAGTATGCAAAAATAACTCCTTCAAAAAAAATAAATTTTGATTTTGAAATATTTTTTAACCATCCGATGATAGGAAAACAAAATTATCATTTTGAATTTTCAACTAAAAATTATATTGAAGAAATTGCAAGAGCGAGAACTTTTGGATTTTTAAAAGAAGTTCAGTATTTAAGAAGTATAGGTCTTGCACTTGGGGGAAGTCTCGAAAATGCGATTGTGCTTGATGATAAGGGAATTTTGAATGATAATTTAAGATTTCCTGATGAATTTGTAAGACATAAAATTCTTGATGCAATAGGAGATATGAGTCTTTTGGGGTATAACTTTATAGGAAATTACGAAGCGTTTGCAAGCGGACATCACTTAAATCATCTGCTTACACTTAAAATTTTTGAAGAAAATGCATATGAAATAGTTACAGCAGATACAAAAGAGGAGCTTGCAGTTGCAAAAGCCTTCGGTTGATTTAGTAGCTGTCACAATCTCCTCTCCTTCATTATTCGGAATTTACCAAAATGGCAAACTTATAAAATCTATAATAAAAGAAGGCAAAACAAGCGATATTTTGCCCGAAGTTTTTGATGAACTTTCAAAAAATTACGATATTAATAAAATTATATATTCAAAAGGTCCCGGGAGTTATATGGCTATTAAACTGAGTTTTATTTTTTTTAAAACAATTGAAATTGTTAACGGTATTAAGCTCTATGGGGCGGAAGGTTTCGAATTTAATCGAAACAGACCTATAAAAGCCGTCGGGAAAAGTTTTTTTATCAAAGAAAATGGTATAATTTCAATCAAAAACGGTTTAGAAGCCGGGGAGTTTTCATTGCCTGAAAATTTAAGTGAAATAAATTTCAGTGAAGACAATGCCCCTTTATATATTCTTAATCCAGTGTGAAGGAAACAGATGGTTATAACAGTACCTGCGACAAGTGCGAATTTAGGTCCGGGATTTGACACGTTAGGGCTTGCTTTAAACCTTAGAAACGAAATAGAAATAAAACCGGCCGAATATACTTCTATTGAAATATACGGGGAAAATGCAGAATATTTAAAAACATTAAAAAGAAATTATTTTGTTGAAATTTTTAATGATATTTATAAAAATCTGACAGGAAAAGAAGATAGCTTTTCTTTTAAATTTAATAATAAAATTCCGTTAAGCAGGGGACTTGGAAGTTCTTCGGCTGTAATAGTTGCGGCAATTACGGCGGCTTATGAGATGGCGCAGGTACCGTATAAAAAAGATAAAATTATAAATACGGCTCTTCAATACGAACCGCATCCGGATAATATAACTCCGGCGACTCTTGGAGGATTTTGTGTGGCAAAACTTAGAAAAAACAAAGTATATTTTTTGAAAAAATTTATACCGACATCTCTTAGAGCGGTAATAGTGATTCCGAATAGACCGGTGTCAACTGCAAAAAGTAGAAATGCACTTAAAACTCATTATTCTTTAAAAGATGTTGTAACTAATGTTTCTTCTACTGCTATGATAACGGCGGCATTTTTTAGTGAAAAATTTGATATATTAAAATATGTGGTTGAAGACAAAATCCACCAAGAAAACAGAATGAAAATAGTCCCGGAACTTTTTAAAATCAGAGAAATAGCTTTAAGAGAAGGTGCGTTAATGTCGACACTCAGCGGAAGCGGGTCTACATTTTTTAATCTTGCTTATAAAGATGATGCTTATAATATTTATTCGGCTCTTAAAGATAATTTTAAAGATTTTAATGTAAAAATTTTATATTTTGACAATGTCGGAGTAAAAGTATATAATTAAACGGAAAATTGAAAATGGATAATGAAAAATTAATTCGGATGTGTGTGGTTTGTAAAAAAAGAGCAAAACAGTTTTCTTTGAACAGGCTTCAATGTATCGAAAATCAAATAAATATTTTTACAGGAAGAGGAAGAAGTTTTTATGTATGCAATGAATGTATTAAAACTAAAAAATTTATAAATTTTTTATCAAAAAAATGTAATAAATCAAAAGAAGAAATTAAAAAATTGATTATCCATTTTCCATTTTCCATTTCAGATTAAAATAAGGAGTTTTCTTGAAGTTAAAAATTTCAGAAGTAGCAAAAGAATTAGGATTAAAATCAAAAGAAGTTGTTGATATTGCAAAAGAACTTGGCATAAAAGCCAGTATAAGAAGCGGTATTGATCCGATGGACGCCGCAAAAATTGATGAATATTTAAAAAAAGGTCCTGAAAAAAAAGTTAAAGAGATTAAAGAGACAAAAGAAGTTAAAGAGGTTAAAGAAGTTAAAGAAGAAGTTAAAGAAAAACCTAAAAGAAAAAGACGTTCATCTTTTAATGATCTTGTTAAGAAGACACAAAAGGGTATTACTATTGTTCAAAAAGCAAGAAAAGAAAAAGAAGAAAAAGTACCTGTAAAAGAAGTCAAAGAGCCTCAAAAGCCTGAAAAAAATGAAGTTAAAGAAGAAGTTAAAGAAAAGCCTAAAAAAAGAGTTAAAAAAGTACCTGCAAAACCTAAAAAAGTTCAGGAAAAAGAACTTAATATTAACGTAGATTTAGCGGATATGGATGTTATAGAAGAAAATCAGGTGGAGCTTCTTGATTTATATTTCAACGATATCTCGTTAAAAGAGGAAGAAGAAGAAAAAGTTCAGACTAAAACACAAATTGACAATAAAAAAGAAGCTAAAAAACAACAACAACAACAAAGAAGAAAAAAAGCTCTTAAAACTGAAAGCGGTATTAATAAAACAGCAGCTAAAAAAAGAAAAAAGAAAAAAAATAAAGAACAGGAAATTAAAGTAGTTAAAATACCAAAAGAAGTCAGGGTTTATGAGTTTGCAGAGGCTGTTAACAAACCTCTTGAAGAAGTAATTGAAGCTCTAAGAGAACTTGGGGAAGAGAGAGATAAAAACGATTTTCTTGGAGAAGAATATATTGAAACTCTTGCGGAAGAATTTGAAGTTCCTATTGAAATATATGATCCTTTGGCTGAATTTGATTATGTTAAAAAATATGATGAAAAATGTCCTGAGGAAGAATTTAGTGAGCCAAGACCTCCGATTGTAACAATTATGGGACATGTCGACCATGGTAAAACTTCACTGCTTGATAGAATCAGAAACAGTAGAATTACAGCAAAAGAAGCAGGGGGGATTACTCAGCATATCGGTGCGTATATGGTTGAAAAAGACGGCAAAAAAATAACATTTATAGATACTCCCGGGCATGAAGCGTTTACCGAAATGAGAGCAAGAGGGGCACAGGTTACGGATATTGCCATTATAGTCGTAGCGGCAGATGATGGTGTAATGCCTCAAACCCGCGAAGCAATCGCACATGCACAAGCCGCAGGAGTGCCATTTATTGTAGCGGTAAATAAAATAGACAAACCACAGGCAAATCCGGATTTGGTTAAATCTCAACTTGCCGAAATGGGAATTACTCCTGTTGAGTGGGGTGGAGAATATGAATTCGTTCATGTTTCAGCTCTTACAGGTGAAGGAATTGACGATTTACTTGAAACAATTTTACTTCAAGCGGAAATGATGGAATTAAAAGCAAATCCGAAATGTCCTGCAAAAGCTATTGTAATTGAAAGCAGAATTGAAAAAGGTAAAGGACCGGTTGCGACGGTAATTGTCAAAAACGGAACGCTTAAAAAACAGGACAGCTTTGTGTGCGGTAAAACATACGGAAGAGTAAGACTTATAATAGACGATCTTGGAAAACAGAAAAAAGAAGTGCTCCCAGGAGAACCTGCTGAAATAACAGGTTTTGATGAAGCTCCAAATGCAGGAGACGCTCTTGTAGCAGTAGAGAGTGACAGAGTGGCAAAAGAGACTGCTGAGAAATGGAAAGAATATTTAGAGCAAAAAGAAAAATCCAAAACAACAAAAGCGACACTTGAAGATTTACAAAAAATGATCCTTGAAGGTGAGCTTAAAAAACTTCCGGTAATTGTAAAAGCTGATACCCAGGGAAGTGTTGAGGCTATTAAAGGAAGTCTTGCAAAACTCAAAAACGAAGAAGTTAAAGTCAATGTAATACACTCAGATGTAGGTGCAATTACAGAAAATGATGTAATCTTGGCAAAAGCAAGTGAACCTCATGCTATTATTTTAGGATTTAACGTAAGACCTACAAGCGGAGCTAAAAACAAAGCGAAACAAGAAGGAATTGAGATTAGAACTTATTCTATTATTTACGATCTTCTTGATGATGTAAAAGAGCTTTTAAGCGGTCTTATGACTCCGAAAATAAAAGAAGAGGTTACTGCCACTGTGGAAGTTAGAGATGTGTTTAATGTGCCAAAAGTCGGAACTGTTGCCGGATGTTATGTACAAGACGGTGTAGTGCATAGAGGAGATTATGTAAGAGTTATTAGAGATGGAGTTGTAATTTATGATTCTAAACTTGCATCGCTTAAAAGATTCAAAGACGATGTAAAAGAAGTCGGTAAAGGTTTTGAGTGCGGTATTATGGTAGAAGGCTATAATGACGTAAAAGTAGGAGATATCTTAGAAACTTATCAAAAAATAGAAGAAAAAGCTACTTTCTGATTTTCTTCTTTCTTAAACTTTCCTTAAAAATTTGATATAATAAGTAAAAAAGGATATTAATGGGCAAAAGTATTAAAGTCCAAAGAAAAGAATCTGTTTTAAAAGAGATTATTCCCGAAGCATTAGCCCAAATGAATGATAATAGAATAAATTCATTGAGTGTGGTTGATGTTGTATGCTCACGTGACGGGAGTGATGCAAAAGTTTATCTTGAAAAAAGCTATCTTAACGAACAGGAACAAAGACAGGCTCTAAAACAGCTTAAACAGGCACGAGGATTTATTCAAAATCAGACTCTTAAAGCGACAGGATGGTACAGGGTGCCAAATCTTAGTTTTACATTTGATGATTTGTTAGAACATGAAAATAAAATGGAAGATTTGTTTGAAAAAATAAAAAAGGATAATAATGAAACTTGAAGAAGTAATTAAAAACATAGTTGAAGATAACGGCTGTGAACTTTATGATATAGAACAGACAATGGAGGGAGATAATAAATTTTACAGGGTTTATATCACAAAACCCGGCGGTGTGAGTCTAAACGACTGCGCAGCGATAAACAATCTGTTATCTCCTATTTTTGATATTGAAGACCCGGTTGAAGGAAAATATTTTTTAGAGGTAAGCTCTCCTGGAATTGAGAGAAAACTTACAAAAAAAGAGCATTTTGAAAAAAGTATCGGAGAAAATGTAAAAGTCACTACAACAGAAGGTAAAAAAATAAAAGGTCAACTAAAAAGTTTTGACGGAGAAATTGCAGAGATTGGAAAAGAGAAAGTAAATTTTAACGACATAAAAAAAGCAAAAACATACGTCGACTGGAATACATACAGCTTTAAAGAAGATTGATGCTTTTGAAATTAGCCCTGCAAGAAGCCTGGAAATATCAGCTTTTGACTTATCCAAATCCGGCTGTCGGGGCTTCGCTTATTGTAAATAATAAACTTTTTGTATCTTCTCACAAAAAAGCGGGAGGACCTCATGCGGAGGTTAATGTTTTGTGGGAGGCATTTAGATTTTTTCACAAAACTCCGAATCTTCAAAGTTCTCATGAAATTCATGAATATTTACTAAAAAACCATAACGGATTTTTCAACAATGCCGAAATGGCCGTAACGCTTGAACCATGTTCGCATATAGGAAAAACCCCTTCATGTGCCAATCTTCTAAAACACCTTAAACCAAAAAAAGTGACAATAGGTTATAAAGACCCTATAAAAGAACACGGCGGAGGAGCCGAAATACTTAAAAATGCCGGAATTGAAGTTGAAATTTTAAATGATAAAGAATGCTTTGATTTAATTGAGCCTTTTATTAAATGGAGTAAAGATAGATTTATTTTTTTTAAATTAGCCCAGACTCTAAACGGCGTAGTCACAGGCGGATACATAAGCTCTGAATCTTTATTAAATTGGGTTCATCAAATAAGAGATAAAATCGATTTGCTTGTAATTGGTGGAAATACCGTTAGAATAGATAGACCTACACTTGATTCAAGGCGAATTAAAGGTAAAAATCCTGATATTTTGATTTATTCTAAACATAAAAATTTTGATAAAACAATCCCTCTTTTTAATGTTAAAGGAAGAAGAGTTTTTATTGAAGATAATTTAGAAAGAATAAAAGATTATAAATTTATTATGATAGAAGGTGGAGAAAAACTTTATAATGAACTAAAAAATTTAGTTGATTGGAAAGTTTTTATTGTAAGTCATAAAATGAATATGATGGAAAATTTTAAAGTAGATGATGAAATAGAAATTTTATACGTTGAAAAAAGAGATGATTTAATTATGTGGGGGAGGTAATGCCAAAATTTAATGATTTAAATTTAAAAGAGTGGAAAAATTGCGATATAAATACCGATAGCTTATGGCTAATAAGTGAAAGAGACAAATCAGGAAAACATAAAAATATTTACCATGGAAATTTTATTCCCCAAATTCCTTATCAACTCATAAAAAGATATACAAAAGAGAATGAGATTATACTTGAACCTTTTATGGGAAGTGGGACGACTTTGTTTGAATGTGAGAGATTAAATAGAAAATATATTGGATTTGATATAAATGAAGAGATGGTCGAATATGTAAAAAATCAAATGGAAGGTGATTTGTTTTATAAAGATTATGAAATATTTTTAACTAATTCTTTGGATAAAGAAGCAGTTAAAGAGAATATTGAAAATGCTTTAAATAGATTTAATTCTAAAAAAGTTCAATTTGTTTTAATGCATCCTCCTTATATGGATATTGTTAAATTTACTAATAAACAAGAAGATTTAAGTCAAATTGACAATATCCAAGAATTCGTTGAAAAATTTAAAATTGTCTGTGAAAATTTTTTAGAGTTTTTAGAAAAAAACAGATATTTTGCTGTGGTAATTGGGGATGTTTATAAAGAGAGCGAAGTAAAACCTCTTGGATTTTATATAATGGATATGATAAAAAGAAATTTTGATGTAAAATTAAAAGGTATAATCGTAAAAAATATTGAAGGAAATAGAGGAAAACTTGGAAGCGGTGGTATTTGGAGATATAGAGCATTAAGTAGTGATTATTATATTTTTAAGCATGAGTATATTTTTGTTTTTAAGAAGGATTTTTGATGAATT
>JALVVX010000024.1 GCA_027038555.1 Nautiliaceae bacterium | reverse complement strand
AAGGTTGAAGAAATATTCGATGAGGTAAAAAAAGCGGTTGATGAATTTGATTTTGAAGTGCTTACGATTACGAGCAACGGAGAGCCTACATTATATCCTTATTTAAACGAACTTATTGATAAACTAAAAACACTTAATAAAAAACTTCTTATATTAAGCAATTCATCTACCATTAATAGAAAAAACATTCAAAATGCTCTGAAAAAACTTGATATTGTAAAACTTTCCTTAGACAGTGCAGATGAGAAAATATTTAAAAAAATAGACAGACCTCATAAAAATATAAATTTGCAGGAAATAATTAATGGAATTATTGAGTTCAGAAAAATTTATAAAGGTGAGCTTATTATTGAAATTCTTGTTGTTAAAGGTATAAATGATAAAGATGAAGAATTTAAAAAATTAAATGATGTTTTGGCTAAAATCAATCCTAATAGAGTTGATATCTCAACTATTGACAGGCCTCCGGCTTATAAAGTTGAAGGTGTAAGCACGGATAGACTTTTTGAACTTGCCGAATATATAAAAAATCAAAATGTATTTATTCCCACACGTAAAAAAATAAATTATAAAATTGAAAATTTAACAAAAGAAGAACTTTTAAACACTCTTAAAAAAAGACCGTTTAGTCAAAGTGATGTTGAAAATGTTTTTGACGAGCATACTCAAAAAATTTTTAACGATTTATTAAAAGAAAATTTGCTTGAAGAAGTATGGGTAGGCGGGATTAAATTTTATAAGGCATATGTTTAAACGGAGAATAGAGAATGGAGAACGGAAAATTAAAAAATAAAAATATTTTTTTAGATTTAATAAGAATTTTAATAGCGGTTGATATAGGTATTGTTGTTTTTTGTTATTTAGAAGATAATTTAAAATGGCTTTATAATACACAGCTTGCTTTTTTTTCAACATCACTGATTATTTTGGGTGCATATATAGGAATCAGTAATTCCATAAAAAGACAGCTTGAAAACGGAAATGTCGGAGAGGATATCTTAAAAAAATATGATGATGAATTTGATTTGTATGATGAAGAAGAACAAGTCGATAAAAAAAATCTTGAAAAATTAAAACGTAAAAAATTAAAATGGTATGAAGCAATGTTTTTTTCTTTTAAAGGCGGGTTTAACATATTGAGAATTTTAGGCTATGCTTTTTTAATTGCTTCTTTTATTTATCTTAATAAACAAGGTATTTTTGATGTATATAGCTTTTTGTTCGGGATAAGTATTGTACCGGCTGTAAGTTTGATTTACGCATTTATAAATAAAAAAAGATTTTCTTAAATTTATTGACACCAAAATCACATTATAATATAATATATTTATAATTTTGAAAGGGGAGAGGTATGAAAAGGGTATTACCGATTTTTTTAATCACATTGGGATTAAACGCTACAATGGTTCAAAATTCCGTGTCTAATTTGTTAAATACAAATCCGGAAATTAAAGCTGCTCTTGATAAATTTTTAGCCCAAAAAGAAGAAGTAAAAACGGCTAAATCAGAAAATCTACCAGTAGTGAATTTTAATCTTCAAGGAGGTCTCGCAAAATCAGGGCTTTTTAAAGGAGATACGCCTGATCAAACTTACAGATATTATAAAGCTGCAATTGTTTTAACTCAAAATCTTTTTAACGGATACGGAAGCGAAGGTAAAATAAACTTCCAAAAAGCAAAAGCTATAAGTTACGCTTTTAAATATATACAAACGGTAAACAATATTACTGATAAAGCTTTAAAAAGCTATATTGACGTAATGAAATCACAGATGCTTTATAACAACGGAATGGATAATTTGAAAATTACAAAATCAATTTTAAATAAAGTTAAAGAGCTTTACAAAGGCGGAATGACAACTAAATCCGAAGTTACCAAGATAGAATCTCAATATTATCTTGCCAAATCAAATGTTTTGATATTAAGAGATAAACTCACACAGGCTATAAACAATTTTGAAAAAGTTTTCGGTTTTAAACCGGATATTCAAAATATGAGTTTTGATGTCGCTTTAAAACTGCCTTTGGATGTAAAAGAGGCATATCAAAGTGCAATTTCTAACAATCCTGCTATTAAAAGTGCAAAATTTTATATAAAAGCATTGAATGAATATCAAAAAGTGGTTGATAAAAATTTGTATCCTAAAATCGATTTACAATTAGCTCAAAATTATAACGATGTATCGGACAGAAATCCTTATGACAGTGCAGATGATAGATTTATAGCAAGTTTAAATATGACATATAATATATTTAACGGCTATAAAGACAAAACAAATTCTCAGATAAACAAAATAAAAACAAATGAAGCACTGAATTCTCTTGAAAAAATAAAAAGAGAAATAAAAGCAAATCTTTATAATGCTTGGGATTTAAAAAATACACTTGAAAAAAGAGTTTCGGATTTAAATCAATATAAAAATTATTCAAATCAAACATTAAATCTTTATCAAAAAGAATTCAATATGGGTAGAAGAACACTTCTTGAATTATTAACAGCTCAAAACGATTTGTATAAAGCCAAAAACGAATTAATAAAAACAAAACTTGATTTATTATATGTTAAAGTTAAAATTCATAATTTAATGGGTGATTTGGTCGATGAAATTTTTGGTAAAAAAGTTTTTAAAGGTTTAATTAAATAAAAGAGTTTAAGTGGAAAATATAAAATATAATGACAAGTTGCTGGATTGTCTGGTTCTTTTCGCCAGACTTTATAACAAACCAATCTCAAAAGAGAGTTTAATACACGGTATTCCTATTGAAGAAGAAATTTTTTCTTTAAACAATCCTAAATCTCTTTTTTCTCGTATAGCTTCAAGAGCCGGATTTAAAAGTACGCTCGTAAAAAAAGATTTAAATGAAATTTTAAATGTTCATCTTCCTATGATAATTTTACTTAAAAACAGATATTGTGTAATTCTCGAAGAGATAAAAGACAATAAAGCCAAAATTATTTTTCCAGAAGGTGAGGTAAGCGAATGGATTGATTTGGATAAATTGAATGAAGATTATTTAGGATACGGTTTTTTACTTAAAAAGGAATATCAATACAGTGATAAATACAATACATTAAAAATAAGACCTAAACATTGGTTTTGGGATACTTTAAAATTATCATTACCGCTTTACAGAGATGTTATATTAGCTTCTATTTTAGTGAATCTTTTTGTTTTGGCAATTCCTCTTTTTACTATGAATGTATATGACAGGGTAATACCCAATAATGCACAAGAGACATTGTGGGGATTTGCAATAGGGATTATGCTTGTATTGATTGTTGATTTTATTTTGAAAAATATTAGAGCCTATCTTCTTGAAACAGCCGGTAAAAAAAGTGAAATTATTATGTCATCGCTAATATTTGAAAAAGCAATGAATCTAAAAATGTCTGTCTATCCTAAATCGGTAGGTTCATTTGCAAATAATTTGAGAAGTTTTGACGTAATTAGAAATTTTTTTACATCGGCAACTATTGCGGCACTTGTTGATATACCATTTTCAATACTTTTTTTATTTGTTATTTGGTATATCGGCGGGGTACTTGTCGTAGTTCCGATTATATTTTCTGGTTTAATTATTATTTATGCTCTTATAGTAAGAAAACCGCTTGAAAAACTGATGAATGAAACTCATCATGCACATTCATATAAAAGTTCAATTCTTGTTGAAACTTTGCAAAATATAGAAACGATAAAAACTCATAACCTTGAATCATTAAGGCAATGGCAGTGGGAAGAGGCAACCGGAAATATAGCTGATAAGTTTTTGAAAACAAAAATTTTGAGTGCTTCCATCCCTGCTGTAACTTATTTTATGACAAATATGAATACTGTCGTAACAGTTATTCTCGGAGTATATCTTATTACTTCTCATGAGCTTACAATGGGTGCTTTAATTGCAGCTGTTATTTTGGGTTCCAGAACGGTAGCTCCAATGGGACAGGTGGCTGCACTGATATCACAATATTCAGATGCAAAAGTTGCATATGAAGCTATTGAAAATATTATAAAACAAGAAAAAGAACACGATAAAGAGTTTTTACATATTGATAATTTACAAGGAAAAATAGAATTTAAAAATGTATCTTTTAAATATCCCGATAGTGATGTTTATGCTATTGACGATGTAAGTTTCACAATAAATCCTGGTGAAAAAGTTGCAATAATAGGAAATATCGGTTCAGGAAAAAGCACTATTATAAAACTTCTTTTAAAATTATATGAACCTCAAAAAGGTAAAATTCTCATTGATAATCTTGATATCTCTCAAATAGACCCAGCTCTTTTAAGGAGTATTATTTCTTATGTACCTCAGGATATACAACTTTTTAGAGGAACCATACAAGATAATATAACCCTTGGAAAAAAATACGATGCGTCAAAAGTTATCGATGCAGCTAAAATTTCAACTTCTTATGATTTTATTTCAAAACATCCAAAAGGGCTTGAAATGCCGATAGAAGAAAGAGGGATGGGACTTAGCGGAGGACAAAGACAAACTGTTGGTGTAGCAAGAGCGGTTCTTAAAAACGGAAAAATTTTTATATTGGATGAACCTACCGGTTCTATGGACAAAAATACAGAAAGAAAAGTAATAGACAATTTAAAAAATACTTTAAAAGATAAAACTTTGATTTTAATTACTCAAAATCCTTCTCTTTTAACATTAGTAGACAGAATTATCGTAATGCATGAAGGTAAAAAAATAATAGATGGTCCAAAAGATTTAGTTATGGCCGAACTTAACAAAAGATTAAGGGGTTAGATGAAAGATAAATATTCAAAAACCGATTATGAATTTATGAATGCATTAAGTGAGGCGATTCTTAAAAAAACTCCTACTAAAATTAGACTTATTCTTTTTTTTTGGTTTATAGTGATAATTGGTTTTATAATATGGGCGTCTTTTACAAAAGTGGATGAGATTGTAAGAGGTAAAGGACAAGTCATACCAAGCGGTAAAAACCAAGTTGTTCAAAATCTTGAAGGTGGAATTGTTGAAAAAATTTTTGTAAAAGAGGGGGATTATGTAAAAAAAGGAGAACCACTTGTAAAAATCAAAAATCAAAAATCCCTTTCGTATCTTGAAGCCACAAAAGCAAAAATTTTGGCATATGAAATAAAAATAAAAAGACTTAAAGCGGAAGCCAAGGGTAGCAATAAACTTGTTTATTCAAAAGAAATATTAAAAAAAGCTCCTGAAATTGTTAAAAACGAACTCAGTCTTTTTAACAGCGATAAAAAAGAATTAAATTCTAAAATATCGCAATTGAAAGAAAAACTACAACAAAAAGAGCATGAGCTTGAAAATGCAAAAATTTCTTTAAAACTTTTTAAAAATTCGCTAAATATTATAAATAAAGAGCTTCAAATGACAATTCCTATGGTAAAACAAGGGGTAAAATCAAAAATAGAATTATATAAACTTAAAAGACAGGTAAATGAACTTGAAAATAAATATGAGTCTACAAAACATTCGATTCCCAAACTTCAAAGTGAAATAAAAGAGATTAATGACAAAATAAACACCTTAAAACTTCAATATCAAAATAATGCCAAAACTAAATTAACAGATGCAATTACAGAATACCTTGCATTAAAAGCACAAATACAATCTTATAAAGATACGGTAAAAAGGACTGTTGTTATTTCTCCTATAACAGGTATAATAAAAAAATTGTATGTAAATACAATTGGAGAAGTTATTAAGCCGGGTGGTAATGTGGTTGAAATTGTGCCTCTTAACGATACGCTTTTGATAAAAACTAAAATAAAGCCGAAAGATATAGGATTTTTATATCCGGGGCAAAAAGCAATTATTAAATTTAGCGCATATGATTATACGATATTTGGAAATATGGAAGGCAAAGTTGTGCTTATCAGCCCTGATACAGAAGAAGACAGAAAAGGAAATGTTTTTTATATCGTTTATATAAAAACAGATAAAAACTATCTTGAAAAAAACGGTAAAAAACTTAAAATAAAACCGGGAATGACGGCAAATGTTGATATTGTAACTGGTAAAAAAACAGTAATGGATTATATTTTAAAACCTATTTTAAAAACAAAAACATATATCTTTACGGAGAAATAATGTATTTTTTAAGCGATGATTACCGGTATATAAATTTTTGGAAAGAACAAATTGAAGGAGAAGTGATATTTTACGATTCTCTGGAAGAGTTAAATAATGAAATAATTATTACTAATTTTTCTTTTGTTTCGAAATTCAAAAATTTAAACGAAATTTTTGCAAAAAATAAATTTTTAGTTCTTGATAGTGTTCCTTCTCTTAATAAGGCAAAACTGTTATATAGACTTGGTGCAAGAGGTTATGGAAACGTTTATATGAAAAAAGAATATTTTTTAAGTGCTATTGAAGCTATCAAAGAAAATAATTTTTGGATAACACCTTCACTTATACAGGGATTTTTTGAAAAAGGCAGTGAAAATAAATTTGAAGGATTAACAGACAGAGAAAAAGAAATAGCAAAACTTTTACTTGAAGGTCTTTCATATAATGAAATATCTAAAAAATTAAATATTACGGTAAGGACCGTCAAAGCCCATGCACAAAGTATATATAAAAAGAAAAATGTAAAAAACAGATTACAATTTATGCTTCTTTTGTCCTAAAGTACAATAGATAAAAATTTGAAAATTCAATATTATTTGAAAAATATAAAAAAAGGGTAATTATGAGTTATGTAGTAAAAGAGATTAAAAACGGAAAATTTTATATGCAATTACCTGAGGGTAAAATAGTGGAGTTAAAACCTGGAATGGAAATTTTGCCTGATAGTATGGTTTATGGTTCAGATACAAACAGTATAAATGCCGAGCTGGTAATTGAAGGTGGAAATAAGCCTATAATTTTAAGAGGCTTTGAGGTACAGGTGTTTGATATGTCAATGTTTGAAAACAATAAAGAAGTAAAAACACAACATCAAAACACTCATCCTCAACATCATACAGCTATTCATGAAACACAAACACATCATCAAATCCATACTCATAATCAAAATCCTGCAAATATGGCAACGGCTGCGGGGAAAAATACTCCGCATTTAGCAACAGATTTTTTGAATGTAGAATTTGAAAATTTTAATATAAATTTCAATGAAATATCACCAGGTTTAAATATTAATATTCCTATTGTAACGACAGGAATTAACGGATTGGTTTTATTGAATGAAGCAAATATAATAAGAGAATTTGTGAGTGTTTTAAATAATGACAGCGGTGTGGTATATGAATCCGCTCTTCCATATGGTACAAATCCCGGAGGCGAACCTACCGTGGTGCATGGAAATATTTTTGACAATGACACAATTATAGGAGGAGCGAATATCGCAAGTGTAAACGGAATTACACCAAATGAACAAGGAATTATTACAATTACTACACCTGAGGGAAATGTATTTGAACTAAACACTGTAAACGGGGATTATACATATACCCTTTCGCATCCATTAAAAGATATAATTAACGGGACTCATGTCGATTCAATTACTCAAGATTTTACCGTAACTCTTAATGATAATTTTGGTCACAGTGCTAATGAGAATATTTCAATTAAAATTATTGATGATAAACCCGTAATTTTAGGAGATGACGTTAATATTTCCATTAACAGTGCAAATGCACCTCAAATTATCGCGGATATTGATATCACCTCACATATGGTAAAAGTTTCGGCAGGTATTTTGGATAATTTGACTCCTGAAAATTTTAATATTTTAAAAACATCGCTTCTTGAAAATTTTGGCACAATTGCTCAGACAATCAAAAGCATTGTAGCACTCGATAATGAAAATCAAGATTATCTAAATCTTTTAAAAGAGTTTGAGGGAAAACTTCTTACTTATATAAATAATATCGATATGTTAAATGCAGGTGAAACAATTACAAGAGTTCATCCTGACGGAACATCTGAAACTTATACGGTACAAAATGGAGATATTTTATATCATACGACTGATGGTTACTTGTTGATTTCAAATATAAAAACTCATTATGTAGACCCGGAAGTGTTACAAATTGTGGACCAGAAAATGGATAATTTATTGACCAATTATTCAGATGTAATTCCTCATGCGGCTGTTATAAAAACTTTTGCCGATGCCCTTTTAACACCTGATGGTATAAACAATTTAAAAACTTTAATTGCAAATGATGAATTTAACGTTCATCTTGAAGTAAACGGAATGCATCTTGATGATGGAACTATTCAGATTAATACAATAGGAATTGATGCGGATATCGGTAGTCAGCATATTTCACAAGATGTTGTATTGGCCGATACTGCTCATTTACAAAGCACAATTCAAATGCAAGGAAAACTTTTTGATGCTTTTGGGCATGACGGTGTTTTATACGGTGCTGATTTAGGGCATATAGAATCAATTAAAATAGGAAATGACACTTATACGTTTGATCCTAATAATCCTACCCAAACAATTAATACAGCTAATGGAGATATGCATATAAATTTTGTAACCGGAGATGTTACTCTTGATTATAACTGTGATCCAAATATCGCCTCATCTTTAAGTATACAACAGCCTATAAGTATTAATGTTGTTGATGAAGACGGGGATTCCACATCAAAAAATATTACTTTGCAATTTGGTGTAGATGAAAAATTACCAATTCTTCCTTCACAAATTCATGATATTGATTTAGGTGCAGGAAATGATACATTGGTCCCTGTTGATTTGGCACATATGCCTCAAACTTTACAATCTGTTGCAAATCTTTTAGGTATTACCGAGATTAATAAAAATATAGATTTTGATAATGTAACGAATGTAAAAAATATAGAAGTTATCAATCTTACAAAAGTTGATAATGCAAATCTTACGAATCTTTCATTGGATGATGTTTTAAATATGACAGATAATAGAAATCATTTAATGATTGTCGGAGATAATGATACGCTTAATAATATTGATACTACCGGATGGAGTAAAGTAAACGAAATTCATCAAAATCTACCTCTTGATAATCAAGGGAATACTGCTGCTGGAACAACATATATTTATACAAACGGTCATGAATATGTAGCGCTTAGCGTAAACGATCAAATAGATCATACAGGTCTTTAATCCTGTTTGATTTTATCTGTAATACTTCCTTGAATGATATAAATTCCTTTTTCTTGCAATTCTTTTATATATTTTTCTTCATTTACTCCTGTTGCAATTAAATCAGTTTCTGTTGTAATGGCTATGTTTTTTAAATGAGTTAAAATTTCACTTTTTTGATTAATATAAAAATTTTTATCGGATTTTATAAACTCCGGATGCAAATCGATAATATAATTAAAATCTTTACTTTCCGCTATAAAATTATATATACCGAATTTTAAAGAGTTTTGTTTGAAAATTTTGATAAGCTCCCGGGCGGTATCTATATCTTCAATAATAAATTTTTCAGGAAGTTCTAAAATAAGCTCATAATCAGGTTTTTTATTTATGAAGGCTTTTTTTAAATATAAAAAATTGTTGGTTTTACTTATAAATTCCACAGGTAGTTTAAATGAAATTTTTTTAGATATAAATTTTAAATTTATTAGTTTGTTTATTGCATTTTTATATATTTCATCTATCATATCAAGATGAATTGCCGCAGGGATAAAATCCGAATATTTTAGTGTTTTATTTTCTGTTTTTAAACATAAACTTAATGTTTTATGATGTATATTATTATTTTTAAGGTCAACTGCATTGTATCTTAAAAAATCAATGTTATCATTTTTTAGTGCTTCAAGCAAAATTTCTTTCCACTCTTCTTTTGAATACATAACATGAGCTTGTGTTTCTATTAAGGCAGTTTTTTCTTGATTAACCGCAGCCATCGCCACTGCTTTATCCGTATTTGATAAAATTTCTTCAAGATTAGTAGAAGATTTTATCATAAAGGCACCAATTAATATTTCAATAATATCTGTATATTTTTTAACTAATTTGTACATATGATTGTGTAAAAGATAAAGAATTTTTTGAGCCTCTTCTTTTGTTATATTCGGAATAAAAATTGCAAATTCGCTTCCGTTTAATCTTGCAAAGATAAAATCGGTGTTATTTAAATCAGGTAATATTTTTGATTTCAAAAAAAACTCTATATTTTTTGCTATTTCTTTTATCAAATTATCCGTTTTAATTCTACCGAGTTTTTTATTGGCTTCTTCTAAATTTTTTATCATTATGAAGATATTTACACCTTCTAATATATTTTCTTCACTGTTTATAAGTGAATTTAATTTTTCAATATAATATTTTCTGTTTTTTAGTCCTGTTAAAGGGTCAATATACTCTTTTTGTTTGAGTTTGACAATTTCTTTATTTGCATTTTCAAACATAATTTTCAGTTTTTCCACCATTTTATTTAGGGCTATTGTTACATCTTTTAATTCTTTTATAAAAGACATTTTTTTAATGGTTACAAATTTTTTGTTGATAATTTCTTTTGCCTGATTTTTGATTTTTTCAAGAGGTTTTAATATTTGATTCAGGATTATTTTTAAAATAATTATAGAAACAATAGTTGCAACAGAATAAATAATTAATAATTGAATAAATATTTTATATAATTTGTCATAAGCATATTCCACATCGTTTTGGACGTATAAAATACCTAATGGACTCCATCCGTTTGATACGTTTGCATTTGCAGTAGGAGAAGTTAGTTTTATGAGTTTTTTAAACCATTTTGGCACTTTATATTCATTTATTTCTTTTATTCTATTGTAAAGAATATGATGGTTCATATCTGTTAAAACTATTTGATTAAAATGACCTCCGTCAAAAACGGCATTGATCATTGTTTCCATTAATGTTTTATCGCCTTTTGCATTTGTAAGAGTTAAAGAGAGTGACTGAGCGACATTTTTGGAATTGTTGTAAAGTTCAGTTTGGATTTCATTTTTCTCATTATGTAAAACAGCAATGAAAGTAGCACTCCACAGTAAAATCATAAGAGTGCTGAGAATACTGAAAAGTAAAGTTTTTAAGCTCATATTACACCTTTTTTAATTCTTTTTATCAAATCGTCCCATTTTCTGTATACACCGTTTTTTTTATTTTTTAATGTTTTTTCCAAAATCACAGGATTAAACATATAAACAGGAATAATGTCTTTTCTTTTGTTTGCCGGCATAATTTTATTTGTTAAATTATCCAAAATCAAAGGGGGTTTGTTTTTTTCATAAAAATATGCCAAAACCATATGAGGGATATTTGTTTGTTTTACCCTGACATATACAAAATATAATTTTTTAGGATTGAGTTTTAAATATTTTAAGGCAAAATATTTTGCGATTGCATAATCTTCACAATCTCCGGCATCTTTTGCCAAAAACTGATAAGGTGTAGCCCAATAATCTATTTTATGATAAAGTGCCATATCGGACATGTATTTTGCCTGATTATAAAACAGATTGATTTCGTTTAGCTTTTTCATTATATTTTCTTTTTTTAAATTATCCAGCATTTTTTGTTGATATAAAAATCTGTTTTTGGCAAAAAAACCGTATTTTTGGGCAATCTTTTTAATTAGAGTGTAATTTACATAAGGCTTTGACACTCCTATAATAAACACAAAACAGATAAAAAAAAGTATAAATCTTTTCATAATCATATTATAACACAAAGATGCTCTTATGGAAATTAAAAATCTTTTAACAAAATTGATTGACAAAGACTAAATTAATGTTATATAATTTATTAAATAAAGTTAAAGGAGGGGATTATGGGAAGAATATACGGTAAAGTGGAAACAGTCGAAGATATAAGCAGAATCAACTGTATCATAAGAGATGAAATGCTTATTGTAGAAGATGATGCGGAACTTACCGAACTTAAAAAAAGAAGCGATTATTTATGCACGCTTACATATTCACCATTTTGGCAAAAAAAATTTGGTGATAAAATTGAAGAAATAAGACAAGTTGCATTAGAAGAAAATAGGGCGACAGTTAAAACTGCTAATTATGTAGCTAAATACAAAGGTTTTGATAAAGAGTATGAGCCATGGAAAAAAGAACTTGATATAGAACAACAATTAAAACTCATCCCACAAAGAGTTATTGAAGAGTTGACAAATTCTGTTTTTAGTTTGAAACTTAGTGTAAATATTTTGGAGGAAATTCGAAGTGAATTTTGTGAAATAAGAAAAGCAATGGTTTTATGTGAAAATGTGGAATGTCTTGATAAACTAAAAAAAGCGGTTGATATTTTATCCCTTTTGCCATATTTGGAAGAATTCATCCAACATTTCGATGAAGGCGTTTTATCTGCAATTGATAAACTTATTAACACTGAAAAACAAAGAAGCGTTGAACTTGCCAATATTATCGCGGAAGTAAATAGATGGGATAGAATGTATCAAATTATTAATGAAGAAGATTTTGAAACAACAGCCGAAGATTATCTAAATAAACTCCTTGAAGAAGAAGAAAAATCAGAAACATATATACCTACCGAGGCAAAATATAAAGGCGGTGCAAAAGTTTTATGGCTTGTATATTTCTTACCGAGAAGAAAAAGAGAATATGCAAAAAGAATATATTTTCCTGCTGATGCTTTTGATATTAAAGTGGAAGGACCAAATGTATACAAAAATAAATTCGGTAATGATGTGTACGGTATTAAAATAACATACAAAATGACTATAAGAGAGACAGTAATTCATATAAGGGGAAAAGAAATATATTTGCCTAAGAGGGTGGTTACCAAAACAAAAATAGTACCGGTACCAAAAGATGCTACGGATATTAGAATTGTAGAAAAAAGACCAAATTCAGCGATGGATATAGCTTAATCCGTCGCTTTATTTGCGAAATATGCACTAAAAAAAGTAAAATAAGTAAGAATTGTAGTTATTGCAACAAAAATCGGAATTATTAAAAGTGAAATATTAGGATTTGTTTGAAGTGTAGGAAAAATATCAAATAAATATACAAAAGATGTAAGTGAATAAATAAATAAGACGATAATATTCCATACAATATAAATAAGAAAATATTTTAAACTAACCGTTTTTATCCAGTATTTAAAATCAAAAAGAGATAAAATCATTGCAATAAATGCCTCTTTAAAAGACTCTTTTGATAAAGCGTCTCCAAATTTCCCCAAAAATACATAACTGTAAAACAATAAATAAACAAGATAAAATCCTATTAATAATTTCGTTATGAATGTGGTTTTAGAAACAGCTGCTAAAAAATTATGCGGATTAGCAAATACAAACATTGAATTTGTAAATTCAAAAATCAAAAGCCCAAATATAGCCCAAAATATTCCTATCATAATCAATGCCAAAAGTATGCCGCTTGCGCTTGGAATAAAATGAAACATAAATGTTGATACAGGATTTTTTTGTAGATTTTCAAAATATATTTCAGGTGTTGATGAGCGTTTTAGAATATAAATCAAAAATACCCCCACACTTAAATATAAAAGTTTTTCAAATAAAAAAGCGGCAGTATCTATTACCGGAAATGCTTCAAAAAGTGTAAGAATAGAAACACTCAAAACTAAAATCAAAAATTTTTTCCACTCGGCAACGCTTAAAAACGTATATTTAAAAACTTCTCTCATTTAAAACCTTTTTGTAAAATTCTATCAAAAAAGGATGAGTTTGTGTGCAATATTCGGAATATGTGAGGTTAATCCACAAAAAGTTAAAAAAGCACTTGATATTATGTATCACAGAGGTATTGATTTTCACGGGATTAAATCAAATTTAAAAGCCACTTTCGGATTTAACAGACTGGCAATTGAAAATATAAATATCAATAACCAGCCATTATTAAAAGATAATGTTTTGGTTGTATTTAACGGTGAAATATACAATTATAAAGATTTAATAAAAAAATACAATTTAAATGTAAGTACCGAAGTTGAGGTGATTTATGAATTGTGGAAAAGATTTGGAGTTGAATTTGTAAAATTGCTTGACGGAATGTTTGCAATTGCTATTTTTGATAAAAAACTTTATCTTTTCAGGGATGAGTTTGGCAAAAAACCGCTTTATTTTACAAAAAACGGGATTTTTAGCAGCGAAATAAAAGCAATTTTGCCTTTTATAAATAAAGAAATAAATTTTGAGGCATTAGGTGAATATCTTGCTTATAATTCTTCTATTGCACCAAATACAATTTACAAAAACATTTATAAACTTCCGGCAGGCTGTTATTATGATGGGGAAATTAAGAGGTGGTATGATTTTAAAAGAGTGGAGGATGAAGAATGGAGAGTGGAAAATGCAGTTTTAAAACTTGAAGAACTTCTGATAAATTCTATTTACAAAAGAATGCAAGGTGATGTGGAAATCGGCTCACTTCTTAGCGGAGGAATTGACAGTTCGTTAATTGCTTCAATAATATCTCAAAAAAGAAAAATAAAAACTTTCAGTATAGGTTATGAAGGTTTTGAAAATTATGATGAAAGAAAATATGCAAGAATTGTTGCAAATCATATAAATTCGGAGCATTATGAAATAAATTATACAAAAAAAGATTTTTTTGACCATTTCGAAAAAGTTTTAAATGATATGGACGAACCGGTAGCAGATAGCAGTTTTTTCCCGGCTAATTTTTTAGCCTCCAAAATTCCACTTAAAGTTGTTATGAGCGGTGAGGGAAGTGATGAGCTTTTTTTGGGATACAGAAGATATGAAGAGTTTCTTGGATTTTTCAGTGCATATCTGCCAAATAAAAAATGGCTTAAAAAGTATCTTGAAAGACATCCAGAAGACATAAAAGAATGGGAAGTATTCAGGAGATTTTTTGCAGATGAACCTGTGTTTAGAGGTATAAACGAAACGTTTTTTCAAAGACAGATTAGCAAAATCTTAAAAGTTAAGGCAAAAGAAGTGGATTTCAAAAGATTTCTAAAAGGGTGGGGAAGTTTTGATTTTAGTTATTTTGATTTGAAAGTGTGGATTGGAGAGGTACTCTTAATGAAACTTGATAAAATGTTTATGTCACATACTATTGAAGCAAGAAGCCCTTTTCTTGATAGAAATTTGGTAGAATTCATTTTTTCTTTACCTGAGGAAATCAGGGGGAATAAAAAGTTTCTTGTAAAGGAAGTTGCAAAAAAGTATCTGCCTTTTGAGATTATAAACCGCAGAAAAAAAGGTTTTGCTTATCCTTTTTTGGAATGGCTAAAAAAAGAGAATGAATTTAAAATTATTGTCGATGTAAATAGAAAATCAAAAATATTTAATGAAGAATACTTAAAAGAGATAATAAAAACAGGACATAAAAGATACAAACAACATCTGTGGACGCTGTATTTGTTCAGCAGATGGTATAAAAAGGAATTTTTATGAAATTTTTAAAAAACAAATATTTAATAGATGACATTTTAAACAGTGAACATCCGAGCGATTTTGAACCCACAAAAGAGTTTTCGCTTTTGATACTCAGACTGCCGTATATAAAAGATGATAAAGTAGAAGTCTATTCTTACGGATTTTTAATCAAAAATGATGAAGTATATATATTTAACAGAAAAACACAGGATTTTGAGAAATTAGGAAGCCTTGAAGATTTGCATGATTATCTGGATGTTAGAATAGATAAAATTTTGGTAAAACTAAATAAATTTCATATGCAAATAGCCAAAATGGAAGATTCACTGTATGAAAACCACATTTCAAAATCGTTTCCGAACGAGTGGCTTAAATTAAAAAAAGACCTTGTTTTAATAGAAAGACTTATGGCTCATGCTATGATAGCTTTTGAAAGATTCATTAAATATTACAAACTTCAAGATAATTTTGCATTTATGGATTTGAATGAACATATAAATCGTTCTTTTAGATTTGCTAAAAATGCTATTGAAAAACTTGATTATCTTTATGAATTTTTTAAAGCAAAGCAGGATGAAAAAATGAATAAAATTATGTTTATATTAACTCTTTTATCCGGGATTTTTTTGCCTCTTACGTTAATTACGGGTTTTTTTGGAATGAATACAGGTGGGCTTCCATGGAGTGATGATCCTTATGGAACTATTAAAGCTTCGATTGTCGGAATAATTTTGGAATTACCTTTATTTTATCTTCTTTGGATTTATATGAAAAGAGACTAATCGGTTAAAAAAATCGGTTGTTTTAAAATATTAAGAGTAAATATCTTCTTTTCCTGTTTCTTTTACAAGAATCGCATAAAATAAAGCTCTGTATTTTCTTCTGTTTGATTTACCCATTTTTTCACAAGTTTTTTCAATTAATTCATCAAGTTTCGGTTCGTCTTTAAAACCTAATTTTTTAATTAAGAAATTTTTTTTAACTCTTTCAAGCTCATCTTTGCTACTACAAGAAATAGTTTCTGCATCCGCTTTATATATAGACGGTCCCAATTTTTTTGTTACTTTTTCGATTAATTCATCGCTTAGACCAAGACCTAATTTTTTGTTTTCTTCTTGGTATTGTTTGATTTTTTCTTGAAGTTTGCTCATTTTTTCCCTTTTTTTAAAGATTCATAAAGATTATATAATAAAAAAAAATCAATTTCAAATATTTTTTATTGGTAATAATTATCTTTTTATATTTTTTAATATCATATCTGAAACTTTCTTGGGAAGTACCACTCCCGATACAATACACTTATTGTTATTTTGTTTAAATATAACACTGATATAATTATTTTGATTCTTATTTTCGTATAAATTCACAGTTATAGTATTGTTTTTTACTGAAATGATTTTTTCATGCTCTTGGATTAATTCGGACGTAATTTTTTCATATCTGTTATTGTATTTATTCATATATATAAGACCTTCGGGAGAAACGTATGTTTCGACCAACGGCTCAATTATTCTTTGTGATAAAGCCAATGTTATCATATTTATTGCAGAGTTATAAAAATTAAAAGTATTTTGCTTTTTAGTATCTTTTAGAAGCTGCTCGTTTAATTGTGATTTTACACTGTTTTTTAAAGAATTAAAATCAATATAATTATTTAAAACTTCTCTATTTTTGTTTTTTATACCGTTATTGAAAATTTCAAGTATCGATTTGTTCACGCACTCTTTTGCTTTTTTTAAAGAAGAAGCGTTAAGTAAAAGCAAATTTATTATTAATATTAATAAAATTTTTTTCATTGTATTTCCTTAAATGATTTTTTAGGATATAAATATATCAAAAATTAATATCTTTGCCTATATAAATAAAAACTCACTGACACTAAAAAACAAATGGTGGAGGTGACGAATTTATAATTATACAAACATATCTTAAATTCTTAATTTTATTAAGCTGTTTTGTTTAATTACTACTTATACCCCTAAAATTTTTCTTTTAAGGTGTTTAGTTAGGTGTTTTTAGAGAAAAATTCTAAAAAAATTTCTTCTAGTTTATTATGTGTTTCATAATCTATTTGGTATACAAGTTTATTTCCATTTTTTAAATAAAATTTCCATTGATATATTTCTTGATTTGATACATCATAACCGCTAGGAATTTGAATCAACTTTTCATTTATTTCTTTTGTAATATTTTTTATAGAATAATCATAGTTTTTAATTTCAAAAGCTTTTAAAATATCATTATTATCTTTTAAAATAAAGAATTCGTTTTTATCAGTAAGAATCAGGTAATCTTTGCTGTTATATTTGTCTCGAATTTTTATTTGTTTAATAATTTTATTTTTTATTTGATTTTTTAATTGTTTTTCTCTTTTCTCTTTTTTTTCTTTTTCAAATTTTATTTTATATTTTATATATAAAATTGGATATAAGACAATGATCCAAATTATAAAAATTTGCATAACAGATACATTTACTTTAAATAACTTACAACCTATGTATCCTAAAATAACTGGAAATAATATCCAGAAAAATAAAAATTTTATAATTTTCAAACACTACCTTTTTAAGTAAATTTCTATTTATTGATTTTATCAAAAATTACAAACTTATTTGTCTCTGACTATATAAATTTTTAAATAAAAATAAGTCTCTTTGTAAGAGCTTATACGTGAGTGTTTGTGTTTATTTCAACACTATTTCCTGCTTAATAAAAAAGTGGATATTTAAAAAGCACCTCTACCATAAATCCCTGTAATATAGAAATTTATAAAGGGACTTATGGTGGAGGTGTGGGGAATCGAACCCCAGTCCAGAAGCAGATTACCCTAAGCGTCTACACGCTTAGTTCGTTGATTGTACTTACTGCCAGGCTCAACGAACAAAGCCTTAAAGCAGTAAGGAGTGCTTTTTTTTCGGAATGAATGCCGCACTCAAACAATCATTCCTATCCACACTTTACTCTCCGTCCGAGGCTGTGGAGAACCTCAGTGGACGGAGGCGCCCGAAATACTACTTAATTAAGCAGCAGCTCTAGCTACTGCTGGGCTGTAAGATTTGTTATTTGCTGCGTTTATTTTTATCGAGCCGTTTTAGTGCTTGCTCAGGCACGCGTGCAGCTTAGGGCTTTCTACCCCTGTCGAAGCCATGTCACCCCCGTTAAATTCTCTAAAAGAACTTAGCGGGATTGACTAATGCAATAATATCAAAAAAACCTTAAAAAGTCAATAAATATTTAAGAAAACTTTAAGTTTAAAAACTAAGTATGAGATTATACAATAAAAATAAGTAAAAAAATGTCGTTTTATTCTCTTTTTAAAATTTTATCGTTAAGAAAGTCTAAAAAGTGAGATTTTTTCTTAAATTCCATACTTAAAGCATCTCTGTCGTAATGGTATTTTATCCATTCCAAAAAAGATATAGGTGTTTTTTTATTAAATTCAATATATTTTTCGAATATAAAATCAAGTTTTCCGGCCTGTGAGTATTTAATATGCCCGTAAGGAAAGAAACTAAGCTGTTTAAGAGCTTTTTTAAGAGGCACGTTTTTTATTAGATAAAGATATAAAGCCGCTACAAGGCCGGTTCTATCACTTCCGGATTTACAGTGAATCAAAGCCGGATATTGAATTGTTTTGAAAATATTATATAAATTTAAAAAATCTTCTTTTTTAGGAAATCCTCTTGAATTAAGTTTTATATTTATAAGTTTTACGCCTTTTTCTTTTGCAACTTCCTCTTCATATTTTAAATCATTTATATGTTCTTTGCCTCTTAGATTTATTATTGTTTTAATACCGTATTTATCTATTAGTTTTTCAAGCTGTTTTTTTGTAGGCTGAGCACTTCTATATAAATTTTCATCTACTTTATGAAAATTAAGGTAAAGATTGCTTAAAAAATAATTTTTATGAAAAAACTCTTTCAATTAATAGCCTCTTTGATAATTTTTGCTTTTTCTTTTATTTTTTTGATTTTTTCATTACTACTGATATCTTCAAGTAGTACTTTTACAAAAGCACTTCCAACTATTACACCATCAACATCTTTTGCTTTTTCTTTGGCTGTTTTTTCATTTACCCCAAAACCTATAAATAAAGGTGTTTTAGTTATTTCTTTAATGTATGAAATAATTTCACTTAAATCTTCTTTTTTATCAGCTCCTGTAATTCCGGCATATGCTACAAGATAAATGAATTCTTTCGGATTTTTAAGAATTGTTTTTATTCTTTCTTTGGAATCAGTAGGTGCTACAAAGGAAATAAGCGGAAATTTGTCTTCATAAATTATTGCTTCTTCATAAGGTAAATCAGGAATAATAAATCCTTTAACATTAAGTTCTTTCGCTTTATTTACCATAAAATCATATCCTTTATGGTAAAAATTATTAAAATATCCCATCCAGTAAGTATCAATATTTTTTGCAATTTTTTCACTGACTTCAAAAGTGTCTTGTAATTTATAACCTTTTTGAAGAGCTCTTTTATTAACCTCTTGTATAATTTCTCCATCTGCCACAGGGTCAGAAAAAGGTATTCCAAGTTCAATCCCATCAACATATTCACTTATTTCATTAATTAAATCAACTGTAAAATTTTTATCAGGATAACCTGTTGTTATATAAGCTATTAATTTTTTCATTATTATCCTTTGGTATAATTATAAAAGATTATGAAATTATAACAAAGGTAGGAAATGAAAAATACACTTAGTAGGCTTTATAAAAAAGAAAAACTTACGATGATTACAGCTTATGATGCCCTTTTTGCAAAAATGTTTGATGATATTGTTGATATTATTTTAGTTGGAGATAGTCTTAATATGTCGTTTTTCGGTGAAAGCGATACTTTGAGTGCAACGCTTGATCAGATGATTTATCACACAAAAGCGGTATGCAACGGGGCAAAAAAAGCGTATATTATATGCGATATGCCTTTTGGTACTTATCACACGCCTGATATTGCACTTGAAAACGCAATTAGAATTTATAAAGAAACAAAAGCCGATGCCGTTAAACTTGAAGGCGGAGAAGAAAAAGCGGATACTATTAAACTCCTCAGCGACAATGCAATAGCGGTAGTTGGACATATTGGTCTGATGCCTCAATTTTCAAGAAGTGAAGGCGGGTATAAAGTAAAAGGAAAAGATGAAAATTCTCGTAACAAACTTCTTCGTGATGCAAAAGCGATAGAAGAAGCAGGGGCTGTTATGCTTGTAATCGAAGGTGTAAAAGAAGATGTGGCAAAAGAAATTGTCGAATCGGTTTCAATTCCCACTATCGGAATAGGAGCAGGAAGACATACAAAAGGTCAAGTTCTTGTATGGTCGGATATGCTTGGATTTTTTGATGAATTTAAACCTAAATTTGTAAGGCGTTATCTTGACGGAGCAGAAATAGTAAAAAGTGCGGTGAGAAAATATAAAGATGATGTGACAAGTGGCAAATTTCCAGGTGAAGAGGAAATATATTAATGAGAATTGTTGAAATAGAAAAAGTAAGTTTTGAAGAATCGTATGAGAAATCTTTAAGACCTTCCACGCTTGAAGAGTATATAGGCCAAGAACAGATTAAAAAAAATCTTAAAGTTTTTATTCAGGCGGCTAAAAAAAGAGAAGAGAGTCTTGATCATATGCTCTTTTTTGGACCTCCCGGTCTTGGTAAAACAACACTTGCAAATATAATTGCAAATGAAATGAATGCGAATATTAAAACCATATCAGCACCTATGCTTGAAAAGAGTGGGGATTTGGCGGCAATTTTGACAAATCTTGAAGAGGGAGATATACTTTTTATAGATGAAATTCATAGACTAAAAGCCAGCATTGAAGAAGTTTTATATTCGGCAATGGAGGATTTTAGGCTTGATATAGTAATAGGAAGCGGACCTGCCGCTCAGACTATAAAAATAGATGTAGCAAAATTCACACTCATTGGGGCGACCACAAGGGCAGGTATGCTCTCTAATCCTCTTAGAGATAGATTTGGTATGAGTTTTAGACTTAATTTTTATAATGAAGAAGAGCTTTCACTTATTATTAAACTTGCAAGTAGCAAACTCGGATATGAAATAAACAATCAAGCCGCTTTTGAAATTGCAAGACGCTCACGCGGAACTCCAAGAATTGCCCTTAGGCTTCTTAAAAGAGTAAGGGATTTTGCAGAGGTTGAAAATAAAAAAACAATTGACAAAAATATTGCAAGATATGCACTTGATGAACTTGGTATAAACGAACACGGCTTTGATGAGCTTGATATTAAATTTTTAACTCTTCTTGCAAATGCAAAAAAACCTCTTGGACTTACTACCATTGCAGCAGCTTTGAGTGAAGATGAAGACACTATTGAAGAAGTAATCGAGCCGTTTTTAATAGCAAATGGATACATAGAAAAAACACCAAAAGGAAGAGTGGCCACTTATAAAACGTTTGAAATACTCAATATGCCTTTTGGAGGTCTTTTTAAGGAGCAAATGTGAAATTCCTTACAATTTTAACTCTTGTTATTGGTTATTTTGTATATTTGGTATATAGACCATATCTTTTGGATATAGCAATAGCTTCTTTGATGGCGGTAGCATTTGGTAAAATAAATTTGATACTTTCAAAAAAAATTGATAAACATATTTATGTTACTATTATCGATACACTTATACTTTCTGTTTTGATATTCGGTCCTTTTTTATATTTTATTATTGAACTTGGCAAACTTGTAAGCAGTGTTGATCCTGAAATTGTTAAAAATATTTTAAATGAGTTGCTAAAATTGGTAAATTATCTTCCGGATATTATTTCTGAAAAAATAAAAAAGATATTGTCTCCCGAAAATTTTAATCAAATATATCAAACTGTTTTACCGGTAATAGGAACTATAACTCAAAAAAGTGCTCTTTTTTTCAAAGATGCTTTTTTGATTGTTATTTTTTTCTTTTTTGCGGTTTTATATGGAAAAGAGATTTTGAAATTTTTAAAAAAAATAATTCCAATGAGTGAAAAACAGCTTGAAACTCTTTTTTTTAATACAAGTGAAGTAATGAGTGTTGTATTTTATTCTACAATACTTACTGCACTTTTGGAAGGGACATTGTTTGGATTTATTGTAAGTTTTTTCGGACTTGATTTTTTCTTTTTTATGGTTATGTATGCTTTTGCTTCTTTAATTCCTGTAATAGGTGGAATAATTATGTGGGGTCCTGTGAGTTTATATCTTTATTCACAAGGGAATGTAAAAGGGGCGATAATAGTAGCTATTTACTCTATTGTTGTTATTTCTATAATAGCCGATACTTTTATAAAACCTTTAATAATTGTGGGAGTTAAGAAATTTTTTGAGACTGAAATTGAAATTAATTCGCTTCTTATTTTCTTTGCAATTGTAGCAGGACTTTCGTCTTTTGGACTTTGGGGAATTATTTTAGGACCTGCTATTACTACGATGTTTATATCTGTTTTAAAATTCTATGAAAAAGTATAACTAATGAAAGTTTAGTTATTAAAGCTAAACTTTTTTTAATTTTTTTATTAAAATACTTGACAATATATTGATTAATATGTATAATTTCATTGTCAATAAAAATGAAAGAGTGCCAAAAATGAAAAATAAGGTTGAGTTTATTCTAAACGAGTTAATAAAAACTTATTTAAAAGTACAAGAGCCTATAAGCTCAACCGCACTTAAAGAATTATCGCATTTGAATATGTCCCCTTCAACAATAAGAGGCTATTTTCAGATTCTTGAAAAAAAGGGGATGATTCAAAAAGAACATTTTGCAAGTGGTTCTTATCCAAGTGTTAAAGCTATGGATTTTTATTGGAAGCACAAATTACCGAAAAAAATAAAATTTTTTTCAATTGATTTACTTGAAGAAGAATGTAAACAATATAATGTTTCGGCTCTTGTAAAGATCTTTGAAAATCAGATGTTAAAAGAAGTTTATAATGTAAAAAATAAATTTATTGTTTTAGAATTTGAAGAAGATGAGACCGTATTGAAATATGATGAGAATATATATAATCTTCTAAAAAGTCTCAAATATTTGAATTTAAAAGAATTAAAAAAAATTTTAACACATTATAAATTATACGACTTATTAAAAAACATAAAAAATTTTCAAAAAAAATATATAATAAATCAAAAATTATTATATAATAAATTCAATAATATTAATTTTGATTTTTTAAAGCAAGTTGAAGATTATTATATCAATTATGATGAAAAACTCCTTATCAAAAAATATCATCTTTTAAATGAAGAAAAAGAGATTGATATTTATATTATAGGAGATATATATAGTGATTTCGAAAGTTTGTTTGAATCTATGAAAGGAGGGGAAAATGGCAAAACATCATAAAAAAAAGCATGAAAATGAACGCAAAGAAGAAAAAAATTTAAAAAACGAAAACGCTTCTTCAAATGAAAATGAAGAACTTTTAAAAGAAAATGAAGAACTTAAACAAAAGCTTGATGAAGCGCTGAGAGCTTATGCAAGGTGTGAAAACGATAAAAAAATACTCAAAAAAGAAGCTGATGCATTAGTTGATTATGCATATGAAAAATTTGCAAAAGACCTTCTTCCGGTAGTTGATTCATTGGAGCTTGCAATTATTCATGCAAAAGAAATCGACAATAAGGAAGAGGCTTTTGACAAACTTGTGGAAGGAGTGGAACTCACTCTTAAAAAAATGCTTGATACTTTTAAAAACCATGGGATTGAACCTGTGGAGCATGAAGAGTTTAATCCTGAATATCATCAGGCCATTCAACATGTTCAAAGTGAAGAACATGATGAAGGCGAAATAGTTGATATTTATCAAAAAGGATATAAACTTAAAAACAAATTACTAAGACCATCAATGGTTACAATAAATAAAAAATAATTAAGGAGGGTATTATGGGAAGAGTAATAGGAATTGACTTAGGTACAACAAACAGTGCAATGGCATATTATGATGGAAAAGATGCCAAAATTATTCCAAATAAAGAAGGTAAAAATACAACTCCATCAGTTGTGGCATTTACAGATAAAGGTGTTTTAGTAGGTGAGCCTGCTAAAAGACAGGCAATTACAAATCCTGAAAGAACAATTTATTCTGTAAAAAGAATTATGGGTATGATGTGTAATGAGCCAAAAGCTCAGGAAGCTAAAAAACACGTTCAATATAAAATTGTTGATAAAAACGGTGCTTGTGCCGTTGAGGTTGACGGAAAAGTTTATACACCACAAGAAATAAGCGCAAAAATTTTACAAAAATTAAAAAATGATGCGGAAGAATTCTTTGGTGAAGAAGTAACAGAAGCAGTTATTACAGTACCGGCATATTTTAACGACGCTCAAAGAAAAGCGACACAAGAAGCTGGTAAAATTGCAGGACTTAACGTACTTAGAATTATCAACGAACCGACAGCTGCGGCGCTTGCATACGGACTTGATAAAAAAGGTGAAGAAAAAGTTCTTGTGTATGACCTTGGTGGTGGTACATTTGACGTTACAGTTCTTGAAATTGGGGATGGTACATTCCAAGTACTTGCAACTGACGGTAATGCATTCCTTGGAGGGGATGACTTTGACAACAGAATCGTTCAATGGTTGATTGATGAATTTAAAGCCGAAACAGGCATTGATCTAAGTAATGATAAAATGGCTCTTCAAAGATTAAAAGATGCGGCTGAACAGGCTAAAAAAGAACTTTCAACAAAAGAAGAGACAGAAATTAACCTGCCGTTTATTACAGCGGATGCGAGCGGACCGAAACACTTGGTTAAAAAATTAACAAGAGCTAAATTCGAAGCAATGATTGATGATTTATTACAAGAAACATTAACTCATATAGACAATGCTCTAAACGATGCGGGACTAAGCAAAGATGAAATAGATGAAATTGTAATGGTTGGTGGTTCTACAAGAATACCGAAAGTACAACAATTGGTAAGTGATTACTTTAACGGTAAAAAATTAAATAAATCTGTTAACCCTGATGAAGTGGTTGCACTTGGTGCGGCAATTCAAGCGGGTGTGCTTAAAGGTGACGTAAAAGACGTATTATTGCTTGACGTTACACCACTAAGCCTTGGAATTGAAACACTTGGTGGAGTAATGACAAAAATTATTGAAAAAGGTACAACAATACCTGTTAAAAAATCACAAGTGTTCTCAACAGCTGAGGATAATCAAACAGCAGTTACAATTCACGTATTACAAGGTGAAGCGGAACTTGCAAAAGACAATAAATCCTTAGGTCAATTCAATCTTGAAGGCATCAGACCGGCACCAAGAGGTGTACCACAAATTGAAGTAACATTCGATATTGATGCAAACGGTATTTTAAATGTTACGGCAAGAGATAAAGATACAGGTAAAGAGCAAAAAATTACAATTACAGGAAGCTCAACTCTTAGCGAAGAAGAAATTCAAAAAATGATAAGAGAAGCAGAAGAAGCAAACAAAAAAGAAAAAGCAAGAATTGAAGCTATTAAAGCAAGAAATGAACTTGATGCAGTTGCATATCAAGCTGAGAAATTCATCAAAGACAATAAAGACAAACTTGGTGATGTAAGCGCACTTGAAGCTAAAATTCAAGAAGCTAAAAAATTAATTGAAGAACAAAGCGAAGATAAAGCAAAAATTGATGCTTTAAAAGAGGAAATTAACGCAGAACTTCAAAAAGCAGCTCAAAACATGGCGGCTCAGGGCGGAGCACAAGGCGGACAAAGCCAAGGCAGCCAAGAAAATAAAGGCGGTGACGACGATGTTATCGATGCGGAAGTTGAATAATTCAACTTCCTTTTTTATATTTAATTAAAAATTATCAGAGGATAAAATAAACCAAAAAAAGAAAAAGTTTATTTAATGATGAAATTTTTAACAGCTACTGTTTTATTCCCGTCAATTAAACTAACTCTCCACTCACCCCTAAAAAACGGACTTATTGTTATATATGAATATGTTCTCCATCTAACACCTGTAAAAATAGGAAGTTTTATGTCTGTATAAAGTTTCCATTCATTTCCTATTTTTTCCTCCCATAGAAAATCAATGTTTTTGTTATTTTTAATATTTATAAAATAAGCAAATGCATATACTTTTTTATCTGTTGCATCGAATGTATTCGTAATATTTATCGGAGTTAAATTTTGTACATTTTTACATGTTGCAAATTCTTTAAGTTCATAAGAAAATGAGAGTGTTACAAGTATGAAAAAAATTAATTTCTTCATTTATACCTCCAAAATAATTGTTACAGGACCGTCGTTTATAATATTAACTTTCATATCTGCCCCAAAAATTCCTGATTTTGTAATTATATATCTGTTTAATTTATCAAGCATTAAATTATAATATTTTTTAGCTTCATCAGGTGGCATGGAGTTTTGAAAATTTGGTCTTGTACCTTTTTTGGTTATAGCGGGTATTGTGAAATTTGGAATAAGTAAGATTTCTCCTTTTATATCTAAAATAGATTTTGAAAATTTTTCCCCAAAAAGTCTCATATTGATAATTTTTTTTATCATTTTATCAAGTTTTTCTTCCGTGTCTTCTTTTTCAAAACCGATTAAAACACAAAGACCTTTTTTGATTTCATCTATTTTTTCACCGTTTACTTCAACACTTGATTTAATAACTCTTTGTATAACCGCTTTCATTTATCAGCTCCACTATAAATTTTGCCATTTCGTCACTATCATTTGGGCATTCAACTACTTTATACTCTTTAATGCCTATTTCTTTTGCAAAATGTCCGTATTCAACTTTAAGCTCCAAATCTGTTTCTGAATTGTCTATAACAAACGATATCGGATATATAAGTACTTTTTCATTTTTATATTTTTTAAGCTCTTTATCAAGATACGGTTTTAACCATTCTCCCGGACCAAATCTTGATTGAAAAGCCAAACTGATTGATTTAAATTCCGGAAGTATGTTTTTTAGTATTTGAACATGCTCTTCGACTTCATTTTTATAATTGTCGCCTTTTTTTATTATCTTTTCAGGCAGTCCATGGGCTGAGAATATAAGATTCCATTCTTTTGGATTCTCAATTGATTTTAAAATATTTTTTTTAATTATTTCATTATATTTTGGATGTTTGTAAAAAGGTTTAATCACTTTTGCATTTAATTTGCTTTCTTTAAGTTCATCAATCGAGCTTTCGTATGTTGTAAAAGAGTAATGTGGATATAAAGGCACTAAAATGATATCTTTTTCAACAGCCACATCTTTAATGTGAGGCTTTGTATACCTGAATGCATAAGCGGTTTTTTCACCGGTTATGTTTTCAACTTTTTTAGCGAGGTTTTGTGTTATGTCATAAATTCTGCTACCGCCTATTTTTTCATAATTTTTCCAAACTCTTTTATATCTTAAATTTGAAATAAGAGGGGCTAATGCGAATCTTATCGGAGAAGAGATAATTCTTTTATCCATAAACATATTGAATAAAAATTCTTTTAATTCTTTTTCGCTTCTTGCCCCTCCCATATTGTGTAAAACAATCATTTAAGCTCCACATATTTTTTTATTTCAATCCCAAATCCTTTAAGTGCGTTTAGTGCGTTTTTATGGTTTGAGAGAAGATTTAGTTTTTTAATACCGAGTTTTTTGAGAATTTGTGCTCCAATTCCGAATTCTTTATTGTCTTTTGAATTTGAATCTATAAAAATTATTGCGCCGTTATTATATTTAATATATTCAAGAACCTTTTTATACTCTTTCATTTTTTTATCATCAAGCATAAAGTCGACGTTTTTTGTTACTTTGTAAAATTTTACGTTACTTGTCTCTTTTGGTCTGTTTGTAAGAGCGTAGTGGGTTTGGTTAAGATGGTCTTTAAATATAAATTTGTCAAATTCTACTCCGTCAATTGTGACTTTTTCTTTTTTTTCAATATTTACAAGACTTTCAAATTGAAGCCTGTATTCTACGATATCGGATATATACACCACGGCTAAATTATGCTCTTTTGCAAATTTTGCCAAATCTTTGCGTCTTGCCATTGTGCCGTCTTCATTCATAATCTCACAAATTACGGCTGTCGGATATACACCTGCGAGCTTACAGATATCCACACTGCCTTCGGTATGGCCGGTTCGAACCAGCACTCCACCTTCTTTGGCGATAAGAGGGAAAATGTGTCCCGGTTTTACAAAATCATCTGGCTTACTGGTAGGAGAGCTTAATTTTTTGATTGTCAAATCCCTTTCATATGCGCTTATCCCGGTAGTGCACTCTTTTGCGTCAACACTTATGGTAAAAGCGGTTGAGAAACTTTCGCTGTTTTGAGGCACCATTGGATTTAGTTCAAGTTTTTTGGCAATATCTTTTGTTATGGATACACAAATAAGTCCTTTTCCTTTGCTTGCAAGGAAATTTACTTTCTCAGGAGTAGAAAACACTCCTGCATAAACAAGGTCGCCTTCGTTTTCCCTCTCTTCATCGTCTATCATAATGACAATGTTTCCTTTTTGTATCTCTTCAATTGCTTTTTTTACTCTATCAATTGCATTCAATCAACATCCTTTGAATATAATTTACTAAAATTTATAAACATTCTGATTCCGTTCATCATAGCCTGATATTGTACATAATTTCTGTCGCCTTTGAAAATATGATGTTCGACTTTAAGCTCTTTTTTATTTGCCACACCTATATAAACGGTACCGACCGGTTTTTCGGGAGTGCCTCCCGTAGGTCCTGCTATACCGCTGACGGCTATTGCATAGTTTGCTTTGCTAATTTCAATTGCCCCAAGAAGCATCTCTTTTACTGTCTGCTCACTTACTGCTCCGTATCTTTTTAATGTATCCTGACTCACACCAAGCCATTCGTTTTTTATTCTGTTTGCATATGTTACAACACTCCCATCAAACACATCGCTACTTCCGGAGTATTTTGTAAGAGTTGAAGCTATAAGACCTCCCGTGCAACTCTCGGCAAATGTTATTTTTTCAGGAGGCAGATTTTTTATAATATGTTTGAATACATTTCCGAAAACAACAAAAGGAATCGCACGTAAAATTTCTTTTTTTATTTTTTTATCGAGAGGTTCTGTGTGTAATTCTAAAAATCCCCCTTCGTTTTGTATTAGAGTATAATCTATTTTTCTTGGAGAAAATATTGGTTCGATTAACATTTTTGCTGTATCTTTGTCCATATTGAAAATATTAGTAAGTTCATTTTTTGGCATTAATATAAAAATTTCGGGAACTTTGTTTTCCAGCAGTATTACATTTACTTCATATTCATTGATTTTTACTAAGTAGCTGTTTTTTGAATATTTTGCATTTTCAGGAACGAGTTGATTGTCTTTAATAACAGGATTTTGATTTAAAATAGTAGAAATAATTCTTGTAACAAGAGGATAGCTTTGATTTGTTGTAACTATTAATGTGTCTTCTTTTGGTATAAATGAAATATCAAATGAATTTATATATTCAAGTTTATCATAAGTTATGTATCTGAACAATTCGTTTTTAACTTCACTTCTAAAACGCCATTCTTTACCTACAAACAATACTTTCATTTCTTCTCCTTTGTGTTATAATTATTATAGCCAAAAAAGGAGCCGAAATGAATGTAGATTTAAAAAAACTGCCCGAATATTCACTTCCAAAAGATAAAGTTTTCAAAAAAAACGGAAAATTTAAAGATAAGTTTTATGAAAAAGAACTTCTTAAATTGCAAGTGGAGCTTGTAAAACTTCAAACATGGATAAAAAATAATAATATCAGGTTTTTATCTATATTTGAAGGTGTTGATACTGCGGGAAAAGATGGAACAATAAAAAGAATTTTAGAATATTTGAATCCAAGATTTGCAAGAAGCGTGGCACTTGATAAGCCTACCGAAAAAGAAAAAACCCAGTGGTATTTCCAAAGATATGTTCCGCATTTCCCGGCTGGTGGAGAGATGGTGCTTTTTAACAGAAGCTGGTACAATAGGGCAGGGGTTGAGATGGTTTTTCATTTTTGCACCAAAGAAGATTATCTTAAATTTATGAGACAATGTCCGAGATTTGAGGAGATGATAGTGGATGATGGGATAAAATTTTTTAAATATTATCTTCAAATTTCAAAAGAAGAGATGTATAAACGTCTTAAAAAAAGAGAAACAGACCCTCTTAAAAAATGGAAACTCTCTACCCTTGACTGGAAAAGTTATGAACATTATGATGAATATCAAAAGTTAAAAGAGGATATGTTTGCGGCCACGTCTACACCTTATGCACCATGGATAGAAGTTGATGCAAATGACAAAAAAAGAGCAAGAATAAATATCATAAGAGATATTTTGTCACAGTTTGATTATGATAATAAAGCAGAAGATTTTTTTGCCGACCCGAATATTGTAAAAGTTATATCCCATATAGGATAATTTTGATATAATAACACGCAAAAAGGACATTTTTATGGATTATAAAGAAACTCTTCTTCTTCCTAAAACTTCTTTTCCAATGCGCGGTAACCTTCCGCAAAATGAACCAAAGAGATACGCTAAATGGTTTAGTGAAAATGTATATGATAGAATGAAACAAAACAGAACCGGCAACGACAGGTTCAATCTTCACGACGGTCCTCCGTATGCAAACGGACATATTCATATAGGTCATGCCCTTAATAAGATTTTAAAAGACATAATTAATAAATATTACTATTTCCAAGGATATGACATAAGATATGTTCCGGGATGGGACTGTCACGGACTTCCGATAGAGCAGCAGGTCGAGAAAAAAATAGGGCGCGAAAAAAAAGAACAGCTTCCTAAGACAAAAATAAGAGAGCTCTGCCGTGAACATGCCGCTAAATTTATAAACATACAAAAAGAAGAGTTTCAGGCTCTTGGAGTTATAGGAGACTGGGAAAATCCATATAAAACAATGGATTTTAAATTTGAAGCAGATATTTATAAAGCACTTACCGAAATAGCAAAAAAAGGTCTTTTGGTAGAAAGAAGCAAACCTGTATTTTGGTGTATGCATGATAAAACGGCTCTTGCAGAAGCAGAAGTGGAATATGAAGATAAAGAAGATTATTCTATTTATGTGGCTTTTCCTTTAAGTAAAGAAGCGAATAAAAAACTCGGTACAAAACATGCAAAAATTATTATTTGGACCACTACACCCTGGACACTTCCTGCGAATATGGGAATTGCTCTAAATCCGGAAGAAAAATATGTACTTACAAGTGATAATTTTATAGTTGCAAAAGCGCTTTATGAAAAGTTAAAAGAAGAAGGCGTTGTAAAAGGTGATATAGTTAAAGAATTCGATCCAAAAGAGCTTGAAGGTTTAAAAGCCGTTAATCCTTTAAATAACAGACTCTCAATCATACTTCTTGGCGAACATGTAACAATGGATGGCGGTACGGGATGCGTTCACACAGCTCCCGGACACGGTGAAGAGGATTATAGAGTTTGGCTTAAATACGGATATGAAGAGATTTTACAACCGGTTGACAATGAAGGTAAATATTCAAATATTATGGCTGTCGAAAAACTTCTTGGTGAAAAATCAGATGAATTTGTAGGAATGCATATTTTTGAGGCAAACGAAAAAATTTTAGAACTTTTAGGCGAAAACTTAATTAAATCAAGTAAATTCACTCACAGCTATCCTCATTGCTGGAGATGCCACAATCCGGTAATATTCAGAGCCACAAAACAGTTTTTTATTGCAATGGATAAAGAGGTTGAAGGTGATACTTTAAGAAATAAAGCACTTAGTGAAATTGAAAATGTGCAGTTTACTCCGGATAGTGGTAAAAACAGATTAAAAGCAATGGTTAGCAACAGACCCGATTGGTGTATAAGCAGACAAAGGGACTGGGGTGTTCCTATTGCGTTTTTCAGAGATAAAAACACAGGTGAAATTCTTCTTGATAATGACATTTTGGAAAATATTTATAAAATTTTTGAAATTAAAGGTGCGGATGCGTGGTATGATATGAGTATTGAAGAACTCTTACCTGAAAATAAAAAGGATTTAGCGCCAAATCTTGAAAAAGTTCAGGATATTTTAGACGTATGGTTTGACAGCGGCTCTACTTGGTTTGCAGTGCTTAAATCAGACAGATATGACGCAGGTGATTATCCGGCAAGTATGTATCTTGAAGGAAGCGATCAGCACAGAGGCTGGTTCCAAAGCTCTTTACTTGTTTCAACGGCGGTTGAGAGTAAAGCACCTTACAAATCAATCCTTACACATGGTTTTACCGTAGATGAAAAAGGTGAAAAAATGAGTAAGAGCAAAGGTAATGTTGTAGCACCTCAGGAAGTTAGTAAAAAGTTCGGAACGGAAATACTAAGACTTTGGGTCGCCACAAGTGATTATACAGGCGATATCAAAATCAGCGATAATATTTTAAAACAAGTAGCGGAACAATACAGAAAAATAAGAAATACCATAAGATTTTTGCTTGCAAATGTAAATGACCTTGAAGAAATTAAACTTGATAATCCTTCAATGATTGATAAATGGATTTTAGCAAGAGCCAAAGAAGTGTTTGATGAGGTTGTGTATCTTTTCGGTAAATATGATTTTTCAAAAGCTATGCAGATTTTAAATAATTTTATTGTAACTGAACTTAGTGCTATATATCTTGATGTTTGTAAAGACAGACTTTACTGCGAAGCGCCAAATTCAGCGAAAAGAAGAAATTCTCAAAGTACTATGGCAGTGATTGCAAAAGAACTTATGAGTATTTTAGCACCGGTTTTAACATATACTATGGATGAAGCGGTTGAGCATGCTCCAAAAGTAATAAAAGAAGATAAAAAAGACATTTTTGATTTTGTTTATACTCCTTTGACGGCTGTTGAGAATCCGCTTGATGAAGATGTTTTAGAAATCAGAAGAAGATTTTATGAAATCGTAGACAGACTAAAAAAAGAAAAAATAATAAAAGATACTCTTGAACTTGCAATTGAAACAAATTATGATAAACTCTTAAAAGATGAAATGGCTGAGTTTTTTAATGTAAGTTTAATTTGTGATAAAGTTGATAGTGAGATGTTAGATGAATTTCATATAGGTGAAGATGAAAGATTTGTAGTCAAAATCAAAAAATCTCCTCTACACAAATGCCCAAGATGTTGGAGATATTTAAGTGAAGCGGAAAACGAACTTTGCAACAGATGTAAAGAGGTAATTAATGGATAAACCGGTACCTTTTTGGTTTATTATATTTTCTATAATAGTATTGGTTGCAGGAAGTTATATAATTTATTTATGGCTAAAAAGTTTAATTATAAAGGACAGCGATGATAACATTGAAAGAAGCATTGACATTAAGCAATGAAGAACTTAAAGAAATAAAAAAAGAAATAAACAAAAAAGCAAAAGAAAAAAAAGAACTTGGCGGTTATATTGAGCAGTTTTTGGATACTGAGCTTAGTGAAAAGGGCGAGGGTGTTCCGATAGCTATAAAGGACAATATAAATGTAAAAGATTGGGAAATTACATGTTCGTCTAAAATTTTAAGAGGATATGTAAGTCCATATAATGCAACTGTAATTGATAAAATGTTAAATGCCAGATTATCTCCTTTTGGAAGATGTAATATGGATGAATTTGCTATGGGAAGTTCTACGGAAACGAGTCAATACGGAAAAACTCTAAATCCTCATAATCCAAATTGTGTTCCGGGAGGAAGCAGCGGGGGAAGTGCTGCGGTTGTAGGAGCCAGCCTTGCTATTGCCGCTCTTGGAAGTGATACAGGTGGAAGTATCAGACAGCCGGCGGCGTTTTGCGGTGTTGTTGGGATGAAGCCAACTTACGGGAGGGTTTCAAGGCTTGGACTTGTTGCATTTTCAAGCTCTCTTGATCAAATAGGACCTATTACACAAAATGTTGAAGATGCGGCAATTCTTTATAATATAATTGCTGGATATGATAAAAAAGATTCAACCTCAGCACCTGTTGATAATGAAAAAATTGTGTTTGATGAGAATAAAAAATTAAAAATTGCAGTAATTGATAATTATATAGATGAAGCTGATAAAGATATCAAAAATGCAATCAATGATGTAATAAAAGAACTTGAAAAAGAAGGTCATACTATAATTCATAAAAATCTTATGAATTCAAAAATTGATGTTGCAACATATTATATTGTTGCTACTGCTGAGGCAAGTTCAAACCTTGCAAGGTTTGATGGTATGAGATACGGAAACAGAATAGAAGGAAAAGATTTAAAAGAGACTTATAAATTGACAAGGTCACAATTTGGTGAAGAAGTCAAAAGAAGAATTATGCTTGGAACATTTGTGCTTAGCAGTGGATATTATGATGCATATTATATAAAAGCACAAAAAGTAAGACATTTGATTAAAAATGAATTTGATAAACTTTTTGCAGAGGCGGATTTAGTATTGACACCTGTTACACCGAGTACCGCATTTGAATTTGGAAGTAAAAAAGACCCGCTTGAAATGTATCTGAGCGATATTTACACTATTGGTGTTAATTTAGCGGGAGTTCCGGCAATTTCACTTCCAATAGGAAAAGATAAAAAAGGACTTCCTATCGGTATGCAGCTCATTGCAAAACATTTCGATGAACAGACTCTTTTTAACGGTGCGAAAATTGTAGAAAATATCGTAAAGGAAGCAAAATGAGAATTAAATACAAAGCGTTGACATTTGAAGATGTATTGTTAGTGCCTCAATACTCTAATGTATTACCAAAAGAAGTTGACCTTAGAACAAAATTTACAAAAAACGTAACACTAAATATTCCTATTGTTTCAGCTGCTATGGATACGGTGACTGAAAGTAGGGCGGCAATTGCTCTTGCAAGACTTGGCGGAATAGGTGTAATTCATAAAAATATGGATATTGAAACACAGGCAAAAGAAGTTGAAAAAGTAAAAAAAAGTGAAAGCGGTGTAATAATTGACCCTATTAAAATCTTTCCAGATGAGCCGATAGCAAAAGCTCATGAAATTATGGCTACTTATAAAATTTCAGGCGTTCCTGTTGTAGACAAAAATAATAAACTTATAGGAATTCTTACAAATAGAGATTTAAGATTTGAAAAAAATTTAAGTAAAAAAGTAAAAGAGCTTATGACACCAATGCCTCTTGTAACTGCAAAAGAGGGTATTTCTCTTGATGAAGCAGAGAAGATTTTGCATGAGCATAAAATCGAAAAACTTCCGATTGTAGATAATGAAGGATATTTAAAAGGTCTTATTACGATTAAAGATATACAAAAGAAAAAAGAATACCCGAATGCAAATAAAGACGAATATGGAAGACTTAGAGTCGCTGCGGCAGTTGGGGTTGGAAACGGTATTGAAAGAGCGGCGGCACTTGTGGGAGCAGGTGTTGATGTGATTGTTGTGGATTCTGCTCATGGGCATTCTCAGGGAATTCTTGATGTGGTAAAAGCAATAAAAGAGAGATTTGATGTGGATGTTGTCGCAGGAAACGTAGCTACGGCAGCAGCTACAAGGGATTTGATTAAAGCGGGAGCTGATGCTGTTAAAGTCGGAATAGGACCTGGCAGTATCTGTACGACAAGAATTGTTGCAGGTGTGGGAGTTCCTCAAATTAGTGCAATTGACGAATGTGCCGCAGAAGCAAAAAAATATGATATTCCTGTAATTGCAGACGGCGGTATTAAATACTCAGGTGATATTGCAAAAGCTTTGGCGGTTGGCGCAAGCAGTGTAATGGTGGGAAGTTTACTTGCTGGTACAGAAGAGAGTCCGGGTGAGACTATTATGTATCAGGGAAGACAGTATAAAGCATATAGAGGGATGGGTAGTATAGGTGCAATGCAAAAAGGAAGTAATGACAGATACTTCCAAGAAGGAACAGCCGCTGATAAATTAGTACCTGAGGGAATTGAAGGAATGGTGCCTTACAGAGGTAAAATTGCTGATGTTATTCATCAATTAATCGGAGGACTCAGAGCTTCAATGGGATATTGCGGTTCAAAAGATATTCCTACATTTTGGGAAAAAGCTGAATTTGTAGAAATAACAAGTGCAGGTTTGAAAGAATCACACGTTCATGATGTAACTATTACAAAAGAAGCACCAAATTATCATCAATAATTCCATAACTTTTTCTTTTCTCCCCTATTAGTTTTTTCTTATAAGTTAATTATATATTAATAAATTTATTTAATTATGTTATTATCTAAACAAAAAAGGAGTAAAAATGAAAAAATTGTTATTAGGTGCATTGAGTGTAGCAGTTTTAACAACTGGTGCATTTGCATACAAATACATATCAATAGGTACAGGTGGAGTAACGGGTGTTTATTATCCGACAGGAGGAGCTATTTGTAGACTTTTTAACAAATATTACAAAAATACGACTCATACTAAATGCTCTGTTGAGAGTACAGGGGGAAGTGTTTATAATATAAATGCTATAAGAAATGGTGAACTTGATTTTGGTATTGCGCAAAGCGACGTAGTGTATCAGGCATACCACGGTGAAGGAAAATTCAAAGGAAAGCCATTTAAAGGTTTAAGAGTTGTTATGACAATTCATCCTGAGCTTCTTACATTTGTTGTTAGAAAAGACAGTGGAATTAAAAACTTTTTTGATCAAAAAGGTCACAGAATAAATATAGGAAACCCTGGAAGCGGAAATGAAGCGGCTGTTAAAACACTGTTTGATCATTGTAAAAAATTAAGTCTAAAAGATATAAAAGTAGAACAGCTAAAAGCCAGTGAGTGTCCAAATGCGCTTAAAGATAAAAAAATTGACGGATATTATTATATGGTCGGACATCCTACGGCAAATATTAAAGATGCCGCAAATTCAGTTGATATTGATTTAATTTCACTTGACAATGTTCCGGCTGCTCAAGAACTTGTAAAAGAAAAACCATATTATGCATGGGGAGTAATTCCTGCAGGAATGTATAAAGGTGTTAATCATCCTACTAAAACATACGGTGTAAAAGCCACACTTGTAACAAGTGATAAAATGGATGAAAAAACAGTTTATTATTTAACAAAATCAATTTTAGACCATTTTGATCAATTCAAAAAAATGCATCCGGCTTATAAAAACTTAACAAAAAAAGATTTATTAAAAGGGTTTGATTTGAATATGATGCATCCGGGTGCAAAAAAAGCTTTTAAAGAAGAAGGATTGTTATAATCCTTTTCTTTACTTATTGAAAATGAAAATGGTATATTTTTATTTTCAATAGGTATAAGGAGCAGAGATGTCAAAACCGGAAATTTTTAATGAAGATAAAGATTTTGAAAAAGAAATTGATGAAATTGAAAAAGAAACAATCAAAGAGTGTGAAGTAGATAAAGATTTAGAAGAGAAGATATTAACAGAACTGGAAGGACAGAGAAATTTTCCTCCTAATACTTTTTATTATTGGTTAATATCCGGTATTGCTTTTGCCTGGTCGCTTTATCAGCTGTATGTGAGCTATTTTCCTGTAAATTCAACAATTGTAAGAAGTATACATTTAGCATTTGCAATGGTTTTGGCATTTTTAATTTATCCTATTTTTAAAAAAGAAAAATATCTTAAAAAAATACCGTGGTATGACTGGATATTGGCCATAATAGGAGGATTTGGCGCAGCATATATTGCAATTGATTATGTAGGTCTCTCAAACAGACCCGGGGAATATTTATTAAGAGATTTTGTAATAGGCGCCGTTTTTATGGTGATTTTACTTGAAGCTGGAAGAAGGGTTATTGGATTTGCGCTGAGTGCAGTTGCGATTTTATTTTTAATTTATGATAAATTCGGGGATTTGATGCCCGATATAATATCCCATAAACCTGCAAGCTGGGAGAAAATTATTTCTCAGATGTATTTGACAACTGAGGGAATTTTCGGTGTACCTCTTGGTGTATCTGCCGGATTTGTATTCTTGTTTGTACTTTTTGGAGCTTTGCTTGAAAGAGCAGGAGCCGGGGAATATTTTATAAAACTTGCATATGCCTTTCTTGGGAAATATAGCGGAGGTCCTGCAAAAGCAAGTGTTGTAGCAAGTGGTTTGACAGGTATTATTAGTGGAAGTTCGACCGCAAATGTGGTAACAACGGGTGTATTTACCATTCCTCTTATGAAAAAAGCCGGATTTCCTCCTGAAAAAGCCGCAGCTATTGAAGTCGCCGCTTCTACAAACGGTCAGTTGATGCCACCTGTTATGGGTGCTGCTGCTTTTATTATTGCAGAATTTCTTGGGCTTAGTTATACGGATGTTGTTATTGCAGCAGCAATTCCCGCAGTTGTTAGTTATCTGGCTTTATTTTATATTGTTCACCTTGAAGCTAAAAAATTGGGGCTTAAAGGTGAAGACCCAAGCAGACTTCCTCCTAAATGGGAAACGTTTATCAGCGGTCTTCATTACTTAATTCCTGTAATTTATCTGATGTATGTACTGATTGTACTAAGACAGTCAGCTCAAATGGCGGCATTTAGTGCAATTTGGTTATTGATGGTTATTATGATTATTCAATATCCTTTTAAAGCACTTTTTATTGATAAAAGAAAATTAAACAAAAATGATTTTTTACAAGGATTTATTGATATATTTCACGGTATGGTAAACGGTGCAAGAAATATGGTTCCAATTGCACTTGCAACTGCAATTGCAGGTATAGTGGTAGGAAGTATTACTTTAACCGGAATCGGTCAGGTATTATTAGATGTTATTGATGCTTTATCAAATGGAAATATTTTAATAGTACTTCTTTTAACGGCGTTTATTTCATTAATTCTTGGTATGGGTCTTCCGACAACCGCGAACTATATCGTAGTCGCATCACTTACAGCTCCTGTAATGCTTCAACTTGCACAAGATAACGGATTTATTATCCCTGCTATTGCGGCACACTTATTTGTATTTTATTTTGGTATCTTAGCCGATGATACACCTCCGGTCGGAATTGCGGCTTATGCGGCGGCTGGTATAGCAAAATCAGATCCGATAAAAACAGGTCTTCAAGGTTTCGCATATGATATCAGAACGGCAATTTTACCGTTTATGTTTTTCTTTAATACAGAGCTTTTATTGATAGATAAAGTAAATGAATGGGATGTTAATGAATTTAGTTTTATTTCAAATCCTTTACATATTACAATTATATTTTTAACAGCAATGCTTGGAATGTTTAGTTTTTCATCTGCAACACAGGGATGGCTTATTAAAAAAACAAATATACTTGAAAGACTAATGTTACTCTCAGCGGTACCTTTTTTTATGCTTCCTAATATTATGCATAAATTTTTAGGCTTACCAAATGAATATATATCTTATTTAGTAGGATTGGGACTTTGGATAGCTGTTTTTGTATGGCAAAAAGCAAGAGCTTAAAAAAGCTCTTTTACTATTTCAAATTTATTTGCAGTCATTATATGGATTTTAGGATGTTTTTTATAAATTTTTCGAAATAAATTTCTACTAAGTTCCAAACCTACCTTTTTTTCTTCTTCAATTCCGATTTTATGGGCTTTAATTAGTTTTTCAATCCATTCATCCGGTACATAAATACCAGGAACATGTGAGTGTAAAAATTGTGCAGTTTTTAAATTCATCATAGGGAAAAAGCCTAAGATAATTTCAAATTCTTTTCTTTCATCAATAAATTCATCTCTAATTTTATTTCTTATTTCAAGCATTTTATCAACTATTTCCAAGTCATATACAGGTTGAGTAATTACAGCTTTTGCATAATTTTTTACTTTTTTATGTATTTTTCTTTCAATAGTAGAAAAATTTTTTGCATATGAATTACTTACTACAAAAGGAGTAATGGGTTTAGGTTTTATTTTAAATTCTTTTCCACTGTAATCCATTCCATTGTTAAAAGCCCTTATTATTTCAAGAAGCAGTATACTGCTTCCTTCAACTACACCTTTTACATTTGGTTGGTCTGACATTTTTGCAGGATCACCGGTTAGGGCTAAAATATTCGTAATATTTAAATCATTAGCTCCAAGTAAATCACTTTGAAGTGCAATTTTATTTCTATCTCTCATACTCATAGTTGCAATTACGGGTTTTTTAAATTTTTCTTGCAATCTGAAAGCTGCAATAATCGAATTATATTTTAATTTACTTAACGGACAATCAGTTGTAGAAAAACCGTCAATAAACTTTAATGCACCGCTTTTTTCAATTTTTTCAATCATAGGGTCAATTGTCGGAAGTTTTGGAGGAGTTGTTTCAAGAGTAATGATTTTGTCTTTTAGTTTTTCAACTAACATAAATTCCCTTTTTGATGAAATTTTAATATAATTTTTATAAAAAAGGCAGTTGATGATTTTAATGATTGATAATTATGATTCTTTTACATATAATATAGTCCAATATTGCCTTGAACTCGGTGCAAATTTAAAAGTTATAAGAAATGATGAACTGAGTGTGGAAGAAATTAAAAAACTAAATCCTGAAAAAATAATCATTTCGCCCGGACCTTCCACTCCGAAAGAGGCAGGAGTGAGTGTAGATGTAATCAAAAAGATTCAAAAGCCTATACTTGGTGTTTGTCTTGGTCATCAGTCAATTGCTTATGCGTTCGGAGGAGAAATAATAAGGGCAAAAAATTTAATGCATGGTAAAACCTCTCAGATAAAAATCACAAAAGATGATGATATTTTTCAAAAACTGCCTGAAAATTTTAAAGTAACAAGATATCATTCATTAGTTATAAATAAAGAAAATTTACCCGAAAATATAATGCCTACTTCATACAGTTTGGATGATAATGAAATTATGTCAATAAGAGTTATCGATAAGCCGATATACGGGGTACAGTTTCATCCTGAGTCAATAATGAGTCAATATGGTAAAGAAATTATTAATAATTTTTTAAAATTATGAAATATATTTTTTGGCCCGTAATATTTCTATATTATACTTTTTTATATTGGTATAGTGTTAAATTCTTATCTTTTTCTGTTGTAGAAGCAAAAAGTGTAGAAAGTTTTTATTTACTCCGATTTTTAATAAATGTTTTTAATATTAAAAATGATTTTTCTCTAAGAATACTGCCTATTTCTTTTTCTTTTTTATCTTTAATTGTTTTTTACAATCTTTGTAAAATTTATTTAAAAGAAAAATATAAATATTTTTCGACTTTGATTTTTATTTTTATCCCGGGATTTATAATTTCCAGTGTAATTATTAATAAGGCTATTTTTTTAATTTTCTTTACACTAATATTTGTTTATTTTTTTAAAAAATTAAGAATATTTGCATATTTGTTGCTAATTATATATGTGTTTATAGATTATAGTTTTATATCCCTTTATTTTGCTTTAATTTTTTATTCTATATACAAAAAAGATACCAAACTTCTGTTATTTTCTTTGTTATTACTTGCAGTAAATGCAAATTATTTCAATTATAAAATTGACGGAAAACCACAGGGATATTTTTTGGATGTATTTGGTACATATATTTTAATTTTTTCTCCGTTTGTTTTTGTATATTTTTTATTTACTTTTTATAAAGGTTTTTTTTTAAAAAAAGATATTTTATTTTTTATCGGAAGTTTTAGTTTTTTATTATCAATTATTTTATCTTTTAGACAGAGAATAAAAATAGATGATTATGCGCCTTTTGTATTGCCGTATGTGATATATATGATAAAAGTGTTTTTAAATTCATATAAAGTGAGATTGCCGAAATTTAGAAGATGTTATAAATTTTTATTTGTTTTTTTATTTTCGACAATGATTTTATTTGATATTGCTATTTTTCTAAATAGATATACACCTGCAAAAAATTTAAGTGGAAGTTTTTATTTTATAAAAGACTTGGCAATTGTTTTAAAAAAACACAATATAAACAAAATAAAATGTAATAATAAATATTTATGTAATAGCCTTGAATTTTATGGAATTAAAAAAGGAAGGAAATATAAAATAAATTATTCTATTAAAAAAAATGAAGTTTCAATATTTCACAACAAAAAAAAGATTTTGGATATTAATGTTTCAAATCTAAACACTTTGGGGAAATAATTTAGGTTATAAATAAAATTTATAGAAAAGTTAATTTTAATAATGATACAATTTTTAAAATAAAATTCAAGGAGTATTAATGGCTCAAAAACCAATACGTGAATATGACGGTAAAAGACTTTTTAAAGAAAATTGGGACAAATATTTCAAAGGATTAAATTACCCATTTGAAAGTGTTCTTGTTAAAAGTGGAGAGGAACTTTTAAAAAAAGCAGAGGAACCTGGGTATGAATGGTTAAAACAAAAACCTCTTGTTGCAAAACCTGATATGCTTTTTGGTAAAAGAGGTAAAAACGATTTGGTTTTATTTAAAGTTAATAAACCAGGAGATGTTACTCTTAAAGATGCAGCTAAATGGATTGATGATAAAAGAAGTCAAAAAGTAAGAGTATACTCAAAATTTGAAGGTGATAAACCGGTTGATGAAGGTAAAGAAGACTATCTTACTTATTTCATAGTTGAACCTTTTACACCGCACAGTGAAGATGAAGAATATTATATTGCTGCTGCAAGTTTAGATGAAAATTACGATGCTTTATATATGAGTGCTCACGGTGGTATGGAAGTTGAAGAAAATTGGGATAAAGTTACAGAAGTTAAAATTCCTATTGATGCCACTGATGAAGAAATTGAAAAATTAATTAAAGAAAATATTCCGACAGACATTCCGGCAGACAAAAAAGAAGTTTATGCAAATTTTGCAGTTAATTTCTATAAATTTTTTAGAGATTTAAATTTCGCATATCTTGAAATAAATCCTGTTGTAATTGTTGGTAATGATGTATATCTTCTTGACCTTGTTGCAAGACTTGATGATACAGCTGGATTTTTAATGAAAGATAAATGGGGAGATATTGAATTCCCTACACCTTTTGGTATGCCGGAAAAATCACCAGAAGAAAAAGCTATTGCCGAAGCTGACTCAAAAAGCGGTGCTTCACTTAAATTAACTGTTCTTAATCCAAAAGGCAGAATTTGGACACTTGTAGCAGGTGGTGGAGCGTCTGTTGTATACGCTGATACAATTGCTGATTTAGCAGGGGGAGTAGAAGATTTAGCAAACTATGGTGAATATTCAGGTGGTCCTACAACTGATGAGACAAGATTTTATACAGAAACAGTATTAGACCTTATGACAAGAGAAAAAGACCCTAAGGGAAGAGATAAAATCTTAATTATCGGTGGGGCTATTGCAAACTTTACAGATGTTGCAAAAACATTTACCGGTATTATTCAAGCGTTTGAAAAATATGCTGATAAAATGAAAGATGTTGGTGTAAGAATTTATGTAAGAAGAGGTGGGCCAAACTATGAAAAAGGTTTAAAAGATATCAAAGAAGCAGCTGAAAGACTTGGACTTCCAATAAAAGTATTTGGACCTGAAACACACATTACTGATATTGTAAGAATGGCACTTGAAGATGATAAAAAAGGAGCGAAATAATGGCTAACGAATTATTTACAAGGGACACACAGGCAATATTCTGGAATAATAATAAATCTGCAATTCAAAGAATGCTTGATTATGATTATGTAATTCAAAGAGAAAAACCATCAGTTGCAGCTATCGTAGCTCCGACAAGCAACAACAAATTTGAAAAATTCTTTTACGGTACTGATGAAGTGATGATTCCAATTTATAGAAGTACAGCTGAAGCTGTAAAAAATCATCCGAATGCTGATGTGCTTCTAAACTTTGCATCATTTAGAACAGCTTATGATGTAACAAATGAAGCGCTTGATATGGACCAATTCAGAGTGATTATGATTACAGCTGAGGGTATTCCTGAAAGACTTGCAAGACTTATGAATAAAAAAGCAAGAGAGAAAGCTGTAACAATAATCGGACCGGCTACTGTTGGTGCGATAGCACCCGGTGCATTTAAAGTTGCAAATATCGGTGGAACAATTGAAAATATTGTAAAATCAAAACTTCACAGACCTGGAAGCGCAGGACTTGTTACAAGAAGTGGTGGTTTATTTAACGAACTTTCAAATATTATCGCATTAAACGCAGACGGTATTGCAGAAGGTGTTGCTATCGGTGGAGACAGATTTGTAGGTTCTACATTTATTGACCATATGCTTAGAATGGAAAAAAATCCGAAAATCAAATATATGATTTTACTTGGCGAAGTTGGAGGTAGAGAAGAATATAAAATTATTGAAGCTATTAAAGAAGGTAAAATTACTAAACCTGTAATAGGATGGTGTATAGGAACTATTGCTAAACATTTCAGCAGTGGTGTGCAGTTTGGACACGCAGGTGCAAGTGCAAATGCAGAAGCCGAAACAGCAGAAGCTAAAAATAGAGCTATGAAAGAAGCTGGAATTCACGTTCCTGATAACTTTAATGATTTACCTCATGTAATTAGAGGAGTTTATGAAGAGCTTAAAGGTAAAGGTATTATTCAAGATATTGAAGAACCTGTGGTTCCACCAATGCCTGAGGATTATAATAAAGCTCTTGCAGCTGGTAAAATTAGAAAACCAAGAAATTTTGTATGTACTATCAGTGATGATAGAGGAGAAGAAGCAGTTTATGCCGGTATTCCTATTTCACAAGTTGCCACTCCTGATACAGGATATAGTATTGGTGATGTTATTTCTCTATTATGGTTCAAAAAAAGATATCCTAAATGGGCAACAAATTTTATTGAAACTGTAATCAAAACAGTTGCAGACCACGGTCCGGCTGTTAGTGGTGCACATAATGCAAAAGTTACAGCAAGAGCTGGTAAATCAGTAGTTGAGAGCCTTGTAACAGGACTTCTAACAATCGGTCCGAGATTTGGTGGTGCAATTGACGGTGCCGCTAAATATTTTAAATATGCACATGATAATGGAATGAGCCCTAAGGAATTTTTAGCATATATGAAAAAACAAGGTATTCCAATTCCTGGTATCGGACATAGAATCAAATCAGTTAGAAATCCTGATAAAAGAGTTGAAGGACTTAAAAAATATGCGGCAGAATATTTCCCTGCAACACCATTACTTGAATATGCATTAGAAGTTGAAAAAGAAACCACTTCAAAAAAAGAAAATTTAATTCTAAATGTTGACGGAACAATAGGTATTTTAATGGTAGATATGTGGAGAGCATTAGGTTATTCAGAAGAAGAAATTAATGAATTTATTGAAAGCGGTACTCTTAATGCTTTCTTTATTTTAGGAAGAAGTATAGGTTTCATCGGTCATGTTCTTGATGAAAAAAGACTTGGTATGCCTATGTATAGACATCCATGGGATGATATACTTTACCAAGTTGAAAAAGCCGAAGAAATTAAATAAGAAGAGTTAAATTGAAAAGGCCTTCTTTTACTCTTCTTGAATTAATCATAGTTATAATAGTAATTGCAATTCTTGCTTTTAGTATAAATATCTCCATTCCTGATAATCGGCTTCAAGTTGCATCTGATGTAATAAAAAATTATTTAAACTATACTCGTTCACTAGCTTTAAAAGATGATAAATTTATTCCTTTTCCCAAAAATAATACTTCTATTGAAACTAATAAATCAAAAAAATGGTTTAGAAGATTTTGGCAATTAAAAATAGGAAAAACTTCAAACAATAATTTTTTTATTCAAGTATATACAGATTCTGATTTAAATGGTAGTATATCTGTTAATGATTATGCTAAAAACCCATTAAATGGTAAATATATTGACGGTAATTATAGTGCTTCTACTGCGGATAGGGATGCAAATTTATCAAATTTTGGTATTACAAATATTACTTACAAATACAAAGGCACAGAATATAATATAACTTCTCACGGTTTTCACTTCTATTTTGACAATTATGGAAATGTATTTATTAATAAAAATGATAATAATAATAGTAATATTTTTAAAAACATGAAATTATTGACATCAAATATAGAATTAAACATTACTCAAAACAATAAAAGCAAAATAATTGTTATTACTCCTACTGGATATTCATATATTAAAAAATAATAGTTTCAAATTTCATTAAGTTTTAAACTCCCTAATTTTAGGGACTTTTAATTACTTATAGTAAAAAAATTAAAAAAACCGTAAAAAAACCACAAAATTTCCTTGACAGAAGGACAAAAATATAATATACTTTCAATCCCAAAACGGGAAGCG
>JALVVX010000023.1 GCA_027038555.1 Nautiliaceae bacterium | reverse complement strand
ATATGTTTATTTTACCAACTGATGAAGAGCTTAAAAATTTCAAACCCGATTTTACTTTTATGGTAGCAGGTGAAGCAAGATATCCAAACTGGAAAGAAGAAGGTCTCAACAGCGATATATTTATAGCATTTAATATTGAAGAAAATAAAGCAGTAATGAGCGGTACACTATATGGAGGGGAACTTAAAAAAGGTATTTTTACTATGATGAATTATTGGCTGCCTCTTGAAGGTAAACTTTCAATGCACTGCTCTGCAAATGTCGGAGAAAAAGGTGATGTTGCACTGTTTTTCGGTCTTAGCGGAACTGGAAAAACTACACTTTCAACTGACCCACACAGAAAACTTATAGGAGATGACGAACACGGATGGGATGATAACGGAGTATTTAACTTTGAAGGCGGATGCTATGCAAAAGTTATCAATCTTGATAAAGAAAGCGAACCTGAAATTTATAATGCAATAAGAAGAAATGCACTTCTTGAAAACGTAGTAATTAAAGAAAACGGAGAGGTTGATTATACCGATTCAAGCAAAACAGAAAATACAAGGGTAAGCTATCCGATAGAACATATTGAAAACCACGAATGCACTCTTACAGGCGGACATCCAAAAAACATTATATTCCTTACAGCAGATGCATTTGGTGTACTTCCTCCTGTAAGTAAACTTACAAAAGAACAGGCAATGTACTATTTCCTAAGCGGATACACTGCAAAAGTAGCCGGGACTGAGAGAGGAATTACTGAGCCGGTAGCGACTTTCAGTGCATGTTTTGGTGAGCCATTCTTACCGCTTCATCCGACAGTCTATGCAAAACTGCTTGGTGAAAAAGTAGACGAACATAAAGTAAACGTATATCTTGTTAATACAGGATGGACAGGCGGACCTTACGGCGTTGGTCATAGAATGAGCATTAAAGACACAAGAGCGTGTATCAATGCTATACTTGACGGAAGTATTGAAAATGCGGAATTTGAAGTATTGCCTGTATTTAATCTTCAAATACCAAAAGAACTTCCGGGTGTGAATACTCAGGTACTTAATCCGAGAAACACATGGGAAAACAAAGAAGAGTATGATAAACAATTAAAAAAACTTGCTGAAATGTTTATCAAAAACTTCAAAAGATACGAAGATGTACCGGAAGGTAAAGAATACGAAAAAGCAGGACCAAAACTATAATCACAGAAAAGCTATTGCTTTTTTGTGATTTTTTTTATATAATTCTATTCCGTTAAGCGGGCTTAGCTCAGTTGGCTAGAGCGCCACCTTGCCAAGGTGGAGGTCGCGGGTTCGAGTCCCGTAGCCCGCTCCATTGGCGCCATAGCCAAGTGGCTAAGGCAGGGGCCTGCAAAGCCCTGATCCCCGGTTCGAATCCGGGTGGCGCCTCCATTTAAGCTGTTTTTAAGCATATTTGGATATTATTTCATTCCACACCCTGCCCGGGTGGCGGAACTGGTAGACGCAAGGGACTTAAAATCCCTCGGGAGTTTTTCCCGTGCCGGTTCGAGTCCGGCCCCGGGCACCACTTAGTTTAATCACAAAACTCAATAATGGAGAGGTGGCCGAGTGGTTGAAGGCGGCGGCCTTGAAAGCCGTTGTACGGGCAACCGTACCGTGGGTTCGAATCCCACCCTCTCCGCCATTATATACCTCAATAAATCCCAAAATTTCGGTACTATTCAAATATGGTCAAAAATTATTACCCCACTACAACCTCTAAAAATGCGTGTTGATTGCAAAACTAATTTTTTATAGTATGTTATTTATGAAATTTTGAAGTTAAATTTACCTTTTGTTATATTCTGTTATCAGTTTAAAAATTAGCATAATAAAATCTTGTTGACTTTGTAAACTTTTAAGCCATATTTTCCTTTTTTTCCTTTTATTGTTGCTTTTGCTTTTTTAAAAGTGCTTAAAAAGTCTATAAAAAGGAGAGTTTAGAAGTTTTTGAAGTGTTGCATTTTTGATTTGCAATTTTTAGTAATTTTTTTATCTCTAATAAAATTTTTTCTTGTAATTCAGTTTTAGGGCAAGTATTTTTCAATTTATTTTCTAATTCCTTATTTAAAAATACAAATTTTTCTTTTTCCTTTTTATTTAATTTAGAACACAGTTTAAATAAATTTTCTATAAGATAAGGGACATTCATCATTATTTCACACTCAAAAATTTCTAAATCAAAAAATTTAACTTCAATTTCATAATTTTTCAGCATTTTTTTTACATCCATCATTAAATACCTTTTAAACACTTTTCAATATCTTTATCAAAGCTAAGTATTTTATACCCTAATGCTTTACTTTTAGCACATAATAAAGCATCTATGAAGTCAATATTTTTAACTTTTAAAATTTCCAAAGCCTTTAAGAGGATATATTTTTCATTGCAAAAAACATTTTTCATTTTTAAAATCTTTTCTAATTTATCAATAATCTTATTTTTATCCCATTTGTAAAACTTCAGCAAAACAAAATAACACTCCATTATAATACCCTCACTTACCATTACTTCAACTTCTCTTTTAGCTACACGATAAAATAACTCTTTTGCTTTTTCATAATGCTCCAAAGGCTACATAGTTAAAAATCTGATGATATAGTTGGTATCAATTAAAACCATACTTTTCCTTTAAATGCTCTATATAAACTTTTTCAAAATCTTCTTTGGTAGCTACTTTATCCTCTGGCTTTAAATCGCTTATTAGCTCATTAAATAGCTCCAAATCATCTTCTTCCTTTAAAGGAGTAATTTTTGCTATTTTCTCACCAGTTCTTTTATCTACTACAATAATTGGCTCTTTTGCTTTTTTGATGATAGAGATATTTTTTTGTAGTTCTCCAATTGATATAGTCATTTTAGCTCCTTTTGGTTTATATAAATAGTATAGCATAATTTATATAAACCAAAAAAATCACTCATCAAACTAATATAACCCTAACTCTTCACTAATATCTTTTATTAGTTTTGAAAGCGGTCTTTTGTG
>JALVVX010000022.1 GCA_027038555.1 Nautiliaceae bacterium | reverse complement strand
TTTTGCCGCACCGTGAGATTGTTCATATGTTTGTGTTTTCATCAATTCTCCTTTATATATATGCTAAGACTATGTTTATCATCCCAAAAACAATAAGCCATATAGTAGAAATTATACATCTTTTTTTTGAGAAAAAATAACTATAAAATGCTTTTAGGAAATTATTGCTTGCAGTTGCAATAAAAATAAGTTTTGCAATTAACGCTAATGTGATGCTGAATTTTCCGGTAAGTAGTGATAGAATAAAAGGATCAATATCCGTAAAACCGATTATAAAAGATAAAATTTCAAGTCCTATATTTCCAAAATGAGTATGAATAAATTTAGTAATTGCAATCATGGCAATAAATAAAAATGCAAAAATAAATGCAGTTTTAAGTTCAAGCGGATTGGAATCTACATATTCACTTTTTTGAATATTTAAATCTTTTTTGAGATAAAAAATAGCTACTAATATACCTCCAATTCCAAGAGCAATATATGGAATTAAAATTTTTTGAGCTACTTGGTGATTGAAAATATAAGCAATAATTATAAGTCTAAAATACATAACAGCTGTTGCTCCGATAATACCGGCAGTAATAGAATTGAGACAATTTTGAGTTGCTTTTGAGGCAAGTACTACTGTGGTGGCAGTAGAAGAATAAGCTCCTCCTGCAAGTCCTGTTAAGAAATATCCTTTGTTTGAGAAGATATATTTTTGAAGGATATATCCAATATAACTTATTGCTGAAATCACTACTACTATAAGCCAGATTTTAAAAGGGCTAAGCTCTATATAAGGTAATTTAGTTTTTGGAAGAAGTGGCAGTATTACAGCTGAGAGTAAAACCATTTTAGCAAATGTTTCAAGCTCATAAATATCAATTTTTTGAGTTAATTTAGGATACATTCTTTTTACATTGAGTCCAAAAATCAAAATAACAAAAATCAAAGCAATAAACCAAAAAGGTTTTATAAGACTAAGAGGACCAAAAGAATAAGTTATTGCTACTACCAAGAATGTAACAATACTTGCTTTATTTTCTTGTAATTTGAAATAATAAAACAAAAGAAAAAAAAGCGTTAAAGCAATAAATCCGCTTATGTACAAATAAAGATTTATTTTAAAAAAAACAAAGCCAAGAAGTCCTGTGAAAGTTAAAGTTCTTATACTTCCGAATTCAAAGCGGGAGTGAAAATACTCCCTGTAACTTCTAACTTCCAAGCCTATAAGAAAAGAAAAAACAACTGTAACTAAAAAAGCAATTAAATCTTTATCTATCATATTACACTAATTCCTTCTTTTTTTCTGTAATATTTAACAACTGCTCTTTTTACTGCGTCATTAAACACAAACCATACAAGAGTATATGCAAGTAAGAATAATCCCCATTTCCATCCAATAGGAGTAATTAGACCAAATCCATATACACCTAAAATAAGTCCAAGTAAAGCTGTTCCAATAAGAGCTGTCATTAATATTTTACTTGGCCAAGGTTTTTTAAAGAACCAATCAGCTGTTCTTGTATTGAATATTGTCCAGTGTCCTGCCATTACAAGTTTTGTAAAGAATGCACTTTGAACAAATGCAAGCCAAGATTTATAATCATGAATATCTACCCATTTTGGAATTTCCGGAGTGAATGGATTTAGAGGATGATGATATACATAAACCATTGTAATATAAAAGATTGTAAATGAACTTAAAACCCCAGCAACACCAAGCCAGCTTGATAACACCAGCATTTCTTTCATATCCCAACGAACTGGTTTTTTCTCTATTTTTGTATTGTCATATGCTATTGCTAAAATAGGAATATCATTGAATAATGCTAAAAGAATAATCATTAAAGCAGTTACCGGATAAAAATTGAATATCACAATTGATAATGTCATAAATAAAATAATTCTGATAGTCTCGGCAATTCTGTAAATTGTATAACTTTTCATTCTCTCAAATGTGATTCTTGCTTCTTTTATAGCATCAACTATTACTCTAAGTCCTGGTGCCATAAGGATAATGTCAGCCGCCGCTCTTGCCGCGTCAGTTGCACCGCTTACTGCAATACCTGTATCGGCTTTTCTAAGTGCTGGAGCATCATTTACACCATCACCTGTCATACCTACGATATGGTCTGCTTTTTGAAGTTCATCAACAATAAAATATTTATCTTCCGGGAAAACTTCTGCAAATCCGTTTGCTTCTTCGATAATTTTTACAATTTCGCTTTCGTGTCTTTTTACAACACCTCTTTTTAGTTTTTTGCCTATTTCATCTTGAACGATTTTTACGATTTGATTTGTTTTTTTCTTAATTTCTTCATCACTTAAATTCATTGTTTTAAGAAGTGCTTCACTTATAACTTCCGCTAATGTTATGTATTCATCATAAGTTTCGTTTTTAAGTTCTTTAATAGAGTAGATATTTTCTCCAATACCTAAAATTTTAGCGATATATTTAGCAACGGCTACATTATCACCTGTAACCATTTTAACTTCAACGCCTTTTGCCTTTGCTTCTTCAATAGCTTCTTTACTATCAGGTCTTGGTGGGTCATATAGAGGAATAAGTCCTAAAAATGTAAATTTATCTTGTGCAATTTTTTTATAAGCCACCCCTAATGTTCTAAAACCATTTTCTGCAAATTCTTCTACTTTTTTATAAACTTTTTGTTTTTCTTCATCAGTTAGGTTTGACATTTCAATAATAACCTGAGGAGCACCTTTTGTTGCAACTATTTTTTCTCCATTAATTTCTACAACTGCTTCGGTTCTTTTTATGACCGGATCAAATGGAGTAAATTTAATTAGTTTAAATTTTGGAATTTTAATATTGTGTTTTTCAATCCATTCAAAAATCGGGATTTCAATAGGGTCGTTATTTTCTTTTTTTGATGCAATTGCTGCATAAATAAATAATTCTGCTGGATTTGTTAAACTAAAAGGCTCACCAACAGTCATTTTGTTTTGAGTTAAAGTCCCGGTTTTATCAGAACATAATATATCCATTCCAGCTAACTCTTCAACTGCTGCAAGTCTACTTACAATAGCTTGTTTCTTAGCTAAATTTAGTGCACCTACTGCCATTACAACAGTTAATACTGTCGGAAGTGCAACAGGTATTGCCGCAACAGTTAAAACAAGTGAAAATTCTAAAAGTTCAAATATATTTTCGTGTCTTTTAACTCCATAAAAGATAATGATTGCAACCATTACAATGGTAACAATAATTAAGAAATTTCCAACATCAATAACCATTTTTTGGAAATGACTTCGCTGATTAGCTTCCGCTTTTGCAACAAGTTTAACTGTCTTACCAAAATATGTATTAAGACCTGTTGCCACTGCAATACCAATCATTTCACCTTGTTTTACAATTGAATTTGAATAGACTACATCTCCCGGTTTTTTTGTTACAGGCAAACTCTCACCTGTTAGAGCCGATTGGTCTACAAGTAAAAAATCACCTCCACCTACAAGTTTCATATCTGCCGGGATAATATCACCTATTTTAATTTTTATTACATCTCCCGGGACTATCTCTTTTGCAAAGATTTCTACCCATTTTCCATCTCTAAGTACAATTGCTTTTTTAGCAAGTTTTTTCTTTAACGCTTCAATGGCATTTAGAGCTTTATGTTCTTGATAAAAATCAAGTCCAGCATTTACAAAAAGCATAATCATAATAATGGTGAAATCTTCCCATCTGTGAACCAAGGCACTTAAAATCGCCGCTATTTCAATCATCCATGGTATCGGTCCCCAAAATCTTCTGAATATCCTATGCCATAGAGGCTCTTTATATTCCGGAATTTCATTAAAACCGTATTCTTTTAGTCTTTTTTTAGCTTCTTCTGAACTTAATCCTTTATTTAAATCCGTTTTAAGCTCAGCTACAACTTTTTCTACGGGGATATCTTTATAATCTTCTATTTTCATTTTATCCTCCTTAATACCCTATCTATTACTTCACTGTATGTAGGATGAGGAAAAACGGTTTTTCCCATTGTAGCAATATCCATTTCACCAGATAGAGCAACTGCAAAAATGCTGATAATCTCTTCTGCATTAGGAGCTAAAATTTCTGCACCTGTTAAGAAATTTTCTTCATCTACATAAACAACAACCATTCCTCTATCATCATCAAGCATACTCCTTGAAATTCCTAAATGAGAAACAGGAAAGCTGTAAGAATTGTTTGTTGTTACACCTACACTTGCATAGCTTAAAGGCATTGTGTAAATAAATTTTGGAATATTGTCTAAATTTAAAATCTCTTTTTCGCCTAAAATTTGATGAGCTACGTTTAAAGCCTCAGCTCTTGCTGCGTGAGCTAACATTAGTTTACCGTTACAGTCTCCTATTGCATAAACTCCGCTTAGATAAGTTTCAAAATATTCATTTGTATCAATAGCTTTTGAAACTTTTATTTTATCTGTTTTGATTACACTTGTATTTGCAACTCTTCCTGTGGCTATTAGCAGATATTCGCTTTGTAATTCTCCGTTGTTTGTAGTGATATGAACTTTATTGTTTTTTGTTACGGCTTTTTGAATAGATGTATTAGGAACTAAATTTACTCCTAAATCTTTAAGATTTGCTTCAATATTTAACATTATCTCTTCATTCATTCTTTTTGAGATATGTTCGTGTCTAAATACTAAATTAACTTTACTTCCACTGCTTGCAAAAAGTCCTGCCATTTCAAGTCCAATAGCTCCGCTTCCGTAAATTGTAATTTCTTTTGGAGGGTTTAGGGTTAGGGCTTCTTTTGAAGTTATGATTCTTTTGCCGTCAACCTCTATTCCATCAGGTATTCTTGGGCTTGCACCTGTTCCTATAATAATATTTTTTGCACTTAGGAGTTTATTATTTACTTTAACACCTTCATCTGTTATAAATGCTTCTCCCTCAATTAATTCAATACCGCTTGCTTTACACTGAGCTATTATGCTTTTTCTATTGTTTTCAAGGTTTTTAGCTGTTTTTAGATGAAGTTTGTCAAAATCTATTTTAGCTTTTGTTTTGAAAACATCTTCACTTGATTCTACAACTGTTTTTGCTCTATGTAAAAGATTTTTAGAAGGGATACACCCTTCATTAAGACAAGTCCCGCCCAAATGATTTAAATCTTTTTCTATTAAGGCTACTTTTAGCCCGGCTTTTGCTAAAACAACAGCCGCAGCATAATTTAGCCCACCTCCGATACAAATTACATCATACATTTTTATTTTCCATTTCGGCAATGTCTTTTATTATTTTAAGCACACTGTCAGGATTTAAACTCATACTTTCAATTCCGATTTTAACCAAAAATTCAGCAAATTCCGGATAATCGCTTGGTGCCTGTCCGCAAAGGCCGTTATATTTACCGTTTCTTTTAGCTCCTTTAATTGCCCATTTTACCATTGTTTTAACGCCTTCATCTCTTTCATCATAATCAAAAGCAACTATTTGAGAGTCTCTATCAACTCCAAGAGTAAGTTGTGTTAAATCATTTGTTCCGATACTGATACCGTCATAAATTTCAAGGAATTTATCAATTTGAATTACATTGTTTGGTATTTCACACATTACATAAGTAGTTACATCAAGTCCGAATTCTTTCATTGTTTCTTTAACTCTTTTACCTTCATCAACTCTTCTACAAAATGGAATCATTAAAACGATATTATCAAATCCCATTTCTTTTATCGCTCTTTTCATAGCAAGACATTCAAGCTCAAATCCCGCTTTATAATTTGGATGAGTATATCTTGCAGCACCTCTAAATCCTATCATTGGATTATCTTCAATAGGCTCAAAATGCCTTCCGCCAAGTAAATTTGCATATTCGTTTGATTTAAAATCACTCATTCTAACAATACATTTTTTCGGATATACACTTGAAGCGATTGTCGCCACCCCTTCACTTAAAGTTTTTATAAAGAATTCTTTTGCATCTCCGTCAAATGGAAAAGCAAGTTCATCAATTAAAGCTTTTTCGCTTTCACTTAGCATTTCAGGATGTCTTATTGCCATCGGGTGGGCTTTTATGTAGTTGTTGATGATAAATTCCATTCTGGCAAGTCCGATTCCGTCAACAGGAAGTTTTGCTAAGCTAAATGCAAGTTCAGGATTACCTAAATTCATCATAATTTTTGTATTAGGTCTTGGAAGTTTTGAAATGTCAACATGTTCGACTTCATATTTCAAAATACCTTCATAAACTTTTCCAATTTCACCCTCAGCACAGCTGACTGTAACTTCTTGTCCGTCATGTAGGATTTTCATAGCATCCGTAGCACCAACGACTGCCGGTTTTCCAAGTTCACGGCTTACAATTGCGGCATGACATGTTCTTCCACCTGTTTCAGTAATAATAGCACTTGCTTTTTTCATTACAGGTTCCCAATCAGGTGAGGTTGTATGAGCTACTAAAACATCGCCTTCTTTAAACTTATCAGCTTCCGCCATTGAGCGAAGAATTGTAACTTTTCCAGCTCCGATTTTTTCACCTACCGCATTCCCTGTAAGAATAACTTTTCCTTTTTCAAGCAGTCTATAAATTTCAAATTCTGTAAGAGTTTCTTGCGAATGAACAGTCTCAGGTCTTGCTTGTACCATATAAAGTTTACCATCAATTCCATCTTTTGCCCATTCCATATCCATTGGTGTATATTTGCCACGAACTTCACTATAATGTTCTTCAATTTTCATAGCCCAGTCGGCAAGTTGTAAAACTTCATCATCGCTTATTGCAAATTTCATTCTTTTTTCTATTGGAGTTTTTATATTTTTTGTCCATTGTTCAGCAAGATTTGCTTTTTCCAGAGTATCACTGAAAACCATCATTTTTTCTTTGCTTCCGAGTTTTCTTTTAAGTACAGCTCTATAACCTTTTTTATATGTTGGTTTATGCACATAAAATGCGTCTGGATTGATTGTACCTTGAACAACATTTTCGCCAAGACCCCATGCGGCGTTGATAAACACAACATCTCTAAAACCTGTTTCTGTATCAATACTAAACATAACACCGCTGCTGCCTAAATCACTTCTTACCATTTTCATAATTACAACGGATAAATAAACTTTCATTGGATCAAATCCATGAGTAAATTTATAGTTAATACTTCTATCGGTAAAGTTACTTGCAAGACACATTTTATATGCCCAAATCAAATTATCTTCACCTTTTATATTTAAATATGTTTCATTTTGACCGGCAAATGAAGCTGTTGGGCTATCTTCTGCGGTTGCTGAGCTTCTTACAGCCAAAGATACGTCATCTCCGTATTCTTTTTGAAGCTCATGATAACTATCAAGAATCTCTTTTTTTAAATCTTCTGGAACTTCACCTTGCATTATTAAATTTCTTGCTTTTTTCCCAACTTCTCTTAATTTTTCAATATCATCAGGATTGAAGTTTTCAAATAATTTGCTTAATGGTTCCCATAAATTATTGTAAGTTAAATAATGTTTATAAGCTGTTGCAGTTACCGCAAATCCATTTGGTACATTTACTCCAAGAGGAGTCAAATGATTATACATCTCACCCAAACTTGCGTTTTTACCTCCAACTTCCGGTGTATCATCAATTCCAATTTCTTTAAACCATTTTATATACGCACTCATTTTCCACTCCTTAAAATTTTTATTGCATCTTGAAGTGATTTGTTTTCACATGTAATTGCATAAATAGCATTTGCCATTTTTATAGCTTCATTTAATTCTCTTTGATGAATATTTCTACCTGTACCGTTACCTCTTGCACCTCCTATATGAATTTGTTCATATAATTCTTTTAAAAATTCCTCTTCATCTATTTTTTTACCGCCTTCACATAAAACTCCCGTATTTCCGGCAGCTTCAACTGCTTCATGTAAAAGTTCTGGTTTAAACTTGCCATTTTCATATGGAACTTTAACTTTTGCAAAATCAGCTCCAAGACATGTGGCAACTCCTGCTGCCCCTGCTATCAAATGAGGGTCGTGCTCATCTTTAATGAATCTTCCTTTTGGATACATCCATAGAACTGCCAACATTCCTTTTTTATGAGCTTTGTGAACAATTTGTGCAGCTTCTCTAAGCATAGAGTGTTCATGTTCGCTTCCAAGATAAACCGTATATCCAACTCCTACGATGTTTATTCCACTTGTATTTTTAAATTCAATCACATCTTCCACGTCATACCAGTTTTGAGAATACGGGTCTTTTTCATCATATGGAATAATGTTTGTTTTTGAATTTAGTTTTACGAGATAAGGAATTTCTGGGTATTCATTTGCAAATCGTGTAATAAGTCCCATTTGGGTAGCAAAAACACTGATATTTGCCTTGCTTGCTATTTCAAACAGGTGTCTTGGATTTGCATCATCTTTTGCAATTCCTTCTCCGTAAAAATCATTATTTAAATGTTCTACTTTTTGGTCTCCTGCAAAAAGCATAAGTCTGCCTGTACCATTTGTAAGTTTATCAAGCAGTCTTAAAAATTTTTTTCTTTTTCCAGGTACTACATCTGCCGGAATTAATTTTTCTAAATCCATTTTATACCTCCTTTAATGCATCCTTAAAATCATTTACAAATTTTGCCGCGTCTACTCCGTTTAAAATTTTATGGTCTATTGTAAAAGTTACTTTTATTTTTCCATTAATCAAACTCCCAAATGCTGCAATTCCGGCATCTTTATCATTAATAAGAGCCGTAAATCTTCTAACATTAAACATACCAAGATTACTTATCCCAAAAGTAGAGCCGCTTAAATCATCAAGAGTTAATCTTTTTGTTTTAATTGTTTTTAGCCATTCGTGTATTTCTTGTAAAGTTTTGCTTTCAGCATTTTTGATAACACACATATAAAGCCCATCTTCACGAGAAACTGCTACTGAGATGTTTGAAGCAGGGTAGGTTAAAAGTTTGTTATTTTTTAAAACACTTCTTGTTAATGGATTTTTTTGCATAGCAAGAGCTAATGCTTTAATTAAAACGGCTGTTAATTTAATACCTTCTTTTTTAGTAACTTCAATTTCATCAAACATCAAATAAGTAGGTTTGCTCCAAGCATTTTCAACTGTTTTTATTACTGCTTTTTGATTAGAGCTAAGCGGCGTAATTTTTGGAATATTATTCTCTTTTATATAATTTAAAACTTCATCTTTTGTGATTTTATGGTCTAAATTAAATTCATCTTCATCAATTTGATACTCTTTAAGCAGTTTAAGTGCAGCAGGTGTGAAGTATCTTTTTAAAATATAATTTTTTATATCTTCTTCGTGTGCCGGGGTAGGGAGATAACCTGCTTTTTGCAGCTTTTCAATATCTATATTAAATTGAGAAGCTATCTGTTTAGCCGCAGGAGAAGCAGAACCTTTTAGGAGTTGAGAATTGAGAATGGAGAGTGGAGAATTTATGTTTTTATTAGGTCTATCTAATTTGGAGGTTTCATTCTCCATTCTCAATTCTTCATTCTTTATTTTTTTATCATTTTCCATTTTCAATTTTTCATTCTCGTTTTTTTCTTTATTCTCCATTCTCAATTCTACATTCTCCATTTTATTTGCTTCTGTATCAATTATAGCAATAACTGATTTTACTGGAACTTCATCTCCCTCTTTTACTAAAAGTTTTTTAACTACTCCGCTTTTGAAAGTTTGAACATCCATTGTAGCTTTATCGCTCTCAACTTCTGCGATTTTGTCTCCCTCTTTTACAAAATCTCCTTCATTTACATACCATTTTACAAGTTTTCCTTTATCCATTGTATCAGATAAAATTGGCATAACAATTTTATATTCCATTTTTAGCCTTCCAATCTAGGATTTTAGAAACTATTTTATCAGGAGTAGGGATAGTTGAGAGTTCAAGTTTTCTGTTATAAGGAATAGGCACATCTTCACCTGCTATTCTAAGTACCGGAGCATCTAAATCATAAAAACAATTTTCCATAATCTGAGATACAACCTCAGCGCCCATACCGCCTGTTTTGTGGTCTTCTTCTACAATTACGCATTTTTTAGTTTTTTTAATTGATTTTGCAATAGTATCTATATCAAGGGGTCTTAGAGAATTTAAATCTATAATCTCAGCATCAATTCCAGCTTTTTTTAGCTCTTTTTCAGCCTCAATTACATCGTATCTCATTTTTAGGTAAGTTAGAATTGTTAAATCTTTTCCTTCTTTAACTATCTCAGCTCTGAAAGGATTAAAATCTTTAACTTCTTTAAAATCCATTTCCATTGGGTAAAGCAGTTCGTGTTCAAGAAAAATAACAGGGTCGTTTGATTTTATAGCCCATTTTAAAGCATTATAAGCGTAAGTTGCATTACTTGCCGTTAAGACAATAAGTCCCGGAATTGAGGCATATAAAGTCTCATAACTTTCGCTGTGTTGTGCTGCAAGCTGTCTTGAAACACCTCCTGGCATTCTGACAACAAGAGGTATTGTCATTTTGCCACCGCTCATATATCTAAGTTTACTTGCGTGGTTTATAATCTGGTCCATTGCAAGAAGTGAGAAATTAACTGTCATAATTTCAGCTATTGGTCTAAGTCCCGCAATCGCCATTCCTATTGCATTTCCTACGATACTAAGCTCTGCTATTGGAGTATCTATTACTCTTTTTTCCCCGTATTTACTAATAAGTCCTTCCGTTACTCTATAACTTCCGCCGTATCTTCCTACATCTTCACCTAAAATAACAACACTTTCATCATTTTCCATACATTCATCAATCGCTTTATTTAGAGCCTCACGATATAGCATTTTCACACTCCTTACAAAAAACATCTTCAAAAGCTTCTTCAATTTCAGGTTCAGGTGAGTTAGCGGCAAATTCCACTGCTTCATTTATAACTTGTTCAACTTTTGCATCAAGAGCATTAAAATACTCTTCATCTACTAAGCCTAATTTAATTGCTTTTTTCTTTAAATTTTCAATAGGGTCTTTTCTTTTAAAGATTTCCATCTCTTCTTCACTTCTGTATTTACCTGCATCACTCATAGAGTGACCTTCATATCTGTATGTTTTTGCTTCTATAAATACGGGACCTAAACCATTTTCTATAATCTCTTTTGCCTTGATAACCGTATTATAAACATCGCATACATCCATTCCGTCACACGTGAAAGTTGGCATATAATTTCTAGCTTTTTCTTTTAAATCTACAAAAGGGCTAACCCAAGAGATATGAGTTCCTATTGCATAGTAGTTATTCTCTGCAAAAAACATAAGTGGAAGTTTCCATGCACTTGCTATATTTATACTTTCAAAAAAAGCCCCGGCGTTACTTGCACCATCTCCAAAAATTGCAAAAACACCCGCTTTTTCATTTTGAAGTTTTCTAGCATAAGCACATCCAACCGCCATTGGCAGATGTCCTGCTACAATTGCATCCCCTCCGTAAAAGTTAAGCCTCGGCTCAAATAGGTGCATACTTCCACCTTTTCCTTTACTAATACCTGTTTTTTTACCAAATAGCTCAGCCATTATTTTTTTTGGCTCCATTCCACGAGCTATGGCTAAAACGTGCTCACGATAGTGAGTAAAAACATCGCCTTTATCAAATGCTTGCATTGTACCGACACTGACAGCCTCTTGACCTATATCAAGATGCAAAAATCCGGCAATGTCTCCAAGCATATAATGCTCTTTTGCTTTTAGCTCAAATTCCCGTCCTAGTTTCATTAAATAATAAAACTTTTCAATCCTTGCTCTATTCATGGCTAAACTCCTCAAAAATTTTTTCAGGAGCATCTTTTTGAAGTTTTCCAATTAGTTTGATTTTTTGTAGTTTTTCTTTCATTGCAGATCCTTTGATTAAGGAGGAATAAAAGATGTTAAGACATCTAATTCAATTATAACTCTTTAAACTTTAAAGAATCCTTAAAATATCTTCAAGTGATGTAAAATATATTAATTTTTTCTCTTCAAGTATTTTTTCTGCTTCTTTAAAACTCTCTTTTCCAAGGAAAATTGGAACTGTATTTTTATATTGAGTTAGCATTTTTGCAATCTCAACGCTATTAGTCATAAACTGAGGAGTTACTATTACAAAAATAAGCTCTTCATTTCTAAGAATTTCAAGTACATTTTTATATCTTTCACTCGTTGCATCACCAATTACATCAATTGGATTGTTGTGAGACCATGTAGGAGGCAATACTTTATTTAGTTCGTTTATATATTCGCTTATATCTTTTATTTTTTTATATTCACTTACTATATCTGTTAGAATTGTTCCAGGACCTCCTGCGTTTGTAACGATGATAGCATCTTTAATTTCTAAATATTTCGGAGCAAAAATTAAACTCTCAACACTTGGTTTAATAATAGCCCCCGCTATTTCGCTAAGAGTTACAATCATTTCATAATTTCCGGCTAAATTTCCTGTATGAGAGAATGCCGCTTTTTTTGCCGCTTCACTTTTTCCTGCTTTAAAAAATAAAACAGGCTTAGTTGAATTTCTAATAGCTTTTAAAAATTCTTTTCCAAATTGAAGACCTTCTGCGTAGATTGAAATGATTTTACAAGAGTCTTGATTATTGAGTTCATTCATAGCATGAGCAAAGTTGTAATCTGCCATATTTCCCATAGAGATTATATGAGAAAATCCTATATCATAAAAATAAGCCTTATCAAGTAAAGCTGTTAAAACTGCTCCGCTTTGAGAGATTATTCCTA
>JALVVX010000021.1 GCA_027038555.1 Nautiliaceae bacterium | reverse complement strand
TAAATAGGACTCCTTACCATAATGCCTTATATACAGCTTATCATCAGGATCTATCCTTATATGGCTTCTTATATACGTTAAATTATTATCCAATATCGCTCTTTCATATTTTGTGACTTTTTGGGGACATTCATTCGTACTTACATCTATTTGATAATATGGATCAAGTATAAATGATACATCTCTATCGTATGATGTAAATCCAAACCAACCATTCTTATCCCCGTATGCATTCTTCCCTATAAAATCATAAGCTCTCCCCTCTGGCATTCCTATCTTGTAGTTCTCCATATTAAATATATACTTACTCATTACATCTGCATTCGCCACCCTAAATGCATTCGGTGGTCTGTTACCTGATGCGTATACCATAGCTCCGTTTATTCTATCCGCCATCTCTCTTCCGCTACATCCTATCATCATTATCATTATTATCATACTTATTACATATCTCATCTCATCCCTCACCACAAGCTTTTGATATACAAACTATCAAGCATTCTTCTCGCTCTTTTTTTTAAATCCTCATACGTAAATATCCTCGCTAATTTCGGATCAAGGGGTTTTGAGTATGTTAGTCTAATAACTACACATTCATATTCAGTCTTGCTTGGATTGAATTTATAACAACTTACACCCATATATTTGTCATTCTTATAATATTTTCCTTTTTGTCTATACTCTGTTACCAAGCACTTATATGACTCTTTACCGTAATGTCTCATATATATCTTATCAAACGCATCCTCTCCAAAAAACTTCTTAAAATAAGTTAAATTATTATCCAATATCGCTCTTTCATATTTTGTGACTTTTTGGGGATAATAGTTTTCAAAAGCAATGTCAATGTGATATGGCCCGTTAAAAAGTGTTATAGTATTACCATCTCTTGAACTTGCTCCCCTCCAAAATCTGTCACCTTCAAAGTCTATAACCTTTCCTTGTGGCAATAAAAAAGAAAATTTCTTTGTATCAAATACGAAGTTATTCATTGTCTTCATATCCGTTATCTTAAAAAATGTAGGTGGCGGCTCACCTGTTGCCATCATATAATTTACCTCACTTCCGCTACATCCTATCATCATTATCATTATTATCATACTTATTACATATCTCATCTCATCCCTCACCACAAGCTTTTGATATACAAACTATCAAGCATTCTTCTCGCTCTTTTTTTTAAATCCTCATACGTAAATATCCTCGCTAATTTCGGATCAAGGGGTTTTGAGTATGTTAATGTAATTATTACACATTCATATTCAGTCTTACTTGGATTGAATTTATAACATCTTACACCCATATATTTGTCATTCTTATAACATTTACAGCTTTTAGTATATTCCATTACCGTACATAAATAGGACTCCTTACCATAATGCCTTATATACAGCTTATCATCAGGATCTATCCTTATATGGCTTCTTATATACGTTAAATTATTATCCAATATCGCTCTTTCATATTTTGTGACTTTTTGGGGATAATAGTTTTCAAAAGCAATGTCAATGTGACCTGCCAAACTATCTAATGCAATTCCGTTCCCATCTCTAAAACTCATTCCTTGCCACCCTTTACCCAATGTAAAATCCTCTTTCTTTGGTTTTGGAAATTTAAAAGAAAATTTCTTTGTATCAAATACGAAGTTATTCATTGTCTTCATATCCGTTATCTTAAAAAATAGCGGTGGAGGCTCACCTGTTGCCATCATATAATTTACCTCACTTCTTGTACATCCTATCATCATTATCATTATTATCATACTTATTACATATCTCATCTCTTATCCTTAAATTTTAATATACTCTTATCATCTTCATATTGTGGAAGTAAACTCATATCTATTGTCATCTCTTTTTTACCGTCAGGTCTTGTCACTTCAAAATTTTTTTTGTAGTAATCTTTAATAGAACTTTGAGATTTTCCTTTTTCATCTAATTTATTTGGAGTATAATATTTACCTATATCCGGTATAAAATTCTCATTCCCGCAACCTATCACACAAGGATAGTATGAATGAGGAGACGGGTCTCCAATTCCAAACAGTCTCGGTATTGATTTGAACCCTTCCATCATAGCTTTTAATAGATGCTTGCTGTTGTTTATACCCGCTCCTTGGTATCCCAAAACACTCCCCACAAAATCTCCCGGTGTTACATTCGAACGGAAAACATTATTTATTGATGCATTTTTTATATGTTCTTCTATTCCGCCATCTCCCCCGTAAATCTCTCTTACTTTATTTTCTCCTATAACATGATTTACAGGAGCACCATTATACTCAACAATAAAATGACTCTTTTTATTGTTTTGAACTATTTGGCTGATTTGTTCTTGATATCTATCCAAACCATTCTCGGTCATCATCGTTCCTTGCGAATGTGCTGCAATTACCAAATTCCCGTTTGTTAGTCTCGTCATTTGACTTATTAGCTCTCCTGTTTGTTTTGAGCCGCCGGTTCCTAAGAAACTTACACCATCCACTGCTCCTTTGGCTTTGCCTACCGTTATAATTTCTCTTGCCATATCCAATCCGTTAACTGTAAGATGGTCCTGAATACACTCAATCAAATCCCCCAAAATACCATGCTGCTGATTATAGTTCAATATCCCGTCCGCTTTACCTTGCTGGGTTTGTTGATTCCAAACCGCAGTATCGTAATTGTTAAACATTCCGTTTGTAAACAGATGATTAATCCCAAGTTTTTTAATTTCATCCGCTTTTACTCTTATTTTATATCTCTCCAAAGCAGGATTCCCGCTTCTGTCTTCACCGTCTTCAATAACCAGTTTTTTGTTCGGATTCGTTCTATACAAAGTTATGACCTCCAAGCCGCTTGGGTCTTTTACTTCGCTTATTGGCTTTATACCCTCTTTTGTTTTAACCAAAGTAACTTTTTCATAATCCCAATCGGTTACTTTGTCTCCCGGTTTTTTCTCTTTTAGACCCAATACTTCAAATTTTCTTTTGTCATGAGTTAATATTCCGGCTCTGTTATCGCCGAATAACTGTATAGCCAATTGTGTTACAAAACCTCCCTCGGTCTTTGAAGAAGGAACTATACCAAGCGGGACAACATCCCCGAGTTTATCTAATATCAAACCTATTGTATTATCTATCAGGTCACCCTCTGAGTCTTCACCCTTTTTGGCACTTGGAAGATTTTCTATTATCTCCCTATGCAATGCCAATCCGACATCATCCATATTTTCTTTTAATTTATGCAACTGCTCCTTAGGATTTTCTACGAGTGAAACCGTGTTTTGACTCAAATATACCTCACTATCTCTTTTTTTGTTTTTCGTTATATTCTGAATCAAATTTATATCCCTGTTTACTTTTATTTTATTGTCGGCATAATTATTGCCTATTATTATCCTACCGTTTGAAATGGTTGCTCTTGTAATTTGTACTTTTGATTTTTTGCTGTTTGCGTAATCAAAAGAATTTATTCCATTGTCTTTTTCATAACCTATTCCGATATTACTGCTTTTAAATTTATCTATGCCTTTTATGTTTTGAACTTTTAAAGAGCCGGTTTTGAAATTTAATTTATGTGTATCTTTTCCATTATCAATACTTGTAATAGCCGCTCCTATGAGTGTCGTTTTGCCTCCTACTACAATATCTGCGCTTTTTCTTCCGTTAATTGAAGTAACCTCATCAACCCACGCTCTTTTTCCATACTGAGAACCCTTAGAAACACCGCCCCCATTCATTCTCTCACCGGATGTACTTACGGAAATACTAAAACTGTTTCCTTTAATTGTTTGAGTGTTTTGCATACTCTTCATATATAAATTACCGCCCATTTTCATTTTTAACTTTGAAACATCTATATTCGCACCTTTTAAAATTACATTTCCATCTACATTTATATTACCAAAACCTCCCGCATATAATCTTGAATTTCTATATTTAACACCTTTTACACTTGTGTGACTTTGAGCATAATTTATATCGGTATTGCCTGTTTTGCTACCGTATAGCTCCACTGAAACACTTCCGCTTTGTGTTTTGGTATCACTCGAATAACTATTCTTACCGGCATACATTTCCATTGTTTTGGCATTAATATCCAATCTGTCCTTACTTCCTACATCACTTCCTTTAATTTGCAATTTGTTTTTTGCATTTAAAACAAGATGATTAAAGGCCATAAGTGAAGAGCCTACACTTTGAGAATTTTTTTCTTCGTTTGAAGTACCGCTATATTCAAACACTGCTTCCACTCCTGCACTTGCGGGAGTAGAAGAAAAAGCTGTAAGAGCATCATAAGCCTTTGCGCTTTGAGACGCTTTTGAGCTTCTTCCGTTTGCTTTTGATATGGATTTAAAACTATTTACAGTATCGCTTAGATGTTGTTTTACTCCGGCTCTTACTCCAAATTTTATGTGTCTGATATAACTATCTATCTTAGCATCTGAGGAACTATCCATTACCCTTATATTATCCGAATTAATCGCGATATTTTCCCCTATTAACGCTGAGCCTTTAATATTGGTGTTTTTTGAATTAATATTCATCTCTCTTGCCAAAACATTTGACTTTGCAACATTTGAAGATGCTTCTTTTTTGCCAACTCTATCTTCCCAATACCCCGAAAATACCGAAACTTCTTTGGTATTAACAGTCGTTTGAACTCCTATGTCTTTGTTTGAATGAGTCTGTTTGGAAAAAGTGTGCAAATTGTCACTTAAAACATTAAAATCACCTTTTGTATTGACATTTAAAACACCGGCTTTGATATTGGAAGCAATAATATTCGTATTTCCTGTGGTGTTTATATTAATACTTTTTGCTACCAATTCGGAAGCTTTTGAAGTCTCTTTTGTAATTTTTTGAGAATCTTTCGTTTCATTTGAATAAATTATTTTGTTATCTTTTACTTTAAAACTCAAACTTCTACGCTCTTTGATTTTTTTAACAGCAGTACTTTCAATTACATCCATAACATTCAAATCTTTTTTTGCACTAATAAATATATTACCGTTTTGAGCTTTTAAACCGCTTCCGGATATATTTATGTTTTTACCGTTTAATGTTATTTGTGTATCAGCATTGACGTTTGCTCCTTTTTGTTTAAGTATTTTTTTAAAATTACTCTTTTTACTTTTAAATACTCCCAAAACAGAAGATTTTTTCATATGTAAAGTTGTTTTGGTAACATACTCTTTTGAAATTAAATTGACATCTCCTTTTTTAGAGCTTATACTCACTGCTTTTTTTGCATCTATATCCGCCGCTTCCAAATTGATGTTTTTTTTGGCATTCAATGCCACAATGTCCCCTGATATGCTTGTTCCGATGACTTTTTGCTCCAAGCTCGCATCAATAGTGGTTGAATGAGACATTATTCCATGAGACTTACTCTTAGAGAATTTATATTTACTATCAGTTACTGTGAGTGAATTGATATTTCCGGCATCAAGTATTACATTTTTTGCTTTTAATTTTGCAGCTTGGAGATTGATATTATTTGCCGCTTTTATTGCCAAAATATTCCCGGCTTTCAAAGAGCTACGAATATGTTTAATGCTTTTATCTTTATACCAAGAGAGATTATTATGGGAATTCTCACTTTTAATTGCCGATATTTCAACATCTTTTGCTTTTATAAAAAGAGAATTTTTTGCATTTACATCTCCGCCTTTATTTTTAAAAGATTTTTTGGCATTTATAAAAATGTTTCCGCTTGAAGCAGAAATCACCGCTTTTTTATTTAAGTGTGTGGATAAATTTTTGTTTAAAAAACGCTTATATGAAAGTCTCTTATTTACAATATCGCCTTTTTCCGATTCAAGCAATATTGTAGAACCTTTTATACTACCAGAAAGATTTTTAATATCCCCTATGCTTTTGATATCTATCAATCCAAGTGAATTTATATTTCCTTTATAATTATTAAGAGCGCCAGCTCTTAATCTTAAAGTTTCCAGTGCATTGATATTACCTCCGTTTGTTAAATTACCTTCTATTTTAAGATCAATATTCTTAGCACTTATTAAAGCACCAGAAGGTTTATTGTATTTATTTGCAAGATAAAGAACCGGCACAAGTACTTCAATCCCGTTTATTTTCTTTTTTACTAACCATACAATATTCTTTTTGAGCTTTTTAATTTGCTGTTTTGTCAAAGGTTTTCCAATCTCCAAATTCAACTCGGAAGCTACCGATATAGCGTTATCCATCAAAATTAAATATTGCTCGTTATCATTTGTAGCTCCTTGTATATATCTCTGAGAGGTCAATTCAATAACCGCATTGCTGATAAGTTTGGTTTCATACATTGCATCGCCCAACATCCTTAAAGTACCCGGATTGTAATGTAAATGTTTAAGCATATAAGAAGAATTAACAAAATAATTATAATTAGTGTATTTCGGATTACGCTCTATCAAAGGACCTTTTGGATTTTTATTTACTACAAACAAACCGTATTGATCTTTTGGCAATACAATATCTTTACTTGTATCGTAATATACCGGCTTACTTGCAATTTTTTCAATTTTTACCTTTTTAAATTTATTTTTTTGAGTTAATTTTTTATTTAACTCTTTTTTATCTATAATTTTATTATCAGATGAAATTTTTCTATCTATTTTCTCGTTTGAAATAGATATGCTAATTCTTGTTAAATTTTTTAATTTTTGATTTTCTTTTATTCCATTTAAAGCTTTATTTATATTTCCCGTAATTTTATTCCCTGCCAAAATCAAAGAATTGCCACCTACTTTTATTTTACCTTTATTCTCTTTTGTATAAACACTATATAAATAGGTGTAATTCTTATGAGGAAATGTCCTATCTTTCCATTTCCAAGAGATCCTATGAGATACTTGCCAATTATCTATTAATTTTTCCGTCGGATTATTATCCAGTTTATTTACATATAATTGCAAATTATTACCTGATGAAATAGTCGCATCTTTATTTATCAACTCATCCGCCACAATTTTCATATCGGAATCACTTGAAATTACGGAAGGATTGGTTGATGAATGATTTATAACTCTTAAACTAAATTCGCTCCAACTAACAGAGCCTCCTCTTTTATTAGGTGCGTGACCGTATTCTTTTACCACTTTTTCATATAAACCCTTACTTTTTAACCAATTATTTACTTTATTGAATCTACTACCCGTACGACTTTTCCATTTATGTGAAAATGTTCTGTCTTTAATCCATTTGGACATCTCTTCATCCGTAACATCTTTATCAGTCAAATTATTATGATATACCGTTTCATACTCTACATCACTTTTACCTATATTGTTTACTTTTTTTGCATAGATTTCCAAACTTCCGCCACTGTTAATTTCAGCCAATAAGTTTTCTATTTTATTACTCTTTTCTCTATTGGCATTTTTAGCAATTAATATATTTCCTCCTGCATAAATATTTGCATTAGTGTTATTTTTTAAATCATCATTTACAAAAAGATTCATATTATGTCCGCTGTAAATCATATTGTTATTTTCCAAATCATTACTATTTATATATAAATTATTTTCACTTGCAATTGAGGCACTATTGACTATTTTAGACGCATTGATTTTAAGATTACCTGTTGAAATAATAAAACCTTTATTGTAAAAATTATTTTTCAAAATAATTTGAGAATCACTTCCAACAACTATCATATTTCTGTTTTCAAAAGTATCCGCATTTAAATTAAAAGCTCCCATAGAGTTAATAACATTATTAGTAATAACTTGTTTTGCACTTAATTTTAAAAATCCGTTTGAGCCTAATATCCCGTTGTTTATTAAATTCCCTTGAAAATTTAAACTCATATCTCCAAGAGAAATTATGCTTGTTTTAGAATCAATGGTTTTTAAATCAGTATTTAAACTCAAAAAATTACCTGCTATAAACTGAGAATTCAATATATTTACGTTATGCAAATCAAGCTTTAAATTACCTGCCGATTTGATACTTCCATAAGAAACATCAGACAATTTTGATTTTATTATTAAATCTCTATTTGAAGTAATTAATCCGTGAATATTATTAAAATTATTTATAAAAACAGATGTTTTATTTACATCAAAAAAAAGAGATGATTTGTTATTATTAAAATAAGATGCATTAATTTCTGCCATTGAACCTACAAAATAATTTTTATTTACAAATGTAAAAAAATTGGAATTAATATTTATTTTATCTCCATCATATAAACTGTTTTGTGATAAAAATTTTGAAATATCCAAATTAATATTTTTGGCTATTAAAGAACTATTTTTTATATCCGCATTATCAGAATCTATATTTAACTTATCGTTTGCACTGTATAATGTAGTGTTTTCAACATCAATACTCTTTGTAATTAGTTTTATTAATGAATTTGTTAGTAACTGAGAATCACTTATTAATAACGAATTTATAATATCAAATATAATTTGTTGCTCCGATTTTATTAATTCATTTTTTGCTTCATATTCATAAGCATTAATTTTTAAATTTTTAGCTGATATGCTATTATTTTTATCTTTTATAAATTTGGCATTTACAAAAAAATCACCCTCACTTTCCATTTTAGAATCTTGATTTAGTATTTTGTTTACATTTATGTTTAAATTATGTAAAGCATATATCTCTCCACCATATATATTTAAACTCTTACCTTTGAAAAATACAGAATCATTAGCCATAACCGATGAGTTTTTCATATAAAGATTTTCAAAAACAAGTATGATATTTTTAACAGCCTCAATAATACCTTTTTGATTATCTATTTGATTTGAATTTATTTTTACGTTATTAGCTGCTATTACACTTCTTTTATTATCTGTTTTCTCATTGGATATATAAATATCACCCAAAGATTGAAGAGTAGAATTATTATCTTGATTAAAAATTTTTGAATTAATAAAAATATTTTTATCCGAATAAATAAAAGAGTTATTATTTTCAAATGCATTAGATAAACTTATATTTATATCCCCTCCAACTTGTATCGTAGAATTATCTGATTTTAAATTATGTGCTTTTATATTCAAATTTTCATTTGATAAAATCATCCCGTTTATATTTGAAACATTGCCTTCAATATTAAAATTTATACTTTTAAGAGCTTCTATTTTCCCATTAATATTATCAAGATTTAAACCGTTTATACTTAAATTACTATCACTATGAATCAAACCACTGTTTAAAGTAAAATTACTGTTTATTTTAATAGATGAGCCGTTTATTCTCCCTTTATTATTAAAATTATTTTCATTAGCTATAATTTTACCCCCTATTAAATAAGCGCCCTTTTTGTTTATTAAAGAAACAGAATTTAAATTTAACAATGAATTTGCATAAATAATACCTTCATTTTCTATTTTATTTTTAAAATTCAAATTTACCTTACCGCCATTTGTATTCTCAAATTTTTCATTTACTCCTCCTGAGATTAATCCTTTATTTTTTAAATTATCTCCTCTTAATTCAAATTTATCACTAACACCACTACTTCCTGAAATTTCAATATCCTTTTTTGCTTTAATAACTGCATTTTTAGCATAAAATCTTTTTTCAATTTTGACAAAACCGTTTTTACTTACAATTTTTACACTGTTTTTTGCTTTTGCATTTTTAATAATAATTTCACCATCGTTTGTAATTTCAAGATTATCTTGTGCTAAAACTTCCGGAGGTAAATTAACTCCTACACCTTTACTTGTTCCTATAAGTTTTATTTCATTTGCATATATTCCTCCAAGAGAACTCGAATCTATACTAAATTTATCATCACTATCGCCTATTTTTGTCGCGATATTGTTTTTTATTTTATTTTCTCCTGTTATAACATTTAATTTTTTAGCCCAAATTGCCGCATTTATTTTTAAAGCTTTTGTATATATATTAAGAGTATTTGACTCACTTGCATCAAGCCCGTTATTATTAATCAATATATCTCCGCTCTTAACAGTAAAAACCGGTGTTTTCCCTTCAAAACTTACTTTACCACTCGTCAAAGTTGCCTTTGGAATATTTATAAATCCCCCTCCATTAACAGTAATACCATTCGGATTTGCAATAATAACATCAGAGCTCTTCCCTGCAACCTCAATATATCCGTTTATATAACTTCTATTACTGCTTGTAACCTCATTCAAAATTAAATCCGCTTGTGCATTCTTAACATTTTTATTACCATAAATATAACCTGCAAGTTTTGTTTTTACTGTATTTTTTGAATTATTTAAAATTATCCCTTTATTCGGAACATTAAATTTAATATACTTATTATGAGAAATACCATTTTTATCGGGTTTTGCGATATTTATTACATCCAAACCGTTTGCAGCTTTATCTAAGGTGGTATGACCAGATGTATTTTTTGAATCCAATACAATTTCACTTGATGCATATATTTGTTGATTAAATAAAAACAATGAAATAAAAATATTAATAGATTTTTTCCTTAATTTCATATTTATTCCTTTAAAATTGATACTTAATATTAATTCCAAAAAATCTTTTATCATGATGAACAACTTTCTCACCATTTTGATTGTATGTTATCTTATTTGAGTCCCAAATTGGAATCGTTTCAAATATATCCGCATCAAAATTTTTCCATCCGAATTTTATACCTATTGCACCGCCCACAATCTCTCCTCCGTAACTGTATTTATTTTTATCCACATATCCATAATCCAAACCTATATATGGGCTTAGATATTTTTTTTTAATAAATTTAGTAAAAGAGATATTGTTTCTTATATAAAACCCTTCATTTCCACTTAACTGTCCTTCCGTTTTAAAACCTCTAACACTGTATATTCCCCCTACTCCTATTTGCTCGGTAGCAATAATATCTTTTGGAGCATACTGAGCATGCAAAGAACTATCATAAGTAATAAAAAAAGTTCTTTTTTTCCATTTTTTATTAAATCCCATATCAGTTGTATATTTGTAAAAAGTAGGCTCCTTTTCGTCTCTGAAAAAAATTACACTTTTATGATAAGTTACATTGACATATGCATCATAGCTTTTACCCAAAAAATAATGAGTATATCCCAATTGCAGTACAGTCTCCTTGGCACTTGATGAGCTCAAATATACACCTGAGAGATAATTCTTATTAATTTTTCTTAAAAACTTTATATTAATTTTTCCTTTTTGACTTTTATTATGAAAAAGATTATATTCCGAGCTTAAATAATAACTTCTTGAATTACCATTTGACTCATAATTCTTGTTCAAACCCTTTAGTATTTGTTTATATCTAAAATAAGAAAAGCCAGACTCTAAATAAAATCTATTTACAGGAAATCCATAACTAATTGAACTTCCAAGAGAATTTGTTTTTTTTTCTTGTTTATTTGTAGTATTTACAGACAATGATAATTTATCGTTAATATGTATAGGATTTTCCCAAAAAACTGTACCTGAAATTTGAAATTTCCCCGTTTTCTCCAAACCAAAATTATTTACCCCTACATTTCCATAAAAAACAGAGCCTTTTTTATGCCCTATTAAATAAACATCTGTATATCCTTTCCTTTTTGCTGGAACTAATTTCATCGTTGTTTTTATTGAATGTAATCTGTTTAATTGTTCTATTGAATTTTCAAGCTCTCTTAAATTTAAATAATTATTCTCATACCCTAAAAACACCAACCCTTTATAAGCATTAATTGCTTTTATTTTATTAATCTTTCCTTCAATAACATTAATTACTAAAATACCAGATTTTAAATTTTGAGGCTTAATATATGCCAAAGAAGTTATATACGCTTTTTTTAAATATAAATTATTAATCTTTTTAAGCAAATTTTTTATATCATTAATAGTATCACACTTATTTATATATGGTTTTATAATTTCTTTTAATATATTTTTTTTGATTAATTTTACATTTTCAATTTTGATATCAGTAATTTTTATACATTTTTGATGTTTGAGGCTATTTTTTATAATATTTTTTTTTATAGGAATATATAAATTGAATATATTATTATTTTTTAATTGATTATTAAAAATCTCTTTTTGTTGATAAAATAAATTAACATTGTTAATTTCTCTATTGATATCACCGGCAATTAGAATTGATAAAAAAATATATAATAAATAAAAATTTTTTTCATAAAAAATTTCTCCTTAGTATATTTATATTTAAACTATCAACATATTAAAAAGATTATTTTTTTGATTGAAATTATCGATTGGGTAATATAAGAAGAGTTAAAAGAAATAATATCTAAAAAAAAGTATAAAATTCTTCTCGTAGCTATTTTTTTAACTAAATAATGTTACTTTTCTTCACATATAAATTAATTTCATATTTGTAACGTAAAAAAAATCCAAACTTTATTTGAAATAAAGTAAAAATAATTTTACAACTGTACAACATAAAAATAAGAAGATTTAATATACAATTGGTATTTATCCTATCATTAAAGATTTGAAGTATTAAACTAAAAAATAAAATATCAGAATTATAATTTAAAATTTTCATCAAATACTAAAAAAGACTAATAATAAAACTAAACAGTTATAAAAAAATATTCTAGTTAATTCATAATAAAACCATTTACTCAAAGCCATATCAGCCAAATATATAAAATAAATAAGAATAGGATTAGTAAAAATTGGTTGTTATTATGTTATTAGATTGGTTTACAAAAGAATAATCCTATCTGTATTAAAACA
>JALVVX010000020.1 GCA_027038555.1 Nautiliaceae bacterium | reverse complement strand
GATTTTACGGTTTTTTGATTTTTTTGAAGAAATTCAATTGCTTCAATAGCGGCTTTAATTCCTGCTATGGTTGTAAAATAAGGAATTGAATTATTTAATACTTCTCTTCTTATTATTTTTGCATCGTCTTTGCTTGCTTTATTGTCACTTGTATTAATAACAAGCGCAATTTCCTCATTTTTAATCATATCTACAATATTAGGTCTGCCTTCGCTTACTTTAAGCACTTTTTCACATTCAATTCCGGCTTTTTTTATTACGCTGTACGTACCTGATGTAGCAACAATATCAAATCCGAGTTCTTTTAATTTTTTAGCTATTTCAGGTGCAAATTCTTTATCAAGGTCTGTAAGTGAAATAAACACTTTTCCACTTGTTGGAAGAATGTTTTTGCAAGCATCCTGAGCTTTTGCAAAACTCTCTCCAAAACTTTGGCTAATACCCATAACTTCACCGGTTGATTTCATTTCTGGTCCAAGTATTAAATCGGCCCCCGGAAGTTTATTAAATGGGAACACTGCTTCTTTAACAGCAATATGCCCTTTTAATTTTGGTTTATATACATTTCCATCAAACTCAACAACATGATATTTGTCATAAAAGTCAAGTGCTTCTTTCAACACTTTGCCGTTATTAATACCAGGATTATGGGCTAAATTCCACATAACCCTTGTAGCGACTTTCGCCATTGGAAGACCTGTTGCTTTTGATACAAAAGGCACAGTTCTGCTTGCTCTTGGATTTACTTCTATTAAATAAAGTTTATCTTTATGTAAAGCATACTGGATATTCAAAAGCCCTTTTACACCAAGTTTCAGTGCAATTTCTTTTGTAACGTTTTCTATTTCTTTTAATTTTTCTTCACTTATACTAACAGCCGGTAGACTACATGCACTATCCCCACTGTGAATACCGGCTTCTTCAATATGTTGCATAATACCGCCGATATAAACTTCTTTCGTATCGCTTATAGCGTCTACATCAAGTTCAATTGCCCTGTCAAGAAACTTATCTATCAAAACTGGGCTTTCATGACTTACGCTTACGGCTTCATCCATATATTGTTTTAGTTCATTTTCATTATAAACTATTCTCATTGCCCTTCCGCCAAGCACATAACTTGGTCTGACAAGAACCGGATAGCCTATTTTTTTTGCAATTTCAAACGCTTCTTCTTTTGTAAATGCCGTTCCGTTTTCAGGTTGGTTTAGGCCGAGTTCTTTAATAAATTTGGCAAATTTTTCCCTATCCTCCGCTTCATCAATCACCTCAGCTGATGTACCTATTATATTTGCCCCTATTTTTGTAAGAGGTTTTGCAAGTTTAAGCGGAGTCTGACCGCCAAACTGGACAATCACACCATCAGGATTTTCAAGCTCAACAACATTTCTGACTCTTTCAAAATCAATCGGTTCAAAATATAAAACATCACTTGTGTCATAATCTGTTGAAACGGTTTCAGGGTTACAGTTATACATTATTGTTTTGACTCCTAAATCTTCAAGAGCAAAAGCCGCATGGACACAACAGTAATCAAATTCGATTCCCTGTCCGATTCTGTTTGGTCCTCCTCCTAAAATAAGAGCTTTTTTATCATCAAAGTCAGGTTTTCTAAGTGGAACATTTTTGGTAATGTTTGTAGAAGAGTATAAATAACTTGTAGTAGTATCAAATTCAGCCGCACATGTATCAACTTCGTTATAATCAATATGAACACCAAGTTTTTTTCTTGCCTTATAAATATCTTCTTCATTCACTCCGATAAGTTCAGCTAATTTTGCATCACTGAAACCGTATGTTTTTGCGCGTCTTAATTTTTCTTCATCTTCTAATATTTTTTTATCAATCTCTTTTTCAAAGTCGACTATCTCTTTAATCTGATTTAAAAACCATTTGTCGATTTTTGAAAGTTCGTAAATGTCATCTACACTAAGCCCTTCTCTAAAACCTTGTGCTACATACAAAATACGCTCATCATTAGGAACTCTTATTTTTTTCTTTAAAGTTTCCATATCGCATTTTCTCTCATCTAACCCTTTAAGTCCAGTTTCAAGAGAACAAAGCGCTTTTTGAAGAGATTCTTTAAATGTTCTTCCGATAGACATAACCTCACCCACACTTTTCATAGAAGTGGTGAGTGTACTGTCTGCCTGAGGAAATTTTTCAAATGTAAAACGAGGAATTTTTGTAACCACATAATCAATTACCGGCTCAAAACTTGCGGCGGTTCCTGTAATATCATTGGTAATTTCATCAAGGGTATATCCCACAGCAAGTAAAGTAGCAACTTTTGCAATTGGATAACCTGTCGCTTTACTTGCAAGAGCTGAACTTCTTGAAACTCTCGGGTTCATTTCGATAACAATCATTCTTCCATTCTCAGGATTTATAGCAAACTGAACGTTACTTCCGCCTGTATCTACGCCAATTTCCCTAAGTATTTTAAATGAGGCATCTCTCATTCTTTGGTATTCTTTATCTGTCAAAGTAAGTGCCGGAGCGACTGTTATAGAATCTCCCGTATGAACACCCATAGGATCAAAATTTTCAATAGAACATACTATTATACAGTTATCTTCCCTGTCTCTGATGACTTCCATTTCATATTCTTTCCATCCAAGCATACTTTCCATTATCTCTATTTCGTGAATTGGGGATGCTTCAAGACCGGTTTTTGCAAGTTCTTTAAACTCATCCATATTATAAGCAACACCGCTTCCAAGTCCTCCGAGTGTAAAAGAAGCTCTTACAATTACAGGAAAGCCTGTCTCTTTAACAAATTCAACGGCTTCATCCAAAGATGTTACGGCTTTACTTTTTGGCAAATCCATTCCGATTTTCTGCATTGCTTCTTTAAATGCGTCCCTGTCTTCTCCCTTTTTAATAGCCTCAGGATTTGCCCCGAGAAACTCAATTCCTTCAAGCATACCTTTTTCATACATTTCCATTGCAACGTTAAGCGCTGTCTGTCCTCCCATTGTAGGCAGTATGGCATCTACTTTTTCTTTTTTAATAATTTCAGAAATACTCTCAGGTGTGATAGGTTCAATATATGTAGCATCTGCAAATTCCGGATCAGTCATAATTGTAGCCGGATTTGAATTTACCAAAACAACTCTGTAACCGAGAGATTTAAGAGTTTTAGCGGCTTGGACGCCAGAGTAGTCAAATTCACAGGCCTGACCGATTACAATAGGTCCCGAGCCTATAAGCAAAATAGTATGAATATCTTCTCTTTTTGGCATAGATAACCTTTTTTATATGTAATTATACCTTAAAATGCAAATTTAAAATTGAAAATAAAAAATTAAATTGTATAATTTCAGCAAAAAAGGCACAAGTTGAATTTACCTCAAAAAATAGAGGCGCTTAGAAAAGCTACCGTTTTTAACAAACAGACAAAAAAGTATGCCCTTGAAGAGATGAAAAAAGACACATCTTACATACAAAAGTGTCTGAAAGAAGATGTAAAAGATGATACCGTTTTTAGAAATTATGAGGATTATCTCATATCCTGTATTCTTGAAAGAGACAATCTTATGCAAAGGGAAAAACCGCTTAAAAGACAAAAGGTTTTTTCAAGCAAAGAATTTTTAAATTTTTATCTAAATGCATTAAAAAACACTCCAAAAGAGGCAAAAATTAAAAAAGTCGGAGTGTTTGACACGGAAACAACCGATATTTACGGGTATATCATCTCCTATGCTTTTGTTATTCAGGATATGGAAACCTTGGAAACAAAAGAGATTCATGAATTTTTAAATCCAAAAGCCAAAATTTCCGAGGAAGCGTATGAAGTTCATAAGATTTCTCAAAAAGACGTGGAAAACAAACCGACTTTTGAAGAAAAAAAAGAATATATCCTTTCTCTGTTTGAAGAAGTGGATATGATTGTAGGGCATAACGTATTTTATGACTTCGGTGTATTAAAAAGAGAACTTGAACGCTCAAAACATTTTCCACATATAGTAAAAGTACCGATATTCGATACTATGTTTTATTCATGGGATATTGTTGTGCTTGATAAGAAAAAACAACCAAAACTTGAAGAAGCGGTTGCATTTTTTCTTGGTAAACAATCTGCAAAATACCACGATGCGTTAGAAGATGTAAAAATGACTCTTAAAGTATTTAATAAATTAATGGAGGGAATCAAATGACAATAATTGACAGTATAATTTTAGGTATTACAGAAGGAATTACAGAATTTTTGCCTATTAGCTCAACCGCGCATATGATTATAGTCTCAACCCTGCTTGGACTAAAACAGACTCTTTCAAATGTGGCATTTGAAGTGATAATTCAGCTTGGAGCAACCCTCGCTATTGTGGCAATATATCTTGATAAAATTAATTTTAAAGAAATAGAACTTTGGAAAAAAGTTATATTGGCATTTTTCCCGCTTGCAATCATCGGATTTTTACTAAGACACCAGATAAAAGAGCTTTTTAATCTTTATACTGTTGCCTGGATGTTTATAATAGGCGGAATTGTGTTTTTTATTGTTGAAAAAATATACTCTGAAGAAAAAGTCAAAATCAATGAAGTGGAAAAAGTCACTTACCGTCAGGCTCTTTTGATAGGATTTTTTCAGGTATTTGCACTAATTCCCGGAACCAGCAGAAGCGGTTCTACAATAGTTGGGGGAATGCTTGGAGGTTTATCAAGAAAAACGGCGGCTGATTTTAGTTTTTTGCTTGCAATTCCTACAATGTTCGCGGCAAGCGGGTATGAATTTGTAAAAAATGTCTCTTCATTTAAAGATCAAAATTTATTGGTACTTGCAGTAGGATTTGTTGTAAGTTTTATAAGCTGTTATATAGCCGTTAAATGGTTTTTGAAATTTGTCAAAAAATATACACTAAATCCGTTTGGGATATACAGAATTATCGTAGGAATTATTTTGCTATATATGTTAAGCAAAGGTATTATTCATCAATAAAAGTTTTTAAAGCCATAAAATAAACAATATATATTCCTATAATAAAAATCATAATTGCAAAGAGAGTATTTTCAAAATACTCTCCCACTAAAATAACAATAGAAGAAAAAATAAGAAAAAGTGCGAAAATAAAAATAGCTATTTTATGTAAGGTTTTCAGATTCATTTTACCGTTTTGTAAAACTCTTTGAAAATATATTTACTATCATGAGGTCCCGGAGATGCTTCTGGATGGTGCTGTACTGAAAAAACAGGTTCGTTTTTGTATTTTACACCTTCAATTGTACCGTCAAATAGGTTTTTATGAGTTACTTCCGCTATCTCTTCAATATTTTCTGGCACATTATAATTATGATTTTGAGCTGTGATTTCAACAACAGGTTTTCTTCCTATGTAATTTTTCACAGGATGGTTTCCTCCGTGATGTCCAAATCTCAGTTTAAATGTAGGATATCCGTGTGCGATGCTCAAAAGCTGATGCCCAAGACAAATCCCAAACATAGGAATTTTTTCTTCTAAAAGTTTTTGAATTTTTTTATGTACTTCTTTTAAAATCAAAGGGTCTCCCGGACCATTGCTTAAAAACACTCCTCCTATTTCACCTTTTTTATACATTTCAATCACATCTTCAACAGGAGTCGATGCAGGAAGTACCAGACACTCCATGCCTGCTTCTGTAAGTTCATTTAAAATATTTCTTTTTACCCCAAAATCATAAACAGCAATTTTTTTATCGGTGTTTTTTTCTCTGTATCTAAAATTAACCTCATCCCATGCCCCGTTAGGATGAATAAAAGGCTCTTTTGTGCTTACTTCTTTTATATAATCAATCTCTTCAATTCTCGGTGAATTTTTGAGGATTTCAGCAAGTTTCTCTTTATCATGAATTTCAGTGGAGGCTATCATCATCATAGCCCCTTCTTTTCTTAATACTTTTGTAAGATATCTTGTGTCAATATCACATATTCCTAAAACGTTTTGTTCTTTTAAAAATTCCCCTAAGGACTTTTCACCTCTGAAATTTGAATATTTATCAACATACTCTCTGAGTATCACTCCTTTTAGCCATGCCTTTTTACTTTCCATATCATCGGCATTTACACCCACATTACCTATTTCAGGCATTGTAAAGACAACAAACTGTCCTGCATAACTCGGATCAGTAATAATTTCCTGATAACCTGTCATTGAAGTGTTAAATACAATCTCTCCGACTTCCGTTTTACTTGCGCCAAATCCTTTTGCTTCAAAAAACATTCCGTTTTCAAGTAAAATACTTACTTTCATATCAAACCTCTTTTTCTAAGTTCCTGTTCGTATAATCTTTGAAAAACCAAATCATATTCTTCGCTTCCCGGAATCAAAGGCCTTTTATAATTTTCAATTTTTCTGAAAACCTCATCCCTTGCTTCTTTTTCCCTGTTTAAAAATTCCATAATCGAATTAAAAATTATGTTTTTAATCTTTCCGTCTCTTACATCATAATCGATTAGCTCTTTATCCCAAAGCTCTTTTACAAGAAAATGAGACAAATCATCAATTCTTTCATCTCTTTTTATATTAAAACCTTCTTCTTCGGCTATTGTTTTTTTTATAAGTTTAAATACTTCCCTTCTATCAACATCATAAAATAAAAATTCGTTCTCTTCTTCTTGTTTAGATAAAATTTCTCTTGCTTTATCTTCGATTTCTCTCTCCCATAGCACATCATCCATTATAATCTCTTCTATTTCATTTATAGCACTATCGATGCCTTTTGGGAAAGTTACATATCCGCTGTTTAATAAATCATAAGCTATTTTTCTTGAAATAAACGGAACCTGTGCTTCTTTGATAAGCATATTAAGCCTTTTTTTGAAATTATATCAAATCAATAATGTCTAAATTATAAATTTTCCAAAATTTTATCATTAAATTCTTCGGCAAAATCAACGGCTTCTATGACTCTTTTCCCCGTAATTTCAAAAATTACGGCACCTTGTGTATCCAAAATACCTCCTGATGCAATTATAAAAGCATCTAAATCGAACAAATCTTTAAAAGCTTCTATTTCTGTATATACATCTCCGTAAAAAAACCTTAAAAGAGCGACTTTATTTCCTGTCGCATAATTCACATTTTGAGTTGCCGGATAATAAAAAGGTATGAGTTTTTCATGCCCTACCGGGATTATTACTTTTGCACCCCTGCATGCCGCTTTTATATAAAAATTTCCAAAAGTGCCTCCCCTCTCATCAGCCGCTAAAACAGCCGCATGTTTCGTTCCATTTTCATACCAAAGTGCATTCGCACCTTTTATAAAAATATCATCTCCACCTATTTCAAAATCTTTTATATCTATTTTTTGTCCGTTTTCAAGTACAACCGGTTTTGGCCGTTCATTATTTACATTAAGTTTATGTTCAAAGTTACATCCCGCCATATAATTTGGAAGATTGATTCTTAAATGATGCAAAAGATAAATATTAGTGCTTCCGTAAGCAATATAAATTCTTTTGTTTAAATCAAGTTTTTTAACAAGCGCTTTTGCTATTAAATGCTTAGCTCCCGCCACTGTCAGAAGTATTTGTGCTTTCATTAGTATCCTTTTGCAACATCTGTGTATACATAGCGGCTTTTGCCGGGTCCATTTTAGCAAGAATTTTTGAAAGAATCCGAGGAGAGAGTCTTTGCAATATTTCAATGGCATCTTTTGGTTTCATATCTTCTAAAATCTGTGCGGCGTTTTTGGGCCTCATTTTTGCATAACTTTCAGTTAATTTATCAAGTTTTGCCTCTTTTATGGCTTTTAAAATTTCTTCATTTTTTTTAACCAATTCCTGAATTTTTTTTTGTTCTTCTTTTATTTTGGCAAGTGTGGCATTTAATTCCTGCTCTTTTAATTTAAGCTCTTTTTCTTTCTTTTTCATAAGAGCCATATAAGTGTTTTTAAGGCTTTCAAATGCTTCTTGTTTTTCCAAAAGGGCTTCTGCTTTTGCTTCAAGTTCCGCTCTTTTTTGTTCGAAAATTTTATAACAGTCAAGCAGTTTTTGATTATCAACGGCAAAAAGAGGAGAAAAAAGAAATAAAATTAATAATATTTTTATATTTTTCATTTTTTTACTTTTAAAAAATTTCTCCAAGAATATCTCCGACTTCCACATCATCTTTTTGATTTAAGTATTTGAAATGCTCAGGTCCAAAGAAAAGAAGTATTGATGAACCGAATTCAAATCTTCCAAGCTCATCGCCTTTTTTAAGTTTAACAGGTTCATTGTATTCAAATGTCGTAATCTCTTTATAATCTTTTTGTAATCTCTCATCAAAATTCATTACAATTTTACCAACTATCATAGCACCTACCGCTACAAAATAAAAATATCTGTTTTTTGAATCTTTGCATCTTAGAACGATTCTTTTATTTTTTGGAAAAACAATCTCTTTTTCAAGAACACTCGGTTTAACAGGTTTTAACGTACCGGGAATATATGTGGCTTTTACTATTTCCATATCGATAGGAACATGATATCTGTGATAATCTTTTGGAGATAGGTAAAGATTGATAAAATATCCGCCGTTAAGTTTTGTTTCGTAAGGAATAAGCTCTTTAATTGAATAACTTTTCCCTTTTATCTGATATACGATATCGTTTTCAATCTCTCCGTCTGCTATAACTTTTGAATCGCTCGGGCTTACTACGATATCTTCATCTTCATAAAATTCAATATATTTTTTATGTCTGATAAAAAGGTCGTTTAGAGTTTTGTATTCACATGGATTCTCAGGCTCAAATTCGCTCATATCAATATCATATATTTTGACATAAAGTTTATTAATAAAACACTGAATTGGTTTTGGGAAAGGTGTCGTTGCTATTTTTACAACTAAATCAGAGATAAAACGGGAGGGGTTCATTTTAGTTTAACTCCTTTTTTACCTTTTTTTATTTCACCTATTACATAGCCGTCGCTGTTATTTAACACATTATCTACATTTTCTTCACTTACCGCTAAAACTAATCCGACACCCATGTTAAATGTTCTGTACATCTCTTCTTCATCTACATATTTGCTCATAAATTCAAAAATCGGCAACACTTTTATTTTGTCTTTATAGACAACAGCTTCTAAATCTTCCGGAAGGACTCTTGGAAGGTTTTCTACGATCCCTCCGCCTGTAATATGAGCCAAGGCATTTATAAAAGGTTTTAATCTTTTAAAATCTTTTACATATATTCTTGTAGGCGTAAGTAAAATATCAATAAGTTTTTTGCCCTCAATTTCATCATCAAATTTCATTTTAAGTTTCTCAAAAAAAAGTTTTCTTACAAGCGAATAACCGTTTGAGTGTATACCGCTGCTTGGAAGTGCTATTAAAACATCACCTTCTTTTACTTTTGGATTAAGCTCGTCTTCTTCTGCAATCCCTACTGCAAATCCGGCCAAATCAAAATCATTTTCACTATACATTCCGGGCATTTCGGCTGTTTCTCCGCCAATTAATGCACATTCTGCTTCCTTACATCCTTTTGCAATACCTTTAATTACATCAGCCGCCGCATCGACATCAAGTTTTCCTGTTGCGTAATAATCCAAAAAGAATAAAGGCTCGCCGAAATTACAAATCAAATCGTTTACACACATTGCAACAAGGTCAATTCCAACCGTATCATATTTTTTGGCATCAATTGCAAGTTTAAGTTTTGTTCCCACACCGTCGGTTGCTGAGAGCAAAACAGGATTTTTATATCCTTTTGGTAATCTGAAAGCTCCCGCAAAACTTCCTATTCCTCCAACAACATTTTCATTAAATGTCTCTTTTACAACCGGTTTTATTCTTTCAACCAAAGAATTTCCGGCATCTATATCAACACCACTATCTTTATAGCTGATTTTCATCTTTTTCTCCATCACATTCACAAAAACAGCTTCCAAGAAGTTTTGTCAGCATCCAAGTGCTCGGACAAAAATCAAATGCAAAATAGATAAAAAGCATAATTGACATAAAAGCCAGTAAAATTAATGCCGGTAGTGTTGCACCCTTAGCTAACAGGATTAAAATTATAAGTGTAAAAACACTCATCATAAGTCTTTGAACTCTCTCCGCACATAAAAATTTTTTAGTTTTCATAAAACTCCTTTAAAATATTATTTTATTCACTTCATTCATTTTTGAAGAAGCAATTTCTTTTGCTTTTTTATTTCCTTCATTTATTATATCCAAAATATAATCATCTGTTAATGATTCTTTTTTTTCTCTTATCGGTTCGACAACTTTTTTAATATTAGCTGCACATCTTTTTTTACACTCCACACAGCCTATACTTCCTTCTTTACATGCTGTCTCTATTTCTTTAACCTCCTCAGGAGAAGAAAAAGCCTTATGATATTCAAATACAATACAAACCTCAGGATGTCCCGGGTCTGTTTTTTTAATTCTCGCTGGATCAGTTTTGGCTTTTCTTACTTTTTCCCATATTTCCTTATCACTTTCATCAAGATATATGGCATTATTAAAACTTTTACTCATCTTTCTCCCATCAAGTCCAGGAAGTCTTGGAATTTCAGTCAAAAGCTCTTTTGGCTCTTTAAAAACTTCCGATTTGTAAAGAAAATGAAAATGCCTTACAATCTCCCTTGCAAGTTCAAGATGAGGTTTTTGATCTTCTCCGATAGGAACCAAATCGGCATCATAAAGAATAATATCCGCAGTTTGTAATACAGGATAAGTTAAAAATCCGGCATTGTTTTTTTTCTTATACTCTTCTTGAAGCATAGCATCTTTGTATGTAGGATTCCTCTCAAGCCAGCTTACAGGTGTAATCATATTAAGAACTAAATAAAGTTCAGCGTGTTCTTTGATATCACTTTGTATATAAAGGTTTGACTTTTCAGGGTCGATTCCGCATGCTATCCATTCTTTTAACAGTTCAATAGAATATTTTCTAAGGTCTATATGCTCATCAAATTTTGTTGTAAGTGCATGCCAGTCGGCAACAAAGTAAAAACATTCATATCTGTTTTGCAAATCAAGCCAGTTTTTTATAACTCCTATATAATGACCCAAATGAAGTTTGCCTGTTGGCCTCATTCCGCTTACAACTCTCAAAATCTTGCTCCTATTTCGGCAAATGCACCTTTATATTGAAGTTTTGTGGTATTATCCCCATCAACTCCGTACGCTTCTTTATATCTATACCCAACTTTTATAAAAGGATTTATAGGTCCCGGCACATCAATAGTGTATTTAATAGCCCCTAAATAATCATAATGATGATTATCCCCGGCTTTTGCCCATTTTATATCCGCAAGGGCACTGAATCCGAAAAATTTCATTGTTTCAACATGTCCGTAAACATAAGGTAAAATAACAGTAAAATTTTGATTTACTATCTCTTTATTGTTCGTATTATCATAAATTTTTGTATTACCATTCCATATATCTACACCTGCACCGATTTCTATATCTGCAAATACCGGATTAAATTCATAAAATGCCGTAATATCATATGAATTTATATCCATTTTTGTATCTGCATCGGTTAAAGCAGTAGAAATATCTACATCACCGAAAATTTTCATATTACCTGCAATATAATTACTATGTCCGGTTGAATGATATTTTGTATATTGAAGTTTAATATTCGGAATAAACGGAATAGGATGAATTATTTTCACCCATAAAAACGGATTGTTTTTATCATCAAGTCCTAAATTTCCGGTATTAGTATTACCATCCGTTTCCGCAGATTTATTATTAAAATAGTTTTTTGTATTACCTGATTTGACATAACCATCGATTTTTTGCTGTTCTATTCCCACACCTGCGCTAACACTTAACATATCAGCATTTGCAATACCTACACCTAAAACAAGTCCTGATAAAATCATACTAATCTTCTTCATCTTTTTTTCCTTTCTCTCTTGGTATAAGTACGATAGGAGTACCTGTAAAATCTTCTTTTTGTCTTAAAAAGTTTATCAAATATCTCTTATAAGAAAAATGAAGTTTCGGTTTATTCATAATTAAGGCAATTGTAGGAGGTTTTATCCCAAACTGTGTAGCATAATATATTTTAATTTCCCTGCCTGTTATATCAGTTGGAAGATGATGTCTGATTGTCGCTTCTTTTATCCATTCATTTAGTTTTGAAGTTGAAATTCTTTTGATGTAATTTCCATAAACATAAACTATTTTTTCTTTAAGTTTATCAATATTTCTTTTTGTTTTGGCACTGACAACCATAAATGGAGCATAATAGAGATATTTGAATCTGTATCTTACATCTTCTTCAAACTTTTTATAATCCTCTCTTGCTTCATCCCATTTGTTTGCGACGATAATACATGCGTTTTTATGCTTTTGAATAAGCCCTCCGATTTTTTCGTCGAGTTCTACTATTCCTCCTTTACTATCAAGCACAAGTATCGCCACATCCGCTTCTTGTAAAACTTTTTCAGTTCTCATTAATGCATATTTTTCAATGTCTTTTATTTTACTTCTTCTTCTAATCCCCGCCGTATCCACAAAAGTAATATGGTATCCATCAAAATATATACTCTCATCAATCGGGTCTATCGTCGTTCCATCCACATCGCTCACTATTGCCCTCTCTTCTCCCACAAGTGCATTTAATAAAGAGCTTTTGCCTACATTTACCCTTCCGACAATTGCCACTTTTATCTCTTTGAGCTCTTCAAGGTTTTCACTCTCCTCCTCAGCAAAAAGCTCTTCTATCGGAATATCCTCTTCAATCGATGTCGCTTCGATTATTTTTTGTTTTTTCGGAACAAATTCTTTTATTCTTTCTATAAGTTTCCCCACACCTCTGTTGTGTGCAATTGATATAGGATAAACTTCTTCCACTCCAAGCTCATAAAAATCATAAACTTTTTCCATCATTTTGTCGTTATCGACTTTATTTACGACAAGAATAATAGGTTTATTCAGCTTTTGAAGACTTCTTACATATTTTTTTTCTTCTTCGTCCGGAATTGTTTTGGCATCAACCATATAAATAATCAAATCAGCCTCTTTTGCCACATCTAAGGCTTTTTGTTTTACTTTATCAAATAATTCATCTTTATCTTCAAGCCCACCGGTATCTAAAATTAAAATATCTTCAAGCTCATCATCAAGACTCACTTCTCTTTTTTTAATATCTCTTGTAGTTCCTGCCCTTTCGCTTACAATGGCATCTCTTTTTCTTAAAATTCTATTAAAAAAACT
>JALVVX010000019.1:9719-13350 GCA_027038555.1 Nautiliaceae bacterium | reverse complement strand
GCATATACTCATCAAAACATCGGTGTCTCTGAGTTTTGAAGAGTTTTTTAAAAGCGCTTTTAATCCAAGGTCCGTTTTGTTTTCAAGAGCTAAAACGGAAAGTTTCCTTCGTGCCTCAACCCTTAAATTATGTAAAACTTCCGCATCGTCTTTTTTAATATATTTTTTTATTAATTTATACAATTCCCTCTCCCTAAAAAGAAAAGTTATATAAATTATATCACATTTTGTTATAATTTCGCCAAAAAAGGAAATTAATGAGAAGCCATTATTGTGCCGAACTTAACGAATTAAATGTTGGCGAAGAAGTTGAGCTTGTAGGATGGGTTAATTCTCACAGAGACCATGGGGGAGTAATTTTTATAGACCTCAGAGACAGAAGCGGAATAATTCAGATTGTTGCAGACCCGGCTGACAGTAAAGAAGCGCACGCCGCAGCTGAAAAAGTAAAAGATGAATATGTTATAAAAGTAAAAGGAAAAGTAAGACTCAGAGGCGAAGGTCTTGAAAATCCGAAATTAAAAACAGGAAAAATCGAAATTATCGCGGATAATATTGAAATAGAAAACACTTCCGATGTACTTCCTTTTCAAATAGGCGATAAAAACGTTAATGAAGAACTAAGACTTAAATACAGATATTTAGACCTCAGAAGTCCCGATATGCTTGAAACTTTTATATTAAGAAGCAAAGTTACAAATGCTATAAGAAGATATTTTGACGAAAACGGATTTATCGATGTGGAAACTCCGGTACTTACTAAATCAACACCGGAAGGGGCAAGAGATTACCTCGTGCCAAGCAGGGTTCATCCGGGGGAATTTTACGCACTTCCTCAATCACCTCAATTATTTAAACAGATTTTGATGGTTGCAGGATTTGATAAATATTATCAAATTGCTAAATGTTTCAGGGATGAAGATTTAAGAGCCGACAGACAGCCTGAATTTACTCAGGTTGATGTTGAGATGAGTTTTGTAACTCAGGATGATGTAATTGAAGCTATTGAAGCTATGGTAAAAGAGGCTTTCAAAACAGCGGGAATTGACATTAAACTCCCGATAAAAAGAATGAGCTATCATGAAGCTATGGAAAAATACGGAAGCGATAAACCGGATTTGAGATTTGACCTTGGAATGGTTGATGTTTTAAGTGAATTTAAAGATTCAAGCAATGAAATTTTTGCTTCAATTGCAAAAGATGCTAAAAACAACAGAATAAAAGCCCTTAAAGTTCCGGGAGGAGATAAATTTTATTCAAGAAAAATGCTAAAAGAACTTGAAAATTTCGTAAGAAAGTTCGGTGCAAAAGGCTTAGCATACATTCAGGTAAAAGAAGAAGGATTAAAAGGTCCTATTCTTAAATTTTTAAGCGAAGATTCACTTAATAAAATGATAGAAAAATTAAATCCTGAGGTTGGTGATATTATATTCTTCGGAGCGGGAGACAAAAAAACAGTTCTTGATTATATGGGAAGACTCAGAGTCAAAATAGCAAAAGATATGGGGCTTATCAACGAAAATGAATATAATTTTGTTTGGATTGTAGATTTCCCAATGTTTGAAAAAGACGAAAACGGCAACCCTACTCCGCTTCACCATCCGTTTACCATGCCTGATATGAACACATGGGATGAAGAAAACTTCGAAGATATCAAATCGGTGGCATACGATTTGGTGTGTAACGGATATGAAATTGGAGGCGGAAGTATCAGGATTCATAAAGAAGAAATCCAGGAAAAAGTATTTAAACTTCTTGGAATTGATGAAATGGAAGCAAGGGAAAAATTCGGTTTCTTACTTGATGCACTTAAATTCGGAGCCCCGCCTCACGGAGGATTTGCACTCGGGCTTGACAGGGTTATAATGCTTATGAGAAAGACCGATAATATAAGGGATGTTATAGCATTCCCTAAAACTCAAAAAGCACAGTGTCTGCTTACAGGTGCCCCTGGAGAAGTAGATAAATCACAGCTTAAAGAATTACATATAAGAGTTAAAAAACCAAAAGCGGATAATGAATAAATTAATTAAAAAATACACAATTGGCGATTTGAAAAAAGGTGATGTATTTAAAATAACAGGATTTGATGAAAGTTGCGGAAACTTTAAACAAAGATTAATTGACCTTGGAATCCACAAAGGTCAGATGGGACAGGTTTTAAATAAATCTTTTTTCGGTCCCATTGAAATTGAAATTGACGGCAGGAAAATTGCCATTGGAAGAGGTATGAGTAAAAAAATTTTTGTTAAAAAATTTGAATGCCCGATATTGTAGTGGATGAGTAAATGGGTGGATGTGTGAATGGGTTTATGCGTTTATCACACTCCTACACCCATTTACCCGTTTACCCATCAACAATTTAAGGAGTAAAAATGAAAAAAAAACTTTTTTTAATCATAGGAGCACCGGGAAGCGGTAAAACAACTGATGCGGAAATTATTGCCCAGAGAAATCCTGATAAAATAGTTCACTATTCAACAGGTGATTTATTAAGAGCGGAAGTTGCAAGCGGAAGCGAACTTGGAAAAGAAATAAAAAGTTATATAGACCAAGGTAAACTTGTCCCTTTAAATATTGTTATCAACACAATCAAAAACGCTATTGAAAAAGCTGATAAACCGGTTGTAATAATTGACGGTTTTCCAAGAAGTGTAGAACAGATGAAAGCCCTTGATGAAATGCTTAAAGAAAATCCAAACATCGAACTTGTAGAAGTTATCGAAGTTGTAGTAAGTGAAGAAACAGCAAAAGAAAGAGTTCTTGGAAGAGCAAGAGGTGCGGATGACAATGTAGAAGTATTTAACAACAGAATGAAAATATATCTTGAACCTCTGCCGGAAATTGAAAAATTTTACGAATCACAAAATAAACTTGTAAAAATAAACGGTGAAAGAAGTATAGAAGAAATAGTTGCGGATATGGAAAAAGAAATCAAAGAAAAAGCAGGAATTTAATCTTGCTTTTTTATTATGCTCTAATTTTTGTCAGCCTGATTATCTTAACTTTTTCGTTTCTTAATATATATAAAGCATCTAAAATAGAAAAAAATATACATAATTACGTACATATCGCCACTACTTCAAAAGGCTTTTTTGTAGGAGCAGTTATTTTTTCTCTTGCCCTGCTTGTAATAGTAGCTATTCAGGCGATACCTTACAATTTTGATTTTAGGATTTTTTCAATTGAACTTTTCTTTGGAAGTGTTTTTATACTGTCACTCTCACAGTTGATTTATTATTTAACAGCACAAAAAAAATTATCTGATGCAAATGAATTTTTTAAAAAAATGGAAGCTGATATTAAAAACAAATGTCATATGCTTATGATAAAACATATTCTATCAAAAGAAAATGATATTGAAAAAATCAAAGAAATATTTAAAAGAAACAAAAAATTATGTGAAGAGAAAGAATAATTAATTTTTATTTTCCGTTTCATTTTTATTCTCTTCTTTCATTTTACATCTTAGCTCTTCTTGAACTTTTATGTGCTCAATCCTTTCGATTAAAGCATCAAGTTCTTTAATTTGTTCTTCGCATTTTTTTTGAAGTTCTTCTTTTTTTTCATTAAGAATTTTTAATTGTCTTTCAATTTCTTCAATAGGAATAGCACATTTTTTTGCCGCTTC
>JALVVX010000019.1:3912-9619 GCA_027038555.1 Nautiliaceae bacterium | reverse complement strand
CTTTGTCCTAATTGCAAAGGTATTTTAAAACCTGATTTTGTGTTTTTCGGTGAGCCGATTCCCGCTGATGCATTTGAAAAATCCATCCATCTTATGGAAAATGCCGATACTGTTTTAGTTATCGGAACGACAGGAGAGATTATGCCGGCAAGCGAATTGCCGTATATTGCAAAGACAAGGGGAGCTAAAATAATAGAAATAAATATAGAACCATCAAATTATACAAATAAGATAACCGATATTTTCTTAAACGATAAAGCCACAGTTGCGACTGAAAAATTAGAGAAAAATTTTAATTAATTTTTCATTTTCAATTTTCACATCCCCGGAATTCTCGGAATTTTATTGAGTTTTGAGTTTTTAAAATACCAGCCCCATCCTTTTTTCATCCAATGCCCTATTATCGGAAGAGGAATCATAATAGCTTTTTTATTGTCCCTATATACAAAAGCTCCTCCGTTACCTGCATCCATCAGACATAAAATATTTATGTGAGAGATATATTCTTTTCTTTTTTCACTGCCTTTTTCCATTTCATTTATGTTATATGCCGCAACCCTTGCCATTACCTCAGCCAAATGTCCCTGTTTTGCCCTCCAATCTGGACCATCAATTGCTGCACTGTCTCCTATTACAAATATAGGATATTTCTCAGAGCATGTTTCATCAAAATTATGTTTTACTTCACAGTATTCGTTTATTTTTATAAATCCTGCTTCATTTAACGGCAAATCTGAGTTTTTAAAAATTTCCGGTCCGTTACCTGCCGGGATAAACATAGTCAAATCACTTTCAAGTTTAGAATCATCCTCAAAAATTACACCATCACTTACAAATTCTTTGATTTTTTTACCTTTTATTTGTTTAATATTAAGTCTCTCAAACCAAGAATCCATTGCTTTAAGAGCTTTTTCACCCATTCTCGCACCAGGTTTTGGCATAGGGGCAAAAAAAGTTATTTCAAATTTATCTCTAATTCCAAGTTTTCTTAATTTATAATCAATATTAAACATAACTTCAAATGCCGGACCGCCTCTTACATTACTCGGGTCTTTTGGATTGCCTCCAAACCCGAATGCAAGTTTTCCGCTTCCTTTTTTTATAAGCTCATCAAGTTTTTCTTTTATTTTTAAAGATTCCTCAGGATGTCCACAAATAGAAAGAATGTTTTCACTTCCTTTATGTTTTATTTTACTTGCCCCTATTGCAATAATAAGATACTCAAAATCTCTAAATTCATTATTTTTACATTTTACTATTTTTTCATTAATATGAAGCTCTTGAAGTTCGTCAAGAACAAATTTAAAACCGTGAACTTGTGAGAGTTCTTCCCATTTTAAAATACAATCATCAAATTTGTATTCACCTGTCGGTATCCAAATGGAAATAGGATAAACATACATATAATCCCTGTTCGCTACAACAGTTACATCAAACCCGTATTTTTTGAGCCATATTGCCGATTCAAGCGCGGCAAAACCTCCTCCTAATATTAAGACTCTTTTCATTCATACTCCCCTTAGATGTATTTTTATAAAAGTATAATAAAAAATTATAACAAATGCTATGTATATAAGATAAAATTATTAATCTTTCAATTTTGTTGCGAAATAAAATCCTATTAAAAGCATAAAAACTGTAAAAAAATACAAAATTTTATATCCGAATATTTCAAGAATCATACCTCCCGGAATTGAGAAAAAAAGACCTATTGAAGTTATATTGTTTTGCAAAGCCACATAAATAGGTCTTTTATCTTCCGGGGCTATTTCAAATAAAAGATTCATTCCGCTTATTCTAAATCCGTCTATTGCCATACCCATCAAAAAGAAAAAAAGAAAATAAATTACTTCATTTTCAAAAAACATAACAAGTAAAAAAGAAATTATTACCAAAATATATGAAATTAAAAATATTTTTTTATAATCAGGTGAAAGCTTTTTCCATATAATATTTCCAAGTATCGCTCCAAGCATCTGAATAGTTACAAATCCTCCAACAAGCCAACCTGTAAGATTAATAGTGTTTTTTGCCTGAATAATCACAAAAGGAAAAGCAAAAAGAAACGAATAACTAAAAAGCATTGCAAGTATTTGGATTTGTAGAGCTTTGTCTTCTTTTAAAAATGAAAAAGCGTTTTTTATATATTTAAAAAAACTCTCTTCTTTGATTCTTACATTTTCTTTTACAGGCTCTTTTATACTTGCAAATGCAAACATACCTATACTCATCAAAAACGCACTAATCATAAAAAGATAAGCATAACTTCTTGGAGGTTCAAAATTACTCAAAACCCATCCGGCAACCCCTCCGCTTATAATAGACCCCACAGCTGCAAAAAGCTGTCTGTTTGCCATTGTTTTTCCGCGCTCTTGTTTTGTAAATACTTTTGCGATTATTTCACTGAAATATATACTTCCAAATCCGGCTGAAAAAGAGAAAATAAAAAGAAATATACCAAATAAAATTAAAGTCAATTTAGGATTTTTATCACCTATGAGATAAATACTTAATCCTATCAAAAACCAGCTTAAAACACGCACAATAAATACCCTTCTGAGGTACGGCATAGCCTTTTTAAATGTCTGTGCATAAAATGCGGCTATTAACTGAACTAAAATAGCACCTCCTCTTAAAAGCGAAACAAAAATTCCGATAATAACCACATTTTCGGTAAAATGATGAATAATTAATGGCAAAATTGTACTTGGCTCGGCTATTGTCATCGCCACCGCCAAAAAAAATCCGTGCATAATGTTTTTGATATTGTTTTGTTTATAATTCATTACTATCCTTTAAATTTTTCATTTTACATTTTCAATTTATTTTATACCCGGCTTCTATCAAAAATCTGCTTGGCTGATATTCTATATTTTTGATTCTGTCCATTTTAGCACATGCAAAATATAATTTGTCTTTTGCCCTTGTAACCGCTACATAAAAAAGACGTCTTTCTTCTTCTATTCCCCCGGCAGGTTTAGAGAGTTTAATATTTGGAAATCTTCCCTCCATCATATCGACAATATATACTTCTTCAAATTCAAGTCCCTTGCTTGCATGAACAGTTAAAAGATTCACTCCTTTTCCTGCACTCATTTCATTTGCACCTAAAACCATAGCGTTGATAAACTTTTCCAAATCCGTGTATTTTCTTAACAGATTTCCTAAAATATTTATTTTATTTCTTATTTTTTCTTTATTTTCCTCATAAAGCTCTTCAATTAATCTGCCGTTTTTATCTTTACTTCTTTCTTTGGCAAGATGCAAAATTATTTTATTAAGTAGTGTTGAGTTTATAAGTTCATTAAAAACAGAATTCGGATTTTTAAATCTTTGTGTTTTTTTTAAAAATTTATAAAATTCATATAAAAATTCCGCTCCTTCAACACTTAATTTCGGATGCCTTAGAATCGGATTTGCCAAAAATTCGTCATCAAATCCCAAATCCTTAAATTTCGCAACACTTCCAAGCTGAATAAAATCATCAAAAAGCCCAAGCTGATAAGAAGTTTTTTTCTTTTGATAAATTTTTTTTGAAGTGTCCGGATTTAAAAAACCTTTTATTGCATTTCCGTTACCTAATGTATTTAATGCATCAAATATCTCACTTGCAATTGCACTTCCTATACCTTTTGCATATTCAAATATATGAATAAAAGCCATTATATCTTTTGGATTTAGCAAAAATACAAGAATATCAAGTGTTACTTTAATTTCCCTGCTTTCAAAAAAACCGACCCCTCCTTTTCGTTTGCATTCAATACCTTTTTCTCTAAGCATTGCTTCAATTGCATCGGCACTTGAATTGTTTCTAAAAAGAATGGCTATTTCATCTCTGTCGGTCGTTGAGTTTAAAATTCTGTTAGCAATGTCTCGATATTCTTCAAAAGTATCATGGTACATTAGAAGTTTCGGATATTCTCCGGAGTATCCTCTTGTAACTTCAAGTGATTTCGGATAGATTCTCGGATTGTTTTTAATAACTTTATTTGCCACATCAAGAATTTCCCCGTAACTTCTGTAATTTTTTTTGAGAGTGAATATTTTTGCATCCGGATATCTTTTATCAAATGTTGATATAATATTTATATCCGCACCGTTAAATGCATAAATACTCTGGTCATAATCCCCTACACAAAATAAAGAATTTTGTTTTAATGCTTCAATGAGTCTGTTTTGAAGTGGATTAGTATCCTGATATTCGTCCACAAGAACCTCTTTAAAAGGATTTTCAATACCGTTTTCAAGTTCTTCTATCATTCTTAAAAGAAGAGAATTAAAATCGACTAAATTATGCTCTTTTTTTATATCTTCATACTCATCAAAGATATCTTCATATATCAACACAAATTCTTCTTGTAAAGGTGCTCTATTTAAAAGCCATTCTTCAAAAGAATCTGAATTTGAATTTAAAAACAGGGAATAAATGTCAAAGAGATAATTTGCACTGTAAGGTTTTTCTTCATATCCAAGTTTAGAAAAATCTCTTTTGTCATAAACGGATTTAAAAAGTATTCTCATATCTTTTGGCTGTTTTAAAACTATTTTTTTATTCAGTTTTTTTAGCCATCTGTAACTGACCGAATGAAAAGTCCCCGCTTCTATATTTTTAGCACTCTCAAATACCCTGCTTATTCTCTCTTTCATCTCATTTGCGGCTTTGTTTGTAAATGTTAAAAGAAGAATTTCTTCTGGTTTAATGCCGTTTTGTAAAAGGTATGCAATTCTTCCTACAATTGTAGAGGTTTTACCAGTTCCGGCACTTGCAATAATCAAATTATGTCCAAAAGGTGCTGTTGCGGCTGAAAACTGCTCTTTGTTTAATTTATTTAAAGGCAAATCATCCCTTTTTTGCGCGAATTATATCAGTTTAAGAAAAAGAAAAAAAGATAAAGAATTTGAGTCTGATTGTTGAAAAAATTAGTTATCAATTATAATTTACAAAACAAAACTTAACATAATAATCTTACTATTTAATTTCTGTCCCGATACCTTCGCTTGTCAGAAGTTCCAAAAGTATCGAATGTTCAATCCTTCCATCAATAATATGAGCTTTCTCAACACCTTTTTCCACAGCGCTTAAAGCCGCATCGACTTTTGGAATCATCCCTCCTGCTATTGTGCCGTCATTTTTGAGTTTTTCAATTTCATCTTTATTAAGAGAACTTATAAGTTTTCCCTCTTTATCCAATACTCCCGGAGTATCAGTTAAAAATATTACTCTTTTAGCATTAATCGCCGCGGCTATTTCACTTGCCGCGGTATCTGCGTTTATATTGAATCCCGGATGTGTAGGAGAATCGCCAGCGGCGATAGGCGCTATTACCGGAATTAAGTTTTCACTTAAAAGTTTATTCAAAAACACACCGTCAATCGAAGTTATCTCACCCGTATATCCAACCAATGATTTTGCTTTCATAAAAGACATATCTTTACCGTTTATTCCTATGGCTTTCGCCCCGTGCTGATTTAACATATTTACAATTTCTTTATTAATTTCACCGCTTAATACCATTTCGGCAATTTTTATAGATTCCTCCGTCGTCACCCTAATACCGTCTTTAAATTCAGTTTTGATATTAAGTGCACCAAGTATTTCAGTGATTCTTTTGCCTCCCCCATGAACTATTACAGGCTTAATGCCTACCATATAAAGCATCAGAATATCAACGGCAAAAGATTCTTTGAGTTTTTCATCAATCTGTGC
>JALVVX010000019.1:0-3812 GCA_027038555.1 Nautiliaceae bacterium | reverse complement strand
ACTCATCTACTCATTTACTCCTATACCTGATAGGATCTTCAACTCCCGCTTTTTCAAATCCTTTAAGTCTCAATCTACAACTATCACACACTCCGCACGCTTCATCTTCTTCTTTATAACAGCTCCAAGTAAATTCAAGCGGAACACCCTCTTCAATTGCTTTTTTGACAATGTCTTCTTTTTTTAGATGAATAAGAGGTGTTTTTATTTTTATATTGGTCTCGGGTTTGGTTCCCGCATTTATTGCCCACTCCATATTTTCAATAAATTCTTCCCGACAGTCAGGATATCCGCTGCTGTCTTCTTCGACTACACCTATATATATAGCCTCTGCACCCTCTTTTTCGGCAACTGCCGCGGCAATTGATAAAAAAATACCGTTTCTAAAAGGCACATATGTAATTGGAATACCCGGCTTAATACCATCTGTCGGCACTTCTAAGTTTTCATCCACAAGTGCGCTTGCACCTATTTGCTTAAAAAAAGGTATATCAATAACATATCTGTTTTTTATGCCTAAATAATCGCAGATTTTATTAAAACTATCAAGCTCTTTTCTTTCAGTCCTCTGTCCGTAATTAAAATGAAGGGGGATAATTTCATAGCCTTCATTTTTGGCAATAAATGCGGAAGTGGTAGAATCCATCCCGCCGCTTAAAATTACAACGGCTTTTTTCATCATAAACCTTTTTGTATAATTTTACTAAAAAAGGCCGTTAAATGATAGATTTTGAAAACAGAACCGATTATGATTTTGATATACAAAGCCTAAATGAAATTTATAAATTTTTAACCGACAGAGATGTAGAACTTATATTGACCGATGATAATGAAATACAAGAGCTAAACAGACTCCACAGACAAAAAGACAAGCCGACAGACGTACTTAGTTTCCCGCTTGAAAACATCCCCGGAATGCCGCTTGGAAGTATTGTAATTTCTATCGATACGGCAAAAAAAGGAGCCGAGGAATTTGGACACAGCATAGAAGATGAAATAAAACTTCTTTTCATACACGGTCTTTTGCATCTTTTGGGATACGACCATGAGACAGATAACGGTGAAATGAGGGAAAAAGAAAAAGAGATTATTGAAAAATTCAATCTTCCAAAAAGCCTTATTATCAGGAATGATTAAACATACTAAAAAGTGATTTTTCTATTGTAGGGTACTTAAATACAAACCCTTCTTCTAAAAGCCTTTTTGGCAAAACTTTTTGAGAAGATAAAAGCACTTCTGCTCCCTCGCCGTATAAAATTTTAAGAAAAAAAGGCGGGATTATGAAAAGAGTTTTTTTATTAAGTGCTTTTGCAAGAGTTTTAGTAAATTCATAATTTGTCGTATAAAATGGAGTACTTGCGTTAAATACCCCGGTTAATTCTTTTTTTATTAAAAATTTATAAATTCTCCTTAAATCCCTGATATCTATAAAACTCATAAAATTACAACCTCTGCCGATAGTCCCTCCAAGATTTAATTTAAAAGGCAAAAGCATCTGTTTTATTGCACCTCCTTCTCCAAGAACGACAGACAGCCTTAGAACTGCTGTCGGGATTTTTGCTTTAAATGCTTCTTCTTCCCATTTTTTTGCAAGATTTGCCAAAAAATTATCACCAAGTTCACTCTCTTCATCACAGCTACAATTATCAGGATATATGCCGATAGCGGAAGTGGAAATGAAATATTTTACATTCGAATCATTAATGATCTCTACAACTTTTTTGGTGGTTTCAATCCTTGAATCAAACAATACTTTTTTATAATTTTGACTCCATCTTTTAAGAATTGTAGCTCCGGCAAGATTTATCACAACATCACATTCTTTGATTTTTTCCAAATTATTCAAAGTTCTGTCAACCAAAACAGTATCATTAAATTCTTTTGCAAGATTTTGTCCTATAAATCCCCCTGCACCTATTATCGCAACTTTCATTTTGATACTTTATACAGTTTTTTTCGCTCCCTGCTTGTAGGGATATTAAGAGCGTCTCTGTATTTTGATATTGTCCTTCTTACAAGATTAAGGTTGTATTTTTTGTTGATTAACTCTGTAAGTTTGTCATCACTGTATGGTCTTTGTCTGTTTTCTTTTTTAATTAAATTTTTTATCTCTTCTTTAATCTGATTTGAAGATATTTCTTCATCAAGCGCGGTTGAGAAAAAACGTTTTAAAGGAACAATACCTCTATTGCAAAGCAAATATTTATTTGATATGGCTCTACTTATAGTTGATGGAGCATATTCAAGCTCATCTGCAATATCTTTTATTTTCATAGGTCTTATCATCCCTCCTGTAAAAAACTCATATTGAATTTCAACTATCATAAGTGCAATTTTTTTTAAAGTCGATTTTCTTAGTTCCAATGCATCAACCAAACTTCTTGCTTCTTTTATTTTTCTTTTGCAAAATGGATTTTTTAAGTCACACTCTTTAATATTTATTTCGGGATAATGTTCATCATTAAGCCTTATTTGAAGCTCTCCGTTTATATTTAATACGATTATCTCAGGAATTATCTCTTCATCTTTTACATATTCATATCCAGGTATTACTTTTAAATTTTTAATTATTTTAACTGCTTCTTCAAAATATTTCGAGTCGTCATATTTGTGTATATTTTCAAGATTATTTATCATACTTTTAGCTAAATTAAATACCTCTTTTGATATTTGCAGATTATAAAGCTGAAAAAGCATACACTCTTTAATATCTTTTGCCCCGACTCCCGGAGGATTAAGATAAATAAACCTTTGTCTGACGTGTTCTACTTTTTCTTTGCTTACATTGAGTTTTTTTGCAATTTCTTCCTCATCTCCTTCAAAAAAACCTTCAATTGAAATATCTTTTAAAATCTCATAAGCAACTTGCTTTGATTTTTCAGTTGGAAAAAGATTTGAATTTTCAATCTGTTCAATTAAATCTTCATAAAGAGTCTTTTTTGAAACACTCAGAGCTTCAATTTCATCCGTTATAGCATTTTTAAGATTGCTTACAGTTACAAATTTTTTATTTTTTACCTCTAAAAACGGATTGTCTTTTTCCATTTCTTTGGCAATTTCAATAAGCTCGTCAACCCCGGCTTTTAAAACAGGTAAAAAATTTATAAGTTTAGGTGAGAGTTTATTTGTAACTTTTGTTTTGAGTTTCATAACGTAAAGTCTTCTCCAAGATAATATTTTCTCACTTCCGGATGCGACACAATATGCTTTGCATCTCCTTTTGTAAGAATCTGCCCGTCTTTAAGAACATACGCAATATCGCAAATAGATAATGTCTCTCTTACATTGTGGTCTGTAATTATTACCCCAATATTATGACGGCTTAGAGTCTTAATAAGCTCTTTTATATCATTTACATTTACAGGGTCAACACCCGCAAAAGGCTCATCAAGAAATAAAAATTTAGGTTTTGGCACAAGAGCCCTTGCTATTTCGACCCTTCTTCTTTCCCCTCCACTTAAATTTATACCTTTTCTTTTTCTAATAGGTTCGATATTAAATGCTTCAAGCAAATCTTCTACAACTTTTTCTTTTTCTTGTTTATCGTAATACTCTTCTGCTACGATATAAAGATTATCCTCAACACTCAAATCCCTAAAAATTGAGCTCTCCTGAGGTAAATATCCAATTCCAAGCCTTGCTTTTTTATGAAGTGGAAGTTTGGTTATATCATTTTCATCAAGCTTTACTTCCCCTTCATCAGGTCTCAAAAGTCCACAAATCAGATAAAAAGTTGTAGTTTTACCAGCCCCATTTGGACCAAGAAGTCCCACAACCTCCCCGGTTTTTGCCTCAATGCTTACACCTTTGAT
>JALVVX010000018.1:46135-51944 GCA_027038555.1 Nautiliaceae bacterium | reverse complement strand
TGTTTTAATACAGATAGGATTATTCTTTTGTAAACCAATCTAATAACATAATAACAACCAATTTTTACTAATCCTATTCTTATTTATTTTATATATTTGGCTGATATGGCTTTGAGTAAATGGTTTTTAATTAAAATTTTTAATTAAAAATCGATTACAATTTTTTTCTATTTTTTGTAATTATTATCTAAAATTATAATAATGTCTTCCTGCATATAGTTTAAAACAAAAAGGAGAAAAATGAATACAACACTCTTATCAAGCATAGCCTTAGCAACTCTTTTAACAACAGGATGTGCCACGTTTTCCATGGAAACAAATTCTAAAATGACACAATCGATATTTTTAAATCCAGTTCCAAAAGAACAAAAAACAATTTATCTGATAGTGAAAAATACTTCCAATATGAATGGAGTTGGTGAAAAAATTAAAGCATTATTAATAAAAAAACTTCAATCCAAAAGTTATAAAATAGTAGATGACGTAAAAAATGCCCATTATATTTTGTACGTAAATGTTTTATTTGCAAATAATATTAAAGAAAAGAATGCTGGAACAGCCACTGCATTTGGAGTTGCTGAGGGTGCTGCCATAGGAGCAAGCGGGGCACCTGCTGGAAGTACAGGGAAAGATTCTTTAGTTGGTGCGGCTGTTGGAGGACTTATTTATGGTGTAGGAGCCAAATTAGCCGAAGATGAAACTATTAGAATAGTCACAGATGTAAGAGTAAAAGAAAAATTAAATCCAAATGCCACTAATTTAAATAACGATAAAGTTTTTAAAACTTATGATACCAGAGTATATGCTCAAGCTACAAAAACTCATTTAAAAGTATCTGATGCATTACCAATTTTAGAAGAAAAAACTGCAAATTCAATTGCAAATATATTTTAAGGAGAAAACATGAAAAAAATAACAACAATAGTTTTATCAACAATTGTAGGATTAATATTTTCCGGATGTGCTGCTAAGTTTGTAAAACAGGCAACTGATTATTCCGCTAATTATAATAGACCTGTATATAAATATTATATAGCAACTGGTGATAATAGTATGACATATGATACAAGAAGTGAAAAGTTAAATGCAACAACCTTACAAATTGCTGCCGAACAAACGTTAAATAAAGGCTATAAATATTTTGCTTTTGTATTTCCAAGACAAATTTCTAATGTAAATGGAAGTTTAATAAATACTCCAGAAGAGTTTTTCAAAAAATGTAATTCGAGTTTTGGTTATTTAAAAAGAGTCGCTACATTAGGAGCTTATAATCCTTATAGAAAATGCGGTATCAATACAGATGGAGGTGGTATTACTGGCAAATTTGGAATTATGATGTTCAAAAAAAGACCTAAAAATATTTTGGTTTACGATGCAAAATATGTATTGGATTACCTTAAAAAACATAATCTATATGACGATGATATAAAATTAAAAAAAGTTGAAAAAATAGACGATATGGTTAAAGAGGCTAAGATATTTGGAAACGAATAAAAATATTTGTTTCTTCCTTTTTTCCATTAATCCTATCATTGTATTATCTGCTTGTCTTGAAGTATGATATTGCATTACTTGAAGTATATTTTCTACTCTTCCGTTGTCAAGTTTTTGATAACCGCTAAATAAGTCGCTTGCATTATTATTGTTAATATTACTATTTGCAACAGTTTGTACAAAGTTTTGATAAGAATCAGGATTAGAGTTCATAAAATTTCTAAATTCAGAAACTGGGACATTTGTTTGATAACCACCTATTTCCAAAGTTCCTCTTGGTGTAGATGCAAGACTTAATTCTCCTGAGGCAGTTTGTAGAGTAACTCCATAAGCTGGATTAACAGGATTTATGAATTGTCTCATATATTCTTGGTCTTGAACTAATCTTTGTTGAAGTTGAATTGCTTGTACTTGATTTGCAACAGAAGTATGATAATCAGCTCCTGCTGTTGGTTGTTGTAATGCTGTTGCTGCAGTTGGAGACATTTCAGTCATTTTTGTGTGAGACATTACATAATTAAATAATCCATCAGGAGTTGAGATATTTTCCAAATCAGCAGGAGAAATATATGTTTGATGATTTAATGCACTTTGTAACATTTGAGCTCTTTTTGGATTAGCTTGCATCCAATTGTTTAAAGCATCAAAATTTACATTAGTTTCAAAAGCATTGTTTCCTACTCTCACAAGAGCTTCTTTAGGAGTTAACCAATCATCATCAGGAGCAATTCCTTTAAATCTACCTTGATATAAATCATCATTAGCTAATGAAGTAGGATTTAAAGGTGTTCCACTTATAAGATTTTCTGCTACAAATTTTGCTATTGTACTTGCTCCTATTCCTATTTTAGCAAATTTTTTTACCAAACTAGTATCTTTTGCAGATAAGTCTTTATTAAAATTTTCAAGAGATTTGACATTTTCTCCTGTATCGTTTATACTTGTAGTAGAATTTGATGAAGGAGGATTATCATGGAAGTTTTCTTCTGGATTGGTTTGTTCACCACTGCTGCTGTCATTATTGGCGGTATTGGTGGTTTTTTGCACGGTTTCTTCAGTCCCTTGTTTGAAAGATTTAAAAGGAGATAATTTATCGCCTACTGTTTTCATTGTATCTTTCATTCCATCCCAAGTTTTACCAGCAACCTTACCAGCAAAACTAGGCTCTATTTTAGAATGTTCTAATGCTTTTATTCTATCTTCTGGGTCAATATCTTGAATATTAAAAGTATCCCCTTTTGCAATTTTCATTTCTTTTCCGTATTTATCTTTAATTGTCATATCTTTCGTAGCTACTCTATCGCCATTAATTGCGTGTCTTAATTTATCTATTGCGGCTCCTGTTGCAATTCCTCCTCCGACTAATGTAGTTACTGCTGCATCTACATCATTTACACCTAAAGCTTTTTGCAATCCAAGCATTGTAAGAGCTTTTCCGTAATCTCCAACTTTTAAAGAATGGATTAATGTTTATTGTTGGAAAATATATAAGTTTTTAACATTTCGCTTAAAAAATATAAAGTTTTTTTTGTTAAATCCGATTTTATTCTTGAAGTGGCAAGGATGTCGCTAAAAAACTAAAAGGAGTTAGTTATGGGATTTAGAATTAACACAAATGTTGCTGCATTAAATGCACATGCAGCATTACAAGAAACAAACAGGAAATTGGCAGATTCATTAGAAAAATTAAGTACAGGACTTAGAATCAACAAAGCGGCAGACGATGCATCAGGTCTACAAATTGCAGATTCACTAAGAGATCAGGCAGATAGTTTAGGACAAGCTATCAGAAATGCAAATGATGGTATTGCTATTATGCAAATAGCTGATAAAGCAATGGATGAACAAACAAAAATTCTTGATACTATCAAAGTAAAAGCTACACAAGCAGCACAAGATGGTCAAACAGCCGATACAAGAAAAGCTCTTCAACAAGATATTACAAGATTAATGGAAGAACTTGACAATATTGCAGGGACTACTTCATACAACGGTAAAGCGTTATTAAGTGGTAGTTTTACAAATCAAGAATTCCAAATCGGTGCTTATTCAAATCAAACAATAAAAGCAAGTATCGGTGCAACATCTTCTGATAAAATCGGTGATACAAGATTTGAAACAGGAACAAGAATTACATCATCAGGAAATGTACAATTAACATTCAAAAATGTTGATGGGGTACATGATGTTAAACTTGAAAGTGTTGTAATTTCTACAAGTGTAGGAACAGGTATCGGAGTGCTTGCAGAAGTTATCAATAAAAACTCTGATAAAACAGGTGTTCATGCTTCTTGGCAAGTGCTTGCAACAGGTTCTGTGGCAGTACAAAATGCAGGAAGTAAAGTTATACAAAGTTTAACAATTAACGGTATTAAAATCGGAGATATTACCGATGTAAAAGCAAATGACAGTGATGGTAAATTAGTTGGGGCTATTAATGCAGTAAAAGATCAAACAGGGGTTGAAGCGTTTATCGATAACAGAGGTAATTTAAATTTAAGAAGTTTAGATGGTAGAGGAATAGTTATAAGCGGTTCTAATTTAAGTCTTGCAGGTATCAATTCACAAGGTATTCAAAATTATGGTAGACTTACATTAACAAGACTTGATGCAAGAGATATTATTGTTTCAGGAGCTAATTTAAGTGCGGTAGGACTTGATAAAGATTCAAAAGTTGCTCAACAAACAATCAATTTAAGATCAATTAAAGGTAACTTTACAGTGGATCAAGCAAGTGCAATAGGATTTTTTGCAAATTCTAAAACCGCATCTTATTCACAAGCTAAAACTACAAGTTTAGTAGGTGCAGGTGTTACAACACTTAAAGGTGCAATGGCTGTTATGAGTATCAGTGACAGCGCTATGAAAATGCTTGATAAAATTAGAGCGGATATCGGTTCTGTTCAAAATCAATTGACAAGTACAATTAGTAATATCACAGTAACACAAGTTAATGTAAAAGCGGCAGAAGCTCAAATCAGAGATGTTGATTTTGCGGCTGAAACTGCAAGATTCCAAAAATACAATCTTTTAGCACAATCAGGAAGTTATGCATTATCACAAGCAAATGCAGTGCAAAAAAATGTTATGAGATTACTTCAATAATTTCAGCCCTTTCGGGCTTTTTTATTTTAAATTTAGTGTCAAAGAGTATCTTTTTAAGAGTGAATTAAAGAAGATTTCGTTTTTTTAATTCTTCTTTTAATGGGTTTAATGAACGTTGCATTATTATTCTTTGAGCATTTATACTTCCTGCAAGCATAAAAAGCCATTCTTTATGTTGCATAATCCATTCGATAATTTTAGCTTTTTTTTCAATTTCCGTGTTACTTGGTTTAACAATTATTTTTGCTAAATCTAGTTCTTTATTTACAAGATAACTTTGAATTGTATCACCGTATATATTGACAAATTTTTTTGTTTCAATTTTTGATTTTATTTTATCAATTTGAGAAGAGAGTTTTACAAGTTTATTATAATCAATGTTTTCCAATTTGTTTTCTTGATTTAATTTTTCAAGTTTTTCAACTTCTTTTGCAACTTTTAAGAAAAGTTTTTCTATTTGAGATTGAATTTTTTCTCCGTAATTTAACATTTCATTAATTTTTTTATATGCTTTTTGCAAATCTTTTTCCATTGATTTTTCGGAGGAGTGTCTTAATTTAATTTTTCTTTTTTTCTTTCTCGGGATATATTTTTTTACAACTTCATTAAAAGGCATTTCTATTGCACCTTCTATTCTTGCGCCTCCTTGTGTAGCATTAATGGTTTCAATCCCTTCTTTTTTTGTACTTTCGATATCTTTTTCAAAAAAATTTCTAAACATATTCCAGACTCTTGTAGTTCTTATAAGACCTTTTCCACCGTACTTTGTAACATATTCGTCACTTTCTTTATATTTTACTTCGTCTTTTCCGTAAACATGACCGTTGGCATGTGAAGTTCCATCTTCTGCGTACGCTAAATCCTGTCCTATTAACACTATTTTTTTAAATCCTAAAAAATACGCGAGTTCATACGCCATATTTGCCGCGCTCATACCGATACCGAGATATCCGTATTTATTAAGTCCTAAATATTTATTGTAATTATATGGTCTCATAACAAGTATTTTATTTCCGAATGAATTGTTTATTACTCTTTCATGCTGTAAGGAAGCATGGATTTTTATAAATTTTTCTTGAAATTCTTTTGAGGTGTTTTCGAAAAACTTTCCTGTTGCTTCCACTCTTTCGATAGAGGTAACAAAATCAGGAACTATTCCCCATTTTTCAAGTATAGGCATAGAAGCATCAACACTTATTATAGTTGCGTA